>NZ_JBVHMN010000004.1:244376-397091 GCF_055558435.1 Streptomyces sp. NPDC025784
GGGGGGGGGCGGGGGCCCCCCCCCCCCCCCCCCCCCGGGGCGGCGGGGGGGGGCCCCCCCCCCCCCCCCCCCCCCCCCCCCCCCACCCCTGTGTACGGCGGATGGAACCGATTTCTGTCAAGGGCTTGACGCCACAGGTGCATCCAGCGGAGTTTGGGGTTCATAACTTGTACAAGGCTCAGTCACCCGGTGTGACGCGAGCCAGGGGCTAAGGGTGGAGAGTCAATGGAGACTCCGGGGTCGCAGTCGTCGCTGCACCGAGCCAATCTCGAGCGCGTCGTACGTGCGGTGCGCCTTGCCGGTTCGCTCACGCAGGCGGAGATCGCGAGGACGACAGGCCTGTCCGCCGCGACCGTGTCCAATATCGTCCGTGAACTCAAGGACGGGGGGACCGTCGAGGTCACTCCCACGTCGGCGGGCGGCCGCAGGGCCCGCAGCGTGTCCCTGAGCGGCGACGCCGGCATCGTCATCGGCGTCGACTTCGGTCACACGCATTTGCGCGTCGCGGTCGGGAACCTCGCCCACCAGGTGCTCGCCGAGGAGTCCGAGCCGCTCGACGTGGACGCCTCCGCCGCGCAGGGCTTCGACCGGGCGGAAGAGCTGGTCAGCCGCCTGATCGCGGCCACCGGCGTCGACCGCTCCAAGATCGCGGGCGTGGGGCTCGGCGTGCCGGGTCCGATCGACGTGGAGTCGGGGACCCTGGGTTCCACCGCCATCCTGCCCGGCTGGACCGGTGCGAAGCCCGCCGAGGAGCTGCGGGGGCGGCTCGGCGTGCCGGTGCACGTGGACAACGACGCCAACCTGGGCGCGCTCGGCGAGATGGTCTGGGGCAGCGGCCGGGGCGCCAAGGATCTGGCGTACATCAAGGTCGCGAGCGGTGTGGGCGCCGGGCTGGTGATCAACGGCAAGATCTACCGCGGCCCCGGCGGCACGGCCGGGGAAATCGGGCATATTACTCTTGATGAATCCGGCCCCGTCTGTCGCTGCGGCAACCGAGGCTGCCTGGAGACCTTTGCGGCCGCGCGTTACGTGCTGCCGCTGCTCCAGTCCAGTCACGGTACGGACCTGACGATGGAGGGTGTCGTCCGGCTGGCGCGGGACGGTGATCCGGGCTGTCGTCGGGTGATCGCCGACGTCGGTCGTCACATCGGCAGTGGAGTCGCGAATCTCTGCAATTTGCTGAACCCGAGCCGGGTGGTCCTCGGCGGCGATCTCGCGGAGGCCGGGGAGCTGGTTCTGGGGCCCATCAGGGAGTCGGTCGGGCGCTATGCGATCCCCAGCGCCGCACGTCAACTCTCGGTGCTTCCAGGGGCGCTTGGAGGCCGTGCGGAGGTCCTCGGGGCACTCGCTCTCGCGCTCAGCGAGATGGGCGATTCGACCCTTTTGGACGGCTCGCTGTCTGCGGCTGCCCCTGCCTTCACTTAGAGAACGCATGGCACCGTTGCCATCTCGTTAAGTATTTACTTCTTGACGTCGCACGTGTGGCCGAGTTGACTTCCAGCCACCTCGGCCGCAACGACGCGGCCTCGTCAGGGAGGTTTCTGAAGTGAACACGCGTATGCGTCGTGCCGCCGTTGCCGTTGCCGCTGGTGCGATGGCCGTCTCGCTGGCCGCCTGTGGCAGTGCCAAGGAGTCCGGCGACAAGAGCGACAGCTCCAGCTCTGCCAAGAAGGGCGACGCGATCAAGGTCGGTCTGCTCCTTCCGGAGAACCAGACCGCTCGCTACGAGAAGTTCGACAAGCCCCTGATCACGAAGAAGATCAAGGAGCTCACGAACGACAAGGGCGAGGTCGTCTACGCCAACGCCAAGCAGGACGCCAGCACGCAGAACCAGCAGGTCGACACCATGATCACCAACAAGGTGGACGTGCTGATCGTCGACGCTGTGGACGCTGCCGCCATCAAGAACTCGGTCCAGAAGGCCAAGGACGCCGGCATCCCGGTCGTGGCCTACGACCGCCTCGCGCAGGGCCCGATCGACGGCTACACGTCGTTCGACAACAAGACCGTCGGCAAGACGCAGGGCGAGGCCCTCCTGAAGGCTCTTGGCTCCAAGGCCAAGGACGGCAAGATCGTCATGATGAACGGGTCGGTCACCGACCCGAACGCCGCTCAGTTCAAGGCCGGCGCCCACGAGGTGCTCGACGGCAAGGTGAACGTCGGCAAGGAGTACGACACCAAGGAGTGGAAGCCGGAGAACGCCAACTCCAACATGGAGGGCGCCATCTCGGCTCTCGGCAAGAAGAACATCATCGGCGTCTACTCCGCCAACGACGGCATGGCCGGCGGTATCATCACCGCCCTCAAGGCCAAGGGCCTGAAGGTCCCGGTCACCGGCCAGGACGCGGAGCTCGCGGGTGTGCAGCGCATCGTCGCCGGTGAGCAGTACATGAGCGTCTACAAGCCGTACGCCCCCGAGGCCGACGCCGCCGCCGAGATGGCTGTCGCGCTCGCCCAGGGCAAGTCGCTCGACTCCGTCGCCAAGGACAAGGTCGACAGCCCGACCACCAAGGGTGTCCCGTCGGTCCTGGTCGCCGTCACCTCGCTGACCAAGGACAACATCAAGGACACCGTCGTCAAGGACGGCGTCTACACGATCGACGACATCTGCACCTCCGCCTACAAGGCGGCCTGCGACAAGATCGGTCTGAAGTAATCTCCCGCAAGTCCCTTTCCAATCAATGGAATTCACTCTTGAATTCCGGATCGGGACTTGCGTGACGAAGCCCCTCCGGCGCCCCGCATCATCAGCCCCGCAAAGCTAAGCGGGGCGCCGGACGGAACACCCCCCTCCAAAACTTCTGCACAACCTCCCGCCGGGTCAGGCGGCGAAGGAGATGGTTCACGTGTCCGCTACGCCTGTGCTGGCGTTGCGCGGGGTCTCCAAGCGGTTCGGTGCCGTCCAGGCGCTCACCGACGTAGAGCTTGAGGTCCACGCCGGTGAAGTGGTCGCCCTGGTGGGCGACAACGGCGCCGGAAAGTCCACGCTGGTCAAGACGATCGCCGGCGTGCACCCCATCGATGAGGGCGCCATCGAGTGGGACGGCAAGACCGTCCAGATCAACCGGCCGCACGACGCGCAGGCGCTGGGCATCGCGACCGTCTACCAGGACCTCGCGCTGTGCGACAACATCGACGTCGTCGGCAACCTCTACCTGGGCCGCGAGCTGAAGAAGCGCGGTGTCCTGGACGAGGTCGAGATGGAGCGCCGCTCCCGCGAGCTGCTGGACACGCTGTCCATCCGCATCCCCAGCGTCCGCATCCCGATCGCCTCGCTCTCCGGCGGTCAGCGCCAGACCGTGGCGATCGCCCGTTCGATGCTCGGTGAGCCCAAGCTCGTCATCCTCGACGAGCCCACCGCCGCCCTCGGCGTCGAGCAGACCGCTCAGGTCCTCGACCTGGTCGAGCGGCTGCGCGAGCGCGGCCACGCGGTGATCCTGATCAGCCACAACATGGCTGACGTGAAGGCCGTGGCCGACAAGGTCGCCGTCCTGCGCCTCGGGCGCAACAACGGCGTCTTCGAGGTCAAGTCGACCTCCCAGGAAGAGATCATCTCCGCCATCACGGGCGCCACGGAGAACGCCGTGACCCGTCGTGCGGCGCGCAGCAATGGGGAGGCTCAGAAGTGAGCATCGACAAGACCTCCGCGACCCCTGAGGACCACGTCGTGGAGAACCCCGAGGCTGCCGCCAAGGCGGTCACCGCGGTCGACCCGCGACTGCTGGTCCGCGAGCAGGGCCTCGCCGGCTACGTCTCCGAGTTCAAGCGCAAGATGAAGGCCGGTGACCTGGGTTCCCTCCCGGTCGTCGTCGGTCTGATCATCATCTGGGCGATCTTCGCGAGCCTGAACTCGAACTTCCTCACCGCGGGCAACCTCTCCGACATCTCCGTGGCCATGGTCGGCACGGGCATGATCGCCGTCGGTATCGTCTTCGTGCTGCTGCTCGGCGAGATCGACCTGTCGGTCGGTTCCGTCTCCGGTGTCGCGGGCGCCGCCTTCGCGGTGCTGAACGTCACACACGGGATGAACGAGTGGCTGGCCTTCGTGCTGGCCATCCTGACCGGCACGGTCGCCGGTGCGATCCACGGTTTCGTCTTCGCCCGCATCGGTGTCCCGGCGTTCGCCGTCACCCTGGCCGGTCTGCTGTTCTGGAACGGCTTCATGCTGCAGATCCTGGGCAGCAACGGCACCATCAACCTGGACAGCGAGGGCGTGGTCGCCAAGCTGACCAGCTACTACTTCACGGATGTGGCGGCCGCCTACGCGCTCGCCGTCGTCGTGACGGGTGTGTACTTCCTCAACTCCTACTTCGGCAACCGTCGTCGTGAGGCCGCCGGTGTGCCGTCCGCGCCGCTGAGCGAGACCATCGCGCGCACCGCGCTGCTCGCGATCGTCTCCTTCGCCGTGGCGATCATGTACAACCAGTACAAGGGCCTGCCGCTGGCCGTGGTGATCTTCATCGCGGTGCTGCTGCTCACGGACTTCGTGCTGCGCCGCACCTCGTACGGCCGGAAGATCTTCGCGCTCGGTGGCAGCGTCGAGGCCTCCCGCCGTGCCGGTATCAACGTGGAGATGGTCCGGATCTCGGTCTTCGCGATCTCCGGTACCTTCGCCGCGATCGGCGGTCTGTTCATCGCCTCGAAGATCGCCTCCGCCAACCAGGGCGCCGGCGCCGGCGACCTGCTGATGAACGCCATCGCGGCGGCCGTCATCGGTGGCACCAGCCTCTTCGGTGGCCGTGGCCGCACCTGGAACGCCCTGCTCGGTGTTCTGGTCATCGTCTCGATCCAGTACGGCCTCGCCCTCGAGGGCATCGCCTCGCCGGTCCAGTACATGATCACCGGTGGTGTGCTCCTCGCCACCGTCGTCATCGACGCGGTCACCCGCAAGACCCAGAAGACGGCAGGCCGCGCCTAGCGCGTCCGGCCCTTCTGGCCCCGCACGGAGTGCCCGGTACCAACGGCGGTACCGGGCACTTCCACGTCCGCGTGCGGGGCCGGCGGCATCACGGCGAAGAGAACGCGTGTACGGACGTTTTACGGCCGAACGCGTGACGTACAACGTGGAGGCCGGGCACGGGCGCCAAAGACGGAACATTAGACTCGACAGGCCCGGCAAAGCTCGAACAGCTCTACTGCAAGGAGGCACGGGTGCCGCTGCTGACCCGCATCAGGGGACCGCGCGATCTGGACCGGCTCAGCCTGGAGCAGCTGGACCAGCTGGCCGGCGAGATCAGGACCTTCCTCGTCGACGCGGTCTCCAAGACCGGCGGCCACCTCGGCCCCAACCTCGGTGTCGTGGAGCTCACCATCGCCCTGCACCGCG
The DNA here is from genome assembly GCF_055558435.1 of Streptomyces sp. NPDC025784. Classification (NCBI taxonomy): domain Bacteria; kingdom Bacillati; phylum Actinomycetota; class Actinomycetes; order Kitasatosporales; family Streptomycetaceae; genus Streptomyces; species Streptomyces sp. NPDC025784. The sequence goes on from NZ_JBVHMN010000004.1 coordinate 249,703, forward strand.
TCTTCGAGTCGCCGAAGGACAAGGTGCTGTGGGACACGGGCCACCAGTCCTACGTCCACAAGCTCCTCACCGGCCGCCAGGACTTCTCCCGGCTGAAGATGAAGGGCGGCCTGTCCGGCTACCCCTCGCAGGCCGAGTCCGAGCACGACGTCATCGAGAACTCGCACGCCTCCACGGTCCTCGGCTGGGCCGACGGCCTGGCCAAGGCGAACGAGGTGCTCCGCAAGGACGCCCATGTCGTCGCCGTCATCGGCGACGGCGCCCTCACCGGCGGCATGGCCTGGGAGGCGCTCAACAACATCGCCGACGCCAAGGACCGCCCGCTGGTCATCGTCGTCAACGACAACGAGCGCTCGTACGCCCCGACCATCGGCGGCCTCGCCAACCACCTGGCGACCCTGCGTACCACCGACGGCTACGAGCGCTTCCTGGCCCGCGGCAAGGACCTCCTGGAGCGCACCCCGGTCGTCGGCCGGCCGCTCTACGAGACCCTGCACGGCGCCAAGAAGGGCCTCAAGGACTTCATCGCCCCGCAGGGCATGTTCGAGGACCTCGGCCTGAAGTACGTCGGCCCGATCGACGGCCACGACATCGAGGCCCTGGAGTCCGCGCTGGCCCGCGCCAAGCGCTTCGGCGGCCCGGTCATCGTGCACTGCCTCACCGAGAAGGGCCGCGGCTACCAGCCCGCCCTCCAGGACGAGGCCGACCGTTTCCACGCCGTCGGCAAGATCCACCCCGACACGGGCCTGCCGATCGCGTCCTCCGGCGCCGACTGGACGTCCGTCTTCGGTGAGGAGATGGTCCGGCTCGGCAAGGAGCGCGAGGACATCGTCGCCATCACGGCCGCGATGCTCCAGCCGGTCGGCCTCGACAAGTTCGCCAAGGCCTTCCCGAAGCGCGTGTACGACGTCGGCATCGCCGAGCAGCACGCCGCGGTCTCCGCGGCCGGCCTCGCCACCGGCGGACTGCACCCCGTCTTCGCCGTCTACGCCACCTTCCTCAACCGCGCCTTCGACCAGGTGCTGATGGACGTCGCCCTGCACAAGTGCGGCGTCACCTTCGTCCTGGACCGCGCGGGCGTCACCGGCACCGACGGTGCGTCGCACAACGGCATGTGGGACATGTCGATCCTCCAGGTCGTCCCGGGCCTCAGGCTGGCGGCACCGCGCGACGCCGACCAGGTCCGCGCCCAGCTCCGGGAGGCCGTCGAGGTCACCGACGCGCCGACCGTGGTCCGCTTCTCCAAGGGAGCGGTCGGCCCCGCCGTGCCCGCCGTGGGCCGGATCGGCGGCATGGACGTCCTGCGGGCGCCCGGCACCGACACCCCCGACGTGCTGCTCGTCTCCGTCGGCGCGCTCGCACCGATGTGCCTGGAGATCGCGAACCTCCTCGACAAGCAGGGCATCTCCACCACCGTCGTCGACCCGCGCTGGGTCAAGCCCGTCGACGAGGCCATGGCCCCGCTCGCCGAGCAGCACCGCGTGGTCGTCACCGTGGAGGACAACTCCCGTGTCGGAGGCGTGGGCTCGGCGGTCGCGCAGGCCCTGCGCGACGCGGGCGTCGACGTCCCGCTGCGCGACTTCGGTATCCCGCCGCGCTTCCTCGACCACGCCTCGCGGGGGGAGGTCCTGGCGGAGATCGGGCTGACCGCGCCCGACATCGCCCGCCAGGTCACCGGACTGGTCGCCAAGCTCGACGGCCGGTTCGAGCGCACGGCGGCGCACGCCGTGGACTCCGTGGAGCCCGCGCGCGACTGACCGGAAGGCCACAGGTCCAAAGGGCCGGTTTCAGCACCCTGAAGGGGTGGTGAAACCGGCCCATTTGCGTGATTCTCTCCCGGCCGGGGCAAGCGGCTACCACGCCCCCTCGATCATTTCGAGGACGTCAAGCGTGGAGGTACGCCCGTGAGCAGCACCCTCTTCAGGACGAAGAAGGTCGAACAATCGATCTTGGACACTGAGGAGCCGGAGCACGCACTCAAGAAGTCGCTGTCCGCTCTGGATCTCACCGTCTTCGGCGTCGGTGTCATCATCGGCACCGGCATCTTCGTCCTCACCGGCAAGGTCGCCAAGCAGAACGCGGGCCCCGCGGTCTCCCTGGCCTTCGTCGTGGCCGGCATCGTCTGCGCACTCGCCGCGCTCTGCTACGCGGAGTTCGCCTCCACGCTCCCGGTCGCCGGATCCGCGTACACCTTCTCGTACGCCTCGCTCGGCGAGCTTCCCGCGTGGATCATCGGCTGGGACCTGGTCCTGGAGTTCGCGCTCGGCACGGCGGTGGTCGCCGTCGGCTGGGCGGGCTACATCCGCTCACTGATGGACAACGCGGGCTGGCACATGCCGGACTCGCTGGGGGGCCGGGACGGTGCGCACGGATTCGGGTTCGACATCCTCGCCGCGGCGCTGGTGCTCGTCCTCACCTGCATCCTCGTCCTCGGCATGAAGCTCTCCGCGCGGGTCACCGAGGTCGTCGTGGCCATCAAGGTGACCGTCGTCCTCATCGTCATCGTCGCGGGTGCCTTCTTCATCAACGGCGACAACTACAGCCCCTTCATCCCGAAGTCGCAGGCCGTGGAGGCGGGCGGCAGCCTCAAGGCACCCCTCATCCAGCTGATGTTCGGCTGGGCACCCTCCAACTTCGGCGTGATGGGCATCTTCACCGCCGCCTCCGTGGTCTTCTTCGCCTTCATCGGCTTCGACGTCGTGGCCACCGCCGCCGAGGAGACCAAGAACCCGCAGCGCGACATGCCGCGCGGCATCCTCGGCTCCCTGTTCGTCTGCACCACCCTGTACGTGGCCGTGGCCATCGTCGTCACCGGCATGCAGCACTACAGCAAGCTGTCGGTGGACGCCCCGCTCGCCGACGCCTTCAAGGCCACCGGGCACCCCTGGTTCTCGGGCGTCATCAGCTTCGGCGCCGCCGTCGGTCTGACGACGGTCTGCATGATCCTGCTGCTCGGCCAGACGCGCGTCTTCTTCGCGATGAGCCGCGACGGCCTGCTGCCCCGCTTCTTCTCCCGCGTCCACCCGCGCTTCAAGACCCCGCACCGGCCGACCATCCTGCTCGGCGTGATCATCGCGATCGTCGCGGGCTTCACCAGCCTCAGCGAACTCGCCGAGCTCGTGAACATCGGCACCCTGTTCGCCTTCGTCGTCGTCGCGATCGGCGTGATCATCCTCCGCCGCACCCGCCCCGACCTGCCGCGCTCCTTCCGCACCCCGTGGGTGCCGGTCCTGCCCATCGTGTCCGTCTGCGCCACGCTGTGGCTGATGGTGAACCTGCCCACCGAGACCTGGCTGCGATTCGCGATCTGGATGGTGATCGGCGCGTTCGTGTACTTCCTCTACGGCCGGTCGCACAGCCGCCTCGGACGGCACGAGGAGACGACGCTCGAGCAGGTCACCGGCGAGGGCCCGGGAGGCAAGCAGCTCTAGGTGGACGATCGGTCGTCAACGGCTCGATCACCCCGGCCCCGTATGTCCCGCTTCGGTACGGACTGCGGGGCCGGATAGCGTGCTTCCCATGCTCGCCGCGCCGCTCGCCCCGCCACGGTCCGCAGTCGTACGGACGGCGTACTGGACGCGGCTGCTGCCGCTGCTCGCGGTGCTGGCCTGTGTCACCCGGGTGCCCTCCTTCGCCCGGCCCCTGTGGAACCCCGACGAGGGGTACCTCGCCGTGCAGGCGCGGATGCTGGCCGACGGGGGAGACCTGTACGAGACCGTCGTGGACCGCAAGCCGCCGTTCGTGCCCTGGCTCTACGAGGGGGCGTTCGCGGTGCACGGTTCCGGGTCCCTCACATCCGTCCGCGTCCTGGCCCTGCTCGCCCAGCTGCTCACCGCGGTCCTGCTGGCCTCGCTGGCCAGGCGCCGCTGGGGTGACGGCGCGGGACGCACGGCCGGGGTGCTCCATCTGCTGGTCTCCGTCGGGCTCAACCCCGAGGACGCGCAGGCCGCCACCTTCGAGGTGTTCATACTGCCGTGCACGGCAGCCGCGATGTGGAGCGCCGACCGCCGCCGCTGGGGCACGGCCGGGCTGGCCGTGGCCTGCGCCCTGCTGACGAAGCAGACCGGCGGGGCGGTGCTGCTGCCCGTGCTGTGGCTGCTGCACCGGCAGGGCGCGACGCGCGGCGGGCTGCTGCGGCTCCTCGCCGGAATCGTCGTGCCGGTGCTGTGCGCCGCCCTTGCCACCGACCCGGCGGGCTTCGCCTTCTGGACCGTCACCGGCTCTGCCGCGTACGCCTCCTTCACCGGCTCCGAGCTGCACGTCCTGGCGCGCGGGCTGGTCAACACGGCCATTCTGACAGCGGCCTGCGCCGGTCTCGTCCCGCCGGTCGTCCGGGTCCTGCGCGTCGCCCGTACGGGGGCCGTGGACCTGTGGCTGTGGTTCGCCTCCTCCGCGGTCGCCGTCCTGCTGGGCTTCCACTTCTTCGGCCACTACTACCTGCAACTCATCCCGCCGCTGGCCCTGCTGGCGACCGCGGCGCTGCAGATCCTGCCCCGGGAGCGGCTGGTGACGGCGCTGGTCACCTCTGCCTGCTGCTGCGCGGCGTTCCTGGCCTGGGGGCTGCTGGCGCCCCGGTCCGACCTCGCGCACGCCACCCGGCTCGCGGACGCGGTGGCCCGCCGCACGGCGCCCGGTGACCGGGTCCTGGTCTGGGGGATACACCCGGAGACGTACTGGCTGGCCGACCGGACGCCCGCCAGCCGCTATCTGACCGCCGGCCTCCTGACCAACTACAGCGGCGGTCGCAACGGGCCCCAGGTGGGCGAGAAGTACGGCGTCGAGGGCTCCTGGCCCGTCTTCCGGGAGGAGATGAGCGCGAACCCGCCGGTCCTCGTCGTCGACGACTCGCGAGCCGCGCCCTACGCCCCGGAACGGATCCCGTCCCTGCGCCGGCTGCTCACCGCGGAGTACGAGGTGGCGGGGGAGGTGGACGGGGCGGTGCTGTACGTGCGGGAGAGGGGGTCGCGGTGAGGGAGCCGGGCGCGCCGCGGGGCCCGGCGGCCCCTGCTCCGGCGCCGGACAGGCCGCGGGAGCACGCCGTCAGTCCGGGCGTACGGCGCGCGGGCCCGTCGTGTCGGCGCCGAGGGCGGTGACCCGGCCGCGCAGTTCGCGGTCGGCGGTGACGACGAGGCAGGTGCGGCCCGCGGCCCCGGCCACGAGGCCGACGACGGCGTCGTCGCCGCTGCCCGTCGCGGCCACCACCCGGACGCCGGGGACGGACTCCACGCCCCTCGCGGCGCCCTCGACGACGAGGACCAGCTCCACGGGCCCGCCGTGCCCGGGCAGTCCGTCCCGGGCCAGCCGGTCGCGCAGCCGCTCCGCGGCACCGCGGCGGTCGCGCCACCAGCCGTCGGGCACGGAGCCGACGACGTTGGCGCCGTCGACGATGACGAGGAGGGGGCCGTCGTGGTCGTCGTCCATGGACTCAGCGTCGCACGCCGAAGGTGGCGTCCCACCGTGCGGTGACGACGCGAACGGCGGCCGCGGCCTCGGCGGCCCGCGCGTCGCTGGAGCGGACGGACCGGGCGAACTCCACGTGCAGGAACGGCACGTCCTCGTCCGCGGCGGTACGACCCTGGACGTTCTCGTGGCCCTCCAGCGGGCACGAGCGGACCCAGGCGCGGCACACCGCGAAGCCCCGGTCGCGGAGCGCGTCGGCGAGCCGGCGGCCGTCGGCGCGGCCCTCGGAGCCCTTGCCCGTGGAGGCGACGACGTCGTGGTCGGGCGCCGAGTCGTCGGCGAAGCCGTGCAGCTGGACACCCGGGAAGCCGCGCCGGACGAGCTCGGCGCAGACCGCGTGGAACACGGTGTCCCGGCGGTGCGCCACGTCGGACGCGTCCCCCTCACCGGATTTGCGATGTGCTCCAGCAACGATCAGGACACCGCCCGGCGTGCCGCGCAGGACGCGCACGCCCAGCTGTTCCGTGCCGTGGTCGGCGATCGGGTGGGGGACCTGGACCGACCATCGGGCGCGGTGGTCGAGGTCCACGTAGACGCGGCCCCAGCCGCGCGGGTGAGGTGCCTGGTCGACGCGGTCGTACACCTCTGCGAACCGTCGCCCGGTCGCGCTGTCCACCAGGGTGCGGATGCCGAAGTCGACCTCGGCGAGGCGCTGTTCGGCCTGGTCGCGGTGGCCGTCGAGAAGCAGTGCGACGCCGTCGGCGACCAGTCGCCGTTCGGTGCGCGAGGGCGGCAGGTAGCCGCCGTCGGGGGTGAAGCGGGCGGTGTAGCCGGCGATGTCGTGCGCCAGGTCGACGCTCTGTGCGTCGCCGTCGGGGCGGCCGGAACCCGCGTCCCGGCCGGTGTCGTGGGTGCCGCGCAGGACAAGCGTTCCCAAACCGGCCAGAGCGGTGAGGAGCAGGAGAAGTGTTGCGATCGTTATCGTTCTGGCCCGGAATGCCTTCATGGTTGTATCAAGATATCCCGGTGACCAGACGTCGTAGCCGCCGCGCCCTGCCCGCATTGCTGACCCCTCTCGCACTCGTCGCCGCACTGGCGGGATGCGGTCTCGTCGGAGGGGGCGACTCGGGCGATTCGTCGAAGGGGGGCGGACGCTCGTTCACGGTGGCCGCGGCCGGAGACATCCTGATCCACCCGCAGCTGATCGACCAGGCCAGGAAGGACGCCAAGGAGACCGGCAAGGGCGTGCACGGCCTGGACTTCGGACCGCTGATGGCCGGCATCAAGCCGGTGATCAGCAAGGCCGACCTGGGGATCTGCCACATGGAGCCGGTGATCGGCAAGCCGAACGGCCCCTTCGAGAGCTACCCCAACTTCCTCGTGCCGCCGCAGATCGCCGGGACGATCAAGGACGTCGGGTACGACACCTGCTCCACCGCCTCCAACCACTCGATCGACCACGGCTACGGGGGAGTGAAGCGCACGCTCGACACGCTGGACTCGGTCGGTCTGAAGCACACGGGCTCCTTCCGCACCCAGAAGGACGCGCTCACCCCGCTGATCATGGACGTCAAGGGTGTGAAGGTCGCGCAGATCTCCTTCGCCTTCGGCTTCAACGCCCACGAGCTGCCCAAGGACAAGCCGTGGCTGGTCAACCAGAACGACCTGGGTCGCATCAAGGCCGCCGAGAAGCGGGCCCGCGCCGCCGGCGCCGAGGTCGTGATCCTCTCCATCCACTGGGGGCGTGAGCACCACCCGAACCCCTCGACGCCGCAGCTCAAGTTCGCCCGCCAGCTCGCCCGGGAGACGGGGATCGACCTGGTCATCGGGCACCACGCGCACGTGGTGCAGCCGATGGAGAAGGTCGACGGCACGTGGATCGCGTACGGCCTCGGCAACCAGGTCGCCCGGCACGACGTGCCGACGGGGCTGACCGAGGAGGGTGTGATCGGCTGGTTCACCTTCACCGAGCGCGGCGGCAAGTGGGACGTCGAGGCCCGGTACGAGCCGACCCTCGTGGACATCCCGCCGGACCCGGACGTCACCACCGGCGAGACCGCGGTGGAGCCGAAGAAGGGCCAGGTGCAGGACTACCGGCTGCTGGACGTGGCCGCCGAGCTCAAGCGCGACGACCTGACGGACCAGGAGCGGGCCCGTCTCCGGCTGGCCTACGAGCGGACCGAGGGCACCATGCTCAACCGTGGCGCCGCCAAGGACGGCCTGAAGCCGCTCACGGAGCTGCCGGACTGACCGTACCGGCGTGACGTCCGAGCCGCGCCCGGCCCCCGGCATCCCCGGCGGGCCGGGCGCGATGTCGGCATGGTGTGCTTTTTGTCCATTTCACTTCATCTGCGACCGGGTGCGACCCGGGCCGGACGTGCGTCGAGATCCCCGGAAGCGGCCGACTGAACCCGCCCGAAGCGGAATCGATCGCTCATGCCCGTGTGTGATCGCATGAAACATCGTGTAGCGCAGATCACGTTCAAATCGTGCAACTTTGATCCGCCCTCGCCGGTCTGACGCGCGGAGTCTCAGTTTTCTCACCTGAGTCTCCGTGTCACGCCCGCACCACCCGCCCGCACCCGCATGCAGGCCGCTCCATGCGTCCCGCCGCCCGTACAACCGCCTGAGAGGACCCCTCCGTTGGCGCCATCGCCCCCGGCTCGGCAGCACCGTGCCCGCCGCCGAGCCGACATGTCGCTACTCGGCGGCATACGTCCGCCCATCGCGATCCTCTCGGTGCTCCTGCTGTCCCTCGCGGGCATCACCGCTCTCGTGCTCGGCCGGGTCGACGACGCGGCCCTGCCCAAGGCGGTCCAGACGTCGCAGCAGCACTTCGCGGAGGACGGCGCGATCGCCCTGCGGGCGTCCATCGACGAGTCGGTGACCGACCTCAACCGCTCCGCGGCCCTCTTCAGCGCCGGCTCCCCGGTCTCCGGCGACACCGTGCTCGACAAACTGGGCAACACGTACCAGAAGTGGATGGGCACGGCGGTCATCGAGATCCAGTCGGGCAAGCTCGTCGCCACCCGCGGTGAGACCGTCCCGCTGACCTCCCTCGACCGCTCCTCGCTCAGCGGCGAGGACGGGCTCGCGCCCCGCATGGTGCGGCTCCAGAACGGTGAGGTCCGGCTGCTGTCCTTCGCCCTGCTGTCGTGGCCGGACAGGCCGCAGCTGCTCCTCGTCGCCTCCAACAGCCTCAAGTTCCCCGGCATCAGCCTCGGTCAGTTCCGCTCCATCGCGGTCGTGGACCGCTCCGGAACGATCCTGAGCAGCGACGGCATCCCGGAGCCCGAGCAGGTGCTCACCGACCTCCAGCGCCAGGAGGTCGCCGCATCGAACAAGCAGCTCAAGGCCTTCGCCAAGAAGGTCGCGGAGAAGGCCGGCCGGCACCCCCAGAGCACGAAGGAGCCCGGCTCCGGCGGCTATCAGGGCGTCAGCGGCAGCCTGCTCGGCGGCCGCTGGCTCAGTGACCGCTCCGTCGCCGGATACGCCACCCTCACCGCGCCCGAACCCGGCGAGACCACCACCGCGACCAACCTGGGTCTCAGCGTGGTCTCCATGGTGAAGGTCGCCGAGGACCCCACCCGGACCACCTCGCCGCTGTTCGGTCTCGTGGCGGGCGGCGCCCTCCTGCTGGTCGGCGGCATCGCCGTCGCCGTCCTGCTCGGCACGGTGCAGCGGCCCCTCATCCGGCTCTTCCTGGAGTCGCGCCGCCTCACCCGCGGCGACCTCACCCGCCCGGTGAGCGTCCCCCGTTACGGCGAGGCCCGCCGCATCGGCACCGCCCTGGAACGGCTGCGCCGCCAGCTCCTCGGCGAGAGCTCCGGACAGGGCGAGCCCGCGCCGCGCCCGCGCGGCCTGCGCCGCATCGGCAGCCGCGGTCTCCTCGTCGTCTGCGCGGTCCTGCTGCTCGCCTGGTCGGCGCCGCTGCTGCTCGCCCTCAACCGTGCCGACGGCACCGTCGTCGTGCCCCAGCAGATCGTCAACGACCAGCGCGAGCGCACCGACACCCTCACCGACCGGGTCCGCCGGGCGCTCAACGAGGGCGAGGCGGACCTCCAGTCCGTGGCCACCCTGATCGGCGACCGCACCACCCCCGCCGACATGACCAAGGTCCTCGACCGCACCCTCAACCAGCACCTGCGCTACCAGTCGCTCTACGTCGTCGACACCTCCGGCGAGGTGATCGCCCGGTCCGGCGGCAAGCCGCACGAGGTCCGGTCCAAGCCCGCCACCGCCGACCCGATCCGGCTGCTCGGCCAGGGCGGCACCAAGCCCCTCGTGGTCGGCACCGCGGAGATCCCCGGACGCGACGGCGCCGCCCTGGTCGGCGAGTTCCGCATCGACTTCCTCAACTCGCTGCTCAAGCGGCCGGGCCTCGGAGTCGTGCGCCTCGTCGACGACAAGAACCATGTCATCGCGGGCAACACCGGATACATCGCCTTCCAGTCGCTGCCCGACGACCGCCTGAAGGACCTGGTCTCCGCGTCCAACCAGAAGGTCGGCAAGTCCGCGCACGCCGCCGGCGTCCTCTACCGCGAGAACGGCGTGCAGATCGCGGCCGCGGCCCCCTTCGTCGGCGGCGGCCCGGCCAAGGCCCTCGGCTGGACCGTCGTCAGCTGGCAGCCCGCCGACCGCCTCGCCATCCCGGAGTACGACGTGCAGCACCGCACGATGCTCGCCGGGCTGCTGGGCGCCGCGGCGGCGGCCGCCTGCCTGGGCTGGATGCACATCGTGGTGGCCCGCCCGCTGCGGGTCCTGGCCGGCCAGGCCGAGGCACTCGCCGAGGGCGACCGCAAGACCGTCCTCTTCCCGCGCAACCACGACGAGGTCGGCGCCGTCACCCGCTCCCTGGAGCTCGTCCGCCAGCAGCTCCAGGAACAGCGCAAACAGCAGTCGACGCCGCGCCGGAGCTCCCACGGGGCCCCGCACGAGCAGCACGTAAGGAACTGATCACCGGTGCTCTTCCTCTACACCGTTCTGCTGGTGTGCTGCGTGATCCTGCTGGTGGCGGGCGTCATCGAGCAGCGGCGGCACTTCACCAACCTGGACAACATCCCCACCCGGGTGCTGGTCAACGGCATCCGTGGCAAGTCGTCCATCACCCGTCTGTGCGCGGGCGCGCTGCGCGGCGGCGGGCTGACCACGGTCGCGAAGACCACCGGCACGGCGGCCCGGTTCATCCACCCCGACGCCACCGAGGAGCCGGTCTACCGCAAGTTCGGCATCGCCAACGTCGTCGAGCAGATCGGCATCGTCCGGCGTGCGGCCGCGTATAACCCGGACGCCATGGTCATCGAGTGCATGGCCGTCATGCCGGCCCTCCAGGAGATCAACCAGTCCAAGCTGATCCGCTCCACCATCGGCGTGCTCTGCAACGTCCGCGAGGACCACCTCGCCGAGATGGGCCCCACCCTGGACGACGTGGCCCGCTCGCTGTCCCGGTCCATGCCGGAGGGCGGCATCTGCATCACTGCGGAGAAGGAGCGCTTCGCGATCCTCCAGGAGGAGGCCGACTCCCGCGACTGCAAGCTGATCTACGCCGACCCCGACTCCGTCACGGACGAGGAGCTGCGCGGTTTCAGCTGGTTCACCTTCAAGGAGAACGTGGCGATCGCGCTCACCGTCGCCGAACTGCTCGGCGTGGAGCGGCAGACCGCCCTGCAGGGCATGTACGACGCGCCGCCGGACCCCGGCGTCCTGTCCGTCGAGCGGTATGTCACCGAGGACGGCAAGCGGCTGCGCTTCGCCAACGTCTTCGCGGCCAACGACCCCGAGTCGACGCTGATGAACATCAACCAGCTGCTCGACCTCGGCGCCATCCACCGGCCGCTCAACGTGGTCATCAACTGCCGTCCCGACCGCGTCGAACGCAACGGCCAGATGGGCGAGATCATCCCGGAGCTCGACCCCGAGCAGGTCTTCGTCATCGGGCACCCGGCCAAGAGCGCCATCGACGCGATCCCGGCCGCGTACCGCGACCGCGCCGTCGACCTCGGCGGCGACCGCCGCGACCCCGAGGAGTTCATGGGACAGCTGATCGGCAGGCTCGGTTCCGACTCCTCCCTCGTGGCCATCGGCAACATCCACGGCCAGGGCGAGCACCTGCTGGAGCACCTCGCCGAACTGCCCGCGGACGACACCCCCGACGAGTCCGACGACCAGCGCGGCGGGCGCACCGACGACGGAACCGGCGCACGGCAGACGCCCGCGCGCGTGCCCGAGCACGTCGAGACCATGCAGCTGTACGCCCCGCGCATCGACCCGTACCAGCCCTATTCGGAGGCGTACGAGACGCGGTACGCGCCCCAGACGACCGCCGTCCCGGTGCAGCGCACCGGTGAGCACCCGTACCCGGCCCAGCCGCATCAGCGCCAGGACCGGACACACCAGCACCCGCACCAGTCCCGGACGCACCCGCACCCGCACCAGGACCCGGCCCACCACAACCAGCCCCACCAGCACCACACGCAGGGCGAACCGGCCTCCTGGGAGCAGGGCCGCCGGCAGGCGCACCCGCGCCCCGCGCTCCCCGAACAGCCGCGGCAGGGGAACCCCGAGCGGACCAGGGAGCAGTGGCCCGCGATCGCGCCGGGCCCCGCCGCACCACCGCCCCTCGGCCCCGCCGAACCGCCCCCGTCCCGGGGCCTGTTCGAGCCCCGAGTACCCCCCGCACCCTCCGCCGACGACCAGCAGCAGTGGCACAGCCCAGGAGAGCCCCGTTGATCCCCTCCGTCCTCACCCCCGAGATCGCCGCGATCGGCATCGGCCTGGGCCTGATGTTCTCGCTGATCTGCTACCTGACCACCAACCTCTCGCCCGGCGGCATGATCACCCCGGGCTGGCTCGCGCTCACCCTCATCGAGGACCTCCAGCGCGCCGCCCTCGTCGTCGGCGTGACCGTCCTGACCTACGTCACCACCCTGCTCCTCCAGCGCGTCGTGATCCTCTACGGCAAGCGGCTCTTCGCGGCCGTCGTGCTCACCGGCGTGCTGATCCAGGCGACCGTGATCATCGTGCTCCAGATGGAGTTCCCGCTGCTGTACGCCAACCAGACCCTGGGCTTCATCGTCCCGGGCCTGATCGGCTACCAGCTCGTGCGCCAGCCCAAGGGAGCCACCCTGCTGTCGACCGGCTCGGTCACCCTCGCCACCTATGTCGTGCTGACCGCCGGAATCCTCCTCGGCGCCATGCCGACCGCCTGAGTCCGCTGCCCACTCGGAACCCCTGGAGCCTTCACCATGCCGAAGAGCAAAGGCCGCCCCGTCCTGCACGCGGCCACGGTCCTCGCACTGCTCGCGGGCAGCGCGTACTTCACCGTCGAACTCCGCAAGGACGCGGAGGCCAAGGTCCCGGCCGTGCAGTCGGTGACCGACAAGCCCGACCTGGAGAACTCGGCGGGCAAGGCCACCGGGAAGCAGACCTGGGAGCGCCTGAACAACCCGACGCGTTCGGTGCTGCGCGGCAAGGACGGCGAGATCCTCGCCACCTTCACGGACGGCGCCCGCACCGCGACCCTCCGGGGCCCCTCCCGCACCTTCACCGAGCCCGCCAACACGCAGTCCCGGGTGGTGACGGAGGACTGGGTGCGGCTGATGCCGGAGGCGTGGCGCAAGGGCGCCGAGAAGGAGAAGTGGTTCAAGGACTGGTTCAAGCAGTACTACGGCAGCGAGGAGGACGACATCTTCGCGTTCGCCTTCCAGTACGTCCAGGGTGCCCCGGTGAAGAAGGACGACGAGGGCGTCCCCTACGCCGGCGACGCGGTCTTCGGCCCGTTCAAGGAGGACGGCGTCGACCGCCTCGAACAGAACGACTTCTACGACTACCTCGGCATCAACTACACCTTCCGTGACGGCACCACGATGCAGGCCCGCAAGGAGCGCTACCGCGCCCTGGACTGCTCCGGCTTCATGCGCATGGTGTGGGGATACCGGGCCCGCTACCCGCTGATGGCCACGAACACGATCGGCGACGGGCTGCCCCGCAGCGCGGACGGCATGGCCCGCTCCAAGGTGGGCGTCGACATCATCAAGCTCTCCGGTCCCTCCCCCTGGTACACGCGTCCCAAGAACATCGACGTGGTCCAGCCCGGCGACCTCCTCTTCTTCAAGATGGACCACCGCACCGGCAACCACCTCGACCACGTCGCCCTGTACCTCGGCGTCGACACCGACGGCCACCGCGTCTTCATCTCCAGCCGCAAGGAGGTCAACGGCCCGACCATGGGCGACAAGGGCGGCGCCTCGCGCATCGACGGCAACGGCTTCTACGCGGGTCTGCTCCGCAGCGCCAAGCGTCTGTGAGCGGCTTACTCGGACGGGGGCGGGCCGCCGCGGACGGCCCTCCCCCGATTAAGGTGAACCGGTGAACGGCGACTGGCTCATACGCGGCCGCGACGGCAGACTCGGTGTGTACCTGCTGTCGGAGGCCGCCGTCCGCTGCCGGGCGGAGCGCGGCCCCGGCGGCCCCTGGGACCCTCCGCGCACCGTGGGCGGCGACCAGCGCCTGCACCCCGTGCTCGCCGTCGGCCAGGGCGCCGACGGCTACGCCCACCTCGTCTCCTGGCGCCCCACCGTCCGCGACGAGTCCGGCCTCGTCCACTCGACGCACTACCGGCCGCGTCTCGCCGCCCTCGACTGGAACCCGATCGGGCATCCCGACAGGACGGGCGGCCGGACCGGCCCGCCGGCCGTCGCGGTCGACGCCCAGGGACGCGCCCATGTCTTCGTGCGCAACAAGGGCGGCGGGGTCAGCATGGTCGCCCAGAAGGAGAAGGGCGGCTGGGGCCCGTGGCGCGACCTCGGGGGACATGACGTACGGGACGAACTGGCGGCGGTGACGGGGGAGTCCGGCCGGGTCGAGCTGTACGCCGCCGTGCCGGACGGCATCCTGCACTGGAGCCAGCCGGAGCCCGGCGCGCAGCCGGTCCTGGCGGAGGAGCTGGAGGCCCCGGTCCGCCCCGGCACACTCCGCGCGCTCGCCACCTCCCCCGACTCCACCACCGTCTTCTACACCGACGAGTCGGGCGACCTGTGCGCCTGGCGGGCGGGCGGGAAACCCGTGCGGGTGCTCGCCGGCGCGGGGCCCGGCCCCGTGGCGGCGATCCGCTGCGAACTCGACGGCCACGACTGCACGTTGCTCGCGCAGCGGTCGTCGAGCGGCCGGATCGTCTTCGCCGCGTATCCGACGGAGGACGAGGCCGCGGGAGCGTGGTGGGCCGAATCCGGGCCCGCACTGCCGGGGGACGCGGTCGTCTCGCTCGCGGAGGACGAGGACGGCCGTGTGGTCGCGGCGAGCCTCGCGCCCGGCTCCGGCGAACTCCTCCTCACCCGCCGCAAGTCCGAACCGGGCCTGGCCCTGGAGGCCTGGCGCCCGGTCTGACAGCGCCTCCGGCGTTCGAGGATCGGGGTCCGGGGCGGACGGGCTGATTTTCAGCCCGTCCGGCGTTTGAGGACGAGGCCGTCCAGGCCGATGGGGGTCTGGGGGCGCAGCCCCCAGGTCCGAGGGCGCCGGTGGAAGCGGGGCAGGAACGGCCGGTGCCCCGCACACCGACAGGCGTGCGGGGCACCGGCGCGAGGCAGAGCGCTACGCGGGAACGCTGGCGACTCCCGGCTCCAGGAACCGCTTGCCGTTCACCCGCTCGGAGACACCCTCACGGTCCAGGTACGGCGTGATGCCGCCCAGGTGGAAGGGCCAGCCGGCACCGGTGATCAGGCACAGGTCGATGTCCTGGGCCTCGGCGACGACACCCTCGTCGAGCATGAGCCCGATCTCCTGGGCGACGGCGTCGAGGACACGGGCGCGGACCTGCTCCTCGGTGAGGACGACATCGCCCTGCTTGAGGAGCGCGGCGACCTCGGGGTCGAGCTCCGGCTTGCCGGAGTCGTAGACGTAGAAGCCGCGCTTGCCCGCCTTGACGACGGCCGCGAGGTTCTCGGAGACCGTGAAGCGGTCCGGGAAGGCCCGGTTGAGGGTCTCGGAGACGTGCAGACCGATCGCGGGGCCGACCAGCTCCAGGAGCACCAGCGGGGACATCGGCAGGCCCAGGGGCTCGATGGCCTTCTCGGCGATCTCGACCGGGGTGCCCTCGTCGATGACGTTCTGGATCTCGCCCATGAAGCGGGTGAGGATGCGGTTCACCACGAACGCCGGGGCGTCCTTGGTCAGGACCGCGGTCTTCTTCAGCTTCTTGGCGACGGCGAAGGCGGTGGCCAGCGAGGCGTCGTCCGTCTGCTCACCGCGGACGATCTCCAGCAGGGGGAGGATCGCGACCGGGTTGAAGAAGTGGAAGCCGACGACCCGCTCGGGGTTCTTCAGCTTCGAGGCCATCTCCGTGACCGACAGCGAGGAGGTGTTGGTGGCGAGGATCGCGTGCGCCGGGGCGACCGCCTCGACCTCCGCGAACACCTGCTGCTTGACGCCGATCTCCTCGAAGACGGCCTCGATGACGAAGTCGGCGTCGGAGAAGCCCTCGGCCTTGTCCAGCACACCGCTGACCAGCGCCTTGAGGCGGTTGGCCTTGTCCTGGTTGATGCGGCCCTTGCCGAGCAGCTTGTCGATCTCGGCGTGCACGTAGCCCACGCCCTTGTCGACGCGCTCCTGGTCGATGTCCGTCAGGACGACGGGCACCTCCAGGCGGCGCAGGAAGAGCAGGGCGAGCTGCGAGGCCATCAGGCCCGCGCCCACGACTCCGACCTTGGTGACCGGGCGCGCGAGGTTCTTGTCCGGCGCGCCGGCCGGGCGCTTGCCGCGCTTCTGGACCAGGTTGAAGGCGTAGATGCCGGAGCGGAGTTCGCCACCCATGATCAGGTCGGCGAGCGCCACGTCCTCGGCGTCGTAGCCCTTCTGCAGGTCGCCGTCCTTGGCCGCGGCGATGATGTCCAGCGCGCGGTACGCGGCCGGGGCGGCACCGTGGACCTTGCCGTCGGCGATGAAGCGGCCCTTGGCGACGGCCTGGTCCCAGGCCTCGCCGCGGTCGATCTCGGGACGCTCGACGGTGATGTCGCCCTTGAGGACGGAGGCCGTCCACAGCAGCGACTGCTCCAGGAAGTCCGCGCCTTCGAAGAGGGCGTCGGCGATGCCCAGTTCGAAGACCTGCTTGCCCTTGAGCTGCTTGTTCTGGTTGAGCGAGTTCTCGATGATCACCGAGACGGCCTTGTCCGCACCGATCAGGTTCGGCAGGATCGTGCAGCCGCCCCAGCCCGGGACCAGGCCCAGGAAGACCTCGGGCAGGGAGAAGGCCGGCAGGGCCTTCGACACCGTGCGGTAGGTGCAGTGCAGACCGACCTCGACGCCGCCGCCCATCGCCGCGCCGTTGTAGTACGCGAAAGTCGGGACGGCCAGCGCCGACAGGCGCTTGAAGACCTCGTGGCCGCCCTTGCCGATGGCGAGCGCGTCCTCGTGCTTCTTCAGCAGCTCGACGCCCTTGAGGTCGGCGCCGACCGCGAAGATGAACGGCTTGCCGGTGATGCCGACGCCGACGATGTCGCCGGCCGCGGCCTCCGCCTCGACCTGGTCGATCGCGGTGTTCAGGTTCGCGAGCGAGGCCGGGCCGAAGGTGGTCGGCTTGGTGTGGTCGAAGCCGTTGTCCAGCGTGATGAGCGCGTAGCGCCCGGCGCCGAAGGGCAGGTCGAGGTGGCGTACGTTCGCGGACGTCACGACCTCGTCGGGGAACAGCTCGGCTGCGCCCTTCAGGAGTTCAGCGGTGCTCACTTCTCGCCTCCGGCGTCCTTGTGGTGCGGGTTCTCCCAGATCACCGTGGCGCCCATGCCGAAGCCGACGCACATGGTGGTGAGGCCGTAACGGACCTCCGGCTGCTCCTCGAACTGGCGGGCCAGCTGCGTCATCAGACGCACGCCGGAGGAGGCCAGTGGGTGACCGAACGCGATGGCGCCGCCGTACTGGTTGACGCGCGCGTCGTCGTCGGCGATGCCGTAGTGCTCCAGGAAGGCGAGCACCTGGACGGCGAAGGCCTCGTTGACCTCGAAGAGGCCGATGTCGTCGATCGTCAGGCCGCCCTGGGCGAGGGCCTTCTCGGTGGCCGGGATCGGGCCGTAGCCCATGACCTCCGGCTCGACGCCCGCGAAGGCGTACGAGACGAGGCGCATCTTGACCGGCAGGTTGTGCTCGCGGGCGAAGTCCTCGGACGCGATGATCGAGGCGGTCGCACCGTCGTTCAGACCGGCCGCGTTGCCGGCCGTGACCCGGCCGTGGACGCGGAACGGGGTCTTCAGACCGGACAGGTTCTCCAGCGTGGTGCCCGGACGCATCGGCTCGTCGGCGGTCACCAGGCCCCAGCCGGTCTCACCGACCTCCGCGTTGGTGTTGCGCACCGAGATCGGCACCAGGTCCTGCTGGATCTTGCCGTTGGCGTACGCCTTGGCGGCCTTCTCCTGCGAGCGCACGGCGTACTCGTCGGCGCGCTGCTTGGTGATCGTGGGGTAGCGGTCGTGCAGGTTCTCGGCGGTCATGCCCATGAACAGGGCGGACTCGTCGACCAGCTTCTCGCTGACGAACCGCGGGTTCGGGTCGACGCCCTCGCCCATCGGGTGGCGGCCCATGTGCTCGACACCGCCGGCGATGACGGCGTCGTAGGCGCCGAAGGCGATGGAGCCCGCGGTGGTGGTGACGGCGGTCAGCGCACCCGCGCACATGCGGTCGATGGAGTAGCCGGGCACCGACTGGGGGAGACCGGCCAGGATCCCGGCGGTGCGGCCCAGCGTCAGACCCTGGTCACCGATCTGCGTGGTCGCGGCGATGGCGACCTCGTCGATCTTCTTGGGGTCCAGGCCGGGGTTGCGGCGCAGCAGCTCCCGGATGGCCTTCACGACGAGGTCGTCGGCGCGGGTCTCGTGGTAGATGCCCTTCGGGCCCGCCTTGCCGAACGGGGTGCGGACGCCGTCGACGAAGACGACGTCCCTGACGGTACGAGGCACGATGGCTCTCCTCCAGATGCGGGATGGCACTGCTGCGCGTCGCACGCGACTGAGCGCGCGCTCACCCCCTCATGCTACTTGCGGGTAACCATGCTGCCCAGCCCCGGAGGCGGGAGCGGCGAAGGTCACATCCGCGAGCCGCCCCCGGGCGGTGCCGTCGACCCCCGCGGCGTCAGCACCGGGGTGGGCACCGGGTGCGACGCGGGCTCCTCACCGGTGATCACATCGAACAGCGTGCGCGCCACGTCCGCGCCGAAGCCGTGCACGTCATGGCTCATGGCGGAGAGCGTCGGATGGGTGAGCCGGCACAGCTGGGAGTCGTCCCAGGCGAGCAGGGAGACGTCGCCCGGCACGTTCAGCCCCATCTCGGAGGCGACGGAGAGCCCGGCCACCGCCATGATGTCGTTGTCGTACACGATCGCGGTGGGCCGGTCCGGCGGCGCGGCCGACAGCAGCGAGCGCGTGGCCCGCGCCCCGGCGTCGCCCGAGAAGTCGGTCGCCACCTGCCAGGACCCGGCGAGGTCCAGCGTCCGGGCCGCCTCGTCGAAGGCCGCCGTGCGGATGGTCGTGTGCCCGAGGGGTGCCGCGCCGCCGACCCGGGCGATCCGCCGGTGTCCGAGCGCCGCGAGATAGCGCACGGCCTCGGTGACGGCGGTGGCGTCGTCGGTCCACACGGACGTGAGGGAGCCCGTCAGCGACGGGTGGCCGACGGCGACGGCCGGCATGCCGAGCCGCTCCACCGCGGCGACCCTCGGGTCGTCGGCCCGGAAGTCGACCAGGATCGACCCGCTGATCTGCTTCCCCTTCCACCAGGCATCCTGGAGCCCGACCTCCTCCTCCAGGTTCCGCACGAGACGCAGCAGCAGCGAGCACGAACGCTCGGTCAGCACGCCCTCCACCCCGGAGATGAACTCCATGTAGAAGGGTTCGAGTCCGAGTTGCTTGGCCGGCCGGCAGATCGCGAGGCCGACCACGTCCACCCGCTGGCTGGACAGCGACCGGGCGGTGAGGTTCGGCGCCCAGCCCAGCTCCCGGGCCGCGTCGAAGATCCGGTCGCGGGTGGCGTCCGACAGGCCGGGCTTGCGGTTGAAGGCGAGGGACACCGCACCCTTCGAGACGCCGGCGCGCGCCGCGACGTCCTTGATGGTGACGCGAGGGGTCGGCACTGTGGTCATCGGGTCGGCTCCACGCAGTACAGGGCGGATCGGGCGGTCGTCTCGGCCCGCTCGTCCAGAGTCTCCCAGCCGCGTACGCCGATCGTGACCCGTTCGCCGGGAAGCAGCGTGACCAGGCCGGTGTCGGCCTCGGCGGCCGGGTCGAGGCGGTCCGCCTGGAGCAGCAGGTCCCTTACGAGGGTGTGCGCCGTCACGGTCACCGCGCCCGGCGCGACCGTGACGTCGAACCGGGGCCTCGGGTAGGGGACTTCACGGTCGGGCACGGGAAAGTGCAGGGCCCGCAGCCCGTCCGCGTCGGCCACCAGGAACTCCTTCGGACCGGCCGGCTGCAACTCGGGCGGTACGGGAACCTCGCCGACCGCGCGCGCGGCGGCGGAGAGGCCGAGCGTCGTCTCGCCCGTCGTCACGCCCTCGACGGACATCCGCCGCAGCCTGAGCGTGCCCCGCCAGGGCTGGGCGGACTGGTTGACCGCGGCGAGCACCAGCCCGCCCGTCCGGGGCAGCAGTGTCAGGAGCCGGTCCGCGTAGAGCCGCCGCAGCTCGTGGTAGAGCGGCTTGGCGCGTCCGTCGCCGTCGATCGCGGCCCACGAGGTCACCGGCCAGCAGTCGTTGAGCTGCCACAGGACCGTGCCGGCGCACACCGGCCAGTGCGCGCGCCAGTGCTCGATCCCGGCGGCCACCGCACGGGCCTGGTTGACCTGATTGAGGTAGTGCCAGCGGTCGAAGTCGCCCTCGGGCGGCGGGAAATGGCGGGCGAGTCCGCGCTCCAGCTTGCCGTTCCCGTCGTCGGCCTTCTGGTGGTGCAGCACGCCGGGGGAGTCGGGGGCGAGCGTCTCGCCGGGGAGCGCGCGACGCAGCGTCGCGTACGCGGGTGGTGCCTGCCAGCCGAACTCGGCGACGAAGCGCGGGACATGGAGGCGGTAGTCGGCGTAGTCCGTCCTGTTCCACACCTCCCACGAGTGGTGGGTGCCGTGCGCCGGGTCGTTGGGGTGGTGGTCCCAGGAGCCGGACCACGGGCTGCCCGCCGCGTACGGCCGCGTCGGGTCCAGCTCGGCCACCACCCGCGGCAGCAGCCCGAGGTAGTACCCCTCGCCCCACGAGTCCCCGGCCAGTCGCCGTTCCCAGTCCCAGTCCCTGAAGCCCCACAGGTTCTCGTTGTTGCCGTTCCACAGAACGAGCGAGGGGTGCGGCATCAGCCGTACGACGTTCTCCCGGGCCTCGGCCTCCACCTCGCCGCGCAGCGGCTGCTCCTCGGGATACGCCGCGCAGGCGAAGGGGAAGTCCTGCCAGACCATCAGCCCCAGCTCGTCGCAGGCGTCGTAGAAGTCCTCGCTCTCGTAGATGCCGCCGCCCCACACGCGCACGAGGTCGACGCCCGCGGCGGCGGCCTGGCGGAGCCTGTGCCGGTAGCGCTCACGGGTGATCCGGGACGGGAGGGCGTCGTCCGGGATCCAGTTGACCCCCCGCGCGAAGAGCCGGACGCCGTTGACGACGAAGGTGAAACCGCTGCCGTGGGCGTCGGCGCGGCGGTCCAGTTCCAGCGTGCGGAAGCCGATGCGGCGGCGCCACGCGTCGAGCGGGCCGTGCGCGTCGCTCAACGTCAACTCGACGTCGTACAAACGCTGTTCACCGTAGCCGTGGGGCCACCACAGCTCGGGGTCCGGGATCTCCAGCAGGACCGTCCCGGACGTGCCGTCGATCGTCCCGCCGGCCCGCACGCCGCCGGCCCGGGCCTCCACGGTGAGGCCGGCCTCGACCCGGGTCCGCTCGACGTCCACGGCCAGCTCGACGCGTCCGACGCCCCGTTCGACGGACACCAGCGGCCGTACCCGGGTGATCCGCGCGGTCGACCAGTGCTCCAGCCGCACCGGCCGCCAGATCCCGGCGGTCACGAGCGTCGGCCCCCAGTCCCAGCCGAAGGAGCAGGCCATCTTCCGCAGGTACTGGAAGGGTTCGGGATAGGCGTTCGGCCGCTCGCCGAGCCGGTCCCGCACCGCCTCGGCCGCGCCGTACGCCGAGGTGAAGTGCACCGAGAGCGGGCCGCTGAGCCCGGTGACGTCGAAGCGGTAGGAGCGGTGCATGTTCCGTACCGAGCCGAGGAGCCGTCCGTCCAGCCGGATCTGTGCGGCGGTGTCCAGGCCGTCGAAGACGAGGTCGGTCTGCTCGTGGCCGGATGTGGCGGGCAGGGTGACGTCGTACGTCCAGTCCCGTCGGCCCACCCACGCCACATCGGTCTCGTTCCGGCCGAGGAACGGGTCCGCGATGGCGCCCGCCGCCAGCAGATCGGTGTGCACACAGCCCGGGACCGCGGCCGGAAGTACGGCTCCCTCGTGCCGCAGGGTCCATCCCTCGGTGAGCGGTGTGACGTCCAGCATGCGTACTCCCTAAACCGGTTGAGGCAGTAGACACCAGTGGCTGCGAAAGATTTCGGAATCGTTGGCGGAATAGTGACTTTACCGGTTTAGCGGCGGCTGTCAGAGTGCCGAACCAGCCAACCGAGGTGAACGGAGCTGGTGCAGATGAACCGCCGCACGTCATTCGCCGGAACACTGCTCGCCGCCGCACTGCTGGCCGCGGGCTGCACGGGGAGCGGAGGCGCGTCGAAGGGCGCGGACGCCAAGGCCCCCGACGACCCCGCCAAGGTGTCCGGGACCATCAAGGTCCTCACCCAGCGGACCGATCTCGTGCAGGACGGCACGATGAAGAAGTACGCAGCCGAGTTCAACAGGACCTACCCGAAGGTCGAGGTCGAGTTCGAGGCCATCACCGACTACGAGGGTGAGGTCAAGATCCGCATGAACACGGAGAACTACGGCGACGTCCTCATGATCCCGGCCGTGATCAAGAAGGGCGACTACCCCAAGTTCTTCGCCTCGCTCGGCACGTCCGCCGAACGCTCCAGGAAGTACCGCTTCACGGACTTCACCGCGGTCGACGGCAAGGTCTACGGACAGAGCCCGATCGGCGTGACCCCGGGGTTCGTCTACAACAAACGGGTGTGGAAGGACGCGGGGATCACCGACTGGCCCACCACCCCGGCCGCCTTCGTCGACGACCTGCGGGCGATCAAGGCCAGGACGAAGGCCGTCCCGTACTACACGAACTTCAAGGACAAGTGGCCGCTCACGTCCTGGACCTCCGCCAACGGGTCCGCGAGCTGCGACACCGGGGCGACCACCGCCCTCGCCGACGGCGACCCCTGGGCCGAGGGCGCGGATCTGCGCGTCGCCGACACCCTGCTCTACGACGTCGTCCACGACGGGCTCGCCGAGAAGGACCCGACGACCACCAACTGGGAAGGCTCCAAACCCCGGCTGGCGAAGGGTGACATCGCCACCATGTGGCTCGGCTCCTGGGCGATCACGCAGTTCCGGGCCGCCGCCGAGCAGGCCGGCACCGACCCCGACGACATCGGCTTCATGCCGTTCCCCGTCCAGGTCGGCGGACGGTTCTGCGCCGTGGTGGCGCCCGACTACAACCAGGCCGTCAACGTCCACTCCGTCCACAAGGAGGCCGCCCGCGCCTGGATCGACTGGTTCACCGACCGGTCGGGCTACGCGGACGACAACCTGACCCTCTCCCCGGTCAAGGGAGCGCCGCTGCCGGACGTGCTGAAGCCGTACCAGGACGCGGGCGTGAAGTTCATGGAACTCGACGACACCGACGGAGCCACCGTCAAGGCCATCGACAACCAGTCCGAGGTCGGCATCTACGCCCCCGACTACCGCCAGAACCTCGTCGACCTCGCCCGCGGCGCCAGGAAGGGCAGCCTCGACGACTTCTTCAAAGACCTCGGCAGGCGCTGGACCGAGGCGGCCGAGACCGTCGGGTCCGGGTCCTGATGAAGGGCGACGACACCGGGACCGTGATGACGGACGCCCCCGGCACGGCGGCGGGGCCCGCGACGGCCCCGCCGCCCGCCGCCCGGGGGCGCGCCCCACGCGGCGTACGCGTGTGGCGCGGCCTGACCCCCTGGCTCTTCCTCGCCGCCCCGCTCGCCCTGCTGATCACCTTCACGTACGCGCCCGTCGCCAACATGATCGCGTACAGCTTCACCGACTGGGACGGCGTGAGCCCCGACCTGCACTACACGGGCGCCGAGAACTACGTCGAACTCTTCACCCGGCCCGAGCTGTTCCAGGTGTTCTTCGTCAGCGGCTACTACCTGGCCGCCTCGGTCGTACAGATCGCCGTCGCCCTCTACTTCGCGACGATCCTCAGCTTCGACGTCCGCTTCCGGAACTTCTTCAAGGGCGTGCTCTTCTTCCCCTACCTCGTCAACGGCGTCGCGATCGGCTTCGTCTTCCTCTACTTCTTCCAGGACGGCGGCACCCTCGACTCCGTCCTCGGCCTGTTCGGACACCACTCCGACCGGGCCTGGCTCGGCACCTCGGTGTCCGCCAACACCTCCCTGGCCGGGGTCTCCGTCTGGCGCTACACCGGCCTGAACTTCGTGCTGTTCCTCGGCGCGATCCAGTCGATCCCGGGTGAGCTGTACGAGGCGTCCGAGCTGGACGGTGCCCATCGATGGCACCAGTTCCGGTACATCGTCCTGCCCGGCATCAAGCCCGTCCTCAGCCTCTCGGTGATCCTCTCCGTCTCCGGCTCGCTGTCCGCGTTCGACGTGCCGTTCATCATGACCGGCGGCGCGACCGGAACGGAGACCTTCGTGATCCAGACCGTGAAGCTGGCCTTCCAGTTCAACAAGACGGGCCTCGCCTCGGCGGCCGCGGTCGTGCTGCTGCTCATCATCCTGGCGGTGACGTGGGTGCAGCGGCGCCTGGTCCCGGACGACAGGGTGGATCTCGTATGACACTGCCGGGAACCACGCCCGCGGGACGTCGCCGGGCCGCCCGCACCCTCACCTACCTGTCGCTCGCCGTCGCCTCCGCCGTCGTGCTGCTCCCGCTCGCCGTCGTCCTGCTCACCTCCCTCAAGTCCTCGAAGGAGATGGCGGACGGCAGCGGCGCGCTCGCGCTGCCCGACGACTTCCTGAACTTCCACAACTACGTGACGGCGTTCCGTGACGGCGGGATGCCGGCGGCCTTCGGCAACACGGCCTTCATCCTGCTCTTCTCCGTCACCGGCACGGTGATCATCGGCTCGATGGCGGCGTACGCGATCGACCGGTTCACGTTCCGCTTCAAGAAGCTGGTGGTCGCGCTCTTCCTGATCGCCACGCTCGTACCCGGCGTCACGACACAGGTCGCGACCTTCCAGATCGTCGACGGCTTCGGCCTGTTCGACACCCGCTGGGCGCCGATCGTGCTCTACATGGGCACGGACATCGTGTCGATCTACATCTTCCTGCAGTTCGTCCGGTCCATCCCCGTGTCCCTGGACGAGGCCGCGCGCCTCGACGGCGCCAACGCCTTCACGATCTACTGGAAGATCATCCTGCCGCTGCTCAGGCCCGCCGTCGCCACGGTCGTGATCGTGAAGGGGATCACCGTCTACAACGACTTCTACCTCCCCTTCCTCTACATGCCGTCCGAGGATCTTGGCGTGATCTCGACGTCGCTGTTCCGGTTCAAGGGGCCGTTCGGGGCGCACTGGGAGACGATCTCGGCCGGCGCGGTGCTCGTCATCCTGCCGACCTTGATCGTCTTCCTGCTCCTCCAGCGGTTCATCTACAACGGCTTCACCCGGGGGGCGACGAAATGAGCGCGGGCCGGGCCGCTGTCCGCGGCCCGGCCCGCGCGGGGCCCCGGACATCCCCGGGGCCGGGGCACCTCGGCCCGGGCGGTCGTCAGCCCTTGGGGGCCTTCGCCGAAAGCGCCGTCACCAGCACCGGGGCGACCTGCTCGACCTGCCAGGGCCGCGCCCCGTACCCGGTCAGCGCGGTGGCCACCGACGCCGTGTCCGGCGCCGCGGGCGGCTCCCAGCACACCCGGCGCACCGTGTCCGGCGTGATCAGGTTCTCCTGCGGCATGCCGAGCTCCTCGGCCAGCGCGGACACCGCGGCGCGGGCCGCGGACAGCCGCGCGGCGGCGGCGGGGTCCTTGTCGGCCCAGGCGCGCGGCGGCGGGGGGCCGGTCACCGGCTGGCCCGGTTGCGGCAGCTCGGCCTCCGGCAGCGCCCTCGCGCGGTCGACCGCGGCCTGCCACTGCTCCAGCTGGCGGCGCCCCATGCGGTGTCCGAAGCCGTTGAGCCCGGCGAGGGCGTGCACATTGACGGGCATGCCCAGCGCCGCCTCGACGATCGCCGCGTCCCCGAGGACCTTGCCGGGCGAGACGTCCCGGCGCTGGGCGACGCGGTCCCGGGCCTCCCAGAGCTCCCGTACGACCGCCATCTGCCGGCGGCGGCGCACCTTGTGCATGCCCGACGTGCGGCGCCAGGGGTCCTTGCGCGGCGGGGCGGGCTCGGCCTGCGCGATGGCGTCGAACTCCTGCTGGGCCCACTCCAGCTTGCCCTGCCGGTCGAGCTCCTTCTCCAGGGCGTCGCGCAGGTCGACGAGCAGCTCCACGTCGAGGGCGGCGTAGCGCAGCCAGGGCTCGGGCAGCGGGCGGGTCGACCAGTCGACGGCGGAGTGTCCCTTCTCCAGGACGAAACCGAGCACGCTCTCGACCATGGCGCCGAGGCCCACCCGGGGGAACCCGGCGAGCCGGCCGGCCAGCTCGGTGTCGAAGATCCGGGTGGGGACCATGCCTATCTCGCGCAGACAGGGCAGGTCCTGGGTGGCCGCGTGCAGCACCCACTCCACGCCGGAGATCGCCTCGCCGAGGCCGGACAGATCGGGGCACGCGACGGGATCGATCAGCGCGGTCCCGGCGCCCTCGCGGCGCAGCTGCACCAGATAGGCGCGCTGGCCGTATCGGTACCCGGACGCGCGTTCGGCGTCGACGGCGACGGGGCCGGATCCGGCGGCGAAGGCGGCGATCACCCGCGCGAGCGAGGCGTCGTCGGCGATCACGGGCGGAATGCCGTCTCGGGGCTCAAGCAAAGGGATCGGCGCCGATTCGACGTCGTCCGGAGGGGCGCCTCCGGTGGTTCGCAGTGAGCTGTCTGCTGCGGTCTCTTGGGCGTCGGTCACCTGTCAAGGGTATCTGTGTATGGACAACGCCCGTCGACGGAACGTTCCGTCGACGGGCGTCTGAGGGTCGTAAACCAGTCAGGTCAGTGAAACATCCGGTTCACGGGTCGGGGACGGGCTGGGGGCGGGGCGGGGTTCAGTGGATGATGCCGGTCCGCAGCGCCACCGCCACCATCCCGGCGCGGTCGCCCGTGCCGAGCTTGCGGGCGATGCGGGCGAGGTGGCTCTTGACGGTCAGTGCGGACAGGCCCATGGAGACGCCGATGGCCTTGTTCGACTGGCCCTCCGCGACCAGTCGAAGGACCTCGACCTCTCGTCCGGACAGTTCGCGGTAGCCGCCCGGGTGGCTCGGGGCACCCGGGGGGCGGCGGTGCATACGGGCGGCGGCCGAGCCGATCGGTGCGGCGCCGGGCCGGGTGGGGAGCCCGACGTTCGTTCGGGTGCCGGTGACGACATAGCCCTTGACGCCGCCCGCCAGGGCGTTGCGTACGGCGCCGATGTCGTCGGCGGCGGAGAGGGCGAGGCCGTTGGGCCAGCCCGCGGCTCGGGTCTCGGACAGCAGGGTGAGCCCGCTGCCGTCGGGCAGATGGACGTCGGCGACGCAGATGTCACGCGGGTTGCCGATTCGGGGACGGGCCTCCGCGACGGACGACGCCTCGATGACGTCGCGCACTCCGAGCGCCCACAGGTGGCGGGTGACGGTGGAGCGGACCCGGGGGTCGGCCACGACCACCATGGCGGTCGGCTTGTTGGGGCGGTAGGCGACCAGGCTTGCGGGCTGCTCGAGGAGAACGGACACCAGGCCTCCTGGGGTGCGGGACGGGACCGGCTCTGGGGATGGAGCCGGGACGAACCGTGCTTTCAAGGTCACAGACGTCTTCGGCACCAAACCCCTTGTCCTTTAGAGAATGATCACGATTTGGTGAGTAACAATCCGTGCAATTCGGACACGCGATCGATCATCCGAAGATCGAACCGAGTCGATCCGCGTCAAATCACGGCCGAAAGTGGCCGTATCGACAAAGAACCGGTAAGCGTGCGGTGAGAGACGGGCGCGTCGGCGTGCGGCGCCGAGGCCCGGCGGGCAGGGTCACCGCTGACGGCACCGGTACGGACCGCGCCGGCGGGAAGGCGTGGCGGAGCAGTCCCGAAGCGTGGCACGGGTGCGGAGCCGCCCCGAAGCGTGGCACGGGTGCGGAGCCGGCCCCGCGTGGCCGCGGTGCGGCGGCTCACGGCGGGACGGAGACAGCATTCAGCGGGACTGCGGGCCCCGGCGCTGCGGAAGGGTGACGATCGACCCGTCGCCCGGCCCGGCCGGCGGGAGGCCGGCGACCTGGGACAGCAGGTCGCACCACGCCGCGAGGTGCGCCGCCGTGTCCGGGACGCCGCCCCGCCCCTCGCGGGGCGTCCAGGAGGCGCGGATCTCGATCTGCGAGGCGGCGGGGCGCTCGGCGAGGCCGCCGAAGTAGTGAGAGCTCGCACGCGTGACCGTGCCGCTCGGTTCGCCGTACGACAGGCCGCGTGCCTGGAGCGCGCCGGTCAGCCACGACCAGCACACGTCGGGGAGCAGCGGATCGGCGGCCATCTCCGGCTCCAGCTCCGCGCGGATCAGGGTCACCAGACGGAAGGAGCCCTGCCAGGCGTCGTGCCCGGCGGGGTCGTGGAGCAGGACGAGCCGACCGTCGGCGAGGTCCTCGTCGTCCGCGACGACCGCCGCCTCCAGCGCGTACGCGTGCGGAGCCAGCCGCTGCGGGGGACGCGTCGGGTCGATCTCGATCTCCGGCCGCAGTCGCGCGCCCCTCAGCGCGTCGACGGCCGCCCGGAAGGGCAAGGGAGCCGTCTCCACCGCATTCCGGTCCCCCTCCTTCGCGTCGTCCATTCCGCCAGCGCCGTCCGACAGTCGTCCCTGAGCCGCAGCCATGCGGGGAAGATTAAGGGGAACGGAGCCTTCGCGCAGGGAGAGACACCCGTGCGCGGGACCACTGTCCGGATCGTTCCGCGCGAACGCGCCCGCCCGCGCGCCGTGCGCCGGGGACCCCGCACCGGCCGGGGGAGGGCGGAGCCCGGGACCTGGACGTCCGTGCGCCGTGCGAGACTTTCCGTCGTGAGCGCCAACCACAGCCCCTCCGGGCAGCAGCCGACAGCCACGTACGAGTCCGCCTTCCTCAAGGCGTGCAGGCGCGAGCCCGTGCCGCACACGCCGGTGTGGTTCATGCGGCAGGCCGGTCGCTCACTGCCCGAGTACCTCAAGGTGCGCGAGGGCATCCCCATGCTGGAGTCCTGCATGCGGCCCGAGCTGGTCGCCGAGATCACGCTCCAGCCGGTGCGCCGCCACAACGTGGACGCGGCGATCTACTTCAGCGACATCGTCGTCCCGCTGAAGGCCATCGGCGTCGACCTGGACATCAAGCCGGGCGTCGGCCCCGTCGTCCAGAACCCGATCCGCACCCGGGCCGACCTCGCCCAGCTGCGCGACCTGACCCCCGAGGACGTCCACTACGTCACCGAGGCCATCGGTCTGCTCACGGCCGAGCTCGGCCCGACCCCGCTCATCGGTTTCGCGGGCGCGCCCTTCACCCTCGCGAGCTACCTCGTCGAGGGCGGTCCGTCCAAGAACCACGAGCACACCAAGGCGCTCATGTACGGCGACCCGCAGCTGTGGGCCGACCTCCTGGACCGCCTCGCCGAGATCACCTCCGCCTTCCTGAAGGTGCAGATCGAGGCCGGCGCCAGCGCCGTGCAGCTCTTCGACTCCTGGGTCGGCGCCCTGGCACCCGCCGACTACCGCCGCTCCGTCATGCCCGCTTCCACGAAGGTCTTCGACGCCGTCGCCGGGTACGGCGTGCCGCGCATCCACTTCGGCGTCGGCACCGGCGAGCTGCTCGGCCTCATGGGCGAGGCGGGCGCCGACGTGGTCGGTGTCGACTGGCGCGTCCCGCTCGACGAGGCCGCCCGCCGCGTCGGCCCCGGCAAGGCCCTCCAGGGCAACCTCGACCCGGCGGTGCTGTTCTCCTCGACCGAGGCCGTGGAGACCAAGACCCGCGAGGTCCTCGACGCCGCCGCCGGTCTCGAAGGCCATGTCTTCAACCTCGGCCACGGCGTTCTGCCGAGCATGAACCCCGACGCCCTGACCCGCCTCGTGGAGTACGTGCACACCCAGACCGCCCGCTGACCGGGGCAACTCCCTCAGGCTCACCGGCCCGGGCTCACGGCCCGCCGCCTCACCAGCTGTGCCGCGCCCGCCTGCCCCACAGCAGGCGGCGCGGTTCGGGCGGCGGCGGTGTGCCGGGACGCAGCGGCCAGGCGAGCAGCATGCCGGCGAGGAAGCCGACCACGTGGGCGGCGTACGCGACCGTTCCCGCTGTCGAGACGCCGCTCCCGGACGAGTACACCGCCTGGAGCACGAACCAGAAGCCCAGCACGAGCCAGGCAGGCAGACGCAGCGGCAGGAAGACCAGGAACGGGACGAGGACCCAGACCCTGGCTCTCGGATAGAGCACCAGATAGGCGCCGAGGACCCCGGCGATCGCTCCCGAGGCGCCGATCAGCGGGTCGCCCGAGTCGTCGTTGAGCAGCGCGAAGCCGTAGGCCGCCGCATAACCGCAGGCCACGTAGAACAGCGTGAAGCGGACATGGCCGAGGCGGTCCTCGATGTTGTTGCCGAAGATCAGCAGGAACAGCATGTTGCCCAGCAGGTGCAGCCAGCCTCCGTGCAGGAACATCGCCGTGAACACCGACAGCGGCGGCGACTTGTCGTAGTCCGGCGGAGCCACCACACAGCCCACGCCGTGCGGCCCGGCACCGGTCTGCCCCGTCGGCACCAGCCGCGGCATCTGATGATGGATCAACTCCTGTGGCACCGCGGCGTGGTGGTCCAGGAACGCCTGGAGATGGCACAGCTGCGACAGACCGCTGTCCCCCGCCGCCGAGCCGGCCAGGCCGGGAGTGTAGAGGAACACGAGGACGTTGGCGGCGATCAGCGCGTACGTCACATACGGCGTGCGGCGCACCGGGTTCACGTCATGGACGGGGATGACCACAAGGAACTAGTGCCCTGGATGCCGACGCCGAATGCGCGTCGCCGGGGCGTCCTGGCTGAACGCCGCCGTGTTCTCGTCCGTATGTCTCCTCAACCGCCCGCGGCGCGGTGCAGACGTGACACGCGGAAGACGTGAGGACACAGGTGATGAACGACCGAGTTACTCCTGCGATGCACGCCCTGCCCGACGGCGAGGCGGAGATCGCCCTGGTGCTGCACCTGCCCTGGGAGGACGTCGCCGCACTCGGCCAGGAGGCGGGTCGGCTCGCGGCGCGGATGCAGCGTCCGGTGACTCTCGACGAGGCCGTCAGCCACCGGTTGCGCAGCAGCAGGCCCGCTGCCCACGCGAAGCCCGCGCAGTCGCCGCCCGCGGTCGGCGCGCCGGCCTCCGTCTCGTCGTCCACGGTCCCGTCCGCGTCCATTTCGTCGCTGCCTGCGCGGCCGCCCGCGGAGCAGGCTCGGCAGGCCATCGACCGGATCAACGGGAGCGCGGGGCACGAGTCCGCGTAGGCGCGGCGCCGCGCGTCGGGTCGTGGGGCGGGCCGGCGGGCGGTGTCCGGCGTCCGTACGGGACCGCGGGTTGTCGGCGGCCGGGCTTGCGGGCCCCGCGCCGCTGGGGTGCGGTCCGTCGTGGACCGCGGGTCGGTTCGTGGCCGGGCGCGCCGTTCCTCGCGCCCCCGGCGGGGCGCCGTGTGTTGTGCGGTGCGGGTTGTCTGCGGCTCGGCGCGCTGTTCCTCGCGCCCCCGGCGGGCGCTTCGCTGGTCGGCGCGGGACTATCGGGTGTTCTCGCGTACGGCTGTGACTGCCTTGCGGGCTGCCACCAGGATGGGGTCCCAGACAGGGGAGAAGGGCGGTGCGTAGCCGAGGTCGAGGGCCGTCATCTGTTCCACCGTCATGCCCGCGGTCAGCGCCACCGCCGCGATGTCGACGCGTTTCGCCGCACCCTCACGGCCGACGATCTGCACGCCCAGCAGGCGCCCGGTGCGGTGCTCGGCGAGCATCTTCACGGTCATGAGCGCGGCCCGCGGGTAGTAGCCCGCACGGCTCGTGGACTCGATGGTCACGGTCTCGAACCGCAGGCCCGCCCGGAGGGCGTCCTTCTCGCGCAGACCGGTGCGGGCGATCTCCAGATCGCACACCTTGCTCACCGCCGTGCCGACGACACCCGGGAAAGTGGCGTACCCGCCGCCCACGTTGGAGCCGATGACCTGCCCGTGCTTGTTGGCGTGCGTGCCCAGCGCGATGTGCCGTTCGCGTCCGGAGACCAGGTCGAGCACCTCGACGCAGTCGCCGCCGGCCCAGATGTCCGCGTGCCCGCGCACCCGCATCGCCAGGTCCGTGAGCAGCCCGCCGTGCTCGCCGAGCGGCAGCCCGGCGGCCTCGGCCAGGGTCGTCTCGGGACGTACGCCGATGCCCAGCACGACCACGTCCGCCGGGTACTCGGCGTCCTCGGTGGCGACCGCGCGCACCCGCCCGTCGTCACCGGTGAGCACCTTGGTGACCTCGGCGTCGTCGACCATGGTGATGCCCATGCCCTCCATGGCCGTGTGCACGAGGCGGCCCATGTCGGGGTCGAGCGTGGACATGGGTTCCTTGCCGCGGTTGACGACCGTGACCTCGTAGCCGCGGTTGATCAGTGCCTCGGCCATCTCCACGCCGATGTAGCCCGCGCCGACGACCACCGCCCGCCGGCCCTCCGTGCCGGCCAGCGTGTCCAGCAGTGCCTGGCCGTCGTCGAGCGTCTGCACCCCGTGCACGCCCGGGGCGTCCATGCCCGGCAGGTCGGGG
Organism: Streptomyces sp. NPDC025784; assembly: GCF_055558435.1. NCBI lineage: Bacteria > Bacillati > Actinomycetota > Actinomycetes > Kitasatosporales > Streptomycetaceae > Streptomyces > Streptomyces sp. NPDC025784. The sequence continues at coordinate 282,076 of NZ_JBVHMN010000004.1, forward strand.
CGGACCGGACGCGCGCCGGTCGCGATCACGAGCTTGTCGTACGCCGTCCACTCCTCGGCCCCGCTGTCGAGGTCCCGGGAGAGCACCCGGGCGCCCGCGACGTCGATCTCCACGACCTCCGTGCGCATCCGCAGATCGATGGCGCGCTCCCGGTGCTCCTCGGGCGTCCGCGCGATCAGCTGGTCCCGCTCGGGGACGTCGCCGCCCACCCAGTACGGGATGCCGCACGCCGAGTAGGAGGTGAAGTGGCCGCGCTCGAACGCCACGATCTCCAACTCGTCGGGCCCCCGTAGCCGGCGTGCCTGCGACGCGGCGGACATGCCCGCCGCGTCACCGCCGATCACGACCATTCGTTCCCGGGCCCCGCCATTGCTGCTCGTACGGCTCATGTCCATGCGAACACGCTACGGGGGCCGCGCATTTCAGTCCTCCTCGCCACCCTTCGCCGAGCCGTCGGCACGCACCGGACGGGCCGCGGGCAGGGACCCGGCGCCCGCCGCCGGGGCCGGGTGCGCGGCGGTGCGCCGCGGCAGCCGAGGGCGCACCAGGCGCACCCACACCAGGACGATCAGCGCCAGGCCCACCGCGAAGGGCAGCACCGCCCCGAACGCGAGGGTGATCCAGCGCAGCATCGTGACCAGCACGTGCCAGCCGCCGGTGAGCGCGTCCACGAAGCCCGGGTCCTCGTCCTTCTTCTCGGCCTTCTTCACCGGAGTCTCGGACAGCGAGAGCGTGATCGTGGCCAGAGTGGTGCGGTCCTTCAAGGACGCCTGCCGGGCGAGCAGCGCCTCCAGGTCGGACTCGCGGCTGCTCAACTCCCCTTCCAGGGTGACCACGTCACTGAGCTTGGTCGCCTTGTCCATCAGCTCCCGGACCCGCGCCACGCTGGCGCGCTGGGACGCGATGCGGCTCTCCACGTCCACGACCTGGTCGGTGACGTCCTGCGCCTTGGCGGTCCGCTCGACGACCTTGCCCGTGCCCTCGAGGTCGGCGAGCACCTGTTCGTACCGGTCGGTGGGCACGCGCAGGACGACGCGCGTGCGCTCGTGGCCCCGGCCGTCGCGGTTCGTGGTCTCGTTGCCGACGTATCCGCCCGCGTCCTCCGCCGTGGCACGGGCGTCGTCGAGGGCCTTGGGCACGTCCTTGACCTGCACGGTCAGGGAGGCGGTGCGGATGATGTGGCTCGCGCTCACCTTGGGCGGCGCGGTGGCCCTGGATCCGTTCGAGCCGCCGCGGCCCGTGGAGCCCGAGACCTCCTGCCCCGCCTGCGGGGCGGCGGCCTTGTCGGCGGCGGCGGCGTCACCGGCGGCCTGGCTCGCCGAGTCGTCGCCGCCGCTGCATCCCGTGAGGGCGAGCGCGGACGCGAGGAGCACCCCGGCCAGGACCTGGACGGGACGTGCGGAGCTTCGTATGCGCATGTGGGCCTACCCCCGAGGGTCGTGTCGACTCGACTGACGCTCCTTCGACGCACGACCGGGCCGGGACGTTGGTCCCGGCCGGTCCCGATGCGGTCACGGTCAGGACTCGCGCCGGACACCGGACGCGCGGCGGGCGGCGCCGGCGCGGTCTGAGAGGGTGGAGGCATGCGCGAAGAGGACACTCGTACGGGTATGGGACATGTCGTGGTCGTCGGCGGCGGGATCGCGGGTCTGGCCGCAGCCCACCGCCTGCTGGACCGCGGCGCGCGGGTCACCGTCCTGGAGGCCTCGGCCCGCGTGGGCGGGAAGCTGCTGCCCGGCGAGATCGCGGGCGTCCGGGTGGACCTGGGCGCCGAGTCGATGCTCGCGCGCCGCCCCGAGGCCGTGTCACTGGCCCGCGAGGCCGGCCTCGCCGACCGCCTCCAGCCGCCCGCCACCGCGACGGCGTCCCTGTGGAACCGCGGCACCCTGCGCCCGATGCCCAAGGGACACGTGATGGGCGTCCCCGGCACCGCGTCCGCGCTCGCCGGCATCCTGTCCGAGGAGGGCCTGCGCCGCATCGGACGCGATGCCGACCTGCCCCGCACCGAGGTCGGCGACGACGTGGCGGTGGGTGAGTACGTGGCGGCCCGCCTCGGCCGCGAGGTCGTCGATCGCCTGGTCGAACCCCTCCTCGGCGGGGTCTACGCGGGCGACGCGTACCGCATCTCGATGCGCCTGGCCGTGCCCCAGCTCTATGCCGCCGCCCGCACCCACACCTCCCTCACGGAAGCCGTGCGCGACATCCAGGCCAAGGCCGCCGCGGCGCAGCAGACCGGACCGGTGTTCATGGGCATCGAGGGCGGCGTGGGACAACTGCCCCTGGCGGTCGCCGAGTCGGTGCGCGCACGCGGTGGCGAGATCGTCACCCGGGCCGCCGTGTCGGAGCTGCGCCGGGCCGGTGGCGCAGCGGACGGGGCCACCGCCGGCGGGCCGCACGCCGGCTGGCGGGTCGTCGCCGGAGACCGCGTGCTGCACGCCGACGCCGTCGTGGTCGCGCTGCCCGCCGCGCCCGCCGCCGTCCTGCTGCGCGCCGAGGCACCCGCCGCCGCGTCCGAACTCGCCGGCGTGGAGTACGCCTCCATGGCGCTCGTCACCCTCGCCTACCGCCGCCGGGACGCAGCTCTTCCCGAGGGCAGCGGCTTCCTCGTCCCGCCGGTCGACGGGCACACCATCAAGGCGTCCACCTTCGCGTCCCAGAAGTGGGGCTGGATCGGCGAGGACGACCCGGATCTGCTCGTCCTGCGCACCTCCGTCGGGCGGTACGGCGAGACGGAGGTGCTCGGCCGGGACGACGCCGACCTCGTGCGGGTCTCCCGGCATGACCTGCGGGAGGCGATCGGCCTCGCCGCCCAGCCGGTGGCGACGCGGGTGACGCGATGGGACGACGGACTGCCGCAGTACCCGGTCGGGCACCACGCGCGCGTGGCCCGCGTCCGCGAGCACATCGGCAAGCTCCCCGGCCTCGCGGTGTGTGGCGCGGCCTACGACGGTGTCGGCATCCCGGCCTGCATCGCGAGCGCGTACGCGGCCGTGGACCAGCTCGGCGGCGACCGCGCCGGTCTGGACGCGCTGAGGGCGAACCCGGTGCAGAGCCTGCACGGCGGAGCGGGAGAATAGGCACATGAGTGACGACGCCCCCACCACCGAGCCCGGCAGGATCCCGAACAAGGGCAAGCTGGCCAAGGACCTCAACGAGGTCATCCGCTACACGCTGTGGTCCGTCTTCAAGCTGAAGGACGTGCTGCCCGAGGACCGCGCGGGCTACGCCGACGAGGTCCAGGAGCTGTTCGACCAGCTCGCCGCCAAGGACGTGACGATCCGCGGCACGTACGACCTCTCCGGCCTGCGCGCCGACGCCGACCTCATGATCTGGTGGCACGCGGAGACCGCCGACCAGCTGCAGGAGGCGTTCAACCTCTTCCGCCGCACCAAGCTGGGACGCGCGCTGGAGCCGGTCTGGTCGAACATGGCGCTGCACCGGCCCGCCGAGTTCAACCGCTCGCACATCCCCGCGTTCCTCGCCGACGAGACGCCGCGCAACTACGTCAGCGTCTACCCCTTCGTGCGCTCCTACGACTGGTACCTGCTGCCCGACGAGGACCGCCGCCGCATGCTCGCCGACCACGGCAAGATGGCCCGCGGCTACCCGGACGTGCGGGCCAACACGGTCGCCTCGTTCTCGCTGGGCGACTACGAGTGGATCCTCGCCTTCGAGGCCGACGAACTGCACCGCATCGTCGACCTCATGCGTCACCTGCGTGCCTCCGAGGCGCGGATGCACGTCCGTGAGGAGATCCCGTTCTACACCGGCCGTCGCAAGGACATCGCCGAGCTGGTCGCGGGTCTGGCCTGATCAGGGAGCCTGCCGGGCGGCCTCCTGCGCGTCGGAGCGCGCGGGGCCGCCGGGGTGCTGCGCGTCCCGCGGGCCCTTCGCGTGACCGCCCTGCCCGGCGGACTTCCGCTCCGACGGCTTCGGTTCCGCGTGCGGCGCGCACTCCGCGTGCCGCTCCGGCAGCCGGCCCGTCAGCAGATATGCCTCCAGGTGACCGTTGACGCACTGGTTGGAGCCGCCCGCGACCCCGTGCGTCCCCGCGTCCCGCTCCGTCACCAGCACCGAGCCGGACAGTCGGCGCCACAGCTCCAGCGCCCCCTCGTACGGCGTCGCCGCGTCCCGTTCCGCGGCCAGGATCAGGGTCGGCGGCAGCTTCCCGGGCAGCGTCCGCACCTCCAGCGGCTTCTGCCGTGGCACCGGCCAGTAGGCGCAGGGCAGGTTCATCCACACGTTGTCCCAGGTCTCGAACGGCGCCACCCGTGCGAGGCGTGTGTTGTCGCGGTCCCAGGTGCGCCAGTCGGTCGGCCAGGGTGCGTCGTTGCACTCGACGGCCGTGTAGACCGCGTTGCCGTTCTCCTGCTCGGCGGCCGTATCCGGGTGCGGGCCGGCCGCCTCGATCAGCGGCTTCGGGTCGCCCTTCAGATACGCGGACAGGGCCAGGGCGCGCTGCGGCCAGTAGTCGTCGAAGTACCCGGCCTCCAGGAACGCGCCCTGCAGCTGTGCCGGCCCCACCTTGCCGCCCGCGGGCTGCGCGGCGAGCTGCGCGCGCGCCTTCTCGTAGCTGTTCAGCACCTCCGCGGGCGTGGTGCCGAGCCCGTAGACGTCGTCGTGCTTGGCGATCCAGGTCCGGAAGTCGGTCCAGCGGGCCTCGAACGCGGCCGACTGGTCGAGATTGTTCCGGTACCAGATCTTGCCGGGGGCGGGGTTCACCACCGAGTCGAAGACCATCCGGCGGACGTGCGAGGGGAAGAGCGTCGCGTAGAGGGCGCCGAAGTACGTCCCGTACGAGGCCCCCATGTAGGTCAGCTTCGGCTCGCCGAGCGCGGCGCGCAGCACGTCCAGGTCGCGGGCGTTGTTGAGCGAGGTGTAGTGGCGCAGGCCACTGCCCGAACGCCGGGCACAGCCCTGTGCGTACGCCTTCGCCTCCGCGATGCGCTCCTTCTTGTACGACTCCGAGGGGAACGTCGGCGCCAGTGAGGGAGCCTTGACGAACTGCTTCGGGTCCTCGCAGGACAGCGGGGCGGAGCGTTCGACACCGCGGGGTGCGTAGCCGACCAGGTCGTAGGCCGCCGCGACGCGCTGCCAGCCGGGCAGGGAGCCGATCAGCGGGAAGTACATGCTGGACGCGCCGGGGCCGCCGGGGTTGTAGACGAGGGCGCCCTGCCGAGGCACCTTGCGCTTGGAGTTCTTCGCGTCCTTGCCGGTGGCCCGGGCCCGGCTGACGGTCAGCTTGATCTTCTTGCCGTCGGGGTGGGCGTAGTCGAGGGGCACGGTGACCGTGCCGCACCGGACGCCGCCGGGCAGGCCCTGTTCCTCGGTGCACTTGCCGAAGCGGATGCCCGCGGCGGCGGCACGCTGGGCGGCGACCGCGGTGCCGCGCGTCTCCGCGGAGCCGGCCGCGGTCCGCCCGGCAGGCGCACTCCCCGCTGCCGGGGCGCCGACGAGGGCGGTCAGGAGTACGGACCCTGCGGCTCCGTAGAGGACGGCGGCTCTCATCGGGCATCCCTTCAGCGCGCGGCAGCGACAGAGGGGATGTTTCGTTTGCGGGTTGGGGAAGTAAAGCACCGGCCGCCTGTGTCGGCCCCAATGACCCCGATGCGCCCCCGGGGGCGCCCCTCAGCCCGTTCGCGAGCTCCTCGTCGGCTCCGGGGGGACGGCCGTGGGCCACGCGTCAGACGCTCGGGCCGTGGTCGCGGTGCGTGAGGGCGGCCCGCAGTTCGGGCTCGCCGATCGCGCGGATGCCGCGTACGGCGACGGAGGTGAGGTACGTACGGTCGTCGCCGGTGGCGTCGGTGTGCCGGGCGAGGGTGCCGAGCAGGCGCTGTCCGGCGGGGGAGGCCCAGCGCGTGTAGGGGTGCACCTCGATCCTCGCTATGGCGAGGCAGCTCAGTGTGAGGATCAGCGGGAGCGCGAACCAGACGGCGACCGGTACGTCGTTGCCGGTGCTCTGGGCGGGCAGCAGCAGGGCCACGGCCCCCAGTGCCAGGACGGCGACCAGCGCGGCCTGGACCTGGCGGACGGCTCCGGCGACGGTGGTGCGGGCACCGTCGGGCACGGCGAGACCCGCGGCGACCAGACGGTCGGCGAGGCGGCGCACCGAGTCCGCGGCCGCGGCGGTCGCGCGCACCGGGGCTATCCGGGACTGGCCCTCCGGGCCGATGGCTCCGATGACGGAGCACTCCATCTCGTCGCGTCCCCGCGGGTCCACGACGGTCGCCCACCCGGTGTGCGCGAGCAGCAGGCGCCGCTGACGGGCCATCGACACCAGCGTCAGATCGGCGACCCGGGCCGGGCCGCCCGACAGGAACGCGGCCTCGTAGAGCGTCAGGTCGTGACCGTGTGCCGCGTTCGCGTCGGCCGCCGCCGCGCGGACGGCGGCCAGACAGAGCCGGGTGCACGAGGTGCCGGCCGCGACCCAGGCCAGGAGCAGGAGAAGGACCCAGAACATGGCGTTTTTCTATGCGAACGGCCGCGTGGGCGCCATGGTTTGTTCACTATGTGGACGGAGTGTTGTGGGTATGTGACGTTCCGCTCCGCCGGTTCTGCTAGGAGGTGGCGGAGGGGTCGGGGCGCGAGGCCGCGGGCGGCAGCGAATAATCCGCGGACGGAGTGACCGGGGCCGGTGAGTCCGGGGACTGCGTCGGGCCGGGCGGGGCGGGGGAGTTGGTGAGCGGCGGCGGGCTCGCGGTGGCCGCGTCCTGGGCGAGGGCGTCGAAGTCGACGTAGCCGGTGGCCTCCAGGACCTTGATGTGGTCGAGCACCGTGGTGTTCGCGTCGTCGGCGAGGTCGCGCACCAAGGAGTTGCGGGTGTTCGCGCGGACCTGGGCGACCACGGAGAAGACCTTGCCGTGCGCCTTGCGCAGGATGTTCGCGAACTGCCGGTCGTACTCCGTGCCGTGCGAAGCGTCGAGCGTGGCGAGCCACTGACGTTGCTGCGGATTGGGCTGGTTGGGCAGCTCCAGGTTCAGCCGCGCCGCGACGTCGCGGACCCGCGCGTCCAGGAAGGTGTGGCCCTCGATGAGGTGCTCGCCCGCCGTCCGTACGGCCTGGGTCGTGCCGCGCTCCTGCGCCTGCTGACCGGCGGGCAGCTCCCACAGTCCGGCCAGCCGCACCTTGGTGATGAACTCCCGGTCCAGCGCCGACAAGGGCCCGAAGCGGGTCGACACGCTCTGGGCGTTCAGGGTGTCCAGGCCGGTGCCGGAGCGGTCCGCGTACGACCAGATCGGAAAGACCAGGGCGACGAGCGTCGCGGTGAGCCCCGCTATGACGAGCCCGGTTCCACTGATCAGTCCGGTGCGGTTGATGGATCGCATGGTGCCTCCTGCTTGCGGCACCGCACGCTAATGCGCTTCGGGTGCGAGTTGGCATGTTACTGCGGGCGGTACGCCAACTGCCGTACGGGAGATTCGGGTTGGGAGCCGGGTGGAAGGCGACGGATGTGGTGGTTCGGGCATACGCCATACCCCTGTGAAGCGGAGCAATCCGGACGTCCGCGGCGGGCTCGCTGGAGGGCGTGTTAATCCCGGCACACTCGGCGGCAACGCCCTGCCGACACGCGTCCGCCCACCGGCAGGGCGGCGCCCCGCGCCCGGCTCGGGGCGGCGGCCGGTCGGGTTCCGTCGCTCGTCCGCCGTGCGACGCGGCGGCGCTGTGCGTACGCCTCCCGGGGCGGTGGCCGGTCCGGTCCTGCCGCACGTCCGCGCAACGGCCCGGCGGTGCCGAGCGGCCGCACCCCGCGCGCCACCCCCGGGAACGCCGCGGCAGCCAGGTGCGATCGCCGCGCGCAGGGGTCAGTGACGCAGCAGCACCCTGCGGGTGGCGCGGGCCAGTCGGGCGGCCGGGCGTCGCGACAGCGGAGCGGGACCCGAGCGCTCCAGCCACCAGGCGCGCAGCCGGCGGCGCGCGGCCGTGTCCTCCGGGAGCCCCGCGAGGAGCAGATGCTCGGCGAAGTCGAGGGCGTCGCGCCGGTAGCCCCCGTTCATCGGATGCCCCTGGGCGTACGCGAGGAACGCCGGCCGGTACTCCCGCGCCAGGATCTCCGGCAGCTCCTCGGCCACCTTCGCCACCACGTCCGCGCGCTTGGCGGCGAGCGCCCGCGCCTGCACGCCGAGCCGCACCCGGTCGAAGCCCTCGGGCACGGGGGTTCCGGCGACGAGTGCGGACAGCAGCGCGGCCTGCGCCAGCGCCAGCCGCTGCCGGGCCGCCGGGTCCTCGTCCGCCCGGGCTTCGTCGGAACCGGAAGAGGGCGGCCCCACCGGCCCGTTCGCCGGTTGCTCCACCTCCGCGGTGGAGCCCGTCGTGGCCCGGTCCGCCCGCGACGCCTTCGCGAGCGTCTCCCGTATCGCCCCGATCTCCCGCTCCAGTTCCGCCGGCTCGGGGAAGTTCTCGTCGCGCTCCAGGAGGACCCCCGGCGGGGACACCCGGGAGGCGAGGTCGGCCAGGACGTCCAGTACGGGCGGGGGCACTGGGTGGGCGTGGCTGTCGTGCCAGACGCCGTCGCGTTCGAAACCGCCGGCGACGTGGACGTAGGCGATGGCCTCCACGGGGAGCTCGTCGAGCGCCTTGGCGGGGTCCTCGCCACGGTTGACGTGGTTCGTGTGGAGGTTGGCGACGTCGATGAGGAGCCGTACGCCGGTGCGGTCGGCCAGTTCGTAGAGGAACTGGCCCTCGGTCATCTCCTCACCCGGCCAGGAGATCAGTGCGGCGATGTTCTCCACGGCGAGCGGGACCGGGAGCGCGTCCTGCGCGATGCGGACGTTCTCGCACAGCACGTCCAGCGCGTCCCGGGTGCGTGGCACCGGCAGCAGGTGCCCCGCCTCCAGGGGCTGCGACGCGGTGAGCGGTCCGCCGGCCCGCACGAACGCGATGTGCTCCGTGACGAGCGGCGAGCCCAGCGCCTCGACCCGTTCGGCGAGCGCGGCCAGACGGGAGGTGTCCGGCCGGTCCGCGCCGCCGAGCCCCAGCGAGACCCCGTGCGGCACGACCGTGACGCCCCGCTCCCGCAGCCGCACCAGCGACTCTGGCAGGTGCCCGGGGCACAGGTTCTCCGAGACGGCTTCGACCCAGTCGATGCCGGGCATCCCCTCCACGGCCTCGGCGATCTCCGGCCGCCACCCGATTCCCGTCCCCAGTCGGCTCAGCTGCTTCATGGCCCCTCCTCCGTCACGGTCTCGACCAGACGCTGCGTGTCGTCTCCTCACGACGGACCCGTGTCCCCCGGTGTGACGAAGTCATGGCCCCGGGAAACGGGGCCGAATCCGTCACGGAGGACGTTCAGAGCAACATTTGAGGTTCTCCAGGGCGGCCGACGGGCAGCCGGTCCCGTTCCGTGGCGTCCGCTCGGCCGGTGCCGATCGCGCTGTCGCCGCCGGTCGGGCTTCCCGGTACCGGTACCGGCACCGGTACCGGTCGTCGGGCTGCCGGTGGTGTTGTCGGTGCCGGGGTCGGTTCCGCGCGGCGCTCACCGGCCCGGGAGCGGCCATGCCTCCGGATCGCGGCCCAGCAGCCGCAGCGCCGCGTCCAGGGCGTCGGCACCGGCCGGAACGTCGCGGGCCGGTGCGAAGGCGAAGCCCGGCCCCCGGAGCGCCGGGTCCGCCGGGACGCGCCGGGCGACTGCCGCCGCCGCGTCGAGGACGGCGCCGGGCAGCTCGAGGCCGACGCCGAGCGTGGCGGCCACGTCCCACGCGTGCACCACGTAGTCGATGAAGTGGAAGCCGACGGCCCGCCGCCCGGGGAACGTGCCGCCGAGCTCGGGCAGGACGAACTCCCGCTCCATGACGCCCGGCTCGGCGAAGGCGTCGAGCACCGCGCTCGCCGCTTCCCGGTACGTCCGCCCCGGGTCGTCGTCCGTGCCCGCGGGCTCCCGCCAGTGTGCCTCCTCGTGTCCCGTCCCGCGCGCGGCGGCCGCGAAGCCGTGGTGCTGGGCGGTCATGTGGGCGACCAGCGCGCGCAGGGTCCACCCCGCGCAGGGTGTGTCCCGTTCCCAGTCCGTCGCTCCGGCCCTCGCCAGGACCTTGAGCGACTCGTGCACGGCGATCCGGTCGAGCTCGACGATGTCCGTTCCGGTCGTGGTCATGCCCCGAGACTAAAACTGAGCGAACGGTCGTGCTACTTGTTTTCCCGCGTCTCGTCGGCGCCGTCGCCGCGTCGACGGCCTTACGGGTCAGGAGAGTTCGGCCACCTGCGACGGGTCGACGGCCGCCGCGCGCAGCCGGGCGGAGACCGCGACGCGGGCCCTGCGATACGCGTCCGCCTCGTCGCGCAGCACGGACACCGCGTTCGCGGCCTCCATCAACGCGATCAGCTCGAAGGCGAGTTGGGCGGCATCCGTGCCCGGGTGGAGCTCGCCGGCCGCGCGGGCCTCGGCGACGGCGCCCTCCACGTGGTCCGTCCAGTCCCGCTGGGCACGCGCGAGGGCGTCGTGCACCGGCCCCGACCGGGCGTCGAACTCGGCGATGACGCCGTAGAAGAAGCAGCCGCCCGGGAAGACCCGGCCCTCGGAATACGTCAGCCACAGCTCGCACAGCCGCCGGACACGGCCGATCCCGGCCGGAATGTCCGCCGCGGGCCGGACGACCTGCTCGACGTAGATGCGGGCCGCCTCCCGCACCGTGGCCAGTTGCAGCTCCTGTTTGGAGCCGAACAGCGCGAAGACCCCGCTCTTGCTGAGCCCGAGGTCGGTCGCCAGACGGCCGACGGACAGCGCCTCCAGCCCTTCGACCGAGGCGATGTCGACGGTGCGGCGCAGCACCGACTGCCGCGTACGGTTGCCCCGTTCGACCCTGCCGTCCGGCCGGGACCCGGTCATCGTGACCTCCACATGCTCGTCCACGCGGGCCGCGGCCCGTCCCGGGCCCCGCTGGGGCAAGCCCTAGCGTCGCAGCGCCGGGTGGTCCGCGACCACCGTGCAGGAACCCGGTGCGATCTCCGTGAAGCCCGCGTCGCGCACCAGCGGCAGCCCCGACGAGGTGAGCGCTCGCCAGCGGCCCGGGTCCGCGGTGCGCACGGCGAGCGCGAACCCGGCGTCCCGCCAGGCCGCGCGCTCCTCGTCCGACAGCTCCCACCACGCCAGTTGGGCGCCGTGCCCCGCCTGCGCCATCGTCTTGCCGGCGGACATGTCGAGATCGGGGTTGAGCCACAGCACGGGCGCCGACGGATCGGCGTCCACCGGGGGCTCGGGGTCGTCGAGATCGGTGCCGGAGACCTGGAGCTTGGCCAGGTCCTTGGGCCAGCCGTCCAGCGGGACCGGCGGGAAGGCGCGCACCTCCGCGGACTTCCCGGTCACCGTGATCCCCGGCAGCGCCGCGGCCCGCCGCCACTCGGCGCCGCGCGCTCGCCGCACCACCTTGCGGATCCGGGCGTCCTGCCAGTCCCGCATCGTCTGCGCCCATTCCCCGTCGTCCAGGGAGCGCCGGTCCGCGAGGATCGTCAGCACGGCCCGGGCCGCGGTCTCCAGGGCGTCCGTACGTGCCGGGGGAGCGGCCTTCTCGATCCGCACGACCAGGGGCAGCACGAACTGCGGTGCCTCGTCGCGCGCGATGCGCTCGGTACGGAAGGGGCTCTCGTCGGCAGAGGCCTCGGAGGCCGGGGAGACGGGGGCGGCCTCGGAGGCCGGGGTCGCGGGGGTCGGGTCGCTGCTCACGCCCTCCAGTCTGCCAGGCGGAAGATCGGTTCTTCTGCGGGCATCGTCCGGCCCGGGCGAAGATGGGTCACCATGCGAGACGATCTACGGCTGGCGGGTGTCGGCCGCCGCTACGGGCTCCGCGGTCCCTGGGTGCTGCGCGGTGTGGACCTGGCGCCGGCACCCGGCACACTGGTTCGCGTCGAGGGCGCCAACGGCACCGGCAAGTCGACCCTGTTGCGGCTGCTCGCGGGAATCGACGCGCCCACCGAGGGCCGGATCACCGGCCGCCCGCGCACGGCGTACGTCCCCGAGCGCTTCCCCGCCGCGCTGCCCTTCACGGCGTCCGGATACCTCAGGCACCTCGGTGCCGTGCACGGTCTGTCCCGTACGGCCGCGGCCCGCGCTGCGGACGAGTGGCTGGAGCGGCTCGGCGCCGCGGGATACGCCCGCACGCCCATGGCGGAGCTGTCCAAGGGCAGCAGTCAGAAGGTCGCCGTCGCGCAGGCGCTGCTCGCCGAGCCGGACCTCCTCGTCCTCGACGAGGCCTGGACAGGGCTCGACGCCGCCGCCCGCGCCGAACTGGAACGCGCGGTCGCCGAGCGCACGGCCGCCGGCGGTGCCGTGGTGTTCGTCGACCACGACCCGCGCCGGCTCGCGGGGGTACCGGACGCGACGTACACGGTGACCGGGGGCGCGCTCCGCCGCCGTACGGACCCGGCGGCCGGCGGCAGCGTCGCCGGACCGCGGGTGCTGGTCGAGGCGCAGGGTCCGCCGGACGAGGAACCTCCCGCGGAGGCGACCGCGCTGTCGGCGGTCACGCACCGCACCGGCCCGGGGACGATCTCTTTCACCGTGCCCGCGTCCCACTCCGACGTACTGCTCAGGGCACTGCTGGGCGCCCGGCCGCCGTGGCACGTGGTGAGCGTCGGGGCGACACTCCGGGAGCACGCGCCCGAGAGCGCCGGGGTCCTGGGCGGCCCGTCCGACGGTGCCGCCCTCCGACACGATTCCTCCGAGGGTGCCGAGGTCCCGGACGACTCCTCCGAGGGCGCCGCGCTCCGGCACGACCCCGCCAAGGGCGCCGCGTTGCCGCTCCACGTCCCGCGGGAGAGCGAGAGCAGCCGATGACCGCACTCCTGCGCTATCAGACCATGCTCCTGCTCCGCTCCCAGCGCTGGCTCCCGCCGTTCATCCTGTACGCGGCGTTCCTCGCGATCGGTGTGCAGAGCGGGCAGCCGGTCCTCGACTCGCTCGGCTACACGGCCGCCGCTCTGCTGCCCGTCGCCGCCTGGCTGGTCCGCGTCTGCGCGAGCGGCGAGCCCCCGGCGGCGCGCGCCTGTGCCGCGGCGGCCGTCGGCCCGGCGCGGGCCCATCTGGCCTGCCTCTCGGTCGCGCTCGGGGCGGCCGTGATCCTCGGCGTGACGGCCACGCTGGTCGTCACGGTGATCAGCGATCCGACGAGCACGGACCACCACCGTCGGGTGCCGTGGGCCGCGGCGGGCGGCGCCGGGCTGCTCGCGACACTCGTGTGCGCACTGCTCGGCACGGCGGTCGGCGCGCTCACGACCTGGCCACTGCTGCGCTCCCCGGGCCGCGCGGTCCCCGCGATGCTCCTCGCGGCTCTCCTGGCGCTCGTGCTGACGGGCTCGCCCGCCCACGCGGCGCTCACCGGGCTGATCACCGGCTCTCGGACCGGTACGGTCCCCGTGCCGCTGCTGCCCCTGACGGGCGCGGTCCTCGTCACGGCGGGCGCCCTCGCGGTGGCGTGCGCGCTCACCTCCCGCCGGTCGCCGTGAACGGGCGGTCGCCGTGAACCGGCGGCCGGCGGGGACGATCAGCCGGAGCAGGCCGTGCGCTGTGCCTCCTGCCACTCGCAGACCGGGCACAGCGTGATCCCCTTGTGCGACTCCGGGTATTCCGTGGGTTTCCGGCACAGCACGCACTCGGCGTGGGGGCCGTCCGTGGGGACGGCCGCGGGAGCCTCGGCGGCCGGGTCCGCCTGGGTGCCGCAGTAGTCGCTCATGCCCCCAGGGTAGGGCGCACCTCGCGGGACCCGTCAGCGGTGACCGGCGGCCGTCTGCCCGATCAGCTCGGACACCTTCACGAACCGGAAGCCCTGCTTGCGCAGTTCGGGGACGATCGTCCGCAGAGCCTGCTCGGTGGTCGGTGCGGCGCTGCGCGTGCAGTGCATCACGACCACGGAACCGGGCTTCACGCCCTCCAGCACCTGCCGGGCCACGGCGTCCGCGTCCGTCGCGAAGGCGTCGCCGCTCACCACGTCCCACTGCACGGCGGTCACGCCGACCGCGCTGAGGGCGCGCAGCGCCCGTTGGTCGTAACAGCCGCCCGGGAAGCGGAAGTAGGGCATCGCCTTGGGCACCCCGGCCTTCTTGAAGGCGGCGTAGGCGCGCTCCACGTCGCCCCGCATGTCCGCCTCGCCCACGGTCGGAAGCCCGTAGCAGTTTCCGGTGAAGGCATAGTGGCTGTAGGAGTGGTTGGCGACCTCGAACAGCGGGTCCCGTCCGATGGTCCTGGCCTCCTGCGGATACTCCTCGGCCCACCGTCCGGTCATGAACACGGTGGCCGGGACCTTGAAACCGCGCAGCGTGTCGATCAGCTGGGGGTTGTCGAAGCGCTCGCCGGCCTCCGCGCGCGGCCCCTCGTCGGCGGTCATGTCGGCGTCGAAGGTGAGCGCGACCGTCTTGTCCTGGGTCCGGGGCCCGTTCGTGAAGACGGGGGTCAGTCCGGCAGGGCCCGGTGCGAGTGTGGGCGGCTTCGACGGCGCGGCGGCGGCCGAGGCGGACTGCCCGGGCCGGGCGGCGTGCTGGGGGGAGGGGCCACCGCAGGCGGCGAGCGCGGCTCCGAGGGCTCCGGCGGCACAGGTCACGGCGAATTGTCGTACTGAAATGGTCACATGATGAAATTATCTCGGTAAATGTGACTATTTGCTCCTTATGGGGCTGTGTCGTGCGCCCGCGGCCGCGAAGTCACCCGGCTGGAGCCGCGCACGCGTCCCGGTGACGGCCGCGCGCCCGTCGGTCCTGCGGGAAGGGACGACGGGAACGCGGCCGTGGTGCCGTGCGAAGGGGCGACAGCCCGCGTACCGCGCCGGGAGACCGGGAGCGTCGGGGAAGCGCGGGCGGCCGAGCGTCGTCGCGGCTCAGGCCGCCTCGTCGAGCAGGTCGGCCGCGCGGGTGTCGACGGCCCGCCGCAGACGGCTCAGCACTTCCCCGACCTGACGGGTCCCGAGACGGCGGCCGTCGCGCAGCCGCAGCGAGATCTCGTCGGCGCCCTCCTTCGGACCGATCACCGCCTGGTAGGGGACGAGGCGGTGAGCACGCACCCGCGCCGCCAGGGTGCCCTGTTCCGGGCCCGCGGCCTCGGCCCGCAGCCCCTGGTCGCGACAGCGGCGCACGAGTTCCGCGGCCCGCTCGGCCTCGGCGTCGGAGACCGGCAGGGCCACCAGCTGGGTGGGGGCGAGCCAGGCCGGGAAGGCACCGCCGTGCACCTCGATGAGATGGGCGACGGCCCGCTCCAGGCTGCCGACGACGCTGCGGTGGACCATCACCGGACGGTGCTTCGCACCGTCGGGGCCGGTGTAGTGCAGGCCGAAGCGCTCCGGCTGGTGGAAGTCGACCTGCACGGTGGACAGGGTGGATTCGCGGCCCGCCGGGTCCGCGACCTGGACGTCGATCTTGGGGCCGTAGAACGCGGCCTCGCCCTCGACGGCCTCGTAGGCGACCTCCGCGCGGTCGAGGACCTCGCGCAGCACTGCGGCCGACCGGCGCCACAGCTCCGGGTCGGCGACGTACTTCCCGCCGGGGCCGGGCAGCGACAGCCGGTAGCGGGCCGCCCGCACGCCCATCGCCCCGTAGGCCCGGCGGATCAACCCCAGTGCGGCGTCGGCCTCCTCGGCGACCTGGTCCGGGGTGCAGAAGATGTGCGCGTCGTTGAGCTGGATCGCCCGGACACGGGTGAGCCCGCCGAGCACGCCGGACGGCTCGGAGCGGTACATGGCGCCCAACTCGGCCATGCGGAGCGGCAGCTCGCGGTAGCTGTGCGCGCGGGAGCGGTAGATGAGCGCGTGGTGGGGGCACAGGCTCGGCCGCAGGACGACCTGCTCGCCGCCGAGGTCCATCGGCGGGAACATGTCGTCGCTGTAGTGCGACCAGTGCCCGGACATCTCGTACAGCTCGCGCTTGCCGAGCACCGGCGAGTACACGTGCCGGTAGCCGGCCCGCCGCTCGGCGTCGCGGACGTACTCCTCCAGGACGTGCCGTACGGCCGCGCCGTCCGGCAGCCAGTACGGCAGGCCCGCGCCCATCAGGGGGTCGGTGTCGAACAGGTCCAGTTCACGGCCGAGTCGGCGGTGGTCGTGCACGGTGCTCTCCTCGTTCGGGGGAGGCGAGCACCCGCACGACGAAGCCCCGGGGCACTCGCCCCGGGGCTTCGGACTCAGTCAGCAGTCAGCGCGCCGGGACACTGTCCGGCGTCGTCGTGTTCATGGCGGCACGCTGCATGGTCCCGACCCTAACAAGGCGGCAGGGGCGCCGCACCGGATTTATCCGCCGCCCGGCACGTCACGGCGGGCGGAGTCGTCGCGCCCGAAGATGCCGCGCGGGTCATCCTTCGGGTCGGCGGGGCCCGCGGCGAGTCCGAGCTCGTCGGGTTCGGCGGTGAGTTCGAGCTCGTCGGGTTCGGCGGTGAGTTCGAGCTCGTCCGGTTCGGCGGTGAGGCCGAAGCCACTCGGTTCGGCGGCGGGCGGGAGTTCGTCCGGGGCGGCCGGCGGCCGGAGTCCGTCGGGCTCGGCGGTGAGTTCCCCGGGAGCGCCGGACCGCTCCGGCGCCGTGTCCCCGGCCGGGCGCGGCCTGTCCGCGGGAGCCGCGGGCTGCGTCTGTCCCGTCTGCGCCTTCTCCAGGAACCTGAGGAGCTCCACCGGGAACGGGAGCACGAGCGTCGAGTTCTTCTCGGCCGCGACGGCCACCACCGTCTGCAGCAGCCGCAACTGGAGCGCCGCGGGCTGCTCGGACATCACCCCGGCCGCCTCCGCCAGCTTCCTGGAGGCCTGCAGTTCCGCGTCCGCGTTGATGATCCGGGCGCGGCGCTCGCGGTCGGCCTCGGCCTGCCGGGCCATCGACCGCTTCATCGTCTCGGGCAGCGACACGTCCTTGATCTCCACGCGGTCGATCTGCACGCCCCATCCGATCGCGGGGCTGTCGATCATCAGCTCCAGGCCCTGGTTGAGCTTCTCGCGGTTGGACAGGAGGTCGTCCAGGTCGCTCTTGCCGATGATGGACCGCAGCGAGGTCTGCGCCATCTGCGAGACCGCGAACCGGTAGTCCTCGACCTGGATGACCGCGTTCGCCGCGTCGACCACCTTGAAGTAGACGACCGCGTCCACCCGCACGGTCACGTTGTCCCGTGTGATGCCCTCCTGCGCCGGCACGGGCAGGGTCACGATCTGCATGTTGACCTTGTGCATCCGGTCCACGACCGGAACGATCATGGTGAAGCCCGGCGGGCGCACGTTCCCCGCGAGCCTGCCCAGCCGGAACACCACTCCGCGCTCGTACTGCTTGACGACCCGGGCCGCCGCGGCGAGGTAGACCACACCGGCCGAAGCCGTGGCCACGCACGCGACGACGAGTTCTTCCACCATGACGACCCCCTTCCGAGCCGCCCGGCACACCCGTCGAGTATGCCCAACATGTCCACTTTACGTCGTGGGGCCGGGCCGCCGTGCGGCGGGCTCCCGTGCGCGGTTCAGTGCCCCGGCGTGATCTTCACCGGCTCGACCCCTGCCGCGCTGTGCCGCTCCGACCAGGTCTCCAGCGCCGTCCGGCACGCGTGGTCCAGATGGTGCAGTCCGGACAGGTCCAGCTCGACCGGCCGGTCCTGCGGCAGCGCCTCCAGGCTGTCGAGGATCTTCGGCAGCCGCAGGAACGTCGCGTTGCCCGAGAGGTACACCTGGACGGGGCCCGCCCCCTTGTCTATGACGTCGAGGCGGACCTGGGAGGCCTCCCAGGCCGTCTTGCCCACGGCGAGCGCCATCCCGATCAGGACTCCCTCGAACATGCTGACGGCGACGATCGACACCGCGGTGACGACGAGGACCAGCGCCTCGCCCCGGTGCTCGCGCCACAGCGACGCGATCTCGCGCAGCGGGATCAGCCGCCAGCCCGCGTGCACCAGGACGCCCGCGAGGGCGGGCAGCGGGATGACGCCGAGCGCGGCGGGCAGCAGTGCCGCGAACAGCAGCAGCCACACGCCGTGCAGGACGCGGGAGGCCTTGGTCCGCGCGCCCGCCCGGACGTTCGCCGCACTGCGGACGATCACCGCGGTCATCGGCAGGGCACCGAGGAGCCCGCAGACCGTGTTGCCGGCGCCCTGGGCCATCAGCTCCTGGTCGTACCGGGTCCGCGGTCCGTCGTGCAGCCGGTCCACGGCCGCCGCGCTGAACAGGGACTCGGCGGACGCGATCAGCGTGAAGGCGAGGATCGTGCCGAGGACACCGACACGCCCGAGCTCGCCGAACGTGTCGAGCGGCGGCGGCTGGACCGACTCCAGCAGTCCGTGCACCTCCACCCGCGCGACGGGAAGTCCGAACACGGACACGGCCAGAGTGGCGAGGGCGACCGCGCCGAGCGCCGCCGGAACCGCGCGTACGCGCCGCGGGAGCCTGGGCCACAGCACCAGGACGACCACGGTGCCGGCGCCGAGCCCGAGCGAGGTCAGCGCCTCGGTGCTCCGCACGGCGTCCGCCAGTGCCCCCGGCAGCCCGGTGATCTTGTCGAGCCCGGACGCCGGTGCCTTCAGGCCCGCCATCGAGTAGAGCTGGCCGGCGATCAGCACGAGCCCGATCCCGGCCAGCATGCCTTCGACGACGGAGACCGAGATCGCCCGGAACCAGCGCCCCAGCTTCAGGGCGCCCATGAGCAGTTGGAGCAGGCCCGTCACGAGCACGACGACCCCGAGGACGGGGAGGCCGTACTCCCGAACGGCCTCGAAGACCAGGACGGTCAGCCCGGCGGCCGGCCCCGACACCTGGAGGCTGCTGCCGCGCATCGACCCGGCGACGAGGCCGCCCACGATGCCGGTGACCAGGCCGAGTTCGGCGGGTACGCCGGAGGCGACGGCGACGCCCACGCACAGGGGCAGGGCGACCAGGAACACGACGACCGACGCGGCGAAGTCCTGCCGCAGGTGGGGGAAGGTCATCGTGCGCCTCACAGCGCCTCGAAGGTGTCGCTGTCCGGCAGGTGCGCGCGTACGGCACCGGTGCGGGCCGCTTGGGCCGGCCGGTCCGGGGTGGGGGGAGGGACGGTGCCGCCCGCGGTGCGCAGCTCGAACAGCTGCCCGGGACGGACGCCGGTGATCAGGGCCGGGACGACCCTGGAGTCGGAGGTGGGGAACAGGACCCGCGGTGAATGGCCGTGGGCGAGCGAGGCGAAGTCCTCGGGCCGCCGGCCGATGGAGCGGGCGTGGTCGATGAGGGGTTGCATGTCGGATCCTCCTGGCGCGCCCTGTGGGCGCGTCGGCTTGCACAACGGAGCGTGGGGGGAATCGCTCCGCTCAGCATCGGAAGACCTGAAGCCCCTCCGGGGAGTGCGCGGCCGGGGATCTCGGCATGCCGGGGCGCGAGGCGGCGCCCGGGACGGGGGAGTGCGTGGCCGCGGGGCCGTCCACCGACAGGGGGTGCGACGGCGGTTCGGGTACGAGGTCCTCGTCGCGGGCGTGCCGACGGGCGCCGGGGGCCGGAGCGGCCTTGTGCGGATGCTCGGTCTCGGCACAGGCGACGGTCTCACCCCTGTGCGCGGATGCGAACGTGTCGGCGGGGCCGAGGAGTTGCAGGAGGATCAGCACGGCGGCGAGCGCCGTGAACAGGGTCCGGGCCGTCCTGCCTCGTAACATGCGCCCCCCTTCCGGCGGTTCGCGCCGCCGGGAGTCGGCGCGTACAAGTACGTTAACCCGCCGAGTCGTTTGCGCGGTTAACTCCACGTTTCGCCCGCGAAGTGCGCCCGAAAGAGGTCGTGCAGTTGGCGTGATCCCGCGCTCGGGGGCCGCGACCCCGAGCATGCCGTCGGCGGGCCGGGGCCCGTGCTCGGGGGGCGCCGCAGGGACGCCCCCGGAGAGACCTCTAGTGGTGGACGATGTCCTTGGCGTCCCGGGCCAGCGCGGTGAGCCGGGAGATCGCGCGGAAGTACTTCTTGCGGTAGCCGCCGTTCAGCATCTCCTCGCTGAACAGCTGGTCGAAGGGCTTCCCGGAGGCGAGGACCGGCACCTCCCGGTCGTACAGGCGGTCGGCGAGCACGACCAGCCGCAGGGCCGTGGACTGGTCCGGGACCGGCTGCACGTCGGTGAGGCAGACGGCGCGGACGCCGTCCGTCAGGGCGCCGTACCGGCTGGGGTGGACGCGTGCGAGGTGGTCCAGCAGGTGCGGGAAGTCGTCCAGGGAGGCGCCGTCGGTGGCGTACGCGGTCTTGGTGACCTGCTCGTCGGAGAACGGCGCCGGGGCCTCGGGCAGACCGCGGTGGCGGTAGTCCTCGCCGTCGATGCGCAGCGGCCGGAAGTGCGCCGACAGGCCCTGGATCTCGCGCAGGAAGTCGGCGGCGGCGAACCGGCCCTCGCCGAGCTTGCCCGGCAGTGTGTTCGAGGTGGCCGCGAGGGCCACGCCCGCGTCGACGAGCTTGCCGAGCAGCGTGGAGACCAGGACGGTGTCGCCCGGGTCGTCGAGCTCGAACTCGTCGATGCACAGGAGGCGGTGCCCGGAGAGGGTCTGCACGGTCTTCTGGAAGCCGAGCGCGCCGACCAGGTTGGTCAGCTCCACGAAGGTTCCGAAGGCCTTGAGCGAGGGCTCCGCGGGGGTCGCGTGCCACAGAGAGGCCAGGAGGTGGGTCTTGCCGACGCCGTATCCGCCGTCGAGGTAGACGCCGCGGGGGCCGGCGGGCGACTTCTTCGCGGCCTTGCCGAAGCCGAACAGCTTGCGCTTGGGTGCGCCTACGGCGTGCGCGCCGCCGAGTCCGCCGGCGAATCCCTCGAGGACGCCTACGGCCTCGGTCTGGCTGGGCTGGTTCGGGTCCGGGATGTAGGTGGCGAAGCGGACCGAGTCGAAGCGCGGCGGCGGCACCATCTCTGCGACGAGCCGGTCGGCGGGGACGTGGGGCTCGCGGGCGCACAGTGACAGCGGAGCCGCGTCGGGTATCGGGCCGATCCCGGAGGCGGTGGTGGTGGACGACACGGTCAACCACTCTAAGCGCCGTGCCACACTGCACGTCATGCGACGCCTGTTCCCTGTGACCTATGAAACAGCAGCCCAGGCCCCGGGTGAGGCCCCTGTGGCGGATGCTACGGACCGGGAATGGGGGCTCGCGGAGCTGGCCGAGGCCTATGCCTACCCGGACGTCCGAGGCCCCTGGCTGCGCGCCAACATGGTGTCCACGCTCGACGGCGCCGCCCAGCACGACGGGCGTTCGCAGCCCATCTCCAGCGCCACCGACATGCGGGTCTTCGGGGTGCTGAGGGGCCTCGCGGACGCTGTCGTGGTCGGTGCGGAGACAGTACGCCAGGAGGGTTATCGGCCGGCACGCGCGCGTGAGGCCTTCGCGGCCCTGCGGGAGGCCGCCGGACAGGGGCCCGCGCCCGCGGTCGCGGTCGTCTCGGCCGGCCTCGACCTGGACTTCTCGCTTCCGCTGTTCACCTCGCCCCTGGTGCCCACACTGGTGCTGACCGGCGCCGCGGCGGACCCCGACAGGATCGAGGCGGCGCGCGCTGCGGGTGCCCGGGTGGTGATCGCCGGGGACGGGGCGGGGGTGGACCCCGCTCGCGCCGTGCGGGCCCTGGGCGACCTCGGACTCACCCGGCTCCTGACGGAGGGCGGCCCCCGCCTGCTGGGGCAGCTGATCGCGGCCGGAGTGCTCGACGAGCTCTGTCTGACGGTGTCGCCCATGCTCACGGCGGGGGGTGCCCAGCGGATCGCCGAAGGGCCCTCGGTGGCGGTCCCGGAGCGGTTCGAACTCGTGTCCCTGCTGGAGGAGGCCGGGTTCCTGTACAGCCGATACCGTCGGTCCTGACGAGTCGGCGGAATGCGTCGTTCCGTTTATCTTCCGCTGGGCACACTAAAACTCGCAGCCCCCGCGAGATCACGGGGCAGGATGGTTTCAGCAGGGGGCCGGGACGGCCCACGGAGGAGAAGGGCGCCTGTCGTGTTCACAAGCGTATTGATGATCGAGAAGGCCCTGACGTCCGCCGACGTGGAGTTCGTCACCACCTTGCACGGTGACGAGTCGGTCGCCTTCCATGTGCTGCTCCAGCCCCGGGGGGACCAGGCGGACCGGCTGCTGCGGGCCATCGACGACGTCGCGCTCGGCGAACTGGACGAGGCCGCCCGCGAGGGCGAGACGCCCGAGGGTGAGGCCGCCGCCGACCAGGGGCAGCAGGCCCTGGACGTGTCGCTGGTGGCGCTGCGTGCCACCGGCAGCGCGGCCGAGGGCCGGCTCGTGGAGGACCACCCGCTGGACGCCCTGAAGGCCCTGGTCGACGAGATCGACGCCGACGAGGTGATCGTGCTGACCGACCCGCACTACGTGGAAGAGTTCTTCCACCGGGACTGGGCCTCGCGGGCCCGCCACAAGGTGGGCGTGCCGGTGCTGAAACTCTTCTCGCACAGCAAGGCATAGGCTTGCCCCCGCGCGCTCCGGCGCCACCCGATCCGCAACACCTCTCGACCCGCTCGACGCTTCCTGGGGAGAAACACGCATGGCACCCGGCCTTCCTACCGCCATGGACCGACCGCACTTCATCGGCATCGGCGGAGCCGGGATGTCGGGCATCGCGAAGATCCTCGCGCAGCGCGGCGCCGCGGTCGCCGGCAGCGACGCCAAGGACTCCGCGACCGCCGAGGCCCTGCGCGCGCTGGGCGCGACGGTGCACATCGGCCACGCGGCCGACCACCTCGCCACCGACGCCACCTGCGTCGTCGTCTCCTCCGCGATCCGCGCCGACAACCCGGAGCTGACCCGCGCGGCCGAGCTCGGCATCCCCGTCGTGCACCGCTCGGACGCCCTGGCCCGCCTGATGGACGGCCTGCGCCCGATCGCCGTCGCGGGCACGCACGGCAAGACCACCACGACGTCGATGCTCGCCGTGTCGCTGTCCTCGCTCGGCCTGTCCCCGTCGTACGCGATCGGCGGCGACCTCGACGCGCCCGGCTCGAACGCCCTGCACGGCGACGGCGAGATCTTCGTCGCCGAGGCCGACGAGTCGGACCGCAGCTTCCACAAGTACGCGCCCGAGGTCGCGATCGTCCTCAACGTCGAGCTCGACCACCACGCCAACTACGCCTCCATGGACGAGATCTACGAGTCCTTCGAGACCTTCGTGGACCGGATCGCCGAGGGTGGCACGCTGGTGATCTCGGCGGACCACGAAGGGGCGCGGGAACTCACGCGCCGGGTCAGGGCCCGCGACGTCCGGGTCGTCACGTACGGCGACTCCGCCGACGCCGACGTCCGGGTGCTCTCCGTGGTCCCGCAAGGCCTCAAGAGCGAGGTGACCGTCCTCCTGGACGGAGTCGAGCTCACCTTCACCGTCTCCGTGCCCGGCCGCCACTACGCGCACAACGCGGTCGCGGCCCTGGCCGCCGGCGCGGCACTGGGCGTCCCCGCGTCCGAGCTGGCCCCGGCCCTGGCGTCGTACACGGGTGTCAAGCGCCGCCTCCAGCTCAAGGGCGAGGAGGCCGGCGTCCAGGTCGTCGACTCCTACGCGCACCACCCGACGGAGATGACGGCCGACCTGGAGGCCATGCGCGCCGGCGCCTCCGGCCGCATCCTGGTGGTCTTCCAGCCGCACCTGTTCTCCCGCACCCAGGAGCTGGGCAAGGAGATGGGCGAGGCCCTGGCCCTCGCGGACGCCTCGGTCGTCCTGGACATCTACCCGGCCCGCGAGGACCCGATCCCGGGCGTCACGAGCGACCTGATCATCCAGGCGGCACGGGCCGCGGGGGCGGACGTCACGGCGGTCCACGACAAGAGCGACGTGCCCGAGACGGTCGCGGGAATGGCGAAGCCCGGTGATCTCGTTCTCACCATGGGCGCGGGCGACGTCACGGACCTCGGTCCGGAGATCCTGGCCCGCCTGTCGAAGTAGCCACAGCGTTCGTGAGGGGTTGAGCTTCATGTCGTACGACGTCGAAAAGCCGGACGAGCAGTGGCGTGCGGAGCTGACCCCGGCCGAGTACGCCGTACTGCGCAAGGCGGGCACGGAGCCCGCCTTCACCGGCGAGTACACCGACACCAAGACCGAGGGCGTGTATTCCTGTCGCGCGTGCGGGGCCGAGCTCTTCACCTCGACGGAGAAGTTCGAGTCGCACTGCGGCTGGCCCTCCTTCTACGACCCGAAGAACAGCGACGCGGTCGAGCTGATCGAGGACCGCTCGCACGGGATGGTGCGGACCGAGGTGCGCTGCGCCCGCTGCGGTTCCCACCTCGGACACGTCTTCGAGGGGGAGGGCTACCCCACCCCGACCGACCAGCGGTACTGCATCAACAGCATCTCGCTGCGGCTGGCGCCGGACGAGAGCTGAGCACGGCACCGGCCGGCAGGGCCGGGAACGGACCCGCCCGGCACCGGCCGGGCGGGTCCGTTCCCGTACGGCGGACTAGTCGGCGGGGAGCGTCTGTTCGGCCCAGATGGTCTTGCCCGAACCTGCCTGACGCGTGCCCCAGCGGTCGGTGAGCTGGGCGACCAGCAGGAGGCCGCGCCCGCCCTCGTCGAAGGTACGGGCCCGGCGCAGATGCGGCGAGGTGCTGCTGGCGTCGGACACCTCGCAGATCAGCGCCCGGTCGCGGATGAGCCGCAGCTGGATCGGGGACCCGCCGTAGCGGATGGCGTTGGTGACCAGTTCGCTGACCACGAGCTCGGTGACGAACACGGCCTCGTCGAGCCCCCACTCGGCGAGCCGTTCCCCGACGCGCTGCCGGGCCGTGGCCACCACCGCCGGATCGGACGGCAGGTCCCACACCGCCACCTGGTCGGCGTCCAGGGCGCGGGTGCGCGCCAGCAGCAGAGCCACGTCGTCGGCGGGGCGCTCGGGGAGCAGCGCCTTGAGCACGTTGTCGCAGGCGTCGTCCAGAGTCCCGGCGGGGGCCGCGAGCGCGCTGCACAGGGTGGCCGTGCCCGCGTCCACCTCCAGGTGGCGGGCCTCCACGAGTCCGTCCGTGTACAGGGCCAGCACGGACCCTTCGGGGAGGTCCAGCTCCGTGGACTCGAAGGGCAGCCCGCCGATGCCGAGCACCGGACCGGCGCTCAGCTCGACGACCTCGACCCCTCCCTCCGGATAGAGCACGGCGGGTGGCGGGTGCCCGGCGGAGGCGATCGTGCAGTGCCGCGCCACCGGGTCGTAGACCGCGTACAGGCAGGTCGCGCCGATCTGGCCGCCCGTCTGGCTGTCGTCGGCCGTGAGATGGCCGACCAGGTCGTCGAGGTGGGTGAGCAGCTCGTCCGGGGGCAGGTCGACGTCGGCGAGCGTCCAGACCGCGGTGCGTAGTCGGCCCATCGTGACGGAGGCGTGGATGCCGTGCCCCACCACGTCCCCGACGACCAGCGCCACCCGGGTCCCGGACAACGGGATGATGTCGAACCAGTCGCCGCCGACACCCGCCCGGGACAGCGCCGGAAGGTAGCGGGAGGCGAACTCCACCGCCGCCTGACCCACCATGGCCTGCGGCAGCAGACTGCGTTGCAGCGCCAGCGCGGTGGTGTGTTCCCGGGTGTACCGGCGCGCGTTGTCGACGCAGACGGCGGCTCTGCTGGCCAGCTCCTGCACCAATGACACGTCGTCCTCGTCGAAGGGGTCGGGGCTGCCCGTCGTGAGCAGCCGGACGAGTACGGCCACCCCGAGCGTCGTGCCGCGCGCCACCAGGGGTACGGCCATCAGCGAGACGTCACAGTCCCCCGTCTCCCGCAGCCGGGTGGCCCGGCTGTCGTGGCGGGCCAGCCAGATGTCGAGGCCCGGCTCGCCGCTCCTGGTGACCACCACCTCGCCGGTCGCCAACGCGCGGGCGGGCGGTGAGGCCGGCGGATACACGTCCGCGGAGCCCAGAGCGATCGCCGCCTCCGGCACCCCGGCGGTACGCGAGTGGTGGGCGACGCGGCGCAGCTCCACGTCGGCGCCCACCGCGCCGACGGAGGGTTCCTCCCCCCGCAGCACGGAGTCCAGCAGGTCGACGCTGGCGAAGTCCGCCATCCTCGGGACCGCCAGTTCGGACAGCTCCTGCGCGGTGTGGATCACGTCGAGCTTCGTGCCGATGCTGGTGGCCGCCTTGTTCAGCAGCGCGAGGCGCTGTCTGGCCCAGTACTGCTCGCTGCTGTCGAACGCGGCCGCCGCCACCCCGAGCAGATCCCCCGCGGGGCCGCGCAGCGGCCACATCTCGGTGTTCCAGGCGTGCGTGCGCGTCCCGGAGGGCGCCCGCGTCCAGCTCTCGTAGTGCACCGGCCGATCGGTCTCCACGACCTCCTGAAGATGACGCACGAAGCCGCGGCTGTGCTCCTCGTTCTCCACGGTGTCCGGGAAGAACCGGCCGACGAACTCGGCCTCCGCCCGGCCCATCAGCCGGGACGCCGTGTCGTTCATCAGCAGGTACCGCTGCTCGGTGTCGAAGACCGACATCGACACCGACGACTGCCGGAACGCCAGGTCGCCCAGGGTCCGGCCCCGGTCGTCCGGTGCCGCGGTGATCACGTATCCCGAGGCGTCGCCCCGCTCGCCGAGCAGCGCCCACGCCCGCAGCGCCAGGTCCGTGCGCCGCCCGTCCCGGCACCGCACGGCCACCAGGCTTCCGCCGCTCGTCCGCAGCTCGTGCCAGGCCGCGTCGGCGTCACCGTCGATCAGCTCCGCCAACGGCCGCCCGTGGACCTCCTGGGCTCTGTGGCCCGTCAGCATCCGGGCACCGTCGCTCCAGCCCGTGACGACTCCGTGGGCATCCACCACCGCCATGGCGTCACCGGCCGTGGCCGCAGACCCCGCGGACCTCGGCAATGTCACCATGTGTACCAGCATGATCCGATCGGGCAGTCCCCTCAACCGGGCCGGTCAGGTCCTGGGCCCGCCCGTCCGTACAACGGGTCCGGAAGGCGGGGGAGACGAGGCGGACGAGGCCCAACGCGCTTACCGGCGCGGCTTCTTGGTGATCCGGCGGGCGGGCCCACGCAGCCGTCCGCGGTTCGGCACCGTCAGCCCGCCCGCCGCTGACGGCGAAACCCCGCCGCCATCGCCGCACGCGCGGGCCCGCGCCCGGTGGCCGCGAGGTCGGCGCGCCGTCGGACGCGGCACCACCGGACGCACCATGCTGACCTCGGTGGGCGGCTCCACGGGTGCAGGTCGGCCGCCTCTCGCGCGGCGGTGCCGAGCCTCCCGGAAGCCGACCCCGAAGGCAGGCCCGGACCTCAGGGAGCACCATGGACGCCGACAACGAAGACCGCGAGCCGTCCCGCCCCGAGACCCGGCCGCGCACCCCGGGCGGGGGAGCGGTCGGCGCCGCGGGCGAAGCGACCGCCGGCAGCGGGGGCGGGACGGGCGTTCCCGACGGGACATGCGACGGCGAGCCGGGCCGGACCAGCCCCCGCGCTCCCGCCGAGGCCCGTGTCTCCGCGCTGCTGCGGCGTCCCCGGCTGTGGCTGTTCCCGACCGCCACGACCGGGCTCCTCGCACTGCTGCTGTCCCTGCTCTACATGGGCGGCATCGTGAACCCGAGCGGGCATCTGCACCACCTGCCCATCGGCATGGTCGACGAGGACCGGGGCCGTCCGCTGCCGGGGCAGCGGCAGAACCTCGGCACGCAGGTCACCGACAAGATCCTGTCCGGCGACGTCTCCGGCCAGGCCGGCTGGCGTCGGCTCACCCGTGCGCAGGCCCAGGAGCAGATGGCCTCCGGGAAGATCTACGGCGCCCTGGTCGTCCCGGCGGACTTCACCGACTCCGTGGCCGCGCTCACCACGGCGAACGCGACGGTCCGGCCGACGATGACCGTGCTCACCAACCCGGGCATGGGCAGCCTGGGCTCCTCGCTGGCCTCCCGGATCGGCACGACCGCCGCCCAGCAGGCCTCCGCGGCGATCGGCAAGGAGCTGACGGCGGCCTCCGCCACCGCGCGGGCCGACGCCACCGAGCGGCTCCTGCTGGCGGATCCGGTCAAGGTCGTCACCCAGGTGGGACACCCCATCGGCACGCACAGCGGCCTCGGCCTGACCGCGTTCTACTACACCCTGCTGCTCGTGCTCGCCGGATTCCTCGGCGCCAACATCATCAACA
Organism: Streptomyces sp. NPDC025784; assembly: GCF_055558435.1. Lineage (NCBI taxonomy): Bacteria > Bacillati > Actinomycetota > Actinomycetes > Kitasatosporales > Streptomycetaceae > Streptomyces > Streptomyces sp. NPDC025784. The sequence continues at coordinate 310,017 of NZ_JBVHMN010000004.1, forward strand.
CCGGTGTGGACACCGCGCTCGGCTACGCCGACGGTGAGATCGGCCCCTGGCACACCCGCCGGCCGACCGTGCCGATCGACCGCACCAGGACCCTGCTGCTGAAGATGGCCATGACCGCCGGGATCTGCGTGCTCTCGGTCTCCCTCGTCATGGTGGCCACCGTCGCGATCCTCGGCATGGACGCCACCCGTCTGCCGTTGCTGTGGATCTACTCGTACTGCGCGAGCCTCGCGGTCGGCCTCGGTGTCCAGGCCATCAACGCGGCCTTCGGCGGGATCGGGCAGCTCGTCTCCATGTTCGTGTTCATCGTGCTGGGCCTGCCCTCGTCGGGGGCCACCGTCCCGCTCCAGGCCGTTCCCGGCTTCTACCGCTTCCTGTCGGTCTTCGAGCCCATGCGCCAGCTCAGCGACGGGGTGCGCGCCATCCTCTTCTTCGACGCGCGTGCCGACGCCGGTCTCGCCCGCGCCTGCACCATGATCGCCGTCGGTTCCGCCCTGGCCCTGGTGTTCGGCTTCGCGATGACCCGCTACTACGACCGCAAGGGGCTGCAGCGCATGATCCCCCGTCTCGCCTGACGTCAGGTCAGGCGACGTCGGCGGCCCGTCGGCCCGCCGCGCGTTCCGTCGTCCAGTACAGCAGCGCCAGTACGGGCAGGGCCGTGCCGAAGGCGGCCACCGCGGGCCAGCCCGCCGCGTGGTAGGCGACGGAGGCGAGTTGGGAGCCGAGCGCGCCGCCGACGAAGAAGATGGCGATGAACGCGCTGTTGAGGCGCGCCCGGGCGTCGGCGTCGAGCTGGTAGATGGTGTGCTGGCCGAGGATCAGGGTGCTCTGGACGGCCATGTCGAGCAGCACGGCGGCCAGGGCGAGCAGGACGATGTGGTGCCCGCCCAGCCCCGCGACGGCGAACGCGACGGCGGCGACGGCGAAGGCGACACCGGTCATCGGCCGGGTCAGCCCCCGGTCGGCCCAGCGTCCCGCGACCGGCGCCACCACCGCACCGGCCGCCCCGACCAGCGCGAAGAGGCCGACGCCGACGGGGGAGTAGTGGAAGGGCGGGCCGGTGAGGACGTACGAGACGGTCGTCCAGAAGGCGCTGAACGCGCCGAACATCGCCGCTTGGTAGAGCCCGCGCCGCACCAGCGCGGGGTGGGTGCGCACCAGGCGCAGCGTGGAGCGCAGGACGTGGGCGTACGGGATCGTCGTGGTCGGTGCGTGCGCGGGCAGGGCGGCGCGCAGCGCCACGGCCAGCACGGCCATCAGGACGGCGGATCCGAGGTAGACCACACGCCAGCCGGCCGCGTCGGAGACCAGGCTGCTGAGCGTGCGGGAGAGCAGGATGCCGGTGAGCAGGCCGCTCATCACCCGGCCGACGATGCGGCCGCGTGCGTGATCGGGCGCGAGGCTCGCGGCGAACGGGACCACGATCTGGGCGACGACCGAGGTGGCCCCGGCGACGAGCGACGCGGCCAGCAGCAAGGGGAAGCTCGTCGCGAGGCCCGCCGCGACCAGGGCCAGCGCGGTGACGCCCAGCAGCACGGTGATCAGTCCGCGCTTCTCCAGCCGGTCGCCGAGCGGGACCAGGAAGAGCATGCCGAGGACGTAGCCGACCTGGGTGAGGGTGATCAGGCCGCCGGCCGCCGTGGTGCTGACGTGGAAGACGTCACGCAGGGACGACAGCAGCGGCTGCGCGTAGTAGAGGTTGGCGACCGTCATGCCGGAGGCGACGGCGAGGAGGACGACCAGCCGCCCCGGTACGCCGTGCGGGGACGCGGCGGCGGACGGGCTCTGGGACCGGAGCCCGGAGGATTCGGAGGATGCGGACACGGCACCTTCTCGGGAAGAGAACCGGCGGGGACGGTTCGGCGGGAACGCTGTCTGCTGGACGGGCGGCCTCCTTGCCGCCCGTACGGTCTCCTCAGCACCGGACGGGACGTGTCCCTTCCCCCCGCGCCGCGATGATCAGAGATATCGGTTATCTCCGGCAGAGATGAGTCGGGGTTCGGAGGTCCGGGGCGTCGTCCTCGGAGGGCGTCCGGGCGGGCGGCCCTCCCGCGGGCCGACCGGACTCAGGGCGTCTCGCTCAGCGGGTGACCGTCCCCAGGGCTTGTCGCTCCCGGCCGGCGCCTGTCCTCAGGACGTCGTGCTCCGGGCCCGCCGCGCAGGGTCGCCCGGCGGGACCGCCATCGGGACACTCGGCGGGACGGCCATCAGGACATGTGGTGCAGCAACGCGGCGACGGCCGGGGGTGTCTCCCCGCGCGGGCGCACCACCATGACCTTCCAGCTGGGCGCGTGCCGGTCGAAGCGGCGTGTCGCGAGGTCCGGGAACCGTGCCGCGATCGACGCCGGCATGATGCAGACACCCAGGTCGTTGCGGACGAGTTCGGACGCGGCGACGATGTCGTTGACCTCGAAGGTCGTGTCGCGCTCGACACCGGCGGCACGGAACGCCCGGTCCACGCAGAGCCGGATCGCCCAGCCGGGCGTGAAGTCCACGAGCGGCAGCCGGGCGGCCTCGGCGAGCGCCACCGTGCCGTCCGGGCCCTCCGCGGCGAGCGCCCGCCCGGGTGCCGACACCAGGACCATCTCCTCGCGCGAGAGGAGCCGTGTCACCAGACCGCGCTGCTGCTGCCGGTCGAGCGCGACGACGGCCAGATCCACCGTGCCCTGGCGCAGTGCCTGCCGGATGTCGGTGACGGCGGCCTGCCGCAGCCGGACCACCACGCCCGGATGTTCCGCGCGCAGTGCGGCCAGCGGGCGGTGCAGTTCGGCCCATACGCCCTGCATGGTGCCGACGGTGATCCTGCCCCGCAGCTGTCCCTGGACCGCGTCGACCGCCGCCCGTGCCTGCTCGGCGGCCCGCAGCGCGGCGCGTGCCGCGGGGACGAAGGCCTCGCCCGCCGCGGTCAGCGACACCCGGTGCGTGGTCCGGTCGAACAGCAGGGTGCCGAGTTCACGCTCCAGCGCCCGCACCGTGCCGGACACGGCGGACTGCACCACGTGCAGGCGCTGCGCCGCCGCGGTGAAGCCGCCCTCCTCGGCCACCGCGACGGCGACCTCCATCTGCCGCAGGTCCATGTACGCTCCGCTCCCGGTCCCGAAGCCGCACCCCATCTCCCTCGGAGATGGGCTTGTGCATCGATTGTCGCAGGCCGTGATCACCTGCCGGCCGACCACCGGCCGACCACCGGCCGACCACCGGCCGTCCGCAGGCGGGTCGCCGGTCCGGTGGCGCGCTCGGCGGATCACCGTCCGGGCAGGTCCGGCCGGGCTCAGGACCGCCGGCCGCCGTTGCGCATCTCCCGGGGGCTCAGCCCGTAGCGCTGCCGGAACGCGGTGCTCAGGGCGCTCGCGGAGGAGAAGCCCGAGGCGTACGCGAGGTCGGTGATCGTCAGGTGTTCGCAGTCGCCGCACTGGAGGCGCTCGCGGACGAGCCGGAGCCGCTCCTCGCGGATCAGGTCGCGCGGAGTGGTGCCCGCCCGCTGCAGGGCCAGCTGGATCTGGCGCAGCGACCAGCCGAGCGCGCGGGCCATGGACGTACCCGTGAGAGCCGGGTCGGCCGCGTGGTCGCGGACATAGCGGCGGACCATGGTCTCCACGTCGGACAGCTGCCCGGTTCCGTCGGGCCGGTCGTCGCCCGTGGCGAGCATGCACAGCAGCTCGACGATGCGGTCGGAGACGGCGTCGAACTGGGCGTCGGTGAGGGCGTCGCGCTCGGCGTGCAGGTCGTTCAGCATGGAGCCGACGACCCGGCCGAGCCCCCTGGTCAGGTCGAGGCCGGTGGCCAGCGGTGACTTGCGGTTGAGGGGGCCGTCCACCTCGCGGGCGGGGATGGTGAGGATGTACGCCTGGGTGGTCGCGTCCTGGAGGCAGTCGAAGGGGGAGTCGAAGGAGACGAGTGTGCCGGTCCCCGGGGTGAGCCGTGCCTCCTGGCCGTCCTGCCGCAGGACGATCCCGCCGGTGAGCGGGAGGAGTAACCGGTAGTCCCCGTCGGGGTCCTCGCGGACCTGACGCGCGGTCCTGCTGTACTCGATCTCGTCGGACCGGAACCTGACGAGCTGGTACTTCTCGGTCCGCTGCCGGACGGTCTCGCCGCCGAAGTCGTCCGGGCGTGCGTACGCGAAGCCCATCCGGGACTGGTAGGACCCGATGTGTTCGCTCCAGAAGTCGGCCCGCTCACGCGGTGTCACCTCATGGGTCGACTGCGAGTCCACGAGGTAGCTCCCCGCTGGCAGCGGCACCTCAACTCCCGTGCTTTTGGCGGTAGTTACGCGGCGTCAGCCTACTGCACACGCCCCGTGCGCATGACAGCAACTTCCTTGCGCGCCGGGGCAAGCGCGGGCGCCGTCACGCGGCTACCGTCGTGCGCCGCGTCAACTCGCGCCCCTCCCATCACCCTTGCAACTCCTATGACTGCCACCCGATCAACTCAGCTATGCATGCGGAGACTTGAGGATCCATGACCGAACGCCTACCGGAAGCAGCGTTCTGGTGCCTGGCCGTCGGCCTGCTCGCCGTCACCGTCCTGCTGCTCCGCCAGCGCGGCATCACCGCCCGGCAGCGCAGGCGGACCACCGAACTCGCGGACGGACTGCGGGCCCGGGAAGAGGAGCTGCGTCATCTGGCCGCGGTCCGCCTCCCGGCCCTGGAGGACGCCCCGCACCAGGCGGGCCCCGCCGCCGGACTGCTGGACGCCCGGCTGGCCGACACGGACTTCGCCAAGAGCCTCGACAGCGTCGTCGAGCGGTTCTCCGGCGCCGTGGAGCACGCGCAGTCCCGCGCCGACCAGTCCGCCAAGGCCGCCCTCAAGGCATCGATGCGCTCGATCCAGGCCCTCGCCAACGAGCAGCAGGTGTCCATCTCGGAGATGCAGGACCGGCACGACCACCCCGACGTGCTGCGCGACCTGCTCGAGATCGACCACACCAACGCCCAGTTCGGCCGCCGCGCGCAGGCCATCGCCGTCCTGTGCGGTTCCTGGCCCGGGCGGCAGCGCTCCACATCCCCGCTGATCGAGGTCGTCCGCGGGGCGACCTCCCGCATCCGCGACTACCGGCGCGTGCGGATCAACGGGCAGGCGGACATCGCCGTCGAGAGCCGCGCGGTGGAGCCCGTCGTCCTCGCGGTCGCCGAACTGCTCGACAACGCGGCACGTCACTCACAGCCCAACACGACGGTCGAGGTCGACGTCCAGACGGTGCACAACGGTGCCTGCGTGGTCATCGACGACGCCGGCGTCGGCATGGACGGGCAGGCCACCGAGCACGCCGCCGCGCTGCTGACCGGCCGGCACGCCGTGGACGTCACCCGCCTCGACGACCCGCCCCAGTTCGGCTTCGCCGTCATCGGGGTGCTCGCCGACCGGTACGGATTCAGCGTCTCGGTGGACACCCGGTCGCCGTACGGCGGTGTCCGCGCCGTGCTGTTCGTGCCCGCGGCGCTGCTGACCCACATGGACCCCACGACGGTGGCGGCACCGCCGGCCGCCCCGACCCGCCGGTCGTCCCGGCCCGCCGCCGGAACCGTCGCGGCGCCGGATCCCTCACCGGCCGCCACGGCCCCCGCACAGGCGGCACCCGTCACCCCGACCGAGGCGGCGTCCGCCGCCACCCCTGCCCGTACGACAGCCCGTACGGCCGAGACCGCGGAGGCCACCACGGCCGGAGGACTGCCCAAGCGGCGCCGCCGCACCCCTCAGGCGCCGGTGACCGCGACCGCCGGGGAGCCGTCCGCGGCCCCGGCCGAGGAGGTCGGCGGCCGGACCGCCGAGGAGAACGCGCGGCGCATGGGCGCCTTCGCCCGCGGCACCCGCTTCGGCCGGTCCGCCCACGACGCGTCCGCCGCCGAGGCCTCCCACCAAGCCCCCCACGAGAACGAAGGGAACACACAGGGATGATCGCCCCCATGACCAACGAGCTGGGGTGGATGCTCGACGAGGTCCTCAAGGTGCCGGAGGCGCGTCACGCGATCCTGCTGTCCGCCGACGGCATGCTCCGGGCGCACTCCGCGGACATCGGCCGGGACGACGCCGAACGGCTGGCCGCCGGCCTGTCGGGGGTGCAGTCGATCAGCCGCAGCACGGCCGAGTTCTGCGGCAGCCCGCACACCCCGTGGCGGCAGACCCTGATCGAATTCGCCCACGGCTACGTCTTCCTCGTCGCCGCGGGGGAGGGAGCCTATCTCGCGGTGTCCACCACCGAGAACGTCGACATGGAAGCGGTCACCTACCGCATGCACAAGCTGGTCGACCGGCTCGGCAAGGAGCTGACCAGCCCCGCCCGGCAGGACACCGGCAGTCGGGCATGACACCCCGCCGCCGTCCCGGGGAGCGGCTCGTGCGGTCCTACGTCGTCACGGACGGCCGCTCCCACCCGTCCCGCAACACCCTCGACCTCGTCACGCTGCTGATCGCCGCCGACGATCTACCCCTGACGGGCCTGAGTCCCGAGAAGCGGCGGCTGATGGAGCTGTGCCGGCCCGGAGCGCTGTCGGTCGCCGAGGTGGCCGGGCATCTGGAGCTGCCGGTCAGCGTCACCAAGGTGCTGATCGCCGACCTGATCGACAGCGGTCACATCGTCACCCGCGCGCCGATCCCGTCGGCCCGCCCCTCCGACACCCGCATCCTCCAGGAGGTGCTCGATGGGCTCCGCGCCCGCCTCTGACGACGTCCGCCCCCGGTCGGGCGGCATGCATCTGCCGGCGACCGTGCAGACCGCGGTCAAGCTGCTGATCGTGGGTCACTTCGCCGTCGGCAAGACCACCTTCGTCGGCGCCCTGTCCGAGATACGGCCGCTGCGCACCGAGGAGGTCATGACCCAGGCCGGCGCGCTCGTCGACGACCTGGCCGGGACGCGCGACAAGACGACCACCACGGTCGCCCTCGACTTCGGCCGCCTCACCCTCAACGACGCCTTGGTCCTCTACCTGTTCGGGACGCCTGGGCAGCAGCGCTTCACCGAGCTGTGGCAGGACATGACGCGCGGTGCGCTCGGCGCGCTCGTCCTCGCCGACACCCGGCGCCTGGACCAGTCCTTCGAAGTCATGGGCGTGCTGGAGGAGTTGGGACTGCCTTACGCGGTGGCCCTGAACGAGTTCGACGACGCGCCCGAACACGGCCTGGACGAGGTGCGCGAGGCACTCGACCTGCTGCCCTCGACCCCGCTCGTGCGCTGCGACGCCCGCGACCGGGTCTCCTCCACCGAGGCGCTGATCGCCCTCGTCGAATACCTGCTCACCCGCACCGGCGAACTGGAGCACGCGTGACCCCCGTACCACCGGAGTCCGTACCACCGGAGTCCGTACCACCGCAGACCGTGCCGCAGGACGCCCCGGCGTCGCGGCCCGCACCGTCGCAGTCCGTGCCGCCGCCCGGCTGCCCGGCCCACGAACCCATGTACGGACCGGAGTTCGCGGCCGATCCGGGCGCCGTGTACCGCAGGCTCCGGGAGAACGGGCCGACCGCCCCCGTCGAACTGGCGCCCGGTGTCCGGGCCACCCTCGTCACCGGGTACGAGGCCGCCCTGCACGTCCTGCGCAGCCCGGAGACCTTCTCCAAGGACCCCCGCCGCTGGCGCGACCTGGCCGACGGCACCGTCCCGATGGACAGCCCCGTCGTGCCGATGATGATGTACCGGCCGAACGCGCTGTTCACCGACGGTGAGGAGCACCGCCGGCTGCGTGGAGCGATCACGGACAGCCTGGCCCTGGTGGAGCCGAACACGCTGCGCGGATACGTGGAGCGCAGTGCCGACACGCTCATCGACCGGTTCGCCCCGCTCGGCACGGCGGATCTGCTCGGCGAGTACGCCCAGGTCCTGCCGCTGCTGGTGTTCAACCACCTCTTCGGCTGCCCCGCCGACTACGGGATCCGGCTGGTCGAGGGCATGTCCGGGATCTTCGACGGGGTGGACGCCGAGAAGGCGAACGAACTGCTCAGCACCACCCTGCTCGACCTCGTCACGCTGAAGCGCGCGAAGCCCGGGCAGGACATGACGTCCTGGCTGATGGCTCACCCGGCCGCGCTCACCGACGAGGAGATGATCCACACCCTCGTCGTCCTGATGGGCGCCGGCACCGAGCCGCAGCAGAACCTCATCGCGAACAGCCTTCGCCTGCTGCTGTCCGACGACCGGTTCGCGGGTGACCTGTCCGGCGGCAGCCTCCCGGTGGAGGACGCCCTCGACGAGGTGCTGTGGTCCGACCCGCCGATGGCCAACTACGCCGTCCACTATCCCGTGCACGACGTCGTCTACGAGGGCGCGTCGCTGCGAGCCGGTGATCCGCTGGTGGTGAGTCTCGCCGCGGCCAACACCGACCCGGCGCTGACGAGCGATCAGCGGGCGGGCAACCGCGCCCACCTGGCGTGGAGCGCGGGCCCGCACAACTGCCCGGCACAGAGTCCGGCGCGGTTGATCGCGGCGGTCGGCGTCGAGAAGCTCCTCGACCGCCTTCCCGATGTCGAACTCACGGTGCCGGCAGAGGAGTTGGTCTGGCGGCCCGGCCCCTTCCACCGCGCTCTCGCCGCACTGCCCGTCCGCTTCCCGCCCACGGCGGCGGCCGCGGCGCCGGACGCCGAGCCGCGGCCGCACCCCGGTGCCCTTCCGCTGCCGGTGGCTCCGCCGCCCGCCGTCGTGCCCGAGCCGCCGAAGAGCGGCTGGGCACGTCTGCTGGCCTGGTGGCGCGGGGAGTGATCAGGAGATCCGTACGGGGAGGGACCGGTGGCCGTTGGAGATGAAGGACTCCACCGGCCGCAGTTCCTCCCCGGGAGCGGCGAGGCACAGGTCCGGGAAGCGGGCGAAGAGCGCCGGGAGCGCGACCCGGGCCTCCATGCGGCCGAGCGGGGCACCGAGGCAGTGGTGCACCCCGTAGCCGAAGGCGAGGTGCTCCTTGTCGGCGCGGGTGACGTCGAAGCGGTCGGCGTCCTTCCCGTGGCGCTCGGGGTCGCGCCCGGCGGCGGCGTACGCGGCGAGAATGGCCTCGCCCTTGCCGATCACCAGACCGTCCGGGCCGCCGAACTCACTCATCGGCAGGTCGTCCACCGCGTAGCGCAGCGGCAGACTGGCGACCGGCGCGTCCACACGCAGCGTCTCCTCGACCACGTCGTCCCAGGAGGCCCGCCCCTCACGCACGGCGGCGAGCTCACCGGGGTGGGTGAGCAGGGCGTGCACGGCGTTGTCGATGAGGTTCACCGTCGTCTCGTGGCCCGCACTGATCATCAGCACCAGGGTGTCCAGCAGTTCCTGCTCGCTGAGCCGGGTGCCGTCGTCCTCGTCGCGTGCCGCGATCAGTCCGGTGGTCAGATCGTCGCCCGGTGACTCCCGCTTGGAAGCGACGAGTTCGGCCAGGACGACGTACAACCGCTCATAGGCGGCGGTCATCTCGCCCGGGTCGGCGGAGGTGTCGAAGATGCGGTCCACCAGTCGCCGCAGCTCGGGTCCCCGCTCCTCGGGCAGTCCGAACAGCTCGCTGATCACCTGGATGGGAAGCGGATAACAGAACTCCTCGCGCAGGTCGACGACCTGGGAGTCGCGGCCGGCCTCCGCGATCCGGTCCAGCAGCTGCGCGGTGATCTCCTCGATCCGCGGCTGGAGCGCGGCCGTACGGCGCGCGGTGAACGCCTTCGAGACGAGGATGCGCAGGCGTTTGTGCTCGCCGCCGTACGCGGTGAACATGTTCTGCACGGCGACCCAGGTGAACAGAGGCCAGTCCGGGGTGATCTCCCCGCGGGTGAACCGGGGCCAGTGCTGCCGGGCGTCCTTGGACACCCGCGGGTCGGTGAGCAGCTGCTTGAGCAGATCGGGGCTGCTCACCGCCCAGGCCTCGACACCACCGGGGAGCTCCACCAGGGTCACCGGTCCGCCGTCCCGGACACGGGCGGCTTCCGAGTGAATGTCGCGGCCGGTCGCGTCTATCACTAAGGGGCTTGGATTTCCCACGGGGAGCCTCCCTGGCATTCGCACGTCATGACGGCAGGTCACGCTACGCGGGAGTACGGTTCCGCAGCGAGAGCGCCCGTCGCCCGGTGCGTACGCGGGCAACTTCCGTGCGCGTACCGACAAGTCGACCCGGCGCCGGGTCGGCCTGTCGGGCTGCCCGGGCCGTGCCGGACCGCGGCGGGCCCGTAGGTCGCACGGGCTCGGGGATCACGCGTGTCCGCGTCGCAGCAGGCGGCGACGGCGGGGCTCCTGGTCCGGGAGCCAGCCGAAGGCGAGACAGCTGCCGACCGCTCCGAGGAGGAGGCCGACGAGGAAGCCGCCGAGGTTGGAGGTGAGCCAGGTGCCGAGGGACAGCAGGATGCCGACCAGCGAGTAGAAGAGGCGCTGGGCCGGGTTGAAGAGGATCAGCAGTCCGCACAGCACCATCAGGGTGGGCAGCAGGTAACCCGCCAGCCCCTGCATGCCGATGTGCAGGACGACCTTCAGGGACGCCTTCTCGGTGAGCAGGATCTCCGCTCCGGCCAGGGTGAGCAGCAGACCGCCCCAGAAGGGGCGGTGCGCTCGCCACCGGCGGAATGCCGACCGCGGGTTCCGGGACGACGTCATCAGCAACCCTGCTCGCTGAAGCGGAGTTTGAGCCCGGGGAGCTTGAACACGGCGGCGGTGGTCGCGTAGTTGGTCTGTCGCAGGTTCGCGATGTGCACGGTGTCGGCCTGCTGGCTGAAGACGCCCTTGTTGCCCTGGACGCCGGCCTTGCTGAGGGTGCTGGCGTCGTTGCCGATCTCGATGTTGTCGAAGGCCGCGTCGCCCGACAGCTCCGTGGAGTCGGTGGTGAGGTTGGTCGCCTGCACCTTGTCCGCACCGCTGCCCGCGGTGATGAGCAGGTTCGTGCCGCCCAGGTCGACGCTCTGGCACAGCTTGGTGAGCGTCGCGTTCTTGATGGCGGAGGTCACGACGAGGACCTGGCCGCCGGTGTCGCCGGCGTTGGGGCTGTCCTCCGCCATGTTGTCGAGGTTGCCGAACTGCTCGAAGCCGGTGCCGTTCAGCTCGGTGGCGGTGACCGTGAACGGCATGCCGGAGATGGCGAACTGGACGCCGAGAGCGCCCTGCGCGGTGAGGATCATCAGTCCCGCCGCGATGGCGGTGGCAGGCACCGCCATCACTGCGGCGCGGCGCAGGCGGACCCGCCCGCGTCTGTCCGGGCCCTCGGTCGCGGAACCGCTTTCCGGGCTCTCGGGGGTGGAACCGTGGGACGCCGAGGCGTCCGAGGACGAGGCCATGTCTGCTCCCTGTGCACGTTCGATGCGGGTACGGGTTCAGTGGCACGTTGTCCTGGCGCGGACAGCGGCTGCGGCGCACGGCCCTCCCGCCTCCCGGCGGGCGCAAGGGCTTTCTCGTTGCGCAGCAGTAGCCGCCGAGGAAGTTACCGGGGGTTACATTCATGGGTCAAGGCGCTTGTGGGAATAGCGTGGTGGTTGTGCCGCAGCTGTGAACGGAGACCGGCCAAAAGGTCGAGTTCACGCCCAACTTCCGTGCTGTGCCTTGACGTTGAGCGTTCACCAGGTCTACAACTCTGCCTTGATTCCCACGGACCCGTGGCGCCGGGTCCGTCGCGTGACGCGTGGGTCGCCTCCCGGACGCCGTCCTTCCACGGGCGGCGGTGACACCTCCGGACGCGCCGCGCCTCCTCGTCCACTGCACCCCCCACCCCTGGCACCGGCACGGTCGCCTTCCCCTGAGCCGTGCCGGCGCCCGGCTGTCGCTGCCGGTCCGTGACGTACGGAGAAGGCGTCACGGACCGGCGGCGGATTCCCGCGCGCGGGCGACCAGCACGTTCGCGTCGCCAGCACACCCGAGTCGCCCCACCCGCTCGCGTCGTCCCGCAATTCCGCGTCGCCGCGTACCTGCGCGTCGTCCGCACCCCTGAGTCGCCCCACCCGCGCGCATCGCACCCGCGCCTCGTCCGCACCCAAGCCGCCCCACCCGCTCGCGTCGTCCCGCACGTCCGTGTCCCCCGCACCCGCCCGTCGTCCGCACGCTCGCGCCACCCCGTGCTGCCGCGCCGCGGGCGCGACGCCGCACCCCCGTACCCCCGCGCCCCGTGCGCGGTCAGGCACCCACACCCCCCATCAGGAGAAGAGGCACCCCCCATGCGCACTCGATCCCTCCTCGCCGTCGCCGGCGTCGTCGCCGCCCTCTCGGTGTCGGCGACCGTCCCGTCGTCCGCGGCCGACACCCCGGTGCTCACCACCGGCAGCGCGGGCGGAACCCCGGTCGCCGCCGGTGACGTCCTCAACGCGTCCCTGGCGAGCGGCACCGCGGCCACGCTCTACTCCAGCAGCACCGGCACGAGCGGGGTCTCCTGCTCCTCGTCGGCCTTCACCGCCGCCGTCACCGACAACCCGGCGGCCCCCGGCATCGCGACCGAGTCGCTCACCGGGCACACCTTCGACAGCGCGAGCTGCACCAGCAACGTCGTCGGGGTGCTCGGCGTCACCGGCATCACGGTCGACAACCTGCCCTACAGCACCACCGTCTCCTCCGACGGCACCGTCGCCGTGGCGCCCGCCGCCGGTTCCAGCATCCAGACCACGGTCAAGCTGCGCACCCTGCTCGGCACCGTCACCTGCGTCTACCGGGCGGCGGGCCTGTCCGGTACGGCGAGCAACACCGACAACAGCATCGCCTTCACCAACCAGCAGTTCACCAAGTTCTCCGGCTCGTCCCTGTGCTTCGCCAGCGGGTACTTCACCGCCAAGTACGCACCCGTGTCGGACACCAGCCAGGAGGGCGGTCCGACGGTCCACGTCAACTGACGGCCCGCCGAGCGCTCAGCGGCGGCGCCGCAGCGTGACGGCGACGCCCGCGGTGAGCAGCAGCGCCGCGGCTCCCCCGGCGGCCAGGGGGAGCGCGGCACTGTGGCCCGACGTGCTGTCGGCGGCGGGCTGGAGGTGATCCGGACCGGCCGCGCCGGACGGTGACGTGGTCACCAGGGTCGGCGAACCGGACGCCGGTGCCGGCGAGGCGGCCGTCCGCGACGGAGCGGGCGACTGTTTCGCCGGCGCGCCGGTCCGCCCGCTCTTGTGCGTGCTCGCGCCGCCGGCAGGCTTCTCCGTGGGCGCCGGTGTCGCGCCGCCGCCGGACAGCACCACGTCCGAGCACGAGTAATAGGTGTCCGTCGTGCTGGAGTTCTGCCAGATCGTGTACAGCATGTGCCGCCCGGTCCGGTCGGACGGCAGCTTCGCCCTGATGCGGTACGCGCCGTCCACCAGAGCCGGGTCGGTGGCGGTGGCGAACGGCTTCTCGGGCAGGTCGGACCACTTCAGCGGCCGGGACGGGTCGTAGCCCGGCTTCGAGAGGTACAGCTTGAACGTCCCGGTGTGCGGGATCGTCGAGCTGTAGCTGAGGGTGAGGCTCGCGCCGGGCGTCAGACGGGTCGACGGCCAGTCCGTGCGGGCGAGGTCGAGCCCCTTGTAGGCGGGCAGGCCGCCACTGCACAGCTTCCCGTCGGGGATCACCTGCCGGTCCCGGCCGCCGACACCGGCCACCCGGAGGTTGTCCCAGGCAGTGAAGGGCGCCCCGTTCGCGGCGATCGCCGCCCTGCAGGCCGCGGTCCGCGTCATGCTCCCGCCCTCGGGGGAGCAGGCGACCACCCGGCTGACCGGGGACGTCGGCGCGCCGTGCGCCTGGGCCGGCCCCGCGGCCCAGGTGGCGAGGAGCAGCGGAGCCGTCACGGCGACAGCGGCCGCGACGGCGGTGCGGTGGGCGGGTCATCCGGGGGTCTCCTCGATACGTCGGCGAAGCGGTCCGGCCACCGTGCGGGGCGTGCGGAGGGCACTCCTCACCCGGGGCACCGTGAAGTACGGGACCGCGGAGCCGTGCGTTCAGCGGTGCGAGGGGCGCGAAACGTACCCTTCCCGGCCAACGGCCCGGGATCGAGGGTCGATTACCGGTCACATCGAGGGTTTCCCCTGTATCCCCCTCACCTTCCGCTTGCCTATCGTTCGGGCACAGCCGCCCCACAGGAAACCCCTCGCCGGGTCGCTCGCGCATGGCCGGCCACCGCGCCGCTCTTCCGGATCCGCACCCCCCGCCGCTTCGACGACGAAGCGAATCGACCGCTGCTCCGCGGCACCCCACGCCCTCCGGAGCCGGCCCCGAAAGGCAAGCCCTTGCGTCCCTCCCCCTCACCTGACGCCTCCCGCGAGGCGCCCCGCGGCACCGGCCGGAAACTGGTGTCCGTCGCCGCGATATCCGCGGCGCTGCTGGCCGTGACGACGAGCACGGTCGCCGCCGCCCAGACCCCCGACGCGCGGTCCACCACCGTCGCGGCCGAGGCCACGCCCGCCGCTCCGGCCGAGCGCCTGATCGTCGGGTACAAGTCCGGTGCCGCGGAGGCGACTTCGGACAAGGCCGCGGACGCCGACGCCGCGGCGAAGGGCAGGAGGGCGGGAGAGGACCTCGACTTCCGGCGCCGCCTGGGCACCGGGGCGGCCCTCGTGGACCTCGGCGCCGAACCGGCGAGGGCGGACGTCGCCGACGTCATCGCCCAGTACCGGGCCGACCCGCAGGTCGCGTACGTCGTGCCGGACCGCCTCAACAAGCCCCAGGCCGACCCGAACGACACCGAGTACGCCAAGCAGTGGGACCTCTTCGAGGCCACCGCGGGCATGCGGGTCCCCGGCGCCTGGACCACGTCCACCGGCAGCGGTGTGACCGTCGCCGTCATCGACACCGGCTACGTCGCCCACTCCGACGTCGCCGCGAACATCCTCGGCGGCTACGACTTCATCTCCGACCCGGCGGTGTCCGTCGACGGCGACGGCCGCGACAGCAACCCGGCCGACCCGGGCGACTGGTACGCGACGGACGAATGCGGTGCGGGCACCGGCTCCAGCGGCTCCTCCTGGCACGGCACGCACGTCGCGGGCACCATCGCCGCCGTCACCGGCAACGGCAAGGGCATCGCGGGGATCGCCTACCACGCGAAGATCTCCCCGCTGCGCGTGCTCGGCAAGTGCGGCGGCTACGACTCCGACATCATCGACGCCATCACCTGGGCCTCCGGCGGCACGGTGTCCGGCGTCCCGGCCAACAGCAACGTCGCCAAGGTCATCAACATGAGCCTGGGCGGTCCGGGTGCCTGCACCTCCGCCACCCAGAGCGCCATCAACGCCGCCGTGAACCGCGGGACGACCGTCGTCGTGGCCGCGGGCAACGACAACGACAACGCCTCCAAGTACTCCCCGGCGAGCTGCAGCAACGTCATCACCGTCGCCGCCACCGGCCGCACCGGCTCCCGCGCCTCGTACTCCAACTACGGCTCCGTCGTGGACATCGCGGCCCCGGGCGGCGAGATGAGCACCGGCACCGCCAGCGGCATCCTGTCGACGCTCAACTCCGGCACGAAGACGCCGTCCACGGAGTCGTACGCGTACTACCAGGGCACCAGCATGGCCACCCCGCACATCGTCGGCCTGGTCGCGCTCATGAAGTCGGCCGCCCCGGCCCTCACCCCGGCGCAGATCGAGACGGCCGTCAAGGCCAACGCGCGTGCCCTGCCCGGCACCTGCTCGGGCGGCTGCGGCGCCGGTCTCGCGGACGCGGCCAAGACCGTCCAGGCCGTGGCCGCCGGCTCGACCGGCGGCACCACCTTCACGAGCGCAGGCTCCGTGGCGATCCCGGACGCGGGCCCCGCCGTCGAGTCGCCGATCACCGTCAGCGGGCGCGGCGGCAACGCGCCCGCCGCCCTCAAGGTGGGCGTGGACATCACCCACACCTACCGCGGCGACCTGGTGATCGACCTCGTCGCCCCGGACGGCTCGACGTACCGGCTGAAGTCCTCCAGCAGCTCGGACTCCGCGGACGACGTCAGCGCGACGTACACCGTCGACGCCTCCGGCGAGGCCGCAGACGGCACCTGGAAACTCCGCGTCCAGGACGTGGCCGCCCAGGACACCGGCACGATCAACAGCTGGAAGCTGACCTTCTGACCCGGGTCACGCTGCTGATCTCCACGGGGGGAGGGGCCGGCCGACGCGCTCGCGTGTCGGCCGGCCCCTTCGGTCCGGCCGGTACGGTGAGCGGCATGCCCGCACCCGCCGAGCCCGCACCCTCCGGCCAGCCCGCCGAGTCCCTCCCGCCCGTGGTCGTCAGCAACGTCGTGGGTTCGTTCCCCTGGAGCGTGCTGGCCGAGCGGCACCCCGCACTGATCCGCCAGGTACGGGGCGCCTTCCCGTACGGTCCCGAACAGCACCGTGCCCTCGACGCCCTGCTCGCCGAGTGCACCGAAGGGGTCGTCGAACCCCTCGGCCCGCAGGCCGCGGACCGGGACCAGTGGCTGGAATGGGGCCGGGACCGGATCGGCCGGTCCTGGTTCGACCTCCCGTTCCTGTGGTCCGAGAGCTACTTCTACCGCCGGCTCCTGGAAGCCGTCGGGTACTTCGCGCCGGGTCCCTGGCAGGGCATCGACCCGTTCCGGCCCTTCAAGCTCGCGGAGCTCGACACCGCGGAGGCCGACGAGGAACTCGCCGCGCTCGACGAACTCGCCCCGCGGCCGGCCGAGGATCAGGAGGTGGCTCTGCTGCACGGCTCGCTGTGGGGCAACCGGGCCGACCTCGGCTTCCGCCTGGGCGCCGCGTCGGGAGAGACCCCGACGGAGTCCCGGCTCGTCGCGGACGACGGCGACGCGCTGCGCTCCCTGCTCGACGGCGGCACTCTCTGCCTGGTCGCGGACAACGCGGGCCGCGAGCTCATCCCCGACCTGCTCCTCGTCGACCACCTCCTGCACCACGGCCGCATCACCCGGGCCGTCCTGCACGTCAAGCCGTACCCCTACTACATCTCCGACGCCACGACCGCGGACACCGTCGACGCGCTGCGCCGCCTCGTCGACGCGAAGGGAGCGGCAGGCGAGGCCGGCCGACGGCTCTGGGCGGCGGCGGCCGACGGCCGCCTCACGGTCCGGGCCCACCCCTTCTTCTGCGCCCCGCTGCCCTACGCCGACCTGCCCGACGACCTCCGCCGGGAGTTCGCCGCGGCCGACCTGACCGTCCTGAAGGGCGACCTCAACTACCGGCGTCTCATCGGTGACCGGCTCTACCCCGCGACCACCCCCTTCGCGGTGGCGACGGCTCATTTCCCCGGCGCGGTGGCCGCACTGCGCACCCTCAAGTCCGACGTGGTCGTCGGGCTCGACGCCGGCACCGAGGCCGCGCTCGTCGCCGCCGAGGAGCGGCGCTGGCGCACCGGCGGCACGCATGCGCTGATCCAGGTCCGGCCCTGAGCGCGGACACCCCGGGGTGCTCACCGGACGCAGGATCAGATCAGGTGCAGGGGAAGCGACTTGAGCCCGTTGATGAAGTTCGAGACGAGACGCCGGGGAGGTCCCGCGGTGCCCAGCGCGGGCGCCGCGCGGAGCGTCTCCTCGTACAGCACCCGTAGTTGCAGCCGGGCGAAGTGGGCGCCCAGACAGACGTGCGGGCCGTCGCCGAAGGAGACGTGCGGGTTCGGTGACCGGGTCAGGTCCAGCCGGTGCGGGTCGGCGAAGACGCGCTCGTCACGGTTGGCCGAGGCGTGGAAGACGACGACCTTGTCGCCGGCCCGCAGGCGCCGCCCGGCCAGCTCGGTGTCCACGGCGGCCGTGCGGCGGAAGGTGAGTACCGGCGGATGCCAGCGCAGCAACTCGTCGACGGCCGTGTCCAGTCCGACCCGCCCCGCGCGCAGTGCCGCGTACGCGTCCGGGTGTTCCGCCAGGGCCAGCAGGCCCCCCGGCGCCGCGCTCCGCACGGTGTCGTTGCCCGCGACGGTGAGCAGGAAGAAGAACATCTCCAGCTCCTCGGGGGCGAGTTCGGGGTCGGCCGCGAGCGTGGTCATCACATCGTCGGCCGGGTGGTTCTTCTTGAGCACGGCCAGCTGGTGGGCGTACTCGAACATGTGCCGCAGCATCGCCGGGGAACGCGGATCGACCGGCTTCCCGTCCGCGCCGACCGTCGTCGGGCCCGCCTCGTCCGGGTCCTGGTAGCCGATCACCCGCCGCGTCCAGTCCAGCAGCAGCCCGCGGTCCCGCTCCGGCACGCCGAGCAGGTCCGCCAGATTCAGCAGGGCGTAGTCGTCGGTGACCGCGCCGACGAGATCGCACGTGCCGTCGCCCGCGCGGGCCTCCTCGACCGCCCGCCCGAGCAGCGCCCGGGCCCGCTCGCGGGCCACCGCCTCGAACTGCCCGACGCGACGCGGGGTGAACGCCCGGCTCACCAGCCGCCTCAGCCGGCCGTGGTCCGGAGGGTCCTGATTGAGCATCATGCGCCGGATGAACGGCAGGTCGCCGGGGGCCGGATCGCGGATCTGGGTCGCCCCGAGACACGAGGAGTACGTCGCCGAGTCCTTGAGCACCCGCACCACGTCCGCGTGCCGGGTGACCGCCCAGAACCCGGGTCCCGCCGGCCAGCCGAGCACCTCGCGCTCCTCCTGCCAGGCGACCGGGACGTGATCGCGCAGCGCACGGTACGCGGCGTGGGGGACCCCGTCGGCGTACTGCCGGGGGTCGAAGACATCGGGCGGGTCGGGCAGGCGGGGCGTCACCGGCGCATCCGATGCCTCCGTCGTGTCCCGCGGGGCCCGTGGTGTGGACGTCATACGACCACGGTGACCGGCCCGGTCCGGCGGCGGCAAGGGGATCGCTGGACATGCCGCCGTACAGATCCCGGAGGCGGAGGGGCCGCCACCCAGGGGATTCACGCGATGGTGTGATCATGTCCAGGCCCGCGGGTGTCGTTCGGAGGCCGTGGGTAGGGCCCGGCCATGACGCAGCCGTTCCGACTCCCGCACTTCTACATGCCGTATCCCGCGCGGCTCAACCCGCACCTCGACGAGGCACGTGCCCACTCGGTCGGGTGGGCACGGGACATGGGCATGCTGGAGGGCTCCGGCATCTGGGAGCAGTCCGACCTCGACGCCCACGACTACGGGCTGCTGTGCGCGTACACGCACCCCGACTGCGACGGGCCCGCGCTGTCCCTGATCACCGACTGGTACGTGTGGGTGTTCTTCTTCGACGACCACTTCCTGGACATGTTCAAGCGCACCCAGGACCGCGCGGCGGGCAAGGCCCACCTGGACCGTCTGCCGCTGTTCATGCCCCGGGACCTGTCGACGCCCGTGCCGGAACCGCGGAACCCGGTCGAGGCCGGGCTCGCCGACCTGTGGGCGCGCACGGTGCCGTCGATGTCGGCCGACTGGCGCCGACGCTTCGCCGTCGCCACCGAGCACCTGCTGAACGAGTCGATGTGGGAGCTGTCCAATATCAACGAAGGACGGGTCTCCAACCCTGTCGAATACATCGAGATGCGCCGCAAGGTGGGTGGCGCGCCCTGGTCGGCGGGGCTCGTGGAGTACGCCACCGCCGAGGTCCCGGCGTCGGTCGCACGGACGCGGCCGCTCCGGGTGCTGATGGAGACGTTCTCCGACGCCGTGCACCTGCGCAACGACCTGTTCTCCTACCAGCGGGAGGTCGAGGAAGAAGGCGAACTCAGCAACGGCGTGCTCGTCCTGGAGACGTTCTTCGGCTGCACCACCCAGGAGGCCGCCGAGACGGTCAACGACATCCTGACCTCCCGGCTCCACCAGTTCGAGCACACCGCCCTCACCGAAGTGCCCGCGCTCGCACTGGAGAAGGGGCTCACCCCGGGCGAGGTCGCGGCGGTGACCGCGTACGCCAAGGGCCTGCAGGACTGGCAGTCCGGCGGCCACGAATGGCACATGCGCTCCAGCCGCTACATGAACGAGGGCGCCACGTCCGCAGCGCCGTGGCAGGCACCGACCGGCCCCGGCACCTCCGCCGCCGACGTCGGCGCGCTGCTGGCCGCCGTCGCCGCGGAACGCCTGCGTGCCTACTCCCACCTGCCGCACCAGCGGGTGGGCCCGTCGATGCTGCCCGACTTCGCCATGCCGTTCGAGGTCGAGCTCAGCCCGCACCTCGACGCGGCCCGCGGCCGGCTGACCTCGTGGATGCACCGCATGGGCATGCTCGACGAGGGCGTCTGGGACGAGGACCGGCTCGCGGCCGCCGACCTTCCGCTGTGCGCGGCGGGGCTGGACCCGGACGCGACCGCCGAGGCCCTCGACCTCAGCTCCCAGTGGCTCGCCTGGGGCACGTACGCCGACGACTACTACCCGCTCGTCTTCGGGCACCGCCGCGACCCGGCAGCCGCGCGCCTGACCACCGAGCGCCTGTCCGCCTGCATGCCCCTGGCCGACGAGGAGGTGCCCGTCCCGGTCAACGGCATGGAGCACGGCCTCATCGACCTGTGGGCACGCACCACGGACGCGATGACCCCCGAAGCGCGGCGGACCCTGAAGGACGCGGTCGACGTCATGACGGCGAGCTGGCTGTGGGAGCTGTCCAACCAGATCCAGCGCCGCGTCCCGGACCCGATCGACTACCTGGAGATGCGGCGCGCCACCTTCGGCTCCGACCTCACCCTGAGCCTGTGCCGGATGGGTCACGGTCCCGCCGTCCCGCCGGAGGTGTACCGCAGCGGACCGGTCCGCTCACTGGAGAACTCGGCCGTCGACTACGCCTGCCTGGTGAACGACGTCTTCTCGTACCAGAAGGAGATCGAGTACGAGGGCGAGATCCACAACGCCGTCCTCGTCGTGCAGAACTTCTTCGGCTGCGACTACCCGGCCGCGCTCGGCGTGGTGGGCGATCTGACGAACCAGCGCATGCGGCAGTTCGAGCATGTCGCCGCGCACGAACTGCCCCTCCTGTACGAGGACTTCGGCCTGTCGGAGGAAGCGCGCGAGATCATGGCGGGCTATGTCGCCGACCTGCAGAACTGGATGGCGGGCATCCTGAACTGGCACCGGAAAGTCGACCGCTACAAGGCCGAGTACCTGGCGCGCCGTGCCCACGGCTTCCTCCCGGACCGGCCGCCCGCTCCGGCGCTGCCCGTCGGCTGAGATCGCCCATGCCGGACCGCTTCGGCGGGAGCTCGGGTGGCGACCCGGATCGCTGCCGGAGTGCCCGCACGGGGCGGGCACCGGCCGGGGCGCGGGGACTGCGCGTCCGGCGGTAGCCGCCCCGCACGGGCGAGCACCGGCCGGGACGGCCCGACCCAGGGGCGCGGGGAACTGCGCGACCGGCCCCCACCGGCCCACGGTCGCCCCGCATCCGCTGTCCCCCCGGTCGGGCGGTCGTGACCTGCGCTCGCCCGTGCGGGCCGGGTGTGGCTGGGTGCGCGGTTCCTCGCGCCCCTGGGGTGGTGGGTTCGGGCCCTGCTCACCTGTGCGGGCCGGGTGTGGCCGGGTGCGCGGTTCCTCGCGCCCCTGGTCGGGTGGGCTGGGGTCCCGTGTGCCCGCACAGGCCCGGTGTCGCCGGGCGCGCGATTCCCCGCGCCCCTGGGGCGGCGGGCCCGGGGCGCGTTCACGCGTGCGGGCCGGCTCAGGGCCGGCCGGTCGTCCTGCGTGCTGCCTCCTCGGCGGGCTGCCGCACGGCCGCGTCGCCGGCGGGTGACAGCTCGTCGCGTATCGCGTCGCCGGCCGCGAGAACCGCGCGGGCCTCCTCCGGAAGATCCGCGTCGGCCAGGGCATGGGCGAGGGCATAGTGCTCCTCGGCGATGAACCGGCCGAGATCGACGCCCTGCCAGTGCCGCAGCGAGTCGTCGCCCGGAGCCGCCAGGACCCTCCGGAGCATCCCCAGGGTGCTCGCGGCTCCGTCGAGACGCGCCGCCTCCCGCTCCAACCGGGCCTGGGTCAGCCGGGCCGATACCTGGTCCCACGCCCGCTCCTGGAGCTGCGCGTACAGGCGCTGGGCGCGCAGCGCCTGGGGGAGGTCGCCGAGCCGCTCGAACTCCCGGGCGAGCGAGCCGAGCGGGGACGGGTCGAGGCGCGTCGGGGCGTCCGGCCGCCGCAGCATGCTCTGGTTCAGTTCGATCTCGTCCAGCCGCCGGATCAGCGCCACCCGGGCGAGCTCCGTCAGGCCCTGGTCCAGGGCCAGTTCGGTCCATGTGAACAGCGGCTCGTCGGCGGGGGCCGTGCCGAACAGGGAGTCGTCGAGGCCCCGCGCCCAGGAGCGCAGTTCGGCGCCGTCCGCGTCCGGTTCGGGAATTCCGCCGAGCCCGCACCAGGTGTCGAAGTCGGTGTCGCGGACCTCGTGGAGCAGGGACAGGTCCGCGGGGTCCCCGCGCAGGCCCACCAGCACGGCGGCCAGCCGCAGTTCGTCCGTCATCGAGGACCGCGCCTCGTGCCGGAGCAGTCGGCGGAGCAGGCCGGTGTCACCGTCCGCACGGTCGAACTGCGCGGCGCGCAGCGCGACCCGACGCCGTACCGGATGCTCGGCCAGCGCGTCCTCGACCGTCTGCTCGCCCGCTCGCAGCCCGGCCAGGTCGGCGTGTCCGCGGGCCAGAACGGCCTCCCACAGGGGTGGGCCGGGCACCTCGTCCAGGAGGCGGTAGGCGAGGAGTTCCTCTCCGTTGATCAGCAGGAAGTCGGGCTCGGTGCGCCGCAGTGCCGCGTACAGCATGCCGACGAGCTCGACCGGGGAACGCTCGGGGAAGCCCAGGGCGGCGCGCAGTTCGGTCCGCTCGTCGTCGAAGCCGTAGCACTCGCGGAGCTCGTCCTCGGTCTCCGCGACCGCGGCCAGGATCTTCTCCGCGCCGTCCCGCGGCGACAGCCCGAGGTAGTCGTGCCAGCCGGGCAGGCCGACGAATATCTCCAGTGCCTCGTCGGCGCTCGACCCCACGATGCCCGAGCCGCCTTCCGAGTCCGCGTACAGCATCGAGCCGTCCGCGCACAGGAAGTAGGTGCCACCGGTGTCGTCCCCGGCCACCACCTCCAGAGGTCCGCCCGAGGCGAGGCGGACCGGCTCGACATGGCCGTGGGCCGCGCGGCTCAGGTCGAAGCCGAAGGGGAACGCGGCCAGGCCGGCCAGGTGCGGGTCCTGCCGGAGCAGGCGCAGGGCGTCGTCGGTCATGTCACAGAAAGTAACAGCCGCCACTGACAAGGGGACTTGACCGGTGTGCGGCAAGGGGGACTCGACCGGTTGCGGCATCGGCGCGCACCGCCGCGTGCCTGCCGGGCACCGTCACTCGGCGCGTACCCGCGCGGCGTGCTCCACCGCGGCCCGTGCGAGCGCCCTGATCAGCGGGTGCGGGCGGGAACCGTCCCCGGACAGCTCCGGCTGGAACAAGGTGGCCAGGAAGAAGGGATGGCCCGGCAGTTCCGCGATCCGGACCTGGCCCTCCTGGTCGTGCCCGCTGAAGCGCAGCCCCCGCGCGCGCAGGGTGTCGAGATGGCGCGAGGGGCCGTACGAGCAGAAGTACCGTTCGACCGTCCGCTCCGCCCCGATCAGCGACTGCGCGAGCGAGCCCGGCTCGACGGTGACGGCGGCCTCGTGCCCCACGAGTGAGCACGCGAGCGGCTCGATCAGGAAGTCGTTCGCGTCGGGGTCGTTCTCGGCGTGCGCGACCCGGGTGAGGCCGCAGACGTCGCGTGCGTACTCCAGGAGGGCGTGCTGGAAGCCGCCGCACGTGCCGAGGAACGGGATGCCCTCCTCGCGTGCCGTCCGGATCGCCGTGAGCACGCCCGCCTCGCTGCGGTAGGGGCTCCCGGGAAGCACCCACACGGCGTCGAAGCCGTGTACCGCCGTCGCGTCCTCGGCGTCCTCGGAGGGGATCCAGTAGGCGTCGAGCACGATGCGGTCGCGGTCCGCGAGCGCGTCGAGCAGGAGCGGGACGCGGGTGTGCGAGACGACGGTGGGGGAGCGGTCCCCGACGAGGGCGATCCGGGCGCCGCGTGGCATGCCCGCCGGGCCGCCGCCGTTCGTGACCGGCCCGTTCTCAGCCGTGCGCGCGGTGACCGAGCCGCTCGTGGCCGGACCGTTCGTGGTGATGTCGCTCGCCGGGCCGTGCGGGGCCGTGCTGGTGTTCGTGGTCATGCGGATCATCCTCGGCGCGCCGTCGAGCTCAGGTCCAACGATGATTTCTGCACCCTCGATAAGCAACGCTGATACGGTGCGCCATCCTTGGCGGCATGGATCCGCATCTCCTGCGTACGTACGTCGCCGTGGCGCGGCTCGCGTCCTTCTCGGAGGCCGCGCGCGAGCTCGGCTACACCCAGTCCGCGGTGTCCCAGCACATCGCGGCGCTGGAGCAGGACCTGGGTGCGCCGCTGCTCACCCGGCGGCCCGTCGCACCGACCGCGGCGGGCGAGCGGCTCCTCGAACACGCGGGCCCGCTGCTGCTGCGCCTGGACGCCGCGCGGGCCGACGTCGCACGGATGGCGGCCGCACCCGAGCACGGTCTGACGCTCGCCGTGGCGCCGACCGCACTCGGGCCCCGTGTCGTGGCGGCGCTGCCTGCCGCGGGTGTGACCCTCAGGGTGCTGGCCCGCGATGAGGTCCCCGCGGCCGTCGCCACCGGCGGCGCGGACCTGGGGCTCGTCGACGGACTCGCCGCGCCCAGCGACCCCCTGCGGCTGCCGGACGTGGCGCCGCTGACGACCCACGGGGCGGGCGAGGAGCCGGTCTGCGTCCTGCTGCCCGCGTCGCATCCCCTGGCCCGGCGTACGGGGCTGCGGCTGGGCGACCTGGTCGACGCCCGCTGGCTGGACGCCCCCGGCGCGGGTCTGCCGCTCGCCCACCTGAGGGCCGCGCACGGCGGTGCGGGCTTCCGCCCGGCCCTGCGCTACGAGGGCACCGACCTGCGTGCCCTCACCGCTCTGGCCGCCGCGGGGCACGGCCTGCTCCTGCTGCCGCGCACGGCGGCCGTCGGCGTGCCCGGCACGGCGGCCGTGCCGCTGGTGGCTCCCCGGCTCGTGCACCGTACGGAGTTGGTGCACGCCGGATCGCCGCGGGGCGCGGCGGCCGCGATGGTGGACAAACTTCTCGAACGGTTCTGAAAGTCTCACTCGTTGGTGAATCGTCGCGCGTCGGCGCGCAGGGTAGAGCAAGAGCCGGAGGCGGTCCGTAGAGCAGCTGCCGGAGGCGATCCATGGAACAGACCGCGTTGCGTCCCAAGCCGATGCCCGGTCAGGAGCCGGGCGGAGGCCGCCCGTCCGACGGCGGCCGGCGACCTCATGCCGCTCGGCGCCGCGGCAGGCGTCTGATGACGCTGCTGTTCAGCCTGTTCGTCGGCGTGGTGCTGGTCCTGTCGGGGGTCGGGCTCGGCACGGTGGGTGCCACGGTGATCGGCATGAGCAGACTGGCGGCCCTCCAGCAGAAGGCGGGCGGGGCGGCGGGACCCGTGCCGTCCGTGCCGCCGGGCGCCTCCGGGCGCGTCTCCGGTCCGGCCGCCCCCGGCGGTTCCAAGTCGGCGTCGGTGGGCGGCGGGACGGCTCCGGTGACGGAGTCCGCGCGGGCCACGCTGGGGGTCGAGGCCGTCGACGCACCCCAGGGCGGGGGTGCGCTCGTCGTCGCCGTCCACGTCCCCGGGCCGGGGTACACCGCGGGCCTGGTGCGCGGTGACGTCCTGCTCGCCCTCGGGGAGAGCCGGATCGGTTCGGCGGCGGACCTCGCGCACGCGGTCGCCGCCGCGCGCCCGGGCGCGTCCGTCACCCTCTCCGTCCGTCACGCGAACGGGTCCCGACGTCAACTGTCCACGGTCCCGGGCGTCGTGACCTGATTCCGGCCCCGGTTCACGCGACCCTGAAGTGGCTCGTCAACCGCCCTTCGTCGTCGAGCACATGGAACGCGAACCCGGGCGGGGCGTCCCGGTCCGCGACCCCTTCGCCCTCCCAGGGCAGCCGCAGTGTCCAGGTCACGCCGGGGCCGACGACGAGCGGCCGTCCGGCGAAGGCGGTGGCCGCCGGCGTGTGCGCGTGCCCGGTGATCAGCCCGACGATCTCGGGCCTGCGCTCCAGCAGCCCGGCCAGGGCGCGCGGCTCGCCCAACTGGTAGGCGTCCGGCAGCGGATGGTGCAGGGCGACCGGCGGGTGGTGGAAGGCGAGGAGCGCGGGCAGGCCGCCGTCCAGGTCGTCGAGCGTCGCCTCGATCCAGGCGTACGTCTCCTCGTCGAACTCGCCCTCGTCCCGCCCCGGGATGCTGGAGTCGCACATGAGCACGGCCGCGTCGTCGAAGACGTGGAGGCTGTTGACCGGGTCGTCGGCGGCGGGCCCGCCGAGCAGGGCCTTGCGGTAGGGCGCGCGGCTGTCGTGGTTGCCCGGGCAGGTGAGGACCGGGAACGGGGCCGCGTCCGGGTCGCGCAGTCCCAGCAGACGGGCCGCCTCCTCGTACTCCGCCTCCGCGCCGTGGTCCGCGATGTCTCCCGTCACCAGGAGTGCGTCCACCCGCCCCGCGAGCCCCCAGAGCCGGTCACGCACCCGCTCGGCCCGCTCCGTCGCCCGCTCGGTCCCGTCCAAGTGAAGGTCGCTGATGTGCGCCAGCACGAGCATGCCGTCCCCCGTCGTCGTCTAGGCCTCGAAGCCGCGAGTCATTTAATGGAACAACTGCATCTAAGCATTACCACTAATGGCAAGGCAATGCCCGGCCGTTAGAAGCAGGCCGGGCGAGGTCCGTGCGGAAAAGCGCTGGCCGCCCCGCGGGCGCTGCGTCACCATGGCCGCATGCTGAGCACCCTTCTCGCCTTCCTCGGCGCCTGCACGCTGATCACGGCGTCCCCCGGACCCAGCACCGTGCTGATCATCAAGCAGTCGTTGCGCAGCCGGCGTTCCGGTTTCCTGACCGTCCTCGGCAACGAGACCGGGGTGTTCGTCTGGGGCGTCGTCGCCGCCTTCGGCCTCTCCGCGCTCCTCGCCGCCTCCGAGGTGGCGTACGACGTCATGCGCGTCGTCGGCGCCGTCGTCCTCGTCGGCTTCGGCATCCAGACGCTGCGACAGGCGCGCCGATCCGAGGACGCCCCGGACGGCGCCGGCTGGGAGGGCACGGAGCAGAGCGGCTGGGCCTCCTACCGGGGCGGACTGCTGCTCAACCTCGCCAACCCCAAGGCGGCCGTCTTCGCGATGTCCTTCCTGCCGCAGTTCGTGCCCGAAGGAGCCCCGCACCTGCCCGCCATGGTCGGCCTCGCCGCGCTCTGGGCGGTCTACGAGGTCGGCTACTACGGCCTGTACGTGTGGTTCGTCGGCCGGATGAAGGCCGTGCTGTCCAGGACCGGCGTGCGGCGGCGTCTGGAACAGGTCTCGGGCGGTGTCCTGCTCCTCCTGGGTGCGCGCCTCGCCCTGGAGAGCTGACACAGAGGCGCCGCAATCGGCTCGCGCGCGCTCCACCGGAGGGGCAGGATGCTGCCCGTAGCCCCCTGGGGGACTCCGGACGGTTGGAGGCAGGCATGACCGCCACACCCGCGCCCTTCGCGGCCGGTGACTACCAGGCCCGGATGCGGCGTGCGGCCGAGGCCGCCGCGGACGCCGGGCTCGACGGCGTGCTGGTCGCGCCGGGTCCCGACCTGGTGTGGCTGACCGGGTACCGGCCGGTGGAGACCGAGCGGCTCACCCTCCTCGTGCTGCGGCCCGGACAGGACCCGGTCCTGGTCGTGCCCACCCTGGAGGCGCCCGACGCCGCCAAGGCGCCCGGCGCGCCCGCCCTGACGCTCCGCGACTGGACCGACGGCAAGGACCCCTACGAGGCGACCGCGCCGCTCCTCGGCCACGAGGGCCGCTTCGGAGTCAGCGACAACGGCTGGGCCCTGCACCTGCTCGGACTCCAGCAGCGTCTGCCCGGCACCCGCTACCAGGCCCTCACCAAGGCCCTGCCGATGCTGCGCGCCGTCAAGGACGCCGCCGAACTGGAGCGGCTGGCCGCGGCGGGCGCCGCGGCGGACGAGGCCTTCGAGGAGATCCGCAAGGTCCGCTTCTCCGGCCGCCGGGAGACCGACGTGGCCGCCGACCTCGCCGATCTGCTGCGCCGGTTCGGGCACTCCCAGGTCGACTTCACCATCGTCGCCTCCGGTCCGAACGGAGCGAACCCGCATCACGAGGCCGACGACCGCGTCATCGAGCAGGGCGACATGGTCGTCCTCGACTTCGGCGGCCTCAAGCACGGCTACGGCTCCGACACCTCCCGAACCGTCCACGTCGGCGAGCCCGACGCCGAGGAGCGCACCGTGCACGACGTCGTGCGAGCGGCCCAGGAGGAGGGCTTCCGCGCGGTGCGGCCGGGGGCCGCCTGCCAGGACGTCGACCGCGCGGCCCGGGCGGTCATCACCGAGGCCGGATACGGCGACCGGTTCATCCACCGCACCGGACACGGCATCGGCGTCACCACCCACGAACCGCCGTACATGATCGAGGGCGAGGAGCAGCCCCTCGTCCCCGGCATGTGCTTCTCCGTGGAGCCCGGTGTCTACCTGCCGGGCCGTTTCGGAGTCCGCATCGAGGACATCGTCACGGTCACGGAGGACGGCGGGCGGCGCCTGAACACCACCTCCCGCGAGATGGTGATCGTCGACTGACCTGCACCCACCGACCGTGCGGCAGAAGCCCCGCCCACGCCCCCGAACGACAAGGGCGCGACCATGACCCAGGCACCGACACCGACCGAGGACACCGTCCGCAAACTGGTCCGTGCGCTGCTCGCCGACGGCACGGCGCAGGGAGCCGGTCCCGACGTGTGTCCGGTCGCCGAGGGCGGTGAACACTCCAGCTGGTGGGTGGGCCGGCGCCATGTGCTGCGGCTCGCCCGGGACCGTGACGCCGCCGCGCGCCAGCGCCGCGAACTGCGGCTGCGCGACCTGATCCGGCCGCACCTCGGCGTCCCGGTCCCGGTGAGCGTCGCCCACGGCGAATGGGCGAGCGGACTCGGCTGCACCCTGGACACCCGGCTCGCCGGCGGTTCGGGCGAGGTCCAGGACGTCTCGGCCGTCGGCGAGGCCGACCTGGCGGGCCTGCTCACGGGTCTGCGCGAAGTGCCCGTACGGCAGGCCGAGACGCTCGGCGTGCCCCGCGTCGCGCCGCGCTCCCTGGAGGCGCTGCGCCAGGCCGCCGCCGGTGCCGCCGAGCAGCTCGCCGCCGCCGAGGAGTTCGACCCGGCCCGGCTCGCCCAGCTCACCGCCCCGGGCGCCGCCCAACTCGCCGCACAGCCCGGAGCCGCGTTCCTCGTGCACCACGCCCTCAAGGGCGAACACCTCGTGGTCAGCGCCGACGGGCGGGTGCGCGGCGTCCTCGACTGGACCGACGCGGTGATCGGCGACCCGGCCGAGGACATCGGCGGGCTGGCGATCGCCGTCGGCGCGGGGGCGGCCGTCCGCGCCGCCACCCTGGCCGGGTACGGCGCCCGCCCCTGTCTGCGCGGCCTGTGGCTGTCGCGCTGCGACACGGTGATCCGTCTCGCCGACCGTCTGCGGGGCGGCGACGGCAGCCCCGTCCCGCTCCTGCGGACCCGACTGGGCCGCGCCTGGGAGGCGATCATGCTGGAACGGGTCACCGATCTGCGGGACGACCCCGACGAGTCGCCCTAGGGTCACGCCTGGGTCAGCACCACGCACGATTCGCCGGGCACGGTCAACACCCCGTCCGTGTCCGGCGCTTCCACCGGTTCCCACGCCGCCAGCACGCGCGCGTGGCGCAGGCCCAGCGGGATCGCCGCGGGCTCCTTGCCGAGATTCACCGCCACCCGGACGTCCCCGCGCCTGAGGGCGAGCCAGCGGGCCCGGGGGTCCTGGGCGACCCTGACCGCGGCGAGGTCGGGGTCCGAGAGGTCGTGCTGACGGCGGCGCAGCGCGATCAACTCCCGGTACCAGGCCAGCACGCGCGCGTGGACGGCCTTCTCGGGCTCCGACCAGTCGAGGCAGGAGCGGTCCCGCGTCGCCGGGTCCTGCGGATCCGGCACCTCCTCCTCGGCCCAGCCGTGCGCGGCGAACTCGCGGCGCCTGCCCCTGCGCACGGCCTCCGCCAGCTCCGGGTCGGTGTGGTCGGTGAAGAACTGCCAGGGCGTGCCCGCGGCCCACTCCTCGCCCATGAAGAGCATCGGGGTGAAGGGCGCGGTGAGCGTCAGCGCGGCCGCGCAGGCCAGCAGCCCGGGGGAGAGGGACGCCGACAGCCGGTCCCCCTGGGCGCGGTTGCCGATCTGGTCGTGGGTCTGGGAGTAGCCGAGCAGGCGGTGCGCCGAGACGCGGGTGCGGTCCAGCGGGCGGCCGTGGTGCCGTTCGCGGAAGCTGGAGTACGTGCCGTCGTGGAAGAAGCCGGAGGTCAGCGTCTTCGCGAGCGCCGCGAACGGGTCCCGTGCGAAGTCCGCGTAATAGCCCTGCGCCTCACCGGTCAGCGCGGTGTGCAGCGCGTGGTGGAAGTCGTCGTTCCACTGGGCGTGCAGTCCGAGACCGCCCTCCTCGCGGGAGGAGACGAGCCGCGGATCGTTGAGGTCCGATTCCCCGATCAGGAAGAGCGGCCGGCCGAGGTCGCCGGAGAGCGTGTCCACCGCCGTCGACAGCTCCTCCAGGAAGTGCAGCGCGCGCGTGTCCCGCAGCGCGTGCACCGCGTCCAGCCGCAGCCCGTCGAACCGGTAGTCGCGCAGCCAGGCGAGAGCGCTGCCGACGAGGAACGCGCGCACCTCGTCCGAGCCGGGCGCGTCCAGGTTCACCGCCGAGCCCCAGGGTGTGTGATGGGTGTCCGTGAAGTACGGCCCGAACGCGGGCAGGTAGTTGCCGGACGGCCCGAGATGGTTGTGCACGACGTCGAGGACCACGCCCAGTCCCAGCCCGTGCGCCGTGTCGACAAAGCGCTTGAGTGCCTCCGGGCCGCCGTACGGCTCGTGCACGGCCCACAGCGAGACCCCCTCGTACCCCCAGCCGTTGCGGCCGGGGAACGGGCACAGGGGCATCAACTCGACGTGTGTCACGCCCAGTTCCACCAGATGGTCCAGCCGCTCGGCGGCCGCGTCCAATGTGCCCCGCGGCGTGTACGTCCCCACGTGGAGCTCGTACAGCACCGCACCGGGCAGCGGGCGCCCCGCCCACGGCGCACGCCATGCGTACCGGTCGTGCTCGACCACCGCGCTCAGTCCGTCCGGGCCGTCGGGCTGGCGCCGCGAGCGGGGATCGGGCAGCACGGGGCCGTCGTCCACCGCGAAGCCGTAACGCGTCCCGTGCTGCGCGTCCGCCTCGCCCGTCCACCAGCCGGCCCGTTCCGGATCGCGCTCCATCGCGCGCGGGGCGTCCGCGCAATGCAGCGTCACCCGGTCGGCCTGCGGTGCCCACACCTCGAACCGCACAGACGGTTCCCCCTTGTCAGCTCACCGTGACGTAATCCGTCCATGGTGCTTCACCTGAGATCAATTCGCTTTCGAATCCACCCTTTTGCCGCGTGTCCGCCGCGCCTGTGTCACGCCCGGGCCGCCGAATCGTTCCGGTCGGCCGAGGTGCCCCTTTCCCCGTTTTCTGGACACCCCGCCCGCCCTGTCCGACAATCACCAGCGTGACGTCGTCTTTCGAGTTCCACACGTACCCCGCGCGGCTGTCCGACGCGGAGCGCGACCGGGCGCTGAAGGCGCTCCGCGACGGCGTCGCCCTCGGTCGCCTCTCCCACGACACCTTCATCCGCCGCATGGAGCTGGCGCTCGCCGCCCGCAGGCCCGACGAACTCGCCGTGCTCACCGCCGACCTGCCCACCGAGGGGCGCTGGGCGAAGCTCGTGTTCGGCACCGTGGAAGCGGTCTCCGGCTTCACCGTACGGGTGCGCAGGGCCTGGCAGGCCGAGCGGCTCCCCAAGCTCCAGCTGCCGCACCCCGGGAACCCGTACCCGCTGCGCATCGGCCGTGACCCCGCCAGCGGGTTGCGGCTCAACCACGAGACCGTGTCCCGGGTGCACGCCGAACTGAGCCGGCAGGGCGGGCTGTGGGTGCTGCGCGACCTCGGCTCGACCAACGGGACGACCGTCAACGGCCGACGCGTCGTCGGCTCCACCGTCGTCAAGGACGGCGATCAGGTCGCCTTCGGGCGGATGGCGTTCCGGCTCGCCTCGGACTGACCGGGTCCGCTTCGGAAGTAACCGATTTCCCCAACATCCCCGGTGTTCTGCGGTGTTGACGAACCCTTACCGCCGTGACTGACTGTGCGTACACCATGCACATCAGGTGAACCGACGGCACCACATGAGTGGAGGTGTGTCCTGCCGCCACTCCTTCGCTACCCGACCGTGGACGAGCTCGGCACCCGGGCGGCCGCGCTCGCCGCCCGCCGCCCCCGGGACGCCCGGCTGCGCCGCGTGGGCACCTCGCGGGCCGGCGCGCCGCTCTGGCTCCTGTCCGTCGGACACGGCAGCCGCCAGGCCCTCGTCGTCGCCGGACCGCACGCCAACGAACCCGTCGGCGGCGCGACCGTCCTGCGCCTCGCCGAACGAGTCCTCGCCGACCCCCGGTTGTGCGAGGGGGCGGACGCCACCTGGAACCTGCTGCTGTGCCTCGACCCCGACGGATCCCGCCGCAACGAGGCCTGGCTGTCCGGCCCGTACACCCTCGGCCGCTACTTCCGGCACTTCTTCCGACCCGGCTTCCTGGAACAGCCCGAATGGCTGCCGGACGGCGCGGACAGCGCCGTACTGCCGGAGACCCGGACCCTCCTCGACCTCCAGGACGAACTGCGGCCCTTCCTCCAGTGCTCCCTGCACGGCGTCGACGTGGGCGGCGCCTTCGTCGAGCTCACCCACGATCTGCCCGGCATCGCCCAGCGCGTCGCGCACACCGCCGCGCGCCTCGGCATCCCGCGGGAACTCGGCCCGTACGACACCCTGTACTGGCCCGCCCTCGGGCCCGCCGTCTACCGCATCCCACCGCCGCGCCGGGGCGACCTGGCCGCCGCCATCACGGAGGCCGCGGTCGAGTCGACCTGGTTCCACCCGCACCCGTACGGCACGGTGACCGCCGTCGTCGAGGCCCCCATGTGGGGCGTCGCCGCCGTGGAGGACGCCGGCCGGCCCGCCGACGCCGAGGCGGCGCTGCGCTCCGTCAGCCGCAAACTGCGTGACGACACGCGGCTCCTGGAAGGCATCCTCGCGCGCGTCAGACCGGGCCTCGGCACCTCCCCGGACACGGCCTGCCTGCTCGCGCCCGTCGACGACTATTTACTGGTCGGACCCGGACTCGCCGACTCCTGGGATCCCGACCTGGACCAGCCCGCCGCGCGCCCGCTGCCACCGCTCGACACCGCACGCCTGACGGCCCTGCGCCTCGCGGGCCGGCGTGTCGCGCTGCGGACGGCGGGGCTGCTGCACCAGCTCGTGACCGCGTCCGGCCACGACCCCGCCGGGGCGCTGCCGGAACTCGACCGGCTCATCGACGCGTGGTGCGCCGACTACCGCGACGGCTGCGGAGCGCGCTGGATCCCGGTCGCCCGCCAGGTCGAGTACCAGGCGCGTGTCGTGCTCTCCGCGTTCCACCTCGCCACACGGCGGGCCCCCGCGCCCTCCCGTTCGAGTGACTCCGGGTGGGGTTCGCCCACCGCCGTGCCGATGCACCTGGAATGACGACAAGCATGCGAGCGGTCCGGGCCCTGACGCTGGCCGGGGCCGCGTTCCTGGCCATGGGCACCGTCCCGGCCGACGCGGCGCCCCGGACGTCCCGGGCCGGCGACTGGCTCCACCTCACCGTCACCCACGGGGACGTGGCCACCGGCGGCACCCGCGGCGCCCTGCTGCTCTGCGACCCGCCGGGAGGACGCCCGCACGCGGTCCGGGCCTGCCAGGAACTCGACGCCGCCCACGGCGACGTCTCCCGCATCCCGCCCGCCTCCGGCGCCGTGTGCTCGCTGATCTACGCCCCGGTGACCGCCTCGGCGCAAGGCGTGTGGGACGGCCGCCGGATCGACTACACGCACACCTTCTCCAACACCTGTGTGATGGAGGCCGAGACCGGAGCGGTGTTCGCCCTGACGGACTGAGCCGGACGACAGCACCGCGCGTACGCCTCGGCACCGACGCGCCGGGCCGGACGGACGACCCCGCGCGGGCGCCCGCCGTCGCCCGCCCCGGTCGGCCGGGAATCCGACGGGCGGTGACGCGCGCGGACGCCGCGGCCGGTGTCAGGCCGCCCCGTCGCGCGCGTGCCGGGCCGCCGCGACCACCGTGCGGGCCTGGTGCTCGACCTGGTTCTCCAGCGGAACCCAGCGGGCACGGAAGCGGTCGGCGAAGGCGTCGCTCCAGGAGGCGACCAGACGTTCGAGGTGCGGCGCCGCACGGTCGTCGGCCTCATGGAGCACCCGCAGCAGCATCGAGGCGGCCCGCAGCGGGAGCCGGCGGCCGAACGCGTCGACACTGCCGACGTACGCCATCGTCGTGTCCGGGGGCGGTGTGCGGGCCCAGTCGTCGGCAAGGCCCGGCACCAGCCCCAGCGCCCACTTCGCGGCGCGCAGGAGCGGCCCGTCGGGCCCCGGCAACCGCGGCAGCGCCTCCGCGAGCACCACCTCCACCTGGAGCGCGTCGCGCAGCAGACGGCGCGCCAGCCGGCGCATCACCGCCACCGGCGCCGGGTGCGGGGCCGGATCGTCCACCAGGTCACTGGCCCACATCGGCACCTCCACGACGGCGGTGAGCCCGCCGTACCGGTGGGCGTGGTACCAGGTGCTGTGCCGCGCGTCGTCCGGCATGCTCGGATACGCCGTGTCCGAGCCCGGCGCCGGCATCACATGCACCCCGGGCCCCGAGGCGGGCCAGCCCGCGGCGTCCGACGCGGCCGTCTCCACCGGGATGCGCAGCTCCGCCGCCGACTTGGCGAACGGTTCGGCGAGTCCGGGGATGTCCTTCGTCAGCTGTACCCAGCTGCCGCCCAGATCGGTCCCGTGCAACGTCACCTGGAGGTAGGGCCGCAGCTCGTCGATGACCCGGGTCAGCGCGCGGGTCTCCGGCGGCAGCCGGTCGGGAGGCAGCACGGACGGAGACCACTCCGGCTGCTCGGGACCCGCCGGGCGGAAGAAGCCCCGGTGGTAGTCGAACAGGGTGCGCGGCGCGGGCGTGACATGGAGGTTCGCGCCGTCCGGGTCCGCGCACAGCAGGAAGTGCCAGGAGGTGCCCGCCCGCAGCTCCCGCTCCTGGAGGGCTCGTTCGGCCAGGGCCAGCAGGGTCGAACCACCCGTCGGCTCGTTCGCGTGGGCCCCCGCCACGACGAGGACCGCGCGCCGGGCGTGCCCCACGGAGAGCAGGTGCAGCGGTCTTCCCGCGCGTGAGGAACCCACTTGCCTGAGGGTGCACAGGCCGGGGCGATGAGCGGCCAATGCCCGTGCGGAGGAAACGATTTCGGTCACACTGGGGTAGCGCAACTCCGGCAGGAGACTCACCCCCGACTTGTCCGCCCTGCGTCGCTTTTGGCAGTAGTCCACGGTCTGGATGAACTGTCAAGGATCGGACCGGGCGGCTCCAGGGGGCGCCAGGTGGCACGTACCGACGGCAGGGGGAGCGCCAGGCCGGTCACCGCTGGTGCAGACCGCGCCCCGCGAGCGTCAGGAACGTCTCCCCGACCGCCTCGGAGAGCGTCGGGTGTGCGTGGATGTGCCGCGCCACGTCCGAGGGTTCGGCGTCCCAGCCCACGATCAGCTGGCTCTCCGCGATCATCTCGGACACGTTCGGGCCCACCAGATGGACGCCGAGCACCCGTCCGCCGCCCGCCTCGGCCACCACCTTCACCATGCCGCCCCGGCCGTGCACCATGCCCTTCGCGACGGCGGTGAGCGGCATCGTGCCGACGTCGACCCGGTGCCCACGCGCGCGTGCCTCCGCCTCGCTCAGCCCCACCGCCGCCGTCTGCGGCGACGAGTAGGTGACCCGCGGCACGGCCGCGTAGTCGACCGGCGCGGACTCCACGCCGGCCAGCGTCTCGGCCACCAGCAGCCCCTCCGCGAACGAGGCGTGCGCGAGTCCGGGCGACGGCGGCGGCAGCAGATCCCCGACCACGTGGATGCCCGGCACAGCGGTCTCCAGCCGGTCCCAGTCGGCGGGTTCGAGGAAACCCCGCCCGTCCGCCGTGAGGCCTGCCGCGGCCAGGTCCAGTCCCTCGGTCACCGGAACCCGTCCCACGGCCACCAGGAGCCGTTCGGCCGCGACCGTGCGGGTCCCGCCCCGCTCGGTGCGCACCCGGGCCCGTACGCCGTCGTCCACGACCTCCGCGTCGAGCAGCCGCGCCCCCGTCAGCACATCGATGCCGCGCTTCTTCAGGCCGCGCGTCAAGTGCCGGCTCACGTCGGCGTCCTCCAGCGGGACGAGTCGTTCGGCGGCCTCGACGACCGTCACCTCGGCGCCCATGGAACGGTGGAACGAGGCGTACTCGACACCGATGGCACCGCCTCCGAGGACCAGGACGGACCGGGGGAGGCCGGGGGCGAACAGGGCGTCGTCGCTCGTCACCACGCGCCGCCCGTCCGCCACGAGCCCGGGGAGCATGCGCGGGCGTGATCCGGTCGCGAGGACGATGCCACGGCGCGCGGTGAAGGTGCCCACGCCCTCGACCTGTACGGCACGGACGCCGGTCAGCCGGGCGCTGCCCCGCACCACCCGCACGCCCGCGTGGGCGAGGTGGCCCTCCACGCCACGGTGGTTGCGCTGCACGATGTCGTCGCGGGTGGCGACCAGCGCGGCCCAGTCGACCTCGTCCAGCGTGGCCTTCACGCCCCAGCGCTCGCGCGCCTCGGCGATGCCGTCGACGAGTTCGGCGGCGTGCAGCATCGCCTTGCTGGGGATGCAGCCGCGGTGCAGGCAGGTGCCGCCGACCTTGTCGCGCTCGGCGAGCACGACGTCGAGGCCGAGGGCGGCGGCGCGCAGCGCGGTGCTGTACCCGCCGGTGCCGCCGCCGATGACGACGACGTCGGCTGCGCCGTGGGAGGCGCCGGACGCGCTGGAGGTGCCGGACGCGCTGGAGGTGCCGGAAGTCCTGGAGGCGACGGATGCGCCGGAGATGCCGGATGCGCTGGAGGTGTCCATGTCCTCAGCCTCCGTCCGCTCCTTGTCATGAGTCCAAGGCAATGTTTGTGTGGAACTCATGCAGAACACTTATGGGTCCTCCGCCGGACGGAGGTGCCCGGGATGAGCCTGCGTCAGATGGAGTACTTCCTGACCGTCGTCGAAGAGGCGTCGTTCACCCGCGCCGCCGAGACCCTCCACGTCACCCAGCCCGCGCTGTCCCACCAGATCAAGGCCCTGGAGAAGACCGTCGGCGGGCCCCTCCTGGAGCGCATGCCGCGCGGTGTGCGGCTGACGCCCATGGGCCGGGCCTTCCGGCCGCACGCCGAACTCGCCGTCCGCAGCGCGGCCCAGGCCCGCAGGGCCGCTCGCGCCGCCGCCGGCGCGGAGGGCGGCGAACTGCACATCGCCGCCGTGCACTCGGTGGCCGTGGGCGTCCTGCCCGACGTCTTCGCGCGCTGGCGGGCGGCCCACCCCGGCGTCCTGCTGCACCTTCACGAGTACGCCACCTCGCAGGCGCTTCAGGAGCAGGTCGAGCGGGGCGTCGCCGACCTCGCCGTCGGGCCCGCGCCCGTCGACTGGCCCGGCAGCGTCCTGCCGGTCGGCGAGGAGGAGGCCGTCCTCGTGGTGCCCTTCGACGACCGGCTGGCGGGCCGCACGACGGTGACACCGGCGGAGCTGTCCGACCGTCCCTGGATCCGCTGCGCGATGGAGCCCGTGGTCGACGGGGAGCGCTTCCTCGACCGGGTGTGCGGGCAGGCGGGATTCCGGCCGCGTACGGCCGTGTTCACCGAGCACACGTCGACGGCGGTACGGATGGCCGCGGCGGGGGTCGGCGTCGCCGTCGCGCCCTCGCACATCGTGCGCGGCGCCGTCGGCGAGGACTGCGTGGTGCTCTCCGCCGACCCGCCGTGGAAGCGTCCCCTGACCGTCTTCACGCGCGCGGCGCCGACGGGCGCCGCGGAGGCCTTCGTGAACCTCCTGCGCGCGTCCTGGCCGCAGGCTCCGGAGCCCCGCCGCGAGACGGCCGATTCACCCGTCCGGGCGCACGGGGACTGCGGTCCGGAGGCGGCGGTGGTCGGCTGATACCAACCGCGCGCGGGTCCGGCGCGCAGACCCGAGGCGGGAGGCCCCGGTGCTGTGTTCTCACGGCCTTCCCGGCGAAGGCGCGCCCGTGCCCCTGCACGCGGGACCACGGTCCGTACGGCCGGCCGCGTGCCGCGACAGCGCGGCCACGGCACCGGTCCCGCCCGGCGAACGCCCGTCCGACGAGGGCCTGCCGGAGGACGGGGAACGGCCCGGGCACGGCGGATCACCCGACCCGGCGGCCCTGACGGGCGCGACCGCGTCGTCGTCGCCCGGCTCCGCGGCGCCTCCTGGCTCCGCGGTGTCGCCCGGCCGATCCGCTGCCACCCTGCCAGCACCGTTCGGCCCGTCCGTGTCGCCCGGGCCGGCGGGAGTTTCCGGCCCGTCGGTGCCGACCGGACCGTCGGCATCCTCCGGCCGTTCGGCCGGTCCACCGGTCCCCGGGGGCACGTCGGCGTCGCCCGGCTCGTCCACGCATTCCGACCCGGTGGTACGGCCCGCCCCTTCGGCTCCCTCCGGTCCACCGGCCGGTCCACCGGCGCCTGGCGTCCCGTCGGCTTCCTCCGGTCCGGTGGTGTCGCAGGGGTCGGGGACGCCTTCCGGCCCGGTGGCGTCGCCAGGTCCGGTGACGCCTTCCACCCCGGCGGTGTCCTCCGGTCCGGTGGTGACGCCCGCCCCGTCGGCGTCTCCCGGCCCGTCGGCGTCTCCCGGCCCGGTGGCGTCGCCAGGTCCGGTGACGCCTTCCACCCCGGCGGTGTCCTCCGGTCCGGTGGTGACGCCCGCCCCGTCGGCGTCTCCCGCCCCGTCGGCGTCTTCCGGCCCGGTGGCGTCGCCAGGTCCGGTGACGCCTTCCGCCCCGGCCGCGTCCTCCGGTCCGGTGGTCGCGTCGACCGCCCCGGTGGTGCCCTCCGGACAGCCGGCGAGGGACCCCGTCGCGCCCGGGCGGGGCGGCGGGGGACCGGGCCGAGCGCCGAGTCTGCTCGACCTCGGGACCGAGCACGATCCCCACGCGTTCTACCGCACCCTGCGGACCCGCTTCCCGCTCGTGCACGACGAGCCGTCCGGCGCGTGGCTGATCAGCAGGTACGCCGACGTGCGCGCCGCGCTCGCGGACCCGCGACTGGCCGTGCCGCCGTCCGGACGCACCCTGGTCCATCGGGAGGGCGGCACGCACAGCGCGCACCGCGCCCTCGTCTCACCGGTCTTCCGCGGTGCCGCGCTGGCCGCGCTGACGGCCGGCGTCGAACGCACGGCCTACCTCCTGGCCCGGCGCCTCGCCGCCCGCGAGGAGGCCGACCTCGTCGCCGAGTTCTGCCACTGGCTGCCCACCGCGGCCGTCGTCGGCGCGCTCGGGCTGCCGTACGAGGACACCGCGCGCGTGCACGCCTGGTGCCGTTCGGGCCTGGACCACCTCGGCGGTCACCACCCCGAACTCGAAGCGTTCCTGCGCCCGTACATCGCGCGCCGCCGTGCCCACCCCGGCGCCGATCTGCTGTCCGCCCTGTGCACGGTCAGGACCGACGGGCGCCGGCTGTCGGACGAGGCCGTGGCGGGCCTGGCCGGCACCCTGCTCGGCGCGGGCGGCGAGACCACCGCGCGGGCACTCGGCTCGTTCCTCGCCAACCTCCTCGACCACCCGGGCCAGCTGGCCGTGATCCGGACCCGCCCGACGCTGACCCAGGGCGCCTGGGCCGAGTCGCTGCGCCGGGACCCGCCGCTGCACATCGTCGAGCGGCGGGCCGTCGTACCGGTCGGCGTGATCCCCGAGGGCGCCACCGTGGCCTGCCTGCTGGGCTCCGCGGGCCGCGACCCGGCTCGGTTCGCCGACCCGGACCGCTACGACGCCTTCCGCGCCGATCCGGGGGACCTCGCGTACGGCTCCGGAAGGCACTTCTGTCCTGGCCCCCTGCTGGCCGCGCTCACGGCGGAACACGGTCTGCACGCCCTGCTGAGCGTGGCTCCGGGCCTGCGCTGGGTGGCCGGTTTCCGTCCCGTCCCGGAGGGGCCCGTCAGCCCCTCGCCCCGGGCCCTGCGGGTGCTGCTTCACTGAGGTGCGCCGAGCCGTTCGAGGAGGGCGGCGGGCGAGTGCTCGAACAGGTCCGCCACGCGCGCGTGGCCGGTGAACTCCCGCCCCGGGGACAGCACGTCGGCCCACCGCCCCTCCGGGAGAGCCAGCAGGGTGTCGCCCCAGCCCCCGGAGTCGGCCAGCCTCAGCGAGAGCCGGGTGACGGCCGTGACCACTTCGCCGGAGCGCACGAACGCCACGCAGTGCGCGGCCCCGGAACCCTCCGCCGGCAGCCGCTCGTACGTCGCCGACTCGCCGAAGGCGGTGGGTCGCCGTGCGCGCAGCCCCAGCGCGGCCCGGGTCAGTTCCGTCTTCTCGGACGGGCTCTTCGGCGGCGCGAACGGCTGCCGGTTGTCGGGGTCCACCAGAGCCAGGTACTCGTCCTCGGTGCCCTGGTAGAGATCGGGCACCCCCGGCATCGTCAGATGGACCAGAGCGGCGCCCAGGACGTTGGCCCGCACATGGGGGGCCAGGGACGCACGGAAGGCGGCCACGCGCCGCCCCGGGGCTCCGCACGGCCCCTCCGCGACGAACGCCGCGACCCTGTCCTCGTAGGCGGGGTTCCGCTCGGTCCAGGCGGTGTGCAGCCCGGCCTCGCGGACGTGCTTGAGCAGCGCGTCGCGCAGCCGTGCCTCGGCGTCGGGGCCCAGCCCGAGCACGGTCTGCCACGCGGCCCACGCCAGCTGCGGGTCGGGTACGCCCGTGCCGTCACGGGTCACCTCCGCGAGCAGCCCGGCCCACCGGTCCGGGCACTCGCTGAGCACGGCGAGGGCCGCGCGCACGTCGGCGCTGCGCTTGGTGTCATGCGTCGACAGGACCGTGCCGGTCGCGGGCCAGTCGCGCTGCACGCGCGCGCAGTAGGCGTGGAAGGTGTCCGGTGACAGGGCCGGGCTGCCCGGACTGCCGCCCACCTCGTTGGCCGACAGGAGGGGCACGTAGCGGTAGAACGCGGTGTCCTCGACGGACTTGGCGCGCAGCGCCGACGCGGTCTGCGCGAAGCGGACGCGGAACTCCCGGTGCACGGGCCCGTCCCCGGCCCGCCCGAGCACCAGGTCGCGCACGACGTCGACGGCGTGTGCCTCGTCGGGCACCGTGAACGCGGCCCGCGCCTCGTCGGCGGCCTCCTCGGTCACCACCAGGGAGGCGTCCGTGGACGAGTAGGGACGGT
This sequence comes from Streptomyces sp. NPDC025784, assembly GCF_055558435.1. Lineage (NCBI taxonomy): Bacteria > Bacillati > Actinomycetota > Actinomycetes > Kitasatosporales > Streptomycetaceae > Streptomyces > Streptomyces sp. NPDC025784. The sequence continues at coordinate 351,090 of NZ_JBVHMN010000004.1, forward strand.
ACACGTCGAGGCGTACGAGGAGCTCGCGCAGCGCGGTTCCCAGGGCCCAGGGCGCGTGGTCGCGCAGCGCCGGATCGGGGGACGCGGCGCACAGACCGCTCACCACCCGGGTGAGGCGGTCGACCTCGGTGGCCAGTTCGTGCGTGACCACCTTGTACGCGGCCCGGCGCACCGTCGCCTCCCAGTGGCCGCCGCGGTCGGGCTGCGGTGCCGTGAACCTGCGGTACTGGCCGAGGAGTTCGCCCGCGCCGGCCGGGTCGGTGAAGAGGCCGTCCACGTGGCGCAGCGCGTCGTAGCCGGTGGTGCCCGCCACGGGCCACGCGGCCGGGAGCGGCTCGCCGTCCGCGAGGATCTTCTCGACCACCGTCCAGCGGCCCCCGGACGCCTCGTGCAGCCGGCGCAGATAGGCGTCCGGGTCGGCCAGGCCGTCCGGGTGGTCGACCCGCAGGCCGTGGACGACGCCCTCGTGGAGCAGCTCCAGGATCTTCGCGTGGGTGGCGTCGAAGACCTCCGGATCCTCCACGCGTACGCCGATGAGTTCCGAAATGCTGAAGAAACGGCGGTAGTTGAGCTCGGTGCGAGCCTGCCGCCACCAGGCGGGGCGGTACCACTGGGCGTCGAGGAGCTGGAGCAGGGGCAGTTCTTCGGTGCCGGCGCGCAGCGGAAAGGCGTGGTCGTAGTAGCGCAGGACGTCGCCGTCGACCTTCAGGTGGTCGATCTCGGCGCCGAGCCTGCGGGCCAGCACCGGCAGCAGCAACCGGCCGCCCGCCTCCCAGTCGATGTCGAACCAGCGCGCGTACGGCGACTCGGGGCCCGCGCGCAGCACGTCCCACAGGGCGCGGTTGTGGCGCGGGGCCATGGCCATGTGGTTCGGCACGATGTCCACGACGAGGCCCAGGCCGTGCTCCCGCGCGGTGCTGGAGAGCGCGCGCAGCCCCTCCTCGCCGCCCAGTTCGGCCCGCACGCGTGAGTGGTCCACCACGTCGTACCCGTGCGTCGAGCCGGGAACGGCCTCCAGGACGGGCGACAGGTGCAGATGCGAGACGCCGAGCGAGGCCAGATAGGGCACGGCCGCCTCGGCGCCGGCGAACGGGAACTCCGGCTGCAGCTGGAGCCGGTACGTGGCCGTCGGCACGGCCGGGATCACCGGGCCGGGAGCCGTCGGGTCCGAAATCTCCGGGTCGGGGCGCTCAGGTGTCATGCGAACCTACGTACCCTTCTTGTCGCCTTTCGTGTCATCGGCGCGCGCATCCGGACGCCGGGCGCCCGCACCCGGGCCCTTCACGCGCGTGCGCTCCGGGAACGGTGCGCACGCGCGCGTGCCGGGCGTCGCGGGCCCGGGCCGATCCGAACGAAGCCCCCTAGGCGGGCCGCTGGAGCACCGTCATGCTCCGGTCGACCAGCGACAGCCGGTCACCGGCCGCCACCTTGGTGCCCGTGCCGGGAGCCACCCCCTCGGGCACGGCGGTGTCGACGACCACCTGCCACTGCCGTCCGTGGTCGAGCGGCACCACGAACTCCAGCGGTCGCGGCGAGGCGTTGAACATCAGCAGGAAGGAGTCGTCGGAGATGCGCTCCCCGCGCGGGCCGGGCTCGGAGATCGCGTTGCCGTTGAGGAACACCGACAGGGCCTGGGCCTGGGCGGAGTCCCAGTCGCGCTGTGTCATCTCCTTGCCCTCCGGAGTGAACCAGGCGATGTCGGAGAGCTCGTCGTGCGTGCCCTGGACGGGCCGGCCGTGGAAGAACCGGCGCCGCCGGAAGACGGGGTGGTCCCGCCGCAGCCACACCATCGCCCGGGTGAAGTCCAGCAGCTCGCTGCCGTCCTCCGGCCACTGCACCCAGGACAGTTCGTTGTCCTGGCAGTAGGCGTTGTTGTTGCCGTCCTGGGTGCGGGCGAACTCGTCGCCGTGACTGAGCATGGGCACGCCCTGGGAGAGCATGAGCGTGGCGATGAAGTTGCGGATCTGACGTCCTCGGAGGGCCAGCACGTCCTCGTCGTCGGTGTCGCCCTCGGCTCCGCAGTTCCAGGACCGGTTGTGGCTCTCGCCGTCGCGGTTGTCCTCCCCGTTGGCCTGGTTGCGCTTGTTGTCGTACGAGACCAGGTCGTGCATCGTGAAGCCGTCGTGGCAGGTCACGAAGTTGATGGAGGCGAGCGGACGGCGTCCGTCGTCCTGGTAGAGGTCCGAGGAGCCCGTCAGGCGGGACGCGAACTCCGCCAGGGTGCGTGGCTCCCCGCGCCACAGGTCCCGTACGGTGTCGCGGTACTTGCCGTTCCACTCGGTCCACAGGGGCGGGAAGTTGCCCACCTGATAGCCGCCCTCGCCGACGTCCCACGGCTCGGCGATCAGCTTCACCTGGGAGACCACGGGGTCCTGCTGGACCAGGTCGAAGAACGACGACAGCCGGTCCACCTCGTGGAACTGGCGGGCCAGCGTGGCCGCCAGGTCGAAGCGGAACCCGTCGACGTGCATGTCCGTGACCCAGTAGCGCAGCGAGTCCATGATCAGCTGGAGCACGTGCGGGGAGCGCATGAGGAGCGAGTTGCCGGTCCCCGTGGTGTCCATGTAGTAGCGGGGGTCGTCCGTCAGGCGGTAGTAGGACGCGTTGTCCAGGCCCCGGAAGGACAGCGTCGGGCCCAGGTGGTTGCCCTCGGCCGTGTGGTTGTAGACCACGTCGAGGATGACCTCGATCCCGGCCTCGTGCAGGGCCCGGACCGCCGACTTGAACTCCAGGACCTGCTGGCCCCGGTCGCCCCAGGAGGCGTACGCGTTGTGCGGGGCGAAGAAGCCGATCGTGTTGTAGCCCCAGTAGTTGTTGAGGCCCATCTCCACCAGCCGGTGGTCGTTCACGAACTGGTGAACGGGCATCAGTTCCAGTGCCGTGACGCCGAGTTCGGTCAGGTGTTCGATGATGGCGGGGTGGGCCAGCGCCGCATAGGTCCCGCGCAGTTCGTCGGGCAGCTCCGGGTGCTGCATGGTCAGACCCTTCACATGGGCCTCGTAGATCACCGTGTGGTGGTACTCGGTGCGTGGCCGCCGGTCGTCGCCCCAGTCGAAGTAGGGATTGACCACGACCGAGGACATCGTGTGGGGCGCGGAGTCCAGGTCGTTGCGCTTGTCGGGCGAGCCGAAGGGGTAGCCGTACACCTCCTCGCCCCACTTGATCGAACCGCTGATGGCGCGCGCGTACGGATCGAGGAGCAGCTTCGCCGAGTTGGTCCGCCGACCCCGCTCGGGCGCGTACCGCCCGTGCACCCGGAAGCCGTACCGCTGGCCGGGCATGATTCCCGGCAGGTACGCGTGCCGGACGAAGGCGTCGGTCTCGCGCAGCTCCACCGCTGTCTCCGAGCCGTCGTCGTGCAGCAGACACAGCTCGATCCGGTCGGCGGCCTCCGAGAAGACCGCGAAGTTGGTGCCGGCGCCGTCGTACGTGGCGCCGAGTGGATATGCCTCTCCAGGCCAGACCTGCATGGATATGACTCTTCCAGTAGTGCCGAGCCCCTGGGGGCGAGTCCGGGCCGAGTCTCCCTGAAAGTGATGGAACCTCCTGTGACTTACGTCCCTCTTACCCACTGACCAGGCATACGGCGTATGCCGAACCAGTGGGGCTCGAACGACTCCTGATGACATGGGGGGAGTAGGGGGAAATGTGCGCAAGATAGTGCACCGCCATCTGGGCAAGGTGGTGGCGGGTGCGGCCATCGCGGTGGCGGGGACGGCCGTGATGGTCGGAATCACCCTTCCGGGCTCGGCAGGGGCCGAGGAATCGGGAGGCGCCAAGGGAAGCGGCGGGACCTCGCGGCAGGCGGCTCAGCAGGGACAGGGAGCGGTGCAGCCGGGCGTGGTCGAGCAGGCCCCGGACGAGGGCGAGAAGGGCAAGGGCCGCGACCCGCTGACCGACGACGAGACCGAGCGGGTGACGCGGATCGCGCTCAGCCGCCAGATGCTCACCGCCGGGGAGAACGTCGAGGGCAAGCGCGGCCCGCAGCGGCTCAGCGTGAACCTCGCCGAGCCCGAGGCGGACGAACTGGACGACCCGAACGCGCCCCGGCGCGCCGACGTCTCGTTCTACGACTACAAGAACGACACGCTCGTCACCCGGACCGTCAACCTCGACACGGGGAAGGTCGAGAAGACGGGCTCCCAGCACGACGTCCAGCCGCCGATCAGCCGCGACGAGATGACCGAGGCCGCCGAACTGCTGATCGCCGACCCGCTCGGCGCGGGTCTGAAGGCCGACTTCAAGGACGCCACCGGCAAGGAACTGACCTCGCCCGGCCAGCTGGTGCTGAACAGCATGGTCTACCGCGCGACGCCCGGCGCCCAGCCGGCCGCCCTGGGCGCCTGCGGCGAGCACCGGTGCGTGCGGCTCTTCCCGAAGGTCAAGAACGGGCCCTGGATCGACAGCCGTGACCTGGTGATCGACCTGAGCGCCCGCAAGGTCGGCAAGCTCGGCTGACCGCGGCCTTCTCCGACTTCCCACACTTACTGCTTTCCGCAAGGAGTCACTTCTTCATGCGCGTCAACAGAAACAGCCGTGCTCGCAGCCGGACGGCGGTGGGCCTGACGGCACTGGCCCTGGCCGCCGGCGCGACGACGGCGGCGGGTCCGGCCGTGGCCCAGCCCGGGAGGGCCGCCGCGGCGGCCGCCGACTGCAGCGCGGCCTACCGGATCGAACAGAAGCTCTCCACCGGCACCACATGGCGGATGTGCTGGCACTACGAGAGCGAGGCCGGGCTCGTCCTGGAGAACATCTCGTACCAGCCGCCCGGCGAGGCCCAGCCGATCAAGGTCCTCAGCACGGCGAAGCTCGCCCAGATCGACGTCCCCTACGACGACGGCTCGGTCGAGTACAGCGACCTCACCGGTGCCGGGTTCGGGCAGGGCCTGGTCGACATGGCGCCCGCGGAGTGCCCCGGCGGCACCATCAAGACGGTCAAGGTCCCCGATGCCTGGGACCCGCAGCACGCCGACGTCAAGGGCCTGTGCACCACGACCCGCTCGCGCGGCCACGCCTACCGCATGCAGGCCGACACGGGGAACAAGGTCTTCCAGAAGCAGGGCAAGGATCTGCTGGTCTACACGGTCAACAAGGTCGGCTGGTACGAGTACATCACCGAGTGGCGCTTCCAGGACGACGGCACCCTCAACATGAACGTCGGCGCCACCGGCAGCCTCTCGCCCGGTGACTACGACGCGGGCGACGGCCGTGGCTGGCCGCTGGGCAAGAACGCCAAGGACTACGCCACCAGTCACAGCCACAACGTCTTCTGGCGGCTGAACTTCGGCCTCGACGGCTCCTCCAAGACCAAGGTCGAGCAGTACGACTCCGCGGTCAGCCCGCCCGCGCAGGGCGCCGAGGCCCCGAGCAAGAAGACCACGCTCACGAAGGTCACCAAGGAACTCGCGGGCGACGCGAAGAACTCGCGCTGGTGGCGCATCGTCAGCAACAGCGGCAAGAACAAGGACAACCACGCGCGTTCGTACGAGCTCGTGCCGGGCCCGACCACCAAGTACCTCGGGCGTAACTTCACCAAGCACGACGTCTACTTCACCGAGTACAACAAGTGCGAGCAGTTCGCCAGCGACAACCTGCGCAACTGCGGTGCCGGGCACGGCAAGTCCGTCGACAAGTGGGTGGACGGGCAGACCCTCACCCACCCCGTCGTCTGGGTCAACGTGGGATTCCACCACATCGCGCGCGACGAGGACCAGCAGCCCATGCCGGTCCACTGGCAGGGCTTCTCCATAGCGCCGCGCGACGTCACCGCTATGAATCCGCTCACTCCGCCGGAGCTCGCGGACCAGAACGGCCATGTGGAACAAGGTCGTTGAGAAACGACCTGCGCATCGGGCTGCACCGCCCACCGCTCCCGGAGTACCCTTCCTTGATCGTTGACTAGGGGAGAGCTCGGGGGAGCGGAAGGCGGTGCGCGGGTGGGCTCGGGAGGGCTGGAGTTGCCTCCTGGTGACGAGGGTCACGAGGGAAACTCCACAGATGTCCCACCCGGCGCGGTGTCCCTGGCACGGCCGATGGAGATGGGATCCATCGGTCCGGAACTGGACTGGGGGGCCGACGCCTGGCGCGAGGTGCGGACGCGTGCCCAGCGGGCCGGACGCGCCTACATCTGGCTGAACCTCGTGGAACAGCGGCTGCGTGCGGTCGTGGCCGCTGTTCTGCGTCCCATCTACGAACCGGTCCACGGGGACGACTGGGTCGTCGCCGCCGCCGGTCCCGCGGGGCAGGAGTGGGTGCAGCGCGCGGTCGCCGTACGCGAAGTCAGCCGCCGCAAGGGGTACTTGCTCGACCCGGCCGACGACAATGTGCTCAGTTTCCTGACGCTGCCGCAACTGCGCGAGCTGATGGTGCAGCACTGGCCGTGCTTCGAGCCCTACTTCGACGAGCGCCGGGACGTCGAACTCGCCCTGGACGAGCTGGAAGTGACCCGCAACGTCGTCTCCCGCAACCGCGCCCTGTCGGAGGCGGTCCTCAACCAGGCCGAGCGGGCCGCGGCCAGGCTTCTGGAGATACTCGGCGCCGGCAGTGACGTGCCCTCCGCGCGCCGGCTCCCCGTCGACGCCGTGGAGGACCTGGTCGGCGACCGGTACGCGGACGTGGTCGGGGTGCACCCGGACCGGGTGCGGCTGCTGCGCCAGTTTCCCGCCGAGGACCTCTTCGGCGGCGCCCGGCGTCTCGACGCCATCGGCATCGGCCTCAACCTGCTGGTGCAGAACTTCTCCGGCCGGCGCCTGGTGCGGCTGGCCGAGTCCGGCTGCCGGGTGCGGCTGCTGTTCCTCAACCCCGCGTCCAGCGCGGTCAAGCGCCGCGAGCGCGAACTGGGCATCAAGCGAGGCGAGTTGAGCCGCAGCGTGGAGATGAACATCCTGCACATGCGCCGGGTGCGCTCCAAACTGCGCGATCCGGGCGCCTTCGAGATCCAGGTCTTCGACGAGACGCCCCGCTTCACCGCCTATCTGGTGGACGGCGACGGCTCGGACGGCGTCGCCGTCGTCCAGTCGTATCTGCGCCGCACCCGGGGCATGGAGGCGCCGGTCCTCGTCCTGCGTGGCGGGGGACGGGTGGTCAAACCGGGCGACACCGGCGAGGAAGGACTCTTCCCGACCTATCGCGAGGAGTTCGAGGTGGCTTGGGCGGATTCGCGTCCTGTGTCCTGAGGGCGGGTGTCCGGACGCGTGGAGCCCGCCGGCCCGGGTAAGCGGAAGGCCGTCCTCGGATTGTCAGTGGCTCATGGGATCGTGGAGACCACTGGGGGAAAGCACCACGAAGAAGGGGGGCCGCCCATGGGCTGGCACCGGGAGCTGCTGATCGGCTTCGACCTGGAGACGACCGGGACCGATCCGCGCGAGGCGCGCATCGTCACGGGCGCGGTGATCGAGGTCAGGGGCGGAGAGCCGCTGGGCCGCCGCGAGTGGCTGGCCGATCCGGGCGTGGAGATCCCGGTCGACGCGGTGGCGGTGCACGGGATCACCAATGAGCGGGCGGCCGCCGAGGGCCGGCCCGCCGACGAGGTGGCCGCCGCGATGGCGGACGTGCTCGTCTCGTACTGGAAGACGGGCGTCCCCGTCGTCGCGTACAACGCCGCCTTCGACCTGACCCTGCTCTCCGCCGAGCTGCGGCGGTACGGGCTGCCGTCGCTGCGCGAGCGGCTCGGCGGCGTCGACCCCGCCCCGGTCATCGACCCGTACACGATCGACCGCTCCGTCGACCGCTACCGCCGCGGCAAGCGCAACCTCGAAGCCGTCTGCACGGAGTACGGCGTGCCGCTCGACTCCGCCCACGACGCCTCGGCCGACGCGCTCGCCGCGGCGCGGCTCGCCTGCGCGATAGCCGGCCGGCACCCGAAGGTCGCTGGCCTCGGCCCGGCGGAGCTGCACCGCCGCCAGATCGAGTGGTACGCCGAGTGGGCGGCCGACTTCCAGAGTTTCCTGCGCCGCAAGGGCGAGGCGGACGCGGTGGTGGACGGCACCTGGCCACTGCGCGACCTCGCGGACGAGCGCGTCTGAGGACGGCCGGGCGGCTCGTCCCGGGTCGCGCACCGCGCCGTGTCCGCCGTCGCGCCCCGTGGACCACGCGCACCGAGGCGTTCCGTCAGAAGGGGTACCAGCGCACGGTCTCGTCCCCGTCGCGCAGCGACGCCACCCGCCGCTCGAACTCGGCCAGGGCCTTGGGATTGGCCGGCGCGTGCTGGGCGACCCAGGCGCAGCTCGCGGTCTCCCGCGCTCCGCGGAGCACCGAGCACCCCTCCCACTCCCGGACGTCCCAGCCGTACGTCCGGGTGAACGACTCGTACGCCTCGGCCGGCAGCCCGTAGCGGTCCCGGGACAGCGCCATCACCACCAGGTCGTGCTCGCGCAGATCGGCGGAGAAGGTCTCCAGGTCGACGAGGACGGGGCCGTCGGGGCCGACATGGACGTTGCGGGGCAGCGCGTCGCCGTGGATCGGGCCCGGCGGCAGATGCGGGGTGAGTGCCGCCGCGGCATCCGCGAAGCCGTCGCGCCGCGCCCGCAGGTACGCCGCGTCCGCGGGGTCGACGGCGTCACCCGCGAGCCGCAGCCAGCGCTCCACACCGCCCAGCAGTTCGCGCGGCGGGAGGACGAAGGAGGGCGAGGGCAGGGCGTGCACCACCCGTAGCAGTTCGGCCAAATCCCGCGGCTCCGCGGGGCGTACGGGGTCCGGCAGCCGGTGCCACACGGTCACCGGATGACCGTCGGCGAGCAGGGCCTTCGGCTCGGCGGCGCGCACCGCGGGGACGCCCGCCTCGGCCAGCCAGCCGGCGATGTCCAGTTCGCGCCGGGCGCGGTCGAGGAGTTCGGCGTCGCGCCCGACCTTGACGACCAGGTCACCGGCGGCGAACACCGCGTTCTCGCCCAGGGCGAGGAGCGTCGCGTCCCGCGCCGGGCCCGGCAGCACCCCCGCCCCGGCCAGTACGTCACGCGCCCGTGCCTCGTCCATCCGTCGCCTCCGTCCTTGTGCGGTACTCGTGCAGGTCCCGCGCAGTCCTCGCGTATGGCGTCGTGTTCACGCCATCCGTCGGCCAGTGTCGCATTCGCACAGGTCGGAGCGCGTGCACGGTGCCTTGACGACCCACCCCTGCTTCACGACCATGACGGGGGCCGCCCGGGCGGCCAGACCTCCACGAGCCGCCCAAAGGAGCCGATTCCATGACATTGGCGACCGCGACGAGGCGGTCGGTGAAGCGCGCGCCCGTCCGGGCCGGCGGCCGTCGCGCGGCCGACCGCGGCGCCTGGTTCCTGGTCCTGCCCGCGCTGATCCCGATCCTGGTACTCAGCGTCGGACCCCTGCTCTACGGGATCGCGCTGGCCTTCACCGACGCGCAGTCCGGCCGGACCGCGGCCACCCAGTGGATCGGCACGCTCAACTTCCAGGACCTGCTGCACGACACGCTGTTCTGGGAGTCGTTCCGGATCGGCCTGCTCTGGGCGGTCGGCGTCACCGTGCCGCAGTTCCTCCTCGCCCTCGGGCTCGCCCTCCTCCTCGACCAGGACCTCCGGCTGCGCTGGCTCGCCCGCGCCCTCGCGATCATCCCCTGGGCCATGCCGGAGGTCGTCGTCGGCATCATGTGGCGGCTCGTCTACAACCCCGACGTCGGCATCCTCAACGAGACCCTGCGCGACCTCGGCCTCGGCGACGGCCGCGACTGGCTGAGCGGCCTCGGCACCGCCCTGCCCGCCGTGATCGTCGTCGGCGTCTGGGCGGGCATGCCGCAGACCACGGTCACGCTGCTCGCCGGACTGCAGAACACCCCGCGCGAACTCCACGAGGCCGCCGCGATGGACGGCGCGGGCGCCTGGCGCCGCTTCCGCACCGTGACCTGGCCCGCCCTGCGGCCGGTCGCGCTCGCCGTCACCGCGCTCAACTTCATCTGGAACTTCAACTCCTTCGCCCTGGTGTACGTGCTGACCAACGGCGGTCCCGGAGGCCGTACCCGGCTCCCGATGCTCTTCGCCTACGAAGAGGCCTTCCGTTACGGACAGTTCGGCTACGCGGCGGCGATGGGCTGTGTGATGGTCGCGGTGATCTCGGTGATCCTCGCCGTGCACCTCGTCGGCCGTCTGAGCGGAGGTGAGGACGCGTGAAGACCGCCGGCAAGGGCGCCCGCGCGGGACAGTACCTCGCGCTCCTCGCCTATCTCCTCTTCCTCGCCTTCCCGTTCCTGTGGCTCGTCTCCACCGCGTTCAAACCGGCGCGCGAGCTGGCGAGTCTGCATCCCACCTGGATACCGGAGGACCCCACCCTCGCCAACTTCCGTCAGGCCTTCGACGAACAGCCGCTGCTGCGCGCCGCGCTCAACTCCCTGGCCGCGGCCCTCGGCGCCGCACTGATCGCCGTGCTGATCGCCACGCCGATGGCGTACGTCCTCGCCCGGCGCCGGACGCCGCTCGCGAAGGCGGCCACCGGGTGGGTCGTGGTCAGTCAGGCGTTTCCGTTCGTGCTCGTGATCATCCCGTTGTTCCTGCTCCTGAAGAACCTCCGGCTGATCGACTCGGTGCCCGGACTGGTCATGGTGTACGTGGTGTGGGCGCTGCCGTTCGCGCTGTGGATGCTCGTCGGGTACGTGCGGGCGGTCCCCGCGGAACTGGAGGAGGCGGCCGCGGTGGACGGCGCGGGCCGGGTGCGGACCCTGGTCTCGATCACCGCACCGCTCCTCGCCCCCGGCATCGTGGCGACGGCACTGTTCGCGTTCATCAGCGCCTGGAACGAGTTCTTCTTCGCGCTCGTCCTGCTGAAGACCCCGGAGAAGCAGACGCTGCCGGTCGTCCTCACGCACTTCATCGGGGCGGAGGGGGTCGCGGACCTCGGCCCGCTGGCCGCCGCCGCGTTCCTGGCGACCCTGCCGTCACTGGTCGTCTTCGCGATCATCCAGAAACGGATCACGGGCGGCATGCTCGCCGGGGCGGTGAAGAGCTGATGAGGACGAGACTCCTGGTGATCCTGGCCGTCTTCGGTCTGCTGCTCACCGCGTGCACGGACAGCGGCCGCGAACCGCACGGAGTGATCACGCTCCGCTTCCAGTCCCTCGCCTGGCAGCAGGAGTCCGTCGCCGCCAACAAGGACCTGGTGGCGGAGTGGAACGCGACCCACCGGGACGTCAAGGTGAAGTACGTCCAGGGGAGCTGGGACAGCGTCCACGACCAGTTGCTCACCTCCTTCGAGGGCGGTGAGGCCCCCGACGTCATCCACGACGCCTCCGACGACCTCGCCGACTTCGCCTACGGCGGCTATCTCGCCGATCTGCGGGGCCTGCTGTCCGATCGCCTCAAGTCCGACATCCCGCGGCGCAGTTGGCAGACCGCGACCTTCGGGGAGGGCATCTACGGCGTGCCGTTCCTCCAGGAGCCGCGGGTGCTGATCGCCGACGCCGGTCGGCTGCGGAAGTCCGGGGTGCGCATACCGACCCCCGAACGGCCGTGGAGCTGGGCCGAGTTCCGGCAGGTCACCAAGAAGCTCAGCGGGGACGGCAGATACGGCGTCGCCTGGCCTCTCAAGGAACCGGTCTCCGCCACGCTCAACCTCTCCCTGTCGGCGGGCGGGCAGCTGTTCCACCGGGGCGCGGACGGCAAGGTGACCGTGCGTCTCGAGGCCGGCGACCAGCTCGTGCCACGCACGATCCGCGACCAGGTCGGCATCGACCACAGCGCCCCGGACTCGACGCTCGGCAGCGGCGGTTCCGACACGCTGCCCGGCTTCTTCGGCGGCAAGTACGCGATGGTCCCGCTCGGCTTCTCCTACCGTCAGCAGATCGTGCAGCAGGCGCCGAAGGGCTTCGACTGGCAGGTGCTGCCCGCCCCGGCCGGCGCCGACGGGCTCACCCAGGGCGTCAGCCCGCAGACCCTCTCGATCGCCGAGGACAGCCCGCACAAGAAGCAGGCGGCCGAGTTCGTCGACTTCCTGCTCCGGCCGAAGAACATGGTCCGGCTGGCGCTGGGCGACTGGATGCTCCCCACCGGCACCGAGGCCCTGAAGGACCCGGCCCTGCACACGGCCAAGTACGGCTGGGCCACCGGCACCGCGCTCGCCGACCGGCTCAGCCCGGCCCCGGCCCAGTCCGTGCGCGGCTATCCCGAGTGGAAGGACAAGGTCGCCACCCCCGCGTTCCAGGAGTACTACAGCGGAGCGATCGGGCTGGGCGAACTGCGCCGCCGTCTGGAGAAGGACGGCAATCTGGTGCTGGCGCGCTACCAGCGCTGAGCGCCCGTGGCTCCGGTGCCCGCCGTCCCGGCGCACTCCCCGGGGCGGCGCTGTCGGTGACCGTGGAGCCGGCTCCCGTAGGACGCGCGGTCGACCAGCTGGTACAGGCCGATCGCCGCCGGTGCCGCGACGAGCCCGAGCACGCCGAGCCGGACGCAGACCCGGGCCACGACCGTGGGCGCGGAGTGCTGTCCCGTGACGGTCCGCCAGTCGCGGCAGCGCCTGATGTCGCCGGCGCACACGGCCCGGAAGAAGAGGCCGAAGAGCAGCAGGCCGCGTCCGAAGAAGAGACCCATGCCTCCTGCCACGGCCAGGAACTCCATGCGGTCGTGGTGGCGGCCTACGAGGGCGGCGGCGACCGCGAGCACGACGATGCCGCCGAGACCGAACAGGGCCCCGCGGAGAAGGACGTCACGCAGCCGCAACCGCGGCAGGAGCACGCCGTCCTCGCCCAGGTCCATGAGGGGGACCGTAGCTGATCGGGGACATGCCGCGGCCTGCGGGTGCCGGGCTCGCCAGCGACCGGAGCGCAAAACAATTGGACGAGACGTATCGTCTTGTTTAGTCTCGCTCCCATGACCACTCCCGCACACATCGCCATGTTCTCCATTGCCGCCCACGGCCATGTGAACCCGAGCCTGGAGGTGATCCGAGAGCTCGTCGCACGAGGGCACCGGGTCACCTACGCCATCCCGCCGGTGTTCGCCGAGAAGGTGGCGGAGACCGGGGCCCGGCCCGTGCCCTACACCTCCACCCTGCCCGGCCCCGGCGCCGACCCGGAGGCCTGGGGCTCCACGTTGCTGGACAACGTGGAGCCGTTCCTGAACGACGCGATCCAGGCGCTGCCCCAGCTGATCGCGGCCTACGAGGGGGACGAGCCCGACCTCGTCCTGCACGACATCGCCTCCTACCCGGCCCGGGTCCTCGCCCACCGCTGGGGCGTGCCCGCGGTGTCCCTCTCGCCGAACCTGGTCGCCTGGGACGGCTACGAGGAGGAGGTCGCCGAGCCCATGTGGGCGGAGCCGAAACGGACCGAGCGCGGCCGGGCCTACTACGCCCGCTTCGAGGCCTGGCTGGCGGAGAACGGGATCACCCAGCACCCCGACCCCTTCGCCGGGCGCCCCGCCCGCTCCCTCGTCCTGATCCCCAAGGCGCTCCAGCCCAACGCCGACCGCGTCGACGAACGCGTCCACACCTTCGTCGGCGCGTGCCAGGGCGACCGCGCGACCCAGGGCGACTGGCGGCGGCCGGGCGGCGCCGAGAAGGTGGTCCTCGTCTCGCTCGGCTCCGCCTTCACCAAGCAGCCCGACTTCTACCGGGAGTGCGTGGCGGCGTTCGGTGACCTGCCCGGCTGGCACCTGGTGCTCCAGATCGGTGAGCACGTCGACCCGGCCGAACTCGGCGAGGTGCCGGGGAACGTCGAAGTCCGTTCCTGGGTACCGCAGTTGGCGATCCTGAAGCAGGCCGACCTGTTCGTCACGCACGCCGGAGCGGGCGGCAGCCAGGAGGGACTGGCCACCGCCACGCCGATGATCGCCGTGCCGCAGGCCGCGGACCAGTTCGGCAACGCCGACATGCTCCAGGCCCTCGGAGTCGCCCGCCGGCTGTCCACCGAGGAAGCGACCGCACAGACCCTGCGGGACATCGCCCTCGCCCTGGTGGACGACCCCGAGGTTGCCCGCCGGCTGAAGGAGATCCGGACGGAGATGGCCCACGAAGGAGGCACCCGGCGGGCGGCCGACCTCATCGAGGCCGAACTGCCCGGGCGCGCATAGGCGAAGGGCCTGCCGGTCCCCCTCGGGGAGACCGGCAGGCCCTTGTCCGAGCGCGGTTGCCGTCCGGTGGTGCCGCGGGCTACACCCCGGCCCGCTCACCCTCCCGGGCGACCGGCGGCGCCACCGGCTCAGGCGACTCGTCGTGCGTGAGGTCCGGCAGCCGGTGCATCCACTTCGGCAGGTACCAGTTGCGCTCGCCGAGCAGGGCCATCACGGCGGGCAGCAGCACACCGCGAATGACCGTCGCGTCGATGAGCACCGCCGCGGCCAGGCCCACACCCATCTGCTTCATGGACTGCATGGACAGCGTGCCGAAGATCGCGAAGACGGCGACCATGATGACCGCGGCGCTGGTGACCACACCCGCCGTGGTGACCACACCGTGCCGGATCGCGTCCCTGGTGGTGCGGCCCCGCAGCCGTGCCTCGCGGATCCGCGAGACCACGAAGACGTGGTAGTCCATCGACAGTCCGAACAGGATCACGAAGAGGAACAGCGGCAGCCAGGTGACGATGGCGCCGACGCCCTCCGCCCCCACCAGGGACGCCCCCCAGCCGTGCTGGAAGACGGCGACGAGGATGCCGTAGGCGGCGCCCACCGACAGCAGGTTGAGCAGGATCGAGGTGACCGCGACCGTCAGCGAACGGAACGACAGCAGCATCAGCAGGAAGGCGAAGACCACCACGAACGCGAAGACCGGGAGGACCGCGCCGCCGAGCTGGTCGTTGAAGTCGTGCGAGCCGGCGACCTGTCCGGTGATCGGTGCCTGGACACCGTCCACCTTGCCGAGCGTGGCGGGCCGTACCTCGTCGCGCAGCTTCTCCAGGCTGGCGCCCGCCTTGTCGAGGTCGGAGCCGCCGACCAGCGGGACGTACACATAGGCGATGTCCTGCGCCTCGTGCAGCTTGATCTCGACCGGGCCGCGCGAGGCGCCCGAACTGATCGCCCGGTCCTTGAAGTCGGCGAGAGCGCTCTTCACCTCGGGGGCGTTGATGTCGGCGGCCTTGACGACGACCTCGGCCGGCTCGGAGCCGCCCGGGAAGGCGTCGTTGACCCGGTTGTACGTCTGCACGATCGGCAGCGAGTCGCCGAACTCCTGGTCCAGCGTGAGGTTCTGGGTCTTCATGCCGACCGCGGGAGCCGCGATCGCCAGCAGCACGCCGGCCGCCACCACCACGGAGACCACCGGCTTGGCGAGCACACCGCGCAGGACGGCGGTCCAGAAGCGGCTCTCGCCGTTGGTGCGCGCCGCGCGGCGCTGCATGGCCTTGTGCAGGAAGGGGATACGGCCCTTCTCGACCCGCTCGCCCAGCAGCGAGAGCAGCGCCGGCAGCACCGTCACCGACCCGATCATGGCGACCGCCACGACCATCAGCGAGGCCAGGCCCATCGCCTCGAACTCGGCGAGCCCCGTGAACAGCATGCCCGCCATCGCCACGCACACCGTGACACCGGAGACCACGATCGCGCGGCCGCTGGTGGCGGCGGCGATCCGCAGGGCGGCGCCGGCGTCGCGGCCCGCCGCGCGCTCCTCACGTTCCCGGCGCAGGTAGAACAGGCAGTAGTCGACACCGACGGCCAGACCGACCAGCAGCATCACGGAGTTGGCGGTGTCGCTCATCGGCTGGAGGTGGCTGACGATGCCCATCAGGCCCATCGTCGCCATGATCGCGGTGACGGCCAGCGCCACCGGCAGCAGCGCGGCCACCAGCGCGCCGAAGGCGATGAGCAGAATGCCGAGGGCCACCGGAACGGCGGAGTACTCGGCCTTCTGGAAGTCGTCCCCGAACGCGTCGTCGAACGTCTTCATCATGCTGGCGCCGCCGATCTCCTCGATCCGCAGCTCCGAGTGGTCCTTCTGCACGCGCTCGACGGCGTTCAGGACGGGCTCGACGCGGTCGCCCGCGGTGTCCGAGTCGCCGCGCATGTCGAACTGGACCAGCGCGCTGCGCCCGTCCTCGGAGATCGTCTTCGTGTCGTACGGCGACTGCACGTCGGTGACCTTGCCGGTCGCGTCGACGGCGTCGACGACCGCGCCGACGGCGGCCTTGAACGCGGCGTCCGTGGCCTTCGGGCCGCCGTCCTTCGCCTGGACCAGGACGGTCTCGCTCGCCGGTTCCTCGATCCCCGCATCCTCGATGATCTTGGCGGCGGTGTGCGTCTCGCCCTTGAGCTGATCGCTCTCGCTGACGTCGACGCGGCCGGCTGCCGAGCCCAGCCCCATCGCCAGGACGACGAACAGCACCCATATCCCGACGGCCGCCCATCGGTGCCGGGCGCTCCAGCCGCCGGCCCGCGCGGCGAAGCCCCGCACCCGTGTGTCTCCGTTCCCCATGACGGGCAAGCCCCCTCGTGTGCGGCGACGGCCCCCTGCCGTCACCTTTCGATACGAAGGTATGGGCCGGATAAGCGCGTCTCGTCGTGCTGCCTGGTGAACCCCGGGGCCCGCGAGTCCTACCCGCGGACCCCGGCATCTCCGCACTGGGGAGGATGGAAGCCCCCTACATGTAAACCGACTTCTCGGGGATGTGGATCAGGGGCGAGCCGCTCAGGGCCCCTCGCCGTCACGTCCGCCCGGCGCACCGCGGCGGCCGCCGTATGGTGTGCGGATGACGACGAGGTACGCGGCACTCCTGCGTGGGATCAACGTGGGCGGCGCCAAGAAGGTGCCGATGGCCGAACTGCGCACCCTGATGGAGGGGCTCGGGCACGGCGACGTGCGCACGTATCTGCAGAGCGGCAACGCCGTGTTCAGCAGCGACCGCGGCGACGAGGAGTCCCTCGCGGCACAGCTCGCCGAAGCCGTCGAGCAGCACTTCGGCTTCACCGTCGGCGTGCTGGTGCGCGACCACGCCTACCTGAAGGCCGTACGCGAGGCGTGCCCCTTCCCGGCGGCCGAGCTGGAGGCGAAGCAACTGCACGCCACCTACTTCTCCGGCCCCCTCGACGCGCGGCGTTTCGCCGATGTCGCCCCGGACGCGTTCCTCCCCGAGGAGTACCGCCTCGGCGACCGCGTCCTGTACCTGTACGCCCCCGACGGGCTCGGACGCTCCAGGCTGGCCGAGGCACTGGCCCGGCCGAAGCTCCTCAAGGGGATCCTCGCCACCACCCGCAACTGGAACACCGTCGTCAAACTGGAGGAGCTGACCGGTGCTTGAGCGCAACGCGGCCGTCGAGGCGGCCATCGAGGGCGAGCTGCGCCTGCTGGACCCCGCGATCCGCCGGTCGCCCGAGCGGCTCGGGGCGCTCCTCCACCCCGAGTTCCACGAGTTCGGCTCCTCCGGCCGGCTGTGGGACCGCGCCTCGATCATCGCCGAGCTGACCGCGGTGCCCGGGGCGGGGACCCGCCCGATCACCGCGTCGCGGATGCGGGGAGTGCAGCTCGCACCGGACCTGGTCCACCTCACCTTCGACACCGAGGGGCACAACGGCCTCCGCGCGCACCGCAGTTCGCTGTGGCGGCGGTCGGTGGACGGCTGGCTGCTGTACTTCCACCAGGGCACCCCGTTCAGCGTGGGCGCAGAGTGACCTTCCGTACGCCCTGGTAGGCGGTGTACGAGACGATCTCGTCCGGCACACGGAGCCGGGGGTCCCGGTACAGCCGGCGCAGTTCCTCCTCGGATCCGGCGGCGGCGACCGCGTCGGTCAACGCGAGATCCTCGGCGGTCAGCGACGCGTCGTCGAGGATCTCGGGGCCCCAGCCGTCCCAGGGCAGCACCTCGACGCCGTTGAGCGCGGCGAGATCGTGCAGGACGTTGCCGCGGACGTACCACAGGCCCCTGATCTCCTCCAGCCAGCTGACGCCGAAGCCGGACGGGTCCGCGCGCCCGGCCCGGCACTCCCGCCAGGCCTGCCCGGCCACCACGAAGCGGTCCCTGGGGACGTCCAGCGGATCGAAGTCCACGTCGTAGGGCCCGTGGGCGATCTGCGCGTCCACGAGCCGCAGGCCGCCGTCCGGGAGGCGGTACTCGGTGACCCAGTGGTCCTCGTGGAAGCCCTCGACGAAGTACGTGGCGAACCCGCAGCGCAGCCGGGCGGGCGTGCCCGTCGCGCGGAGCAGCGAGCACAGCAGCAGCGAGAAGTCCCGGCAGGTCCCGACGAACCGCTCGGCCGGCTCCCGCCGCTCGGTCAGCGGACGGTCCGAGCGCTCGCCGAGCAGGCGCAGGATCTCCGTCACGTAGCGCGACTCGGCGTCCTCGTGCAGTCGCGCCTCGGGGAGGGTCACGCCGAAGCGTTCCCCCTCGCCCCGGTGGATGATCACGTCCCTGACGATGCGGGCGAGGCTGCCGGGGTCCCGGGGGAGCCCGGCGATGTCCAGGCCGCCGGGATCGCTGAACACACTCTGTCTGCGGTGGAGGTCCATGCGCGGGACTCTGAGGTCTGCCCCAGGGGCAAGGTCAACCGCGGGAGCCGGGCGGGGTGCCCGCGAGGGCGTCGAGACGGTCCATGTCCTCGTCCGTGAGCCGGACGGCGCCCGCGTCCAGGTTCTCCTCCAGGTGGACGAGGCTGCCGGTGCCCGGCGTCGGGCAGAGCACGGGGGAGCGACGCAGCAGCCAGGCCAGCGCGACCTGCCCCGGTGTCGCCCCGTGCGCGGCGGCGATCCCCGCGCACACCGGGTCCGAGGTCAGCGAACCGTTGCCCAGCGGGAACCACGGCAGGAACGCGATCCCGCGCGCCTCGCACAGCTCCAGCAGGGGCTGGGAGGCACGGTCGAGCAGGTTGTAGCGGTTCTGCACGGAGGCGATGTCCGTCAGTCCCAGCGCCGCCGCCAGCTGATCGTCCGTGACGGTGTCGAGCCCGATGTGCCTGATCTTGCCCTCGGCGCGCAACTCGTCCAGCGCGCCCAGCTGTTCGGCCATCGGCACGTCCGGGTCGAGGCGGTGCAGCTGGTACAGGCCGATGGTGTCGAGACGCAGCCGGCGCAGACTCGCCTCGCACATCGCGCGCAGCTGCTCGGGCCGTCCGGCGATGTGCCAGGCGCTGTCGCCGGTGCGTACGACGCCGCCCTTGGTGGCGATCAGCAGATCCTCGGCGTACGGGTGCAGGGCCTCGGCGACCAGCTCCTCGGCGACCGACGGACCGTAGTTGTCGGCGGTGTCGACGAGGGTGACACCGCGCTCCACGGCCCGCCGCAGCACGGCCACCGCGTCCCGGGCGTCGCCGCGCGGGCCCCAGTAGCCGGGCCCGGTGAGCTGCGCGGTGCCGTACCCCAGGCGGCGCACGGGCAGTTCGCCGCCGACGAGGAACGTGCTCGTGCCGTGCTCAGGGGCGCCGTCGGTCTCGGCATCGCCGGTGGACGTGCTCATGCTGCCGTTCCGATCTCACGTGTGCGCCGTGCGCCGGTGACCTGGTGGCCGATGACGAACAGCAGTCCTGCCGTGCCGAAGAACGCCCCCAGTATGTAGGCCGGAAAGGTGTCGTCGCCGTCCGGGTAGTGGTCCTCGCACATGCGGACGATGCCGGGGTGCTCCCGGGCCGCCTCCAGGCACACCCGGTCCCCGCGCCGCGGGTGGTGAAGAGTGGGGTCGTAGCCCTTCTGGAGGGTGTGGTGCCGCCCGTCGACCGTGTAGGCGATCTCCCTCGTGTAGCCCTTGTCCACGTGGAGGAGCCGGGTGACGGTACCGGTGACCTGCACCCCGGTGGCGTCGATGAGCCTGCCCTGCTGCCACTGGACGGTCGCGGAGTACACCGTGAAGGCGGTGAGGGCCAGGAAGGACAGGCCCAGGACGAGGGGCACCCATTTGCGCACGGCGGACAGCGTGGCACGGATCGGTGGGGAGTGCACCCATCCGTGTGAGGCTTTCGGCGCGGGGCCATGCCCGGGAACCTGTCGCGTTTCTTCAAGAGGGCCCGACGCGGAGTCCCTAGCGTGGGACGCATGAACGAGCCGTACAAGAACGTGCATCCGTACATGGTCGAGTGCGCCACCGAGGCCGCCCGCGTCGCCCGCGGTGTCACGGCGGCGCAGCTGTCCGGGCCCACCCACTGCCCGCCGTGGGACGTCCGAGCCCTGGTGAACCACTGGGTCCTCTACACCTCGCACGGCCTGGAGCACCGGGCACTGCGCAGGCAGCTCCCCGAGGAGCTGACCGCTCGGGACTTCACGGCCGACTCCGACTGGGCGCAGGCGTACGCCGACCAGCTCGACCGGGCCGTGGCCGCCTGGGACGACCCCGCCGTCTGGGAGGGCGAGGTCGATCTCGGCATGGCGAAGATGCCGGCCGCCGAACTCGCCCCGATGATCGTCAAGGAGATGGCCGTGCACGGCTGGGACGTCGCGACGGCCACCGGACAGCGGTTCCGGATCTCGGACGGCGCGGCCCGGCTGGTCCTGGACGTGGTCGACACGCACGGCGACCTCTACCGGCAGTACGACGGCTTCGCCGACCCGGTGGACGTGCCCGAGGACGTATCCGTCTTCGACCGCGCCCTCGCCCACAGCGGCCGGGACCCGCGGCTGTCCCAGGCCTGACGGGGGCCAGGTCTGATGGGGTCAGGTCTGATGGGGTCAGGCCCGAGGGAGGCCAGGAGGGGCAGGTCTGCGGGGCCGGGTCTGATGGGACCCGCCCGATTGGACCAGGGAATCCGCGCTGAATTGGACCGTGATCCTGGGCCATCCGCGGACTAGCCTCGGCGCCATGACGACCACCGCACCCACTCGCGTCGACTTCTGGTTCGACCCGGCCTGCCCCTTCGCCTGGATCTCCTCCCGCTGGATGCTGGAGGTCGAGCGCGAGCGCCCGCTCGACCTCCGCTTCCGCGTGATGAGCCTCTACCTGCACAATCTCGGCAATGAACTTCCGGACTGGTACCGGGAACTGGTCGACAGGTCGATCGGCCCGGTCAGGGTCGCGGTGGCCGCCGCCGAGCAGCACGGCGACAAGGTGCTGCGCGACCTCTACACCGCCTTCGGCACCCGCATCCACGAACGCCGCATCGAGGACTTCGACGCGGTCGTCACCGAGTCCCTCGCCGAACTCGGACTCCCGGCCGAACTGGCGCACGCGGCGCACGATCCCGCGTACGACGAGGCGGTGACCCGCAGCCACGACGCGGGCAGGGAGCCTGACTCGGACACCTATGTGGGCACGCCCACGATCCACGTCGACGGGACCGTGTGGTTCGGCCCGGTGCTGCGTGCCGTCCCCAGGGGCGAGAAGGCGGCCGAACTCTTCGACAGCTTCCGGGTCCTCGCCACGCACCCGGACTTCTTCGAACTCAAGAGGACCCGGACCGGCGGACTCAGCTTCGACTGATCCCCGGCCCCGGAGCTTCGCCCGCCTACGCGCCGAGCGCCGTCAGGACCGGCGTGCGGGCCGCGTCGTAGCGCTCCAGCAGGACCTCGGCCACCTCAGGGGCGGGACCGAGGACGTCGGCCAGGACATCCGCGTCGGCGGCGCCCCGGGCGATGCGGTCCGGCAGGAAGCCCGGCGCCAGTACGTACGGGGCGACCGCCACCCGCGCACAGCCGGCGGCGCGCAGTCCGCGCACCGCGTCCTCGGTGCGCGGTAGAGATGCGGAGGCGAACGCAGGCCGCACGGCGCACCAACCGGTGTGCCGCCACTCCCGCGCGATTTCAGCGATCACTGCGATCGCCTCCGGGTCCGTGGACCCCGCCGAGGCCAGCACGACCCCGGTCGAGGACTTGTCGGCGGGGCTCAGCCCCGCCTCGTACAACCGTCGTTCCAGCGCCGCCGTCAGCAGCGGGGACGGACCGAGCACGTCGGCCTGGCGGATGCGCAGCCTGGAGGGGGCCTCCCGCAGCACCGCCGGGATGTCCGCCTTGGCGTGGAAGGCCCGCGTCAGCAGCAGCGGCAGCGCCACCACGTCCCGCACGCCCTCGGCGGCGAGGGACTCCAGCACACCCTGCACCGACGGGATGTTGAAGTCCAGGAAGCCGGTCTCCACGCGCAGCCCCGGACGCCGGGCCCGCACCTGTCGTACGAGGGCGTGCACCGTCGCGGCATGGCGCGGGTCGCGGCTGCCGTGGGCGATGACGACGAGGACGGGGCTGACGGATCGGCGCATGTCGGACTCAGCTCTTGACCAGCAGACCGCGGCTGCGCAGCACCCACCGCTCCAGCGGGCTGAAGATCAGCAGGTCGATGGCGATACCGACGATCAGGATGAGCAGGATGGCGAGGAAGACCATGGACATGGAGCTGGCGGTGCGGCCGTTCTCCAGCAGCTGGCCGAGGCCCACGCCCAGGTCGGGGGAGGAGGCGATGATCTCCGCGGCCATCAGGGAGCGCCAGGAGAAGGCCCAGCCCTGCTTCAGGCCCGCCAGGTAGCCGGGCAGTGCCGCCGGCATGACGATGTGCCAGGTGCCGCGCAGCCCGGTGGCGCCCATCGTGCGGCCGGCCCGCAGGAACAGCGGCGGTACCTGGTCCACCCCCGACACCAGACCGTTGGCGATCGAGGGGACCGCGCCGAGCAGGATCACGGCGTACATCATCGAGCTGTTCAGACCCAGCCAGATCACGGCCGGCGGCACCCAGGCCACCGACGGCAGCGACTGGAGGCCGGACAGGATCGGGCCGATGGCGGCGCGCACGAACTTCACCCGCGCCACCAGCAGCCCCAGCGGCGTGCCGATGACCAGCGCCAGCAGGAAGCCGAGCAGGCCGCGCGAGACGCTCGTCCAGATGTAGCCGAAGAGCTTGCCCTGGAGCCAGGCGTCCTCGACCTCGCCCCACACGTCCCCGGGGGAGGGCAGCTTGGCCGGGTCGTCGACGACCTTGAACGTGATCAGCGCCTGCCACACGACGAGGACGAGCACGACGGCGACGACGGGCGGCAGGACCTTCTGGACGAGGGTCTGCCGCAACGGGGGCCGGCCGGTGTGGACCGTCTCCAGGGCGTCCAGGCCCGCCTCCAGACCCGCCAGGTCGTGGCTGTCGTCGACGGCCGCGGCGGACTTGGTCTCAGTGCTGGCCATGACGGCGGATCTCCCCACGCAGTTGTTCGGTGATCTCGACGGACAGCTCCGCCACGGCGGTGTCCTCGATGCGGCGCGGCTGCGGTATGTCCACGGTCCACTGGTGCGCGATCCGCCCCGGGCGTGAGGACAGCAGCACGACGCGCTGCGCGAGCCGCACCGCCTCGCGCACGTTGTGCGTGACGAACAGGACGGACAGCCGGGTCTCGCGCCAGATCCGGGTCAGCTCGTCGTGCAGGACGTCCCGGGTGATGGCGTCCAGCGCCGCGAACGGCTCGTCCATCAGCAGCAGCTGGCTGTCCTGGGCGAGCGCCCGCGCCATCGCCACCCGCTGGCGCATACCGCCGGACAGCTCGTGCACCCGCTTCCCGTACGCACCCGTCAGCCGTACGAGTTCGAGCAGTTCCTCGGCCTTGTCGCGACGGTCGGCCTTGGCCACCCCCCGCAGCTTCAGCGCGAGTTCGATGTTCTTGCCCGCGGTCAGCCACGGGAACAGGGCGTGCTCCTGGAACATCAGGGCCGGGCGCCCGTCGGTCGTGATGCTGCCCGCGGTCGGCTCGTCGAGTCCCGCGACCAGGTTGAGCAGCGTCGACTTGCCGCACCCCGAGGCCCCCAGGAGGGTGACGAACTCGCCCGGCGCGACGTCCAGCGTGATGTCGTCGAGGACGAGCTGCTGCCCAGCGGGTCCGGCGAAGGACTTCGAGACGTTCTCGATCCGCGCGGCGTGCTCCACCGACGTCGTGACGTCGGCGGCCTTGGCGAGAGCTGTTGCCATGGTCGTCACCTCCTGGGAACTCATCGGTGTCCGGGCTTACTTGGCGCCGAGACCGGCGTCGTCGACCGAGCTCTCGCCCGCGGCCGACAGGACCTTGTCGAGCAGCGTCAGGTCGTAGATGCCGTTCAGGTTCGGCTTCTCCAGCAGACCGGCCTTCACCGCGTGCGCCGCCTCGGTGTTGAGGGTGGCGGCCAGCGGGTCATTGGTGATCTGGATCGACTTCCAGGCGGGGTCCAGGACCTCGGCCGGGAGCTCCTTGCCGGAGTCGACCTTGAGCTGCGCGTTCGCCGCGGTCTTCGCCTTGTCCGGGTTGGCGCCGATCCACTTGTTGGTCGCCACGGAGCCCTTGAGGACCGCCTCGACGACCTTCGGGTGCTCCTTGAGGAAGCTCTGCGACACGATGATGTTCGTGATCACGAACTTCTTGTCGGGCCACAGCGTGGACTCGTCGAGCAGCACCTTGCCGCCCTCGGCGACCAGCTTGGACGCGGTCGGCTCCGGCACCCAGGCACCGTCGATGGAGCCGGAGTTGTAGGCGTCCGGGGTGATCTTGTTGTCCGTGCGGATGACCGAGACGTCGCCCTTGCCGCTGTCGGCGTCGACCTTCCAGCCCTGCTCCGCGATCCAGTTGAGGAACGCGACGTCCTGCGTGTTGCCGAGCTGAGGGGTCGCGATCTTCTTGCCCTTGACGTCCTTCAGGGACTTGATCTTCTTCGGGTCGACCACGAGCTTCACGCCGCCGGACGCCGAACCGCCGATGATGCGCAGGCTCTTGCCGTTGGACTTGGTGTAGCCGTTGATGGCCGGCGAGGGGCCGATCCAGCCGATGTCGATCGAGCCCGAGTTGAGCGCCTCGATCTCGGAGGGACCGGCGTTGAAGGTGGTGTACTCGGCCTTGGTGGCACCGAGTTCCTTCTGGAAGAGGCCCTCGTGGCGGCCGACGAGCGCGGTCGCGTGGGTGAGGTTGCCGAAGTACCCGATCTTCACGGAGTCGAGACCGTCGATCTTCTCGGACCCGGCGGCGACCTTCTCCTTCTCGGAGGTGTCGTCCTTCGCCTCGGAGCCGTAGCTGCACGCGGCCAGAGCGAGAAGGGGGAGCGCGGCGGCGACGGCGAGGCCGCGGCGGAGCAAGGCGGAGCGGTTGCGGATGGCAGGCACGGGAGGTGTTCCTCTCGTTGGCCCGGCGGTCACGGTCTCTCAGGTCGTGGCCGGGAGGTCGGCAGGTCTTCGTCTGTGCAGGCGGTGGGGGGCGAGGGCGCGCAGGCAGTGCGCGTACGTCATCGCGCACATCGCGCCACTCCGCCCTGCCCGCTGCCGAGGGCGCCGCTGCCGACGCGGCCGCCCTCCTTCGCGAACGTGGAGTAGAAGTCGGTGGAGGTCATGTCAGAAGTCCCACCCGTCGTCGTCGGCCTCGTCCTTGACCGGCTGCGGCGCGGCGAAGGACTCGCCGACCATGCCCGCCGTCAGGGTGGTTCCGTCGGCGGGGTCGATCAGGATGAACGCGCCGGTGCGCCGGGAGTCGGCGTAGGAGTCGACGGGCAGCGGCTCCGCGGTACGGATCTTGACGCGGCCGATGTCGTTGGCGGCGAGCTGACCGGGGTGCGGATGCAGCGACAGGTCGTCGAGGGTCAGTCGGGACGGGATGTCCTTGACGATCGCCTTGACCGTGCGGGTGCCGTGCTTGAGCAGCACCCGGTGTCCCACGGTGAGCGGCTGGTCGGCGACGTGGCACACGGTCGCCTCGATGTCCTGCGTGGTCGGGGGCGCGTCCTTGCTCGGCACGATCAGGTCGCCGCGCGAGATGTCGATGTCGTCCTCCAGCAGGAGGGTCACCGACTGCGGCGTCCACGCGACGTCGGCGGGCTCGCCCAGCACGTCGATCCCGGCGACCTTGGAGGTGCGCCCGGAGGGCAGCACGGTCACGCTCTCGCCGACACGGAAGGCACCGGCCGCGATCTGGCCGGCGTAGCCACGGTAGTCGGGGTGCTCGGCGGTCTGCGGGCGGATCACGTACTGCACGGGAAGCCGGGCGTGGCAGTGCCCCAGGTCGTGGCTGACCGGCACGGTCTCCAGGTGCTCCAGGACCGTCGGCCCGCCGTACCAGTCCATGTTGGCGGACGCCTCCACCACGTTGTCACCGGCGAGCGCGGAGATCGGGATCGCGGTGATCTCGGGGATGCCGAGCTCGGACGCGTACGCCGTGAACGCCTCGGCGATCGCCGCGAAGACGGACTCCTGGTAGTCGACGAGGTCCATTTTGTTGACGGCGAGGACGACGTGGGGGACGCGGAGGAGGGCGGCGACGGCGGCGTGGCGTCGGGTTTGTTCGATGACGCCGTTGCGGGCGTCGACGAGGACGACGGCGAGGTCGGCGGTGGAGGCGCCGGTGACCATGTTGCGGGTGTACTGCACGTGGCCGGGGGTGTCGGCGAGGATGAAGCGGCGGCGTGCGGTGGCGAAGTAGCGGTAGGCGACGTCGATGGTGATGCCCTGTTCGCGTTCGGCGCGCAGGCCGTCGGTGAGCAGGGCGAGGTCGGGTGCGTCCTGGCCGCGGCCGGCGGAGGCGCGTTCGACGGCTTCGAGTTGGTCGGTGAGGACGGATTTGGAGTCGTGCAGGAGGCGTCCGACGAGGGTGGACTTGCCGTCGTCGACGGAGCCCGCGGTCGCGAAGCGCAGCAGGGTGGTCGCCGACAACTGCTCGACCGACAAGGGCTCGGTGGGTTCGGTGGTGCTGGTCATGTCTAGAAGTACCCCTCGCGCTTGCGGTCTTCCATCGCGGCCTCGGACATCTTGTCGTCGGCGCGGGTGGCGCCGCGTTCGGTGAGTCGGGAGGCGGCGATCTCGGCGATGACGGCGTCGAGTGTGGTGGCGTGGGAGTCGACGGCGCCGGTGCAGGACATGTCGCCGACGGTGCGGTAGCGCACGAGTCGTTTCTGGACCGTCTCGCCGTCCTTGGGGCCGCCCCAGTCGCCGGGGGTCAGCCACATGCCGGAGCGTTGGAAGACCTCGCGCTCGTGGGCGAAGTAGATCTGGGGGAGTTCGATGTGTTCGCGGGCGATGTACTGCCAGACGTCGAGTTCGGTCCAGTTGGACAGGGGGAAGACGCGGACGTGTTCGCCGGGGGCGTGGCGGCCGTTGTAGAGCTGCCAGAGTTCGGGGCGCTGGCGGCGGGGGTCCCATTGGGAGAATTCGTCGCGCAGGGAGAAGACGCGTTCTTTGGCGCGGGCTTTTTCCTCGTCGCGGCGTCCGCCGCCGAAGACGGCGTCGAAGCGTTCGGACTGGATCTTCTCGGTGAGGGGGACGGTCTGCAGGGGGTTGCGGGTGCCGTCGGGGCGTTCGCGCAGGATGCCGCGGTCGATGTAGTCCTGTACGGAGGCGATGTGCAGGCGCAGTCCGTGTTGTTGGACGGTGTGGTCGCGGTATTCGAGGACCTCGGGGAAGTTGTGTCCGGTGTCGACGTGCAGGAGGGAGAAGGGGATCGGGGCGGGGGCGAAGGCCTTCAGTGCCAGGTGCAGCATGACGATGGAGTCCTTGCCGCCGGAGAAGAGGATCACCGGTCGTTCGAACTCGCCCGCGACCTCGCGGAAGATGTGGACGGCCTCCGACTCCAGCGCGTCCAGATGCGACAGCGCGTACGGGCTGGACTCCTCGGAATCGCCGGCTGCCTCGGAGACAGTGGCTGCGGTCGTCATGCGAGACCCCTCTCGGTGAGCAGCGCGTGCAGCGCGGCAGCGGACTCCTGCGCGGTCTGGGTGTGCGACTCGATGCGCAGATCGGGCGACTCGGGCTCCTCGTACGGGTCGTCGACCCCGGTCAGCCCCGAGATCTCGCCCGCCGCCTGCTTGGCGTACAGGCCCTTCACATCGCGCACGGAGCACACCTCGACCGGAGTGGCCACGTGGACCTCCACGTACGGCGTCCCTCCCGTGCTGTGGCGCTCGCGCACCGCCGCACGGCTGTCCGCGTACGGCGCGATCACCGGGACGAGTGCCTTGACGCCGTTGCGCGCGAGCAGCTCGGCGAGGAAACCGATGCGCTGCACGTTCGTGAAACGGTCCGCCCGCGAGAAGCCGAGACCCGACGAGAGGAACTCGCGGATCTCGTCGCCGTCGAGCACCTCGACGCGATGTCCCTCCTCGCGCAGCCGGCCGGCCAGCTCGTACGCGATGGTGGTCTTGCCGGCACTCGGCAGACCCGTGAGCCAGACGGTGGCTCCGGTCGTCACTTGCTTCTCCCGGGAGTTCTGGAGGTTGTCGGTGGTGGCGGTGGGCACTGCCGTCCCCGTCGTCGTGGTCATCCGTGCAGCCCGCATTCGGTCTTGGCACGGCCCGCCCAGCGGCCGGCGCGCGCGTCCTCGCCCTCGAGGACCCGGCGGGTGCAGGGCGCACAGCCGACGGAGGCGTAACCGTCCATCAGCAGCGGGTTGGTGAGGACGCCGTGCTCGGCGACGTACGCGTCCACGTCGTCCTGGGTCCAGCGGGCGATCGGCGAGATCTTGACCTTCTGCCGCTTCTCGTCCCAGCCGACGACCGGGGTGTTCGCCCGGGTCGGGGACTCGTCGCGGCGCAGGCCGGTCGCCCACGCGTCGTACTTGGTCAGGCCCTCTTCGAGGGGCTTGACCTTGCGCAGCGCGCAGCACAGGTCCGGGTCGCGGTCGTGCAGC
This sequence comes from Streptomyces sp. NPDC025784, assembly GCF_055558435.1. Lineage (NCBI taxonomy): Bacteria > Bacillati > Actinomycetota > Actinomycetes > Kitasatosporales > Streptomycetaceae > Streptomyces > Streptomyces sp. NPDC025784. The sequence continues at coordinate 379,472 of NZ_JBVHMN010000004.1, forward strand.
CTGGGGCCGTGCTCGGCGTCCTGCTCGGCGACCGTCCGGCGCGGGGTGAGCGTGATGACGTTGACGTCCATCACGGCCTCCACCGCGTCCCGGGTGCCGATGGTCTCCGGGAAGTGGTAGCCGGTGTCGAGGAACACCACGTCGACACCGGGGAAGGCGCGGGAGGCGAGGTGGGCGACCACCGCGTCCTCCATGGAGGACGTCACGCAGAACTTCCCGCCGAAGGTGTCGGCGGCCCACTGGAGGATCTCCAGCGCGGAGGCGTCCTCCAGGTCGCGCCCGGCCTGTTCGGCGAGGCGCCTCAAGTCCTCGCCCGTACGCTCTTCCTGAACGGTCGTCATATCTGTGCCCCTCCGTCGTCACCCTGCTGGAGCCCCCGGGCGAGCAGCCCGAGGAACTTCAGCTGGAAGGCTCGATTGCACGCGGCGCATTCCCATGCGCCGTGACCCTGCTCGCTCGGACGAAGGTCTTCGTCACCGCAGTAGGGGCAGTAGAAGGGTGCGGCTCGCTCACTCACGACAAGGCCTCCTCTGAAGCCCGCGCCGCCCAGGCGGCGAAGCGCTCGCCGTCCTCGCGCTCCTGCTGGAAGCGCTTGAGGACCCGCTCGACGTAGTCGGGCAGTTCCTCCGAAGTGACCTTCAGGCCACGGACCTTGCGGCCGAAGCCGGCCTCCAGCCCGAGCGCGCCGCCCAGGTGCACCTGGAAGCCCTCGACCTGCTCGCCGCGGTCGTCGAGGACCAGCTGGCCCTTGAGACCGATGTCCGCGACCTGGATACGGGCGCAGGCGTTCGGGCAGCCGTTGATGTTGATGGTGATCGGCTCGTCGAACTCCGGGATACGGCGTTCGAGTTCGTCGATGAGTGAAGCGCCGCGCGCCTTGGTCTCGACGATCGCGAGCTTGCAGTACTCGATGCCGGTGCAGGCCATGGTGCCGCGCCGGAAGGGCGAGGGGTTGACCGTCAGGTCGAGCGCCTCCAGGCCCTCGACGAGGGAGTCGATCCGCGACTCGTCCACGTCGAGCACGATCATCTTCTGCTCGACGGTGGTGCTCAGCCTGCCGGATCCGTGCGCCTCGGCCAGCTCGGCGATCTTGGTGAGGGTGGCGCCGTCGACGCGTCCCACACGCGGTGCGAAACCGACGTAGTACCGGCCGTCCTTCTGCCGGTGCACGCCGACGTGGTCGCGCCAGCGGGCGACCGGCTGGTCGGGGGCCGGACCGTCGACGAGCTTCCGCTTCAGGTACTCGTCCTCCAGGACCTGACGGAACTTCTCGACACCCCAGTCGGCGACCAGGAACTTCAGACGGGCGCGGGTGCGCAGCCGCCGGTAGCCGTAGTCGCGGAAGATCGAGATGACGCCCTCGAAGACGTCCGGGACCTCGTCGAGCGGGACCCAGGCGCCCAGGCGCTGACCGATCTTCGGGTTGGTGGACAGACCGCCGCCGACCCAGAGGTCGAAGCCGGGCCCGTGCTCCGGGTGGTTCACGCCGACGAAGGCGACGTCGTTGATCTCGTGGGCGACGTCGAGCAGGGGCGAGCCGGAGATCGCGGTCTTGAACTTGCGGGGCAGGTTCGAGAACGCCTTGTTGCCGATGACCCGGCGGTGGATCTCGTCGATCGCGGGCGTGCCGTCGATGATCTCGTCCTCGGCGATGCCGGCGACGGGCGAACCGAGGATGACGCGGGGCGTGTCACCGCAGGCCTCGGTCGTGGACAGGCCGACGGCCTCCAGCCGGTTCCAGATCTCCGGGACGTCCTCGATGCGGATCCAGTGGTACTGGACGTTCTGCCGGTCGGTGAGGTCGGCGGTGCCGCGCGCGAACTCCTGCGAGATCTCGCCGATGACGCGCAGCTGCGCGGTGGTCAGCCGGCCGCCGTCGATGCGGACCCTCAGCATGAAGTACTTGTCGTCCAGCTCCTCCGGCTCCAGGATGGCGGTCTTGCCGCCGTCGATCCCGGGCTTGCGCTGGGTGTACAGCCCCCACCAGCGCATCCGGCCGCGCAGGTCGTTGGGGTCGATCGAGTCGAAACCCCGCTTGGAGTAGATCGTCTCAATGCGTGTCCGCACATTGAGACCGTCGTCGTCCTTCTTGAACTGCTCGTTGCCGTTGAGGGGGGTGAAGTGACCCACGGCCCACTGCCCCTCGCCACGGTGACGGCTCACCTTGCGGCGGGGCGTGGCGGGGTTCTGCGGGGTGGCGGCCATGGTTGCTACGTCCTTCGAGACTGCGGGACAGGTATGTCAGCGACTCTGACCTGCGCATACGGGCGCATACGGAAGTATGGGCGCGTCCTTGCGCAGGGGTGCGGAAGAGAAGAGGTCGGCGGTGCTGAGCCCGTGGCCGAAGGCCACTGAAGGGTTCGTCAGCTCGCCGGACAGATGGCGCTGGACATGCGGCCGAGGTCGACGTGCCGCCGACTCACCAAGGCAATTCCAGTTCCAGACATGACGGAAGCCTGTCACGGGGATCTCCGCACAGTCCACCATCGTCCGTCATGTGGACACCCTTGTCCCGAATGCTGGGACAAGGGTGTCGTCGGTCACACAGGGGCCCTGAACTGGGCCGGAACGGCTCAGACGGCTTGCGCCCCCGGCCACGGTCCCGGCGTGGCGACCTCCGGCTCCTCCTCGACCTTCGTGTCGAAGAGCTTGAAGCCGCGCCGGAGGTAGTTGTCCATCGCGTGCTCGCCGTCCTTGCTGCAGGTGTGCAGCCAGACGCGCTTGGTCTCGGCGCGGCCCGGCCAGCGGTCGGCCAGGTCCCAGGCGCGGGCGGCGCCGTAGGAGAGGAGGTGCCCGCCGATGCGGCGGCCCCGGAACGCGGGGACCAGTCCGAAGTACATGATCTCGACGACGCCGTCGTCCTGCGCGTCCAGCTCGACGTAGCCCGCGGGCGTCCCCCTGTCGTATGCGACCCAGGTCTCGACACCGGGCCGGTCCAGAGCCTCCTGCCACTGCGCGTACGTCCAGCCGAGCCGGTCCGTCCAGCGGATGTCGCCGCCGACCGACGCGTACAGGAAGCGGCTGAACTCGGGCGAGGGAACCTCGGCACGCACGATCCTGACGTCGCCGTCGGGCGCGATCGCGGGGAGCAGGTCGGCCGGCGCCGTCTGCTCCAGGGACCAGGTGGTCACAGTGACGTTGCTCATGCGAGCCAGGGAACCACGGGGGCGGGGGCGCATCCAAAAGCGACCGCTGAACGGACACCCGTCCGAAGCGGGCGCCGGCGTGGCGGGCGGCAGCTACTCCAGCGAGCCGTCCACCGCGGACAGCGGCACAGCGTACAGCGCCCGCCGTCCTGCCGCGCGGGTCAGCGTCCACACCTCGCCGGTCTCCTGCCAGTAGGACAGGGACCCGGTGCGCAGGCCCCAGCAGGCGTGCGACCGGTCCGCGGTGCAGATGGCCGCCTCGGCGCCGTCCTCGGTCTGCCGCCAGATGCTGCCGTGCCGGGTGGCTACCTCCGGCGCCTGCCCGAGGTACCACTGCGCCCCGCGCGCGCCGCGCGGCGTGTGCGCGAGGACGCCGGACACCCCCGCGGCCTTGGTCTCGTAGGCCTCGGCGGCGTCGACCCGGCCGCGGGAATCGGCGAGCAGTCCGGTGCGGTAGGCGGCGGTGCTGTACGCGTAGCGCCACACCCGGGTCCGTTCGGAGCCGGCCGCGGGGCGCTCGGCGGCGACCAGACTGTCCGGTGCCGAGCTGCGGTCCAGGGACAGCGAGCCGAAGCAGGGAGTGCCGCCGCCGCGGGTGCAGGTGCCGCCGGCCGGCTGGTACGTGTCGACGGCCGGGAGCACGTACCGGTAGCCGCCCGCGGAGTAGCCGCCGCTCACCCGGCCGACCGCGCCGCTGTCGACACCCGCCCGCAGGATGCGATGCATGTCGAAGACGAGCAGGCCCGAGCCGTGCGCGCCGGTGACGATCAGCTTGTCCTGGTACCAGACCATGCCGTCCAGCGCGGAGCGGACCGGCTCGAAGTCCCGGCCGCCGTCGCGCGGGGCGACCAGCAGGACCCAGCTGTATCTGAGCGCGCGCGGGTCGGTCGCGTCGACGAAGGCGACCCGTGCCAGTCCCCGGTCCCGCGTCGGTGCGGCGGCCTGGCGGTCCCGGTGCGTCCAGCCGGCCAGGAGCACCCGGTGCTCGCCCCAGTGGCCGTCGTCGTCGGCGTCACCGGAGGTGGTCACGGACCGGGGCTGCCACTGCCGGGTCCGTTCGTCGCCCTCGTCCCAGCAGTACGCGCGCGTGGCCGTCGGCTCGACCGGCAGCGCGGCCCGCTCGGCGGTGGAGCAGCCGGCCTCGTCGCGCATCGCGTGGTCGGCGCTCCCGAGGACGCCGTCGACGCCCACGTTCCCGCCCATGTCCTTGGTGAGCCGGTCCAGCGAGTCCGGATCCACCGGCTTCTCGTGGAGGCGCAGCGGTGCGGTCCGGGACGCGGTGCCGAGTGCGGTGAGGCCGCCGGGACTGCCGCTGCCCGTGGCCTGAGAGGTGCTGATCAGGGTGGCGGCCGCGGTGAGGGCGAGGGCGGTTCCGGCCAGGGTGGCGCGCAGTGCCTGTCCTCTCCTGCGACGACGATGCCTGCCGCGGTGCTTCATGCGTCCTCCCGACGAAGGCCAACTGCCTCTCGCATCTCGGCCGTTGACGGAGAGACGGGTGGGGTGGCCTGTGAGGGGATGCTACGGCAGATACCTGCGGGCCAGGTCGAAGACCACGGAAGACCCCCATGAAATACGCGCACGAAATACGCTGGCGACGACATGTGTCCGCAGCGGGCCGGCGCCGGGGCGCGCCTGGCGGGGGTGCCATGCCTCTGCCGACCGGTGGGTCCGCCGAGGCCACGGGTGCCGGGGTGAGGCCGGCGGCCCCGGCGGCCTCACAGAGGTGGTCGCACCCGCGCGTCCAGCACCGCCGGTGCCGCCGAGTGCGGCAGCAGGTCGAGCGGGGCGTCCGGGAACAGGACCTCGACCACGACCTCGTCGCGGAACCGGTACGGGCGGTGGTCGAGCAGGCCCGTGAGACGGCGCCGCACCCGCGACAGTTCGGCGCGGACCGTCACCGTGCGGGTCGGGTCACCGAAGATGTCCACCGCGAGCTGGGCCGCGCTGCGCCCCTCGGGGTGCACGGCGAGCACGTACAGCAGCTCGGCGTGGCGGGGGCTGAGGTCCTGCGCCCAACTGCCCGCCGCGCCCCAGACGGTGACCCGGGGCCGCCGGGGCTCGGCGAGGTCGAGCACCACCCGGCTCGCGCACGCCGGGACGTCGGCGTCGGTGACCCGCAGCAGCCAGCCACCGGGCATCGGTTCCACGAAGCACGCCCCGAGGGAGGGCAGCCAGACCTGGCCCGCGCCGAAGGAACTCGGCAGGGGAACCCGGTCGACGGGCGGCATCCCCGTGACGGCGGCGAGCCAGCCGTTGGTGTCCACCACCAGCGCCTTGCCGCCCAGCCGGGACAGCAGCGGCGCGGCCACCGCGCGCAGCCGCTCGACGGCCGCCAGATGCCTGCCGCGCAGTTCACTTTCGGCCAGCCGCGCCACCGAGTCGACCAGCGCGAGCGTCGCCGGGTGAAACGTGTGATCGGGCCCGCTGACATCCACGATGCCGAGCAGACGCCCGTCGCGGGGGTCGTGCACGGGAGCCGCGGCGCAGGTCCAGTCGTGCAACGTACGCACGAAGTGCTCGGCCGAGTGCACCTGGACGGGCGCGCCCGCGTTGAGCGCCGTACCGATCGCGTTGGTGCCCGTCGTGTCCTCGCTCCAGGCGGCACCTTCCTCGAGGCAAATGGCGTCGGCCCGGCGCAGCACGCCGGTGTTGCCCTCGCGCCACAGGACCCGCCCCTCCGGATCGGTGACCACCATGATCTGCAGCGACGCGTCGGCGACGGCGGCCAGGCCGCCGCTGAGGACCGGCATCACCTCGGCAAGAGCCGTGGAGGTCCGGCGGTGTTCGAGTTCGTCCGTCTGCAACAGCACACTGTCCGTGCTCTGTTCGGGATCCACTCCGAATCGTTTCACTCTTTGCCATGACTGTCCGATGACCGGGCGAGGAGCGATCGGGGAGGGTTCGCCCCGGAGTGCCGCGGCCCACGTCGCCTGGAGGTGCCGAACCGTTTCCGACGCGTCCGGCGGAGCGAAACGGGCGGGGTTGATCGATGTGGTCTTCACAAGGCACTCCCGGAACCAGGACCGCGCACGGGCAGTGACGCCGACGTCACTGCACATCGTGCCTGCTCTGCGTGGGGGACGCCGGGACTTCGCACAAGGAGCACAAAGGAATGCAACGGTCTGCAACTCTCGCCAACGGTCACAAGGTTCCTTGAAACTGACAGCGAGGCCGCTCAGGCGGCGTCCGAGCTCCTTGAACGGGGCCAGAGGCGGGGGTGGTGCCGTGTCGGCGCAGCACCACCCCCGCATCAGCTCCTCACGCCACCGGTCGTGCCCGCTCCACGACGGTGGCCAGATCCAGACTGTGCGGCAGGGTGCCGAACGCCGTCCCCCAGTCGCCTCCCAGACGTGAGGCGCAGAACGCGTCGGCGACCTCCGCCGGCGCGTACCGCACGAGCAGCGCCCCCTGGAGCACCAGCGCGAACCGCTCGACGAGCCGGCGGGCCCGGCCCTCGATGCCGTCCAGGTCGGCGAGTTCGGTCAGCAGGTTCTTGATCGCCCCGTCGAGCCGGTGGTCGGCGCCGCGGGCCTGCCCCACCTCGCGCAGGTACGCGTCCAGCGCGGCCGGCTCCCTTTGCAGCGCCCGCAGCATGTCCAGGGCCTGGACGTTCCCCGCACCCTCCCAGATGGAGTTGAGCGGTGACTCGCGCAGCAGCCGGGGCATGCCCGAGTCCTCGACGTAGCCGTTCCCGCCGAGGCACTCCAGTGCCTCCGTCACCACCGGCGTGCACCGCTTGGTCACCCAGTACTTCGCGGCCGGCACCGCGAGCCGCAGAAAGGCCCGCTCCTGCTCACCGCCGTCGTCGTAGGCGGCGGCGAGCCGCATCGCGAGGGCCGTCGCGGCCTCCGACTCCAGCGCCAGGTCCGCGAGCACGTTGCGCATCAGCGGCTTGTCGATCAGCTTGCTGCCGAACGCCTCTCGGTGGGTGCAGTGGTGGACGGCCTGCGCGACAGCCTGCCGCATCAGCGCCGTGGCGCCGAGCACACAGTCCAGACGGGTCGCCGCGACCATCTCGATGATGGTGCGCACCCCGCGCCCCTCGTGCCCCACCCGGCGCGCCCAGGTCCCGTCGAACTCGACCTCGGCGGACGCGTTCGACCGGTTGCCGAGCTTGTTCTTGAGCCGCTGGATGCGGAAGACGTTGCGGGCGCCGTCCTCCAGGACGCGCGGGAGCAGGAAACAGGTCAGCCCGTCCGGTGCCTGCGCCAGCACCAGGAACCCGTCGGACATGGGCGCCGAACAGAACCACTTGTGCCCGGTCAGCTCGTACGTCCCGTCCTCGGCGAGCGGGCGCGCCACCGTCGTGTTGGCGCGTACGTCGCTGCCGCCCTGCTTCTCCGTCATGCCCATCCCGAAGAGCACCCCGGGCTTCCGGGCGGCCGGCCGCAGCTCCGGGTCGTACATCGTGGACGTCAGCCGCGGCTCCCACTCGGCGGCGAGCGCCGGGTCCGTGCGCAGCGCGGGCACCGCCGCGTGCGTCATCGACAGCGGGCAGCCGTGGCCCGCCTCGACCTGCGACCACACCACGAAACCGGCCGCGCGCCGCAGGTGTCCGCCGGGCCGGTTCCAGGCCGCCGTCAGCCCCGCGGACACGCCCTTGCCCAGCAGCCGGTGCCAGGACGGATGGAACTCGACCTCGTCGATCCGGTTGCCGTAGCGGTCGTGGGTGTTGAGTTCGGGCGGGTTCTCGTCGGCGAGCACCCCCCATTTTTGGGCCTGTGCCGAGCCCGCCGTGCGGCCGAGGGCCGACAGCTCCTCACGGACCTCGTCGAGGAGCTCCGGAGCGAGGTGCCGGTCGACCGCCTCCACGAGGGCCCGGTCGGCCGCGAACACGTCATATCCGACCAGGGGCGGAGCCTGGTTGGTCACGGTGTGGGTGCTGGCTGCCATACGGATACGGTAAGGACGTGCACCAGGCAAAAGAAACACCCGAAGGCCCTCCCGCGGGCCGCTTCCACCGCGCTCGCGCGCTGTACCGGAATGTGTCGAAGCGACGGACCGCCTGGCTGCTGCTCAAGGACACCGTCAACTCGTGCATGGAGTACCGGATCCTGGGTCTGGCGGCCGAGGCCGCCTTCTTCACGCTCCTGTCCGTGCCGCCGCTGCTGCTGAGCCTGATCGGCATGCTCGGCTACGTGGACGACTGGACGGGCGCCGACACCATCGCCAGCCTGGAGTCCAACCTCCTGGAGGCGTCCCGCACGGTCCTGACCGAGAAGGGCGTCCACCAGATCGCCGAGCCGATCCTGCACGACGTGATGAAGGGCGGGCGCCCGGACATCATCTCCCTCGGATTCCTGTTCGCCCTGTGGTCCGGCTCGCGCGCGGTGAACGTCTTCATCGACACCATCACCGTGATGTACGGCCTCGACGGCACCCGAGGGATCGTGAAGACCCGGATGATGTCGTTCCTGCTGTTCATCGTCGCGCTGCTGATCGGTTCGATCGCGCTGCCGCTGATGGTGGCGGGCCCGGACGCGGTGGTGAACGTCGTGCCCTGGTCGACGACCGTCGTGCAGGTCCTGTACTGGCCCGTCGTCATCGTCCTGTCGGTCGTCTTCCTCACGACGCTCTACCACGTGTCCGTGCCCGTGCGCTCACCCTGGGTCGAGGACGTGCCGGGCGCGTTGGTGGCCCTCGCCATGTGGGTGCTGGGCAGCTTCCTGCTCCGCATCTACCTGACCAACACCGTCGAGGGCCCCACCATCTACGGCTCGCTCGCCGCCCCCGTGGCCGTCCTGCTGTGGATCGGTGTGTCCGCCTTCGCGGTCCTGGTCGGCGCCGCCGTCAACGCCGCCATCGACCGGATCTGGCCGGCCGCCGCCACCGCCGCGGCCCGCGCCGCCAACGAACGGCTGCGCGAGGCGCAGGCCGCCGAGTACGTCGCCCGCGTCGCCGCCCACCGGTCGTACGACGCCGATCCCGACGACCCGGACATGCCCTCGGAGTTCCCGGAGCGCTGGTCCCGCTTCCTGCCCCCGGAGGACGTGACCTCCCGGCTGCGGACCCATGCGAAGAGCACCCACCCCAGTCACAAGAACGGCGAGCAGCACCCTCCCTCGGAGTGATCACACCTTCCAGGTAGCGGCCGCCGCCTCCCGCGCGAAGTCCGTGAAGTCGCGCGGCGCCCGGCCGAGGATCTGCCGGACACCGTCCGAGAGGTAGGAGTTGCGGCCGTCGAGGAGGCTCTCGAAGAGGTCGACGAGGAACTCCACCTCCTCGGGGGGCACCCCGAACCCGGCCAGGTCGTCGCCGTACCGGCGAGCGGTCACCGGCGTGTAGGTCAGCTCGACGCCCGTCGCCTCCGCGATCTCGGCGACCGCTTCGCGGAAGGTCAGCAGCCTGGGCCCGGACACGGCGAGCTCCTGGCCGGCGTACCGGTCGCCCGCCGTCAGCACGGCCACCACGACGTCCGCGATGTCCCGCACGTCGATGAACGGCTCGCGCACCTCACCCGCCGGGAAGACCAGCTCCCCGTGGCGCAGCCCCTCCACCAGCGGGCCCTCGCTGAAGTTCTGCGCGAACCACGCGGCCCGGACGATCGTCCAGTCCGCGCCGGACGCCTTGAGCGCCTCCTCCGTCGGCCGGGCCCGCTCCTCGCCCCGCGACGACAGCAGCACCAGCCGCCGCACGCCGAGCCCGACCGCCTCCCGGGCCAGCGCTCCGATCGCCTCGGTGGCGGCCGGTGAGCCGACGTCCGTCGGGTACACCAGATACGCGGCGTCGGCGCCGCGCAACGCTTCGGCCCACGTCGACGCGTCCTCCCAGTCGAACCCCTCGGCGCGCGAACCGGCCCGCACCGTCAGCCCCGCCGCCCGGGCGGCCTGCGCCACCCGGCTGCCCGTGCGCCCCGTGGCCCCGCTCACCCATATCGTCATGTTCCGCGTGTTCTCTGCCATGCCTCCCAGTCAACGGGCGCCCGGAGCGGGCGGCCATCACTGAATGCCTCATTCCCATAAGCGGACGTCCAGTGCGCCGTGCGGCCTGCGTCTACGCTGACGCCATGGACGCACTCGCAGGCCTGCTGGAGGGCCCACGTGCGCGTGGGGCCTTCATGATCCGTGCGTGTTTCGACCCGCCCTGGTCCCTGCGCATCGAGGACCAAGCGCCCCTGACGATCATGCTGGTGGTGCGCGGCGACGCCTGCGTCGTGCCGGACGGGGGAGAGGCGGTGCGGCTGCGGGCCGGCGACCTCGCCATCGCCCGCGGGCCCGACCCGTACCTGTGCGCCGACGATCCCGGGACCGCCCCGCAGGCGGTGATCCTCCCGGGAGGCGAGTGCACCTACCCCGACGGACGCTCGCTGAAGGGCCGCTGGGACCTCGGAGTGCGCAGCTGGGGCGACCGGCTCGACGGCTCCACGGTGCTGCTGATCGGGACGTACATGATGCCGGGCGAGATCGGCGGCAGGCTGCTCGACGCCCTGCCGCCGCTGCTCTCGCTCACCTCCGACGTGTGGGAGTGCCCGCTGACGCCGATCCTCGCCGAGGAGATGGTGCGCGACGAGCCGGGCCAGGAGGTCGTCCTGGACCGGCTGCTCGACCTGCTGATGATCGCCGCGCTGCGGGCCTGGTTCTCGCGCCCCGAGGCCGAGGCGCCGGCCTGGTACCGGGCTCTCGCCGACCCCGTCGTGGGCCGGGTGCTGCGGCTCGTGCAGGACGACCCGGCCCACCCCTGGACGGTGGCCGTCCTCGCCGCCAAGGCCGGGGTGTCCCGGGCCGCGCTGGCCCGGCGCTTCAGCGAACTCGTGGGCGAACCCCCGATGACCTATCTGACCGGCTGGCGCCTGGCGCTGGCCGCCGACCGCCTGCGCGACTCGGACGACACCCTCGAGTCCATCGCCCGCCAGGTCGGTTACGGCAGCGCGTTCGCACTGTCCAGCGCCTTCAAGCGGGTGTACGGCGTCAGCCCGCAGGAGCACCGGACCCGGGCGGCGTAGCGTGACGTACGTGGCCGTCGAACCCCTCGCCGCCGCGTCCGGGTACGCGGAGCGCCCGTCCCGGCTGGCGGGCGCCGTGGTGTGGACGCGCGCGCCCGCGGGCGGGCCGGTGCGGGCCGTCCTGCCCGACGGGTGCATGGACCTGCTGTGGCACGAGGGACGACTCATGGTCGCCGGGCCCGACACGCGCGCGTACCACCCGCAGGGCGCACCGGGCCGCTGGGCCGGCATCCGGTTCTTTCCCGGCACGGCTCCCGCGCTCCTCGGTGTGCCCGCACACGAACTACGCGACGTACGCGTCGACTTGGCGGACCTGTGGCCCGCCGCGGAGGTGCGCCGCCTCACCCGGCGCGTCGACGCCGCGGCCGACCCGCTCGGCGCGCTCGAAGAGCTCGCGCTGCGCCGGGCGGAGGAGGTGGCACCGCCCGACCCGCTGCTCACCCGGCTCGTGACGGCCCTCGACGCGGGGCGCCCGGTCGCCGAGACCGCCGACGGACTGGGCCTGGGCGCACGGCAGTTGCACCGCCGCTCGCTCGCCGCGTTCGGCTACGGGCCCAAGACGCTGGCCCGCGTGCTGCGGCTCCAGCGGGCGCTCGCCCTGGCCCGCGACGGGGTTCCCTTCGCGCAGACCGCGGCGCGGGCCGGGTTCGCGGACCAGGCCCATCTGGCCCGCGACGTGCGGCAGTTGGCGGACACGACCCTCGGGGAACTGGTCGGCCGGCCGTAGCGGGCGGAGCTACTGCGCGGGCAGCCGGGCGAACAGGTCGACGCCGTTGCCGTCCGGGTCGTGCACGACGGCGTACCGCATGCCCCAGAAGGCGTCCCACGGCTTCAGCTCGCCGTGGTGACCCGCGCCGACCAGTTCCTCGTACACGGAATCCACCTCCGCCGGGTTGTCGCAGAGGAAGGCCAGGGACGTCCGGGCGCCGCCGCTCGGCGGGCGCCAGCCGGCGTGGAACGAGCGGATCGTCTCCTCCGTGTCGAGCGCGAGCCGCAGCCCGCCGGGCAGTTCCGCCTCGACGTGCGGCTCGGACTCCGCCCCCTCCGGGAAGACGAGCCCGAGGCGCCGGTAGAAGGCGAGGGAGGCGGCCATGTCGGAGACGACGAGGCCGATCACATCGAATCGTGGAGTCATGCGTCCACCGTAGGCGCGGCCCGTCCACCGGGTCTTGAACGAATCGGACACGCCACCCGGCACCACGACGGCACCTCCGCCATGGCGCCCCGGGCCCGGTCGGGGCCCGGCCGAGGCCGCTGTCCGCGCTCCGAAATTCTCGGTTCCACCGCCCCGTGGGGACCTGCCCCGTCGGGGCATAGGCTCGGGTCCATGCCTCCGCGCGTCCTCGTGTACTCCCGCACCACCGACTACCGGCACGAGTCGATTCCCGCCGCCGTCGCCGCCGTGCGGTCCCTCGGCGACGGCCACGCCTTCGCCGTCGACGCGACCGAGGATCCCACCGTGTTCGAGGCGCCCCTGGACGCCTACGACGCGGTCGTCTTCCTCTCCACCAGCGGGGAGGTGCTCACCCCCGCGGGCCGTGCCCGCCTCGCCGCCCGTCTCGACGCGGGCGCCGGATTCGTCGGCGTGCACGCCGCCGCCTGCACCGAGTACGACTGGCCCTACTACGGCGATCTGCTCGGGGCCCGCTTCGCCCGGCACCCGGACCATCAGCCCGGCAAGGCGGTGGTGGAGGACCGGACGCACCCGGCGACCCGGCACCTGCCGCCCGTCTGGGAGTTCACCGACGAGTGGTACGACTTCCGGACCAGTCCGCGCGGGGCGGTGCGGGTGCTCGTGTCCGCCGACGAGTCCTCGTACGAGGGCGGCGGCATGGGCGCGGACCATCCGCTGGTGTGGTGCCACGAGCGAGGCGCGGGACGGGTGTTCTACACCGCCTTCGGGCACGCTCCGCAGGCGTACGAGGACCCGGACTTCCGGGCCCACCTGCTCGGCGGCATCACCTGGGCGACGGGGAGGTAGCCGGCACCGGCGCCGTGCTCGACCGTTCCACCAGACGGGTCGACAGCTCCGTACGCGTGCCCTCCGGGCGGTCGCCCGCCATCATCCGCACCAGCAGGCGCAGCGCCGTCGCCGCCATCTCGGACAGCGGCTGGCGCACGGTGGTGAGCGCCGGGCCGGCCCAGCGGGACTCGGGGAGGTCGTCGAAGCCCACCACACTGATGTCGTCCGGCACCCGCAACCGCCGCTCCGCCAGGGCCTGGTAGACCCCGAGCGCCATCCTGTCCGAGCAGGCGAACACGGCCGTGGGGGGTTCGGGCAGGCCGAGGAGTTCGAGCATGCGGCGGTGGCCGCCCCGCTCATGGAAACCGCCGTGGCGGACGTACTCGGGCCGGTACCGGAGCCCGGCCGAGGCGAGGGCCGAGCGGTAGCCGGCGATCCGGTCGCTGCCGCACGTCCTGCGCCGGTGACCGCCGATGACCGCGACGCGCTCGTGGCCGAGCGCGAGGAGATGTTCCGTCGCCAGCAGACCGCCCTGCCAGTTCGCCGCGCCCACCGACACCACACCCTCGGGCGGTTCGACGACGGGGTCGATCATCACGAACGGGATGCCGTGCCCGTCGAGCCGGGCCTGCTGCGCCGCGGTCAGCTCCGCCAGGTGGAACAACACCCCCGACGAGCCGCGGGCGGTGAGCTTGTCCAGCCAGCCCTGCCCGGGGCGCCCGCCGCCGGTCCGGGTCGGCCCCGTCGAGACCACGACCTCCAGCCCGGCGTCGGAGGCGGCCTGCTCCGCGCCGTGCAGCACGGCCCCCGACCAGGAACTCTCCAGCGAGTGCACGACGACGTCGACCAGGCCCGGTGGTGCCGGCGTCTCGAACCGCGGTCTGCGCACATAGCCCAGCCGGTCGAGCGCCTCGGTGACCCGGCGCCGGGTCTCCGGTGCCACGTCCTCCCGGCCGTTGACCACCTTCGACGCCGTGGGCACGGACACCCCCGCCGCGCGGGCGACGACCGCCAGCGTCGGACCGGACGCGCGTCCCGTGCGCACCATGGAACCCGCCCCTCCGGCCCCCGCGGGCCGTCGAAAGTTTCGGACAGTGCCGCCCGCGGGACGGACGTCCCGCCCGCATAGCAAGCGCTTCCTACATTAAGCCCGGCCGGACACGGCGTGAAGCGGCAGGCGTTCATGGAATGGGGCCCCGGCGAAACTTTCGGCATCCCGGACGCGACCCGGCACTGAACGACTGCGACACCGCCCTGAACGACTGCGACACCGCCCCGAACGGCTGAGGCATGGGCCCGAGCGACCGCGCACATCCCGCGCCCAACTTCGCGGCGTGTCCGCCGAATGGAGACGTCGGCAGGAATACCGGGGGGCGATGTGGTGCTCTGAGATGAACGGTTCGGAGCGTGAGGAGCTGGTGGTCGGATGGCGGTGGACGCGGCGGACGCGGATCTCCCGGCGCACGACCCGGTCGTCGCCACCCCGTACGGGGCGGTGCGCGGCCGGTACGAGAAGGGCGTCGCCGTCTTCCGCGGCATCCCCTACGCCGCGCCGCCGTTCGGCCCCCGCCGCTTCCTGCCACCGGTTCCGCCCGAACCCTGGGACGGCGTCCGCGACGCGGGTGCCTTCGGGCCGACCCCGCCCAAGCCGCCGTACTCCGAGGCCTTCGCACGTCTGCTCGCCGACCCCGTCGTGCCCGGCGACGACTGCCTCAACCTCAACGTGTGGACCCCGGAACCGGGGCGCGGCGCCCGGCTGCCCGTCATGGTGTGGATCCACGGCGGGGCCCTGACCCGCGGCTCCTCGGCCGTACCCGTCTATGACGGTCACTCCTTCGCCCGCGACGGCGTCGTCCTCGTCTCCTTCAACTACCGTCTCGGAGTGGAGGGTTACGGCCTCTTCCCCGACGCACCCGCCAACCCGGGCCTGCGCGACCAGCTGGCCGCGCTGGAGTGGGTGCGGGCATCCGTCGCCGAGTTCGGCGGCGACCCGGACCGCGTCACCGTCTTCGGCGAGTCGGCCGGAGCCATCAGCATCGGCGCGCTGCTCGCCGCCCCACGGGCCCGTGGCCTGTTCCACCGGGCCGTCCTGCAGAGCGGGCCGCCCGAGGCGGGCGACCGCGACAAGGTGCGCCGGATGGTCCGCCGGATGGCCGCCCGGCTGAAGGTCCCGGCCACCGCGGAGGCGTTCGCCGCCGTCGACCGCGAACTGCTGCTGCGCACCCAGGCCGACGTCGGCAGACTCAGCAGTCCCGTCCTCGGCGGGCCCGCGTTCGGCATCGTCGTCGACGGCGACCTGGTCCCGCGGGACCCGCTGGAGGCACTCCTCGACGGAGCCTCACCGGACGTCGACCTCCTGATGGGCTGGACCAGCGAGGAGTACCGGCTGTGGCTGGTGCCCGGCGGGCTCCTGGAGAGCGTCGACCGGCTCGGGCCCGTCGCGCTGGCCGGAGCCATGGCCCGCTGCCGCTGCGGCCACGAGGTGCCCCGCGGCTACCGCGCCCTCCACCCGGCCGCGAGCACCGCCGACCTGGTGGGCCAGATGGTCACCGACCACCTGCTGCGCGTCCCGCTGCACCGGCTCGCGGACGCCCGCGGCGGCCCGTCCCGTACGTACGTCTACGAGTTCGCGTGGCCCTCGAACGTGCCGGACCTCGGCGCCTGTCACGCCCTGGAACTCGGCTTCGTCTTCGACACCTCCGACGTGCCGGAGTCGGAGAGACTCGCGGGCGAGGGCGCCCCGCAGGAACTCGCCGACGCGATGCACTCCGCGTGGGTGCGGTTCGCCGTCGACGGCGAACCCGGGTGGCAGACCTGGAACGACACCCATCCGGTGCGCGTCTTCGGCAGCGGCGAACCGCACACCGTCCTCGGGCCGCGCGACCGTGAACTCGCCCTGTGGGACGCCGAGTCGGACCGGCCCGCGCCGCCCGCCGACCCGACCGGCGCCGCCGAGTCCGCTCCGGTGCCGCGCGCGTCCGGCGGACTGCCCATGTGGGGGGCGGCACCGCTGTCGGCGGTACGGCGCCTGCGGAACTCGGGACGTGCCCGGCGATCCTGAGGCCGCGTCCGCCGCCGGCCCCGCCCAGCGCGTGTGCGCCGGGCGAGGAGGTTGCCCGTGGTGCCGGGGAGCCGGCGCCACCGGCGCGGCGTCGGTACGCCCGGCGCGGCCGGAGCCCGGACCCGCCCCCGGAGCCGGGCGCGGGCCGGTGGGTCAGGCGGGCTTCAGCGTCCGGGTGATCCCGGCGATCGCCTCGGGGCCCACCCGGCAGCAGCCGCCGACGAGGCGGGCCCCGGCCCGCTGCCACCCCGTCACCTGCTCGGCGGTGAACGTGGAGCGGCCGGTCCACGACCGTGCCGCGGCGTCCCACGCCTCACCGCTGTTCGGGTAGACCACGACCGGCTTCCCCGTCACACGCGCGGCGGTGGCCACGGCGCCGTCCACGTCCTCGGGCGCGCAGCAGTTCACGCCGACCGCGATCACCTCGTCCGCGTCGGCGGCCAGGGCGAACGCCTCCTCCAGAGGCTGCCCGGCGCGCGTCCGGTCCCCGGCGACGCTGTACGACAGCCACGCGGGCACGCCGAGACCGCGCACCCCCCTGAGCAGTGCCCGCGCCTCGTCCGTGTCGGGCACGGTCTCCAGGGCCAGTACGTCGGGTCCGGCGGCGGCCAGCACCTCCAGGCGCGGCCGGTGGAACCGATCCAGCTCCTCGACGCTCAACCCGTACCGCCCCCGGTACTCCGAACCGTCCGCGAGCATCGCCCCGTACGGCCCGACCGACGCGGCCACCCACAGCGGCCGTGCGACCCCCTTCGCCCGCGCGCGTCCGGCCGCCTCGCGGGCGAGCGCGACGCTCAGGCCGATGAGCTCGGCAGCCCTGTCCCGCGGGATGCCGCGCTGGGCGAACCCTTCGAACGTCGCCTGGTAGCTGGCGGTGATCGCCACGTCCGCGCCCGCCTCGAAGTAGGCGAGGTGCGCCTCCACGACGGCCTCGGGCCGCTCCGCGAGCAACCGTGCCGACCACAGCTCGTCGCTCAGGTCGTGCCCGGCCGATTCGAGCTGGTTGGACATGCCGCCGTCGAGCACGACGCTGCCACGGGAGAGCGTCTCGGCGAGGGTGCGGGGGGTGTCGCTGGTCATGTCTCGACGCTAGTCGATGCGGTGGGCGGCATCCGGTCCCGTCCATCTGGTGAACGCCCGGCCCACGATGCGGGACGCATGGACCGGCCCGCGAGGCCGGGTCCGTGGGCGGGTGGGTCCGGGGCTTGTGGTGTGAGGGCTCGGTGCCTGGGGCCGGGTCGGTCCGGGGCTTGTGGGGTGAAGGGCTCGGTTCCCGTGGCCGGGTGCGTCCGGACCTGCGGCGTGGTGCACTCCGGAGCCGTGGCCCGGAGCACTCGGTCGCCGCCGCCCGGGGCACTGGAGTACGGGCGTCCTGCCGCGAACGGGGGGTTATCGGTCGCGGGGGGGGGGGGGCCCCCCCGGCCGGCCGGGGCGGGGGGCCCCCCCCCCCCCCCCGCGCGGGGGGGCCCCGGGGATACCGCGGGCCCCCGCCCCCCGCTCCCCCCGGG
>NZ_JBVHMN010000004.1:397101-422575 GCF_055558435.1 Streptomyces sp. NPDC025784
CGGGGGGGGGGGCGGCGGGGGGGGCGGGGGGGGGGGGGGGGCCGGGGGGGGGGGGGGGGTGTGGGGGGGGGGGGGGGGGGGCCCCCCGGGCGCCGCGCGGGGGGGGGCCCCCCCCGCTCCCGCCCCGCGGGGCTGTCACGCGTCGAACGCGGTGCCCCGCGCCACCTTCTCCCAGGTGGCGATCTCCGTGCGCTGCGCGTCGAGATGGCCGACCACGGCGTCGACACCGTCACCGCCGAGCGGCAGCCGCAGGGGAGTGTTCACGTCGGCGAGCGCCGCCAGCACCGCCGCGACGCCCTTCGCGGGGTCGCCGGGCTGGTCGCCGTCACCACCGGCGACGGCCCGGCGGGTCGGGCCGACCGTGTCCGCGTAGTCGGCGATCTCGTCGCTCGCGGTGGCACCGCCCAGCAGATTCGTGCGGAACGACCCCGGCTCGACGATCAGCACCTTGATGCCCAGCGGAGCGACCTCCGCGGCCAGCGCGTCCGAGAAGCCCTCCAGCGCGAACTTGGTGCCGCAGTACGCGGAGAACCCGGGGAAGGTCATCTGCCCGCCCATGCTGCTCATCTGCACGACAGCGCCCGAGCGGCGCTCCCGCATGTGCGGCAGGACGGCGCGGACCAGCGCGGCGGGCCCGAAGAAGTGCAGGTCGAACAGCGACCGCAGTTCGCCGTCCGTGGTCTCCTCGGCGGCGCCGACATGGGTGCGGCCGGCGTTGTTGACCAGGACGTCGATCCGCCCGTGCCGCCGCACCACATCGGCCACGACGGAGTCGATGCGCGCCTGGTCCGTGACGTCGAGGGCGACCGCCTCGACCTGGTCGGGGTGGGCCGCGACGAGATCGGCCAGCGCCTCGGGCCTGCGGGCCGTCGCCACCACCACGTCCCCCACGGCGACCGCCGCCTCGGTGAACGCCCGGCCGAAGCCGCTGTTCGCGCCGGTGACCAGCCATACCTTGCTCATGTCCGACTCCCTCGTACAGGTCGTGCCGTCGATGCACCGAGCTTCTCCGCGAACCGTGTCGCCCGTCCAAGACCCTTCGTGATAACCAATGGTTATGGCCATGGACGTGCACGGCAGGGACCTGCGCTACTTCGTCGCGGTCGCCGAGGAACTGCACTTCACGCGCGCCGCGGAGCGCCTCTTCGTCTCCCAGCCCGCCCTGAGCAAGCAGATCCGTGCTCTGGAACGGCAGTTGGGCGCCGATCTGTTCGAGAGGGACAGGCGAGAGGTGCGGTTGACGGCGGTGGGTGCCGCCCTGCTGCCGTACGCGCGGCGGATGCTCGCCGACTGGGCTGCGGCATCCGGTGCCGTGGAGCGGGCCAAGGCCGAGCAGCAGGCGACGATCGTCGTCGGGATGAGCACGAGCCCGGGCCGCGGGGGACTGCTGCCCGCGATCAGATCCCGGTTCGGCGAGACGTGTCCGGCGGCCAAGGTCGAACTGCGGCAGGTGAGTTGGACGGACTCCAGCGCGGGGCTCGCGGACGGTTCGGTCGACGCCGCGTTCGTGTGGCTGCCGGTGCCGGACGAGGAGCGCTACGCGTGGGTGGTGGTGGCCGAGGAGACGCGCCATGTCGCGCTGCCGGACACGCATCGCCTCGCGGACCGCCCGGAGATCGACTTCGCGGACCTGCTCGACGAACCGTTCATCGCGATCCCGAAGTCGGCCGGGGTGCTGCGCGACTACTGGCTCGCCCTCGACGCCCGCGCGGGGTGCCCGGCCCTGATCGGCGCGGAGGCCGCGAGTGCCGACGAGACGTACGAGGCGCTGGTGGACGGCCGGGGCGTCTGCCTGCTCGCCGCGGGCAACGCGCCGCTGCTCACGCGGGGCGGCGTCGTCACCCGGCCCGTGCGCGGTGTCGTGCCGAGCCGTCTGGCCCTGGCCTGGCGGGCCGGGGACCGGCGGCCGCTGGTGCGGGCCTACGCCGAGGCGAGCCGCCTGGCGTCGGGTCACCGCACCGGGTGACTCGTGGACGGCGTGGCGGGTGATCCGCGGCCGCCGCGCCACCTGATCCGTGGTCACCGCGCCACTTGATCCGTGGCCCCCGCACGGGATGACCTGTGGCCGGCGACGGGACGACCTGCCGGTGACGACGGCCCCGCGAAAAGCGGCCGACCACTAGAAAGCGCTTGCCCCAGGCGATACGGTCCAGCGGCCAGGTCTTTTCGTGATCAGGGCGGGCGGCCCGTGCTCGGCACCGGCGCCTCCGTGCCCGGCGCCACCGTGCCGACGGGGTTCGTCCGTGCCGGACTCGTCACCCGCCGACCGGTGTCCGGGGGCCTGGCGCGGGAGGGATGGACTCCTGGGGCGCCCCGACCGGAACCGGAGCGCCCCAGGCCCGCCGGAAGGACTGGAACCACTGATGCACCTGCCGCCGCCCGACACCGCTCTCAGCCCCCGCACCGGATACACCCGCGCCCATTGGGCGGCCGCCGCGGACTCGCTGCTGACCGCGGTGGAGCCGTACGCCACCGAGGACCGCGCCCTCTACCACCTGCCCGGTGACCACGAGAGCTGGTCGGGCCGGCTCTCCGACGGCCTGGAGGGCTACGCCCGCACCCTGCTGATCGCCGCCTTCCGCCAGGACGAGAAGACCCTCGAAAGGTACGCGGACGGTCTCGCCGCCGGAACCGCCGGCGTCTGGCCGCGCGTCGAGCATCGCAGCCAGCCCCTGGTGGAGGCCGCGTCGATCGCCCTCGCGCTGCGCCTGACCCGGCCGCTGCTCTGGGACCGGCTGGACGACGGCGTCCGGCAGCGGGCGGCCCACTGGCTCGGTGACGCGCTGACCGCCGAACCCTGGCCCAACAACTGGGAGTTGTTCCCGGTGACCGTGGGCGGCTTCCTCCAGGAGATCGGCCACGAACCCGAGGCGGCGCGCGCCGCCGTCGACCGTGGACTCGCCCGCATCGAGCAGTGGTACCTCGGCGACGGCTGGTACAGCGACGGTCCCGGCCGGGCCTTCGACTACTACAACGGCTGGGCCATGCACCTGTATCCGGTGCTGCACGCCTGGCTGGCCGACGACAGCCGCCTCCTCGACCTGTACGGCACACGACTGGAGGCCCATCTCGCCGACTACGCCCGTCTGTTCGGCGGCGACGGCGCCCCCATGCTGCAGGGCCGCTCCCTGACCTACCGCTTCGCGTCCGCGGCCCCCCTGTGGCTGGGCGCGCTCACCGGCCGCACCCCCCTGTCCCCCGGCGAGACCCGGCGGCTGGCCTCCGGCGCCCTGCGTCACTTCCTCGACCACGGCGCCGTCGACGACCGCGGTCTGCTCACGCTCGGCTGGCACGGCCCCGACGAGGCATTCCTGCAGGGCTATTCGGGCCCGGCGTCCCCGTA
Organism: Streptomyces sp. NPDC025784; assembly: GCF_055558435.1. NCBI lineage: Bacteria > Bacillati > Actinomycetota > Actinomycetes > Kitasatosporales > Streptomycetaceae > Streptomyces > Streptomyces sp. NPDC025784. The sequence goes on from NZ_JBVHMN010000004.1 coordinate 400,445, forward strand.
CTGGGCGAGCAAGGCCTTCGTCGGGCTGCTCCTGCCGCCCGACCACGAGGTGTGGACGGCGCGCGAGGAGCCGGGCCCGGCGGAGCGGGCCGACGCCGTCACCCCGGTCGGTCCGCCCAACTGGCTGCTCCAGAGCACCGGTTCGGACGGGGTCGTCCGCCTGCACAACCACGGCAGCGAGGACACCCGCTACGACCCGTTCTACACGCGGCTCGCCTACTCGACGGCGACGCGGCCCGCGCCCTCGTACGACAACAGCGTCGTCGTCGACGGCGACCCGGGCCGCACGGACATCGAGCCGCTGGGCGTCGGGGAGGGCTGGGCCGCCTCCCGCCACACGGTCACCGGGGACACCCGGGTCGTCAGTCTCGTGGTCGCGCACGGGGCGGTGGAGGTGCGCGCCCATCTGGTGACCGGGACGGCTCCCGGCACCGGCGTACGGGTCACCGGCTGGACGGCGGGAGAGGGGCTGCGGGCCGAACTCCTGCCCGCCCACGGCCTGTCGGGGGAGCCCGCCCCGGACGGTGTCACGGGCGTCACGGGTGACGGACCCACTCTGTTCGTCGCCGTGGCCCGGCTCACCGGCGACGCGCACTCCCGGCCGCTCGGGGACCTGGTGTCCGTGGCGGTGTCGCAGGACCGCGAGCTGTCCGTCGGCTGGGCCGGGGGCCCGTCGGCGCGGTTCCGGTTCGGGGCGCAGGACGAGCGGTCCGAGACATCGGCGTGGACGGTGACGCCCGTGTGAGCCTGCGCCGCTGCCGGCCCGTGGTGCGGGTACGGTTCGGCGGCCGCCGAAGTGTTCCACCGCTAGCGTGGCCCGTATGACCTCCCTCGGCACCCCGTTCGCGGCGCTGCACCACGCCGACGCGCCCCTGCTCCTGCCCAACGCCTGGGACCACGCCTCCGCGGCGCTGCTCGCGGGCCAGGGATTCGCGGCGGTCGGCACCACGAGCCTCGGCGTGGCGGCCGCCGCGGGGCTGCCCGACGGCGCGGCGGCCACCAGGGACCTGACGACGGCCCTGGCGCGGAGTCTCGGCACGGTCCCCTGCCTCCTGTCCGTGGACGTCGAGGACGGGTTCAGCCGGGACCCCGGCGAGGTGGCGGAGCTGGCGCGGGAGCTCGCTGCTGCCGGGGCCGCCGGGATCAACCTGGAGGACGGTCTGGGTCCCGCCGGACTGCACGCCGAGAAGATCGCCGCGGTGAAGGCGGCCGTTCCGGACCTCTTCGTGAACGCCCGCACCGACACGTACTGGCTCGCCGACGGCGACCCGCGGGAGACGGAGCGCCGCCTCGACGCCTACCAACAGGCGGGCGCCAACGGCGTGTTCGTGCCCGGACTGACCGACCCGGCGCGCATCTCGGGCCTGCTGAGGACGCTGGACGTCCCGCTCAACATCCTCTTCTCGCCCTTGGGGCCGACCGTCGCGCACCTCGGCGAGCTCGGCGTGGGCCGGGTCAGCCTCGGATCGCTCCTGTACCGGCGGGCGCTGGGCGCCGTCCTGGACACGGTCGGCGACATCCGGGCCGGACACCGGCCACGGGGCGGCGCGCCGACCTACGACGAGGTGCAGGCGCTCAGCCGTCGAACCGGTCCCGCGGGCCGATGAGCGTGCGGGCCAACAGGTCCGCGAACTCCACGGGGTGCTCCAGACAGCCCAGGTGGCCGCCGGGGAACTCCACGAGTTCCGCGCCGGTGAGCCCGGCGAGCGACTCGGCCGTGCGGCGCGGCAGTCGGCCCCGCGAATCCCGCCCCACGCCGAGTGCGAGACGCGTGGAGAGTCGCTTCAGGGCGTCCACGTCCGGCGTGTGGGTGGCGAACGGGCGCAGGACGTGGGCGAGGAACAGGCCCAGCGGGGAGTCCGGGCCGGGGGAGCCTCCTCCCTCGCCGGCGTGCCCCGACGGCGGGGCGTCGACGCCGTCCGCCGCCACCCCCTGCCGGGGCCCGGGCCGCCAGGGACGTCCCTCCAGCCCGGCGCCCAGGCGCTCGACCGCCCGCGCCACGCCCTCGGTACGGCAGATCGCGTCCACCTCGCGGACCATCGCGCGCTGCGCCTCCCGGTCGGGGAGCACCTCGACCGTCGGCGGTTCGTGCGCGACCACCCGCCGGACACGTTCGGGGAAACGGGCCAGCAGGTCCAGGGCGACGATGCCGCCGGAACTGGTGCCGAAGACATGGGCGGAGTCACCGGCCGGCAGGACCGTGTCGAGGAGCCGTCGGGCGTTCTCGCTCCACGCCCCGACCCGCTGGTCCCCGACCGGCCCGTCCACGGGCCCGCGCGACAGCCCGAGCGGGTCGTACGTCACCACGGTGAACCGTTCCGCGAGGCGCGCCGTGACGTTCTCCAGACCCATCGGATGCCCGGCCCCGCCGGGGACGAGCAGCAGCACCGGACCACTGCCGCACACGGAGTGACGGAACTCAGGCACGGCCGTCCTCCTCGGCGCGCGGCCAGTGCTCCAGGGCGATGTGCAGGGCGTCCAGCGCGCGCTCCCAGGACGCCTGGACGTCACGGGGCGCACCGAAGCCGCCGATGGCTTCGAGGTGGCAGTAGCCGTGGAAGGTGCTGCGCAGCAGGCGCACGGCGTCGGTCAGATCGGGCTCGGACAGCCCGTACCACCGGAGCATCCCGTAGGTCACCTCGGCGGTGCGCCGGGCGTTGGACTCCGGGACCAGACCGGGGTCGAGCTGCATGTGCGTGGCCCGGTAGCGCCCCGGGCGTTCCAGCGCGTAGGCGCGATAGGCGTCGGCGAACGCGACCAGCGCGTCCTTGCCGGCCCGTCCGGCCACGGCGGTGGCGATCCGGTCGATCATCTCCCCGGCCGCGAGCAGCGCGATCCGGGACCGCAGGTCCTGCACGCTCTTGACGTGCGAGTACATGCTCGCGTCCTTCACCCCGAAGCTGCGCGCGAGCGCGGACACGGTGACGTTCTCGAACCCGACCTCGTCCGCGAGATCGGCCGCGGCTTCCACGACTCGCTCGGTGGTGAGCCCTGCGCGCACCATGACTGACCGCCCCTCCGTGCCACCGGCGCATCGTCCGGACACCGTTTCCTAGACCTTCTAGGAAACACCCTAGTGTACGAAGCCATGGAAGGGGTTGCCCGGGGAGACGTGAGTCATGCAGGACATGGCGCTCGCAAGACGCGGGCCGGGAAGACCGGGAAGACACGAGCTCCGGAGGACGTGAACGGCGGAGGCGGAGGAGACCCGCGGAGGCCGCGGAGCCGAAGGTGGACGGAAGAGACCCGCGGAGGCCGCCGAGACCGTCGAAGGCCGCGGCGCGGGGGCGGTCGGCTGGAACCATCGCGAAAGTCCCAGCCGACATCGCTCCCCTCGCACCACGCTACGCACGCCGCCGTCGGCCGAGTCTCCGGTTCCCGCCCGCGGTGTCGCCGATCCGCGTCACGGAACCGGACACCCGCCGTTCGCGTCCACGCAGTGAAGGATTCGCGGCACGCGCGGTGCACGGCACGGTGACAAGGGGGCAGCCCCGTGAACGACCCTCACTTAGGAGCCCTGCACGTACGCCGGGCCACCGTGGGCCAGTTGCAGACCGCGGCGTCCACGATCCTCGCCCCGCTCGCGGTGACCGCGAAGGACGTGGACGGGTTCCATGCCGACATCGACGCGGTGGCCGCGGGGCGCCTGTCCGTGGCGCGCATCCGGGGCTCCGGGCACCTCGTCGCACGGACCCCCCGGGTGATCACCTCCACCGACCCCGAACTGCTGAAGATCACGCTGCACCGGTCACCGCGACCCGCGGCCGTGGACCAGGGCGGCCTGCAGTCCCGTGCGCACGGCGGGGACTTCGTGGTGCTCGACATGACGCGGCCCTACCGGCTCGCGGTCGCCGACGGCTGTGACGTGACGGCCGTCGGCATCTCGCGTACCGAGCTCGGCCGCCACGCGGACGCCGTCGCCGCCCGGGCGGCCAGGCGGCTGCCGGCCGAGTCCGGTGCGCAGGCCGTGCTCTCCGCCTTCCTGGACGGCCTCGGCCGGCACCTCGACGAACTGTCCGGAGCGCAGCGGACCCATCTGGGTGACGCCTTGGTGTCCCTGCTCGTCGCGGCTTTCACGGACGGCGCGGCACCCGGCCGGATGGACACCGAGACCGCCCTGGTGGACCGCATCCGCGTCTACACGCTGGCCAACATCTCCGAGCCGTCCCTGTGCGTCGACTCGGCCGCCGCCGCCCACGGCATCTCGGCGCGCCAGCTGCACCGCCTGTTCCAGCGGACCGGTGAACCCTACGCGGCCTGGCTCCGCCGTGAGCGGCTCGCGCGCATTCGCCGCGACCTGCTCGACCCGGCCCACGACAGCCGTACGACGGCGGCGGTCGCCGCGCGCTGGGGCATCCACGACCCGCGCCACCTGGCGCGCGCACTGAGAGCGCAGTACGGGCGGTCGGCGCGCGAACTCCGGCGCGAGCGGCCGTGACCTGACACCTCGGCCGCACACGGAACACGACCGTGCGGGGGCGGCCGGGGCAGCGGTGACGCGTCGTGGCCCCGCGGAGTCACGGTGACCGACAGGGACCGGTGCCACCCCTCAGCGCGCCGTCCTCCGGGTCAGCGTGATGAGCCACACGGTCGCCGCGAGGGACGCCGCGGACAGCGCCGTCAGCAGCCAGGGCACCGCGTGGATCCCGGACGCCTCGATGCCCACGCCGAGCAGCGGGGGCGCCGCGACACCGCCGATCATCGAGGCGGCGATCACCCACGCCCCGGCCCGCTTCGCCTGCGGGAGGGCCCGGTTGAGCCAGGTCAGCCCGGTCGGGAAGACGGGGGCGATGAACAGGCCCACCCCCGCGTACGCCACCGGCGCCGCCCCCTCCACGAGGGCCAGCAGCAGGCACGCCGTCATCCCGGCGGCGCAGACCGTGAGGATGCGTTCGGGCGTGTACCGCAGTGTGACCGGCACGACGAGGAAGCGGCCCGCCGTCATCATCAGCCAGTAGACGGCGGTCGCGGACGCGGCGACCGACGTGCCGTAGCCGACGGTCTCCAGATGCGTGGGCTCCCAGCCGCCGACACCCGCCTCCACCCCGACGTTGAGGATGTAGAGGGCGAGGAAGCCGACGAGGATCCGGGACGGGCCGAGCGACACGGAGGCCCGCGGCGACGAGGTCGCCTCCGCGGCCCCCGTACGGACGCCTCCCGTGCACAGGACGAGTGCCCCCGCCAGCAACGCGCAGGCCCCGAAGGCGTACGTGTAGCGCGCGGGCCCCAGCCAGGCGATGAGCGCGGGCCCGAGCACCGCGCCGATGCCGAAGTGGGCGTTCAGGACGTTCAGCATGGCTGTCGAGCGGTCGCCGAAACCGACGGCGAAGAGCTGGTTGAGGCCGTAGTCGATGCCGCCGAAGCCGAGGCCGCCGAGGAAGGCGGCGGCGAGCGCCGAAGGCCAGTCAGGAGCGAGGGCGAAGCCCGCCCCGCCCAGGGCCATCAGCGCGTAACTCAGCGCCAGAAGTGTCCTGTTGCTGATCCGGGAGTGGATCGCGTTGAAGGCGAGGACGCCGGCCACGCCACCGGCGAAGTGCAGACTCAGACCGAGACCCGCGCCGGACGGGGACAGCCCGTACTCCGCGCGCAGCCCGGGCACGGCGGGGCCGTAGAGCGCCTGGAGCATGCCGATGAGGACGAACGCGACGCAGGACGCGACCGCGGCCGGACGGCTGAAGAGCCGGCCGGCCGCGACGGGCGCGAGGGTGTCAGTCATGGATCTCCGAGAAGACGAACGAGAACTCGGCCGGGCCGGCCTGCAGTTGGTACTGGGGCAGGGCGCCGGGGCCGCACGACTGCGAACCGATGCCCTGCTGCCCGTGATCGAGATTGACCCAGACCGTGTCGCCGGGCACCAGGTCCGTCAGGTGGTCGGCGGCGTCGAGCTGTTCCGTCGTCCAGCGGCGCGCGGTGAACCAGAAGGCGGGCTCGCCCTCGACGCGCAGGCCGCCGATCTCCGCCCGGCGCACGTCGGCCCGGGCGCCGTTCTCCTGCGGACGCACGTACGGCGTCTGGAGGTCTTCCACGGAGGACTCCCAGCGCCCCAGCATCGAGGCCGCCCCGATGTCCGGATAGGCCTCACCCGGGCCACCGCCGAACCAGACCGCACGGTCCGCCGGACCTGTGAGCCCCAGCCGGATCCCCAGGCGCGGCAGGGGAAGCGTCCACGTGCCCTCGGGCGCCACGGACACGGTGAGCCGCAGCCGTGTCCCGTCGGACGTCCACCGGTACACCGTGCGCAGGCCGGCCTCCCGGCCGGCGGGCGCCACCCGGGTGCGTACGGTCAGCGCGTCGTCGCCCAGCTCCACGGCGTCCAGCCGGTGACGCATCCGGTGCAGGCCCAGCCTGCGCCAGAGCGGGCCGAGGCGCGCGTCCGGCTGCCAGTGCGCGCCGTTGTCGTTGTCGGTCGGCGCGCGCCACACGTCCAGGCGCAGACCGGTGACATCGATTCCGCCGATCGTCCGCAGCGCACCCGTGCGGGCGTCGAAGGCGGCCGGGCCGAGAGTGATGTCCCGCAGGCCGAGCACCGGACCGTCGGTCTGCGCGACGCTGGGCAACGGACGCTCGGTGACCGGCAGTTGGGCCCACGCGACGACATGACCGCGTGGGCCCCACGCGGTCTCCTCGGCCAGCACGGCCCGCACCGTCCACCGTGTCTCGGCCCCGCGCCCGTCGGCGGACGGCGGCGGCAGCTTGACGTCCGCCGAACCGCCCGGGCCGAGCGCGGGCACCGACAGCGCACCCGACTCGACGCTCACCCCGTCGACCTGGAACGACCACTCGAAGGCCAGCCCGGACAGGTCGGCGAAATCGTAGGCGTTGGTGACGCGCACCGTCCCGGCCTGACCGTCGCCGTCGATGCGGACCGGTTCGATCACCTTCTTGTACTCGACGAGTCCGGGCGACGGCGTGCGGTCGGGGAAGAGCAGCCCGTCGCACACGAAGTTCCCGTCGTGCAGCTCCTCGCCGAAGTCGCCGCCGTACGCGAACCCGTACCGTTCGTCCTTGATCCCGTGGTCGATCCACTCCCAGACGAAACCGCCCTGGATGCGGTCGTAGGACTCGAACAGACGCTGGTAGTCGGCGAGGCCGCCGGGGCCGTTGCCCATGGCGTGCGCGTACTCGCACAGGATGAAGGGGAGTCCGCGCCGCTTGTGGGTGCCGCCGTCCAGGCCCCGGCCGACCCGTTCGACCTCCGCGTGCCCGGCGTACATCCGCGCGTACATGTCCGTGTCGCGGCAGTCGGGGTCGCCCTCGTAGTGGATCAGCCGTGAACCGTCCCGGCCGCGGATCCACTCCGCCATCGCGGTGAGGCCGCGCCCCGTGCCGGCCTCGTTGCCGAGCGACCAGACGACGACGGACGGGTGGTTCTTGTCGCGTTCGACCATCCGGGCCGCTCGGTCGAGCAGCGCCGGCGTCCAGCGTTCGTCGTCGACGGGATTGTCGCGCCAGGCCTGCTCGGTGAAGCCGTGGGTCTCCAGGTCGCACTCGTCGATCACCCACAGCCCGTACTCGTCGCACAGGTCGAGGAAGGCGGGGTGCGGCGGGTAGTGCGAGGTGCGTACGGCGTTGATGTTGTGCCGCTTCATCAGCAGCACGTCCTCGCGCATGGTCTCCGGATCGAGTGCGCGGCCCCGCTCCGGGTGCCACTCGTGCCGGTTGACGCCCTTGAAGAGGATCGCCCGGCCGTTGACCTTGATCAGGCCGTCGTCGAGCGCGACCGTGCGGAAGCCGATGCGCAGCGGGACGCGTTCGCCCTCGGTGACCAGGGTGCCGTCGTAGAGCCGGGGCGTCTCCGCGGTCCACGGCCGCACCGGCACGGTCACCGGCTCACCGGTCGCGACGTCGACGTCCAGGCCGGGGACGACGACCCGCCCGTCGACGTCGGAGTCGACGCGCAGCGTCCCGAGGCCCTCGACGTGGTCGTAGGAGGCGTGCACGAAGTGGTCGAGGACGCTGCCCGGCGGTCGGTGCAGGAGCGTGACGTCCCGGAAGATGCCCGGCAGCCACCACTGGTCCTGGTCCTCCAGGTAGGAGCCCGCCGACCACTGGTGCACGCGCACCGCCAGCACGTTGCCGGCCGGCTTCAGCAGGTGCCCGACAGCGAACTCGTGCGGCAGCCGGGAGCCCTTGAACTCGCCGATGTCCGTGCCGTTCAGCCACACCCGGGCGCAGGACTCCACACCGTCGAAGCGCAGCACGGAGCCGCCCTCGGCGGGCCAGTCGCCGGGCAGGTCGAAGTGACGCAGATGGTCACCGGTCGGGTTCTCGGTCGGCACCCTCGGCGGATCGACCGGGAACGGGTAGAGGTGATTGGTGTAGATCGGCGAGCCGTGGCCCTGCAGCACCCAGTGACCGGGGACGGTGATCTCGGCCCAGTCCCCGGCGTCGTGGCCCGCCGCCGCGAAGGAGTCGTCCTGCGCGTCGGCCGTGGGCGACAGGCGAAAACGCCAACTGCCGTTCAACGACAGGGTCCTGGCGTCCGAGGAGGGGTGGCGGGCGCGGGGCGGGAGGGCGCCGCTGCCCGGCGCGACGTCCTCGACGTAGTCGGTGGCGGTGGTGCGGAAAGACATCGGTCTCCAGGTCGTGGGAGGGACGTGTCAGCCCTTGATGCCGGTCTGCGCGATCCCCTGCACCAGCCAGCGCTGGAGGAAGAGGAAGACGAACACCAGGGGCAGGATGGAAACGGCCGTGGCCATGAAGATCAGATGGAAGTTGACGGTCTGGTTGGTCATGTACGAGGAGAGCGCGACCTGGACGGTCCACGCCTGCGGGTCCTGGCCGATGACCAGCGGCCACAGGAAGGCGTTCCAGCCGCTGATGAAGGTGATGGTCGCGATCGCGGCGAAGAAGTTCAGCGAGTTGGGCACGACGACGCGCCAGTACGCGCCCCAGTACCCGAGGCCGTCCACCCGCGCCGCCTCCTCCAGCTCCTTGGGGAACCCCAGGAAGTACTGCCGGAACAGGAAGCAGGTGAAACCGCTGAACAGCCCCGGGACGACGAGCCCGCGCAGACTGTCCACCCAGCCGAGCGAGGAGACGAGCACGAAGCTCGGCACGAAGGTGACGGCGGCGGGCACCATCAGGGTCACCAGGACCGCGTAGAAGATCTTGTCGGCGTGCCGGTAGGGGATGCGGGCGAGACCGTAACCGGCGAGGGAGCAGACCAGCAGGGTGCCCAGGGTGTGCAGGACGCCGACGACCGCGGAGTTCCACAGGGACCGGGCGAAGGGGACCGTGGTGTCGTCGAACAGTTCGCCGATGTTGCCCCATTGGAGGTGGGTGGGGAAGAACTTCCAGTTCTCGCCGGTGATTTCGGCGTCGGTGGACAGGGCGTTGCGGAGGAGCAGGTAGAAGGGCACCAGGAAGAGCAGGGTCGCGATGCCGGTGGCGACGTACAGGCCGGTGTTGCCGAGGACACCGCGCCGGTCGCGGCGGCGTCCGGGCCCGTTCGGCGGGACGACGGGGGCCCCGTGGCCCTTGACGACGGTGGTCACTTGGCCTCGTCCCTCCTTCCGAATCCCATGAACCTGCCCTGGAGCAGGGTGACGAGGCAGATCAGCAGGGTGAGGATGACGGCGCCCGCGCTGCCCGCGCCGTAGTCCTGGGCCTGGCCGAGTGCCGTGTAGTACAGCTCGACCAGGGGTGGACGGCCCCACGTGGTCTTCGACAGCAGGTTGAAGAACTCGTCGAAGGCCTGGTAAGCGGCCACGAGCAGCAGCAGGATCACGGCGGTCGACGTCGCGCGCAGCTGCGGCAGGGTGATGTGGCGGAAGGTCTGCCATCCGGGCCTGGCGCCGTCGATGGCGGCGGCCTCGTAGAGCTCCGGCGGGATGTTCTGGAGCGCCGCCAGGAACAGGATCATGTAGAAGCCGGACTGGAGCCACAGGCGCGCGGTGACGATGACGAGCCAGTACCAGGGCGGGTCGGGGTTCGCCAGCCAGGCGATGTTGTCGATGCCGAACCAGCCGAGGACCGTGTTCATCAGGCCGAAGCGGACCCCGCTGAAGAGGGACATCTTCCAGATCAGCGAGGCGGCGACGTAGCTGCACGCGGTGGGCAGGAAGAACACGGAGCGGAAGAACGCCCGCATGAAGCGCAGCCGGTTGACCATCAGCGCGAGCCCCAGCGAGACGGCCCAGGTCAGGGGCACGATGAGTGCGGCGAAGACGGTGAAGGTGACGAGGGCGCCGGTGAAGTCGCCGTTCTCCAGCATCTGCCGGTAGTTGTCGAGACCGACGAACTTGTCGGGGGTGACCGTGAAGCGGGCCTCGAAGAAGCTCAGCCAGAGGCTCCAGCCGATCGGGATGTAGACGAAGACCAGCAGGCCGATGAGGAACGGGCCGGTGAAGACCCAGAAGGCGAGGGTGCTGCTGCCTCGCGGCCCTCGCCTCGGCCGGGCCGGGGAGACTGCGGCCGGGCCGGGGCGCGCGGCACCGCGCGTGGTGGTGGTCGACATGTCGTAACCCGCCCGCCGGCCTATCCGAAGAGCTTCTTGAGCTCGCGGTTCACGGTCGTGTCGGCCTTGTCGAGAGCGGCCTCCGGGTCACCGTCCTTGCGGACGCTGTCGGCGAAGACGTCCTCCAGCGCGGTGATCATGCTCTGGGTCCAGCCGATGTTGTCGAAGTGCCCGTACTCGTTGAAGAGGTTGACGCCCTCGGCGGGCAGGCCGGACTTGAGCTTGGTGGCGTTCGCGGCGAGCGAGGAGCGGGGCGGTATGTGGAAGCCGTAGGAGAGCGACCAGTCCTCCTGGTACTTCTTCTGGTCGATCCACAGCCACTTCACGTACTCCTTGGCCAGGTCGACGTTCTTGCCCTTGGCGTTGACGAACATGGACCAACCGCCGTTGTAGACGGACGGCTTGCCGCTGTCGGTGACCTTGGGGAAGGGGAAGACGCCGATGTCGTCGCCGAGTGCCTTCTGCATCTGCGGCATGGCCCACATGCCGCAGAACTGGATCGCGCACAGGCCCTGGTCGATCGCGGAGGGGTCCCAGTAGTCGGCCGGGGCGTCGAGGAGGAGATCCCCGCTGGTGAAGAGCTTGCGCATCTTCTTGAGGCCTTCCTTGACCCCCTCCGTGTGGTACGCGATGCGGTTCTGGTCGTCGAGGGTGTCGGCGCCCGCGGACCAGATCATCGGGTTGATGACCGCGTGCAGGTCGTTGCCGAGGAACAGTCCCTTGACCTTGCCGGTGGTGAGCTTGGCGGCGGCCTCGATCAGCTCGTCGAGCGTGGCCGGCACCTCGACGCCGGCCTTCTCCAGCAGCGACGGGCGGTAGAAGAAGAACTGCGGGTCGTCGATCATCCGGACGCCGTAGATCTTCCCGTCGACCGTGTGCGAGGCGATGTCGGCCGGATTGAAGTCGTCCTTGACCGGCTCGACGATGTCGCTCAGGTCGGCGACCTGGCCGCTCTTGACGAGCTGGATCTGTGGATGGAACTCGAACAGGTCGGGCGCGTTCTTGGTGAGCAGGGAGGCGAAGAGCTTGCTCTCGAAGTCGGAGCCGGTGATCCACTGTGTGGTCACGTCCGCCTTGTCGTAGTCCTTCGCGTACCGCTTGACGGCCTGTTCGGTGCCGGCCTCGCCGTACGCGTGGAAGTACTGGACGAGGTTCTTGCCCGAACCGCTGCCCCCTCCACGGCCGTTGTTGCCCCCGCAGGCGGCCAGCGGGCCGAGGGCGGCGAGTCCCGCGGCGGCACGCAGTACGGATCGACGGTCCCAGTTGCTGCTGCTCATTGCCGACATGCTTGACGTCCTTGTCTCGAATACGGCTGCGGCTCGGTCGCTCACGCGCCAACTGGCTCAAAGAACGTTGCGGTGCGGGACGTTAACCTTCGGCTAATGCTTCGGCAAGGGGTTGGACGAAGCCTGTTCGAAGAGTTGCGGCCGGTTCGGAGTACCGGACGGGACGAGTCGGCGGGCGGTCGGAACGGTCGTGAGAACACCGTCGACTCCCGTGCGATCACCGCGACATGGGCAGGCGGGGGCGCGATCCGTCGTCACGGAGCCGGTGGGCGGCGCCGTCGCCGCCGGGAGTCGTGCCCGAGCGCCCCCGCTCCGAGGGGCGTCGGCGTCGAACCCCCGGTCGCGGTCAGCCCTTCGAGCCCCCGCGCGCCCGCACCCGTGGCGTGGCCGCGCTCCGCTGCCCGACCGACTGGAGGGCCCCTTCCAGGGCGAACGTCGCGGCGCCGAGGCAGACGGGGTCGGTCGGAATGGGGGAGAGGACGATCTCGGTGGCGGCCAGCGGCCGCTTCAACGCGTGCCGGGCCACCGCGTCGCGCACCTCGTGCAGCAGCGGCTCCCCGAGCGTGGCCGCGACCCAGCTGCTGAGCACGACCACTTCGGGGTTCAGCAGATTCACCAGGTCGGAGATCCCGGCGCCGAGATAACGGGCGGTGGCCCGCACGACCTTGAGCGCCACGGGATCCTGTGCGGCGACACCCCGGGCGAGCGCGTCGATGGTGGCGGTCTGGTCCTCCGGGTGCAGCAGCGCGCTCCCGGGGCTGAGCTCCCGCAGATTCAGCATGATGCCCGGCGCCCCGACATAGGTCTCCACGCAGCCGTGATTGCCGCAGTGGCACAGCCGGCCGTCCAGGACCAGCGTCGTATGGCCCCATTCGCCCGCGCTGTTGCTGACCCCCCGGTGCAGCCCGCCGCCGAGGGCGAGCCCCGCCCCGACGCCCGTGCCCAGATTGACGACCACGGCGTCGCCGCGCCCCCGGGCCGCGCCGAACCAGAGCTCAGCGACCGCGCAGGCGCGCAGCGGATTGTCGAGATGCAGCGGGTAGGCGATGTGTTCGGCGAGCAGGTCGAGCAACGGCACGTCGTGCCAGTCCCAGTTGGGGGCGTACTCGCAGACGCCGCCCTCCCGGTCGACCTGGCCGGGCACGCTCACCCCGACGCCCAGGACCCGGGCCGCTTCCACGCCGGCCTGCGCGACCACCGAGCCGACGGCCGTCGCGACGTGCCCGACGACCTGCTCCGGACGGCTCTCGCCGGGGCGCATGTCCTCGTCGGCGCGCGCCAGCACGTTCAGCGCCAGGTCGAAGAGCTCGACCCGCACATACGTCTCCGCGATGTCGACGCCGATCAACGCTCCCCCCGAGGCGTTGACGGCCACGAGGCCCCGCGGGCGGCCACCCGCGGAGTCCTCGAAACCGACCTCGGTCAGCATGCGCAGGTCGAGCAGCTCGCCGACGAGCGTGGCCACCGTGGCCAGACTCAGTCCGGTCGCCGCCGCCAGTTCCTGCCGGGAGGTGGGTGATGCGGCGATGATCTGACGCAGCACCTCATAGCGGTTCGCCGTACGGATGTCGCGTGATGTGCGCTTCACCGGACCTGCCACCTCGATCCCCCGGTCCCTCCCCGTCACGGCCGGGCCCAGCGACCCCGGCGCGCCGCAAGGCTATGACTCGGGAAGGGCTTTCGACAAGGGGTTAGGAAAGGGGCTGGAGGAAGTCCCGCACAAACGCGTTGGTGAAGGTCCCCGCCGGGTCGAGGGCACCGGCCAGCGCCCCGAAGTCGGCGAGCCGCGGACTCCGCGCGCGCACCACCCCGGAGGGCACCGTGAACACCTTGCCCCAGTGCGGCCGCGCGTCGAACGGCGCCAGCGCCTCCTCGACCCGGGCCACCACCGGCAGCACCGCCTGCGTGTCCGCGACCCAGGTGAAGTGCAGGGCGACCGAGTCCCGGCCGTACGCCGGGCTCAGCCACTGGCGGTCGGCGGCCACCGTCCGCACCTCGCAGATCTGCAGCAGTGGCGCGATCACCTGGCGGATCGCGTCGAGAGCGTGCAGCGCGGCCAGGGCGTCCGAGCGCGGCAGCAGGTACTCCGACTGGAGCTCGGCACCGCTGCTCGGGGTGAACTCGGCCCGGAAGTGGGGGAGCCGGTCGTGCCAGGGGCCGGGGACGCCGAGCTGCTCGGTGCAGTTGCGTGCGGGCATGCCGGGCACCGGGTGCATCGCCTCGGTGGCGGGCGCCGCCCACGGGAAGTCCACCGCCGGGCGGTCGGTGCGCCGCTTCAGCCACACCTGGCCGAAGCCCGGCTGCCGCCAGTCGGTGAACAGGCTGACGCTGTACGCCGCCGCGGCGACCGCCTCGAAATCCAGGCCCGCCAGCGGAAGTCCGGTGAAGACGTGCTGGCTCACCTCGAAGGCCGGCTCCAGGTCGAGGGTGAGCGCGGTGACCACGCCGAGCGCGCCGAGCGCGGTCACGGCGCCGTCGAAGCGGGTGTCGTCCCGGCCGATCGTCACGGTCGCACCGTCGGCGGTGACCAGTTCGACCTCGCGCACGGCGGAGGCCAGCGAACCGTTGGTGACACCCGAGCCGTGCGTGCCGGTCGCCACCGACCCCGCCACCGAGATGTGCGGGAGGGACGCCATGTTGTGCAGCGCCAGCCCGTGCTCGTGCACCCTGCGGGCGAGTTCGGCGTACCGCACGCCGCCCGAGACCCGTACCGTACGGGCCGTCGTGTCGACGTCCACCGCGGGCGGCAGCCCGGTCAGCGACAGCAGTACGCCGCCGTCACCCGGCTCGGCGATCTCGTTGAAGGAGTGGCCGCTGCCCAGCACCCGCACCCGCGTGCTGCCGGCGACGAGGGCGCGGAGCGCGTCGAGCGAACGGGGCCGGTGGAGCTCCCCGGCCGTGTACGTGATGTTGCCGGCCCAGTTGGTCAGGGTGCCTGTCGTGCCTGTCATCCCTGTCGTCCTCCACGGGAAGTCGCCGTCCGTGGCCGGGTGGGACGGCCACGTGTGGAACCTATCCGGCCGGTCCGGCGCGGTGACCGGCCCCTCCGTTGACCCTCTCACGAGGCCACACCTACCGTAGAGAACGCTTGCTGTCATGGAAGCCGATCACGACACCGGTCGCGGCGTCGAGCGCGGCACCGATCACCAACCGCCGAGCCGGAAGGTCACCTCGTTGCCCGAGCGTCCCCTGGCGATGTTCGCCATGACGGCCCAGAACGTGCCGTTGATCTTCCCGCCCGGGCTGATGGCCCGGCTGCGCGGGCTGGTCGACGTGGACCCCGCCCTGGTGGCGCACGACTTCACCGATCCCCGCGTCCGCGCCGTCCTCGCGGAGACCGAGATCCTCGTCACCGGCTGGGGCTGCCCCGCGCTCGACGCCGACGCCCTGGACGCGGCCCCGAAACTGCGTGCCGTGCTGCACTCCGCCGGTTCCGTCAAGGGCTTCACCACGCCCGCCGTATGGGAGCGCGGGCTCCTCGTGTCGTCGGCGGCCGATGCCAACGCGCTGCCCGTCGCCGAGTACACGCTCGCGATGATCCTTCTCGCGGGCAAGGACGTGTTCGCCCAAAGGGACCGCCTGCGCACCGAACGGGCCTTCCCCTACGGGCAGATCCTCCCCGGCACCGGCAACTTCGGGCGCCGCGTCGGCGTCGTCGGCGCCTCGCGGGTCGGCCGCCGCCTCGTCGAACTGCTGCGCCCCTTCGACCTGGAGGTGAGCCTCGCCGACCCGTATCTCGACGAGGCGGGGGCGGCGGCGCTCGGCGTCCGGCTGCTGCCGCTCGACGACCTGCTCGCCGGCAGCGACATCGTGACCGTCCACGCCCCGGAGACGCCCGAGACCCGGCACATGATCGGCCGCCGCGAACTCGCCCTGATGCCCACCGGATCCGTCCTGATCAACACCGCCCGCGGCTCCCTCGTCGAGCACGACGCCTTGGTGGCCGCGCTGCGCGCCGACCGGATCGGCGCGATCCTCGACGTCACCGACCCCGAGCCGCTGCCGGCCGACTCCCCGCTGTACGACCTGCCGAACGCCTTCATCACCCCCCATCTCGCGGGGTCGCAGGGCAACGAGGTCGCCCGGCTGGGCCGCACGGTGCTGGAGGAACTCGAACGACTGTTGTCGGGGGAGGAGCCGGCGTGCCGGGTCGACGCGACCGCGCTGGAGCGCACGGCCTGACGCGGCCCACGTACTCCGGCAGCGCTCTGCGGAATTCGTTGCGAATGGCCTTTCCGGGGACTGATTTCGTCAACACGTGGTGATTTCGATGCGATATCGGTAGCGTGCTCGTCATGACTTACGGCCCTCTCCCCGAAACCGACCTCACCCGCCACCGCCGGCTCCGTGAGCAGGGCAGCCTCGATCGGGCCGACCTGGACGCGATCCTGGACGCGGGGTTCGTCTGTCATCTCGGCGTGATCGTCGAGGGGCGGCCGATCGTGGTGCCGACCGTGTACGGGCGCGACGAGCGGCACCTGTACCTGCACGGTTCCGTGGCGAGCCGGAGCCTCGCCGCCGAGCACCCGGTGTGCGTGACCGTCACGCACGTCGACGGGCTCGTCCTCGCCCGCTCGGTGTTCGAGCACGGGGTCAACTACCGCAGCGCGATGATCCATGGGACACCCCGCAAGGTCACCGACCCGGAGGAGAAGACCGAGGGGCTGCGGCTGCTGACCGAGCACGCGGCGCCCGGCCAGTGGGACTACGCCCGTCGGCCCGACCGCAAGGAACTGGCCGCGACGACCCTGCTCGCGCTCTCCCTGGAGGAGGCCTCCGTGAAGATCCGTACCGGAGCCCCCGGCGACGGCGACGGGCCCGACGCGGCGCTCGGCCTGTGGGCCGGCACCCTGCCCCTGGTCCCCACCTGGGGCGCGCCCGAGCCCGACCCGCTGCTGCCCGCGGATCTGGCCCCTCCGGCGCACATCGCGCGACGCGGGGGGACCCGGCACGGCTGACGCGCGGGCAGGGGCATACCGTGAGGAGTCGAGCAACGCAGACTGAACTGGTCGGGAGCGAGGAGAACGGGATGGGCAGCCGCACCGCGCTGGTCGAGGATCTGATGGAGCGGTTCCCGCACGTGCCGCGGGAGGCCGTCTTCAAGGAGGACCTGCTCCGCGGGGGTGTCGCCTTCGACGCGTCGGCCCTCAGCGACAACGAGAGCGGCGATGTCAAGCCGAAGTCCTACTTCATCTTCTCCTTCGACCACGGCACCCTGCCCGAACTGGGCGAGGCCGCCCTGCGGCGCCCGCCGGAGGAGATCATCCTCACCGGAGGGCCGTACGACCTGCGGCGCACCGTGGTGTCCGTGCGGGTCAACCCGTCCTCGCCCTACCGTGTCGCCGCCGACGCGGACGGCATGCTCGGGCTGTACCTGGACGGGAAGCGGATCTCCGACGTCGGGGTGCCGCCCATGCCGGAGTACTACCGGCACAAGCTCTCCAACGGGAAGTCCGTGATGGAGGTGGCGCCCACCATCCAGTGGGGGTACCTGATCTACCTCACGGTCTTCCGCGTCTGCCAGTACTTCGGCGCCAAGGAGGAGTGCCAGTACTGCGACATCAACCACAACTGGCGCCAGCACAAGGCGGCCGGCCGCCCCTACACCGGCGTGAAGGACGTCGAGGAGGTCCTCGAAGCGCTGGAGATCATCGACCGGTACGACACGGCGAAGGCGTCCACCGCGTACACCCTGACCGGCGGCGCGATCACCAAGACGGTCGCCGGACGCGACGAGGCCGACTTCTACGGCCACTACGCCAAGGCCATCGAGGAGCGCTTCCCCGGACGGTGGATCGGCAAGGTCGTGGCGCAGGCGCTGCCGCGCGACGACGTGCAGCGCTTCAAGGACTACGGCGTGCAGATCTACCACCCCAACTACGAGGTGTGGGACCGCCGCCTGTTCGAGCTGTACTGCCCTGGCAAGGAGCGCTACGTCGGCCGCGACGAATGGCACAAGCGCATCCTGGACTCGGCGGAGATCTTCGGCGCGCGCAACGTCATCCCCAACTTCGTGGCGGGCGTGGAGATGGCCGAGCCCTTCGGCTTCACCACCGTCGACGAGGCCATCGCGTCGACGACCGAGGGCCTGCGCTTCTTCATGTCGCACGGCATCACCCCGCGCTTCACCACCTGGTGCCCGGAGCCGACGACCCCGCTCGGCAAGGCCAACCCGCAGGGTGCGCCGCTGGAATACCACATCCGCCTCCTGGACGCCTACCGCTCGACGATGGAGGACTTCGGGCTCTCCTCGCCGCCCGGATACGGCCCGCCCGGACCGGGCCGCGCCGTCTTCTCCGTCAGCTCCTTCATGGACAGCCTCCCGGCCCGCGACGAAGCGCAGGAGCCGACCCAGGTGTGACCCGCGGCCGGCCGCCGGGGCCCGGTGACCGCCTCCAGGAGTGAAAAAGTGTGGACGGTCGGGGAGCGGCCGTCCGGCGGAGTCGTGCAGACTGGCGGCCGCGACCGGTGGCGGTCGCGGTCCGCGCGGGGGAGCAGACCTGTCCGCGCCGGGTGGGTGGGGGCCATGGACGCGTGGGACGGTGCGGCCGGTGTCGACAGCGCTTCGCTGACGCTTGCGCACGAGAGGCTGGAGGCCGGGTGCGCACCGGTCGCCGTGTTCGCGGAACTCGCGGCACGGACCGGTGACTGGCATCTGTCGGCGTGGGCCGTCTGCCTGGCACTCGGGATCCCGGCTCCGGACGTGGCGGGGCGGTTCGCCCGCGGTATGGGAGACATCGCCACGGAATTCGACCCGGGCGAGGAGGAACTGTGCGGCGAGGTCATGGAGACCGTCGGGCTGTTCGACGTCCCCCGGCCGCTCGACGAGCGCGGCACCGAGATCGCACGTCTGCTGACGACCGCTGCCGGGGCGCTGGGCGGCATGCCCAGCGGCCACGCGCTCACCCTTTCCCGCAGACGCGTCAGGGGCGAGCTGACCGCGATGTTCCTGTCGCTGGCACGGACGCTGCCCCGGCGCGAGCGGGCCAGACCCGCGGAGTACTGGGCTGCCCTGTCCGCCGCCGGTGACCTGCTGCTCCAGGCCGGCGGCGGAAACAGGAGCGAGGTCGAGCGCGCGCTCCAGGAGTGCCGGCGACGCGCGGCCGAACACCCTTCGAACGGGGAGAGGCCTGTCGCGTCGGACGCGGATTGATACGTTCCGGCGTTCCCTCCGTATCACTCGGGGGACGCCGTGCCCGGACGGTCCGACGGGCCGAACCGGTGCCGCCGCGCGCCACACCGTGTGCGTACGGAGTTCGAGTACGGCATTTGAATACGCCGCTTGTCAGTTGTGCGGGAACCGTGAAAAGCTCGGGCCCCGTCGCGAGAGACAGGCCCCAACTCCCCGGTGAGAGCAGTTGAGTTGGGCATTGCACGACCTGGCACACGGAAGCAGCGGATGCAGGAGCCCCCATGCCCGACCTGCCGACCCCTCAGAACGCCGCCGAGGCCGCGCTGTTCTCGGAGTGCTGGGACGCCGTCCTGTCGTACGCCGACCTGTGCACGTCCGGCCCCGCGGCGGCCACCCAGGCGTTCACCCACGGCATCCGCGAAGCGCGCACGAACACCGACGCGACGAAGGGCACCGGCCGCAGGACTCCCCGCCTTCCCCGCATCCCCCTGCTGCTCACCTCCGTCCGCACCACCGCCGCCGCCTGGGAGGCCCACGGACAGGGCCACCGTCTCGACCCCGACCTCAGGCTGTGGCTCAACTCCGAGAAGGCCGCCCGGTACACGGGACCGCCACTGCACCGCCCGCTCGCGCTGCGCGGCCTCAAGGACATGCAGGAGGCCGACGCGGCACTCCTGTGGCTCGCCGAGGTCGAAGCACTTCCGCTGCCCGCCGTGGCTGGGCGGCTCGGCCTCGACCCGACGGCCGCGGCCGAGGAACTCGGCCATGTGCGGGCACTGTTCAGAGACCGCTGCCACCGCAACCACCTCGACACCCCCATGGACGCCGGCTGCCGCAGCTACGCCCGGCTCCTCGACGCCGTCACCCGCTCACCCGGCGCCGAGACACCCGAGGACCTCTCCCGCCACCTCGCCCAATGCATCGAGTGCGCGGAGGCCGCCGCCTGTCTGCGGCTGCACGGCGGCGGGCTGCCCGCGGCGCTCGCCGGCGGAGTGATCGGCTGGGGCGGCCTCGCGCATCTGGAGCGCCGGCGCCGGGCCGCGGAGGCGGGCCTGGCCGGCGGACGCGCCGACGCGGCCTCGGACACGGGCATCGCCGTGGGCACGGTGGCCCGGCCGCGGCTCGGCCGGACCGGGCTCCTCGCCGCGGCCGTCCTCGTGTCGGGCCTCGCCCTCACGGTGTCCCTGATGCCCTTCGACGACGGGAGCGGACGCGACGCCTTCGCGCGCGGCGACTCCACCGACCGGCAGCCCGTCGCGGACCCGGGCATCCCCTCGCCGTCCGCCACCGCCCGCCCGGCAGGCCCGACGGCGTCGCCGGAGCCGAAGAAGCGGGCGTCCGCCACCGCCACGCACACGAGACCGGACCCGGAGCCCCAGGGCACGTCCTCCTCCCCGGCCGGTTCCGCCACCCCGTCCGCGCAGCCCACCCGGAGCGCGTCCTGCAAGGTGAAGTACGAGATCGTCGACGAGTGGCCGGACGGTTTCCAGGCCACCGTCGCCGTCACCTCCGCACGGGCCCTCGACGACTGGCAGGTCGCCTGGACCTTCCCCGACGGCCAGCGCGTCACCCAGATGTGGGACGGCACCTTCACCCAGCACGGCTCCCGCGTCACCGCCTCCGCCGCCACCTACAACAAGTCCGTCGCGGCCGGCGGCACCTTCGCCGTCGGATTCATCGGCTCCTGGGACGACCGCAACGCGGTCGCGGACAACTTCACCCTCAACGGCGGACGTTGCACCGGCACGACCTGAGCCGCGGACTCCGGATTTAATCGGTTGACGGACCTCAGGGGGGTCCCGCTACGGTGTGCGTGTTCGAGCGAAGGCCGGTCGCCTTCGCTCCCGGCGAGTGTTCTTGAGGAGGTGTGACCGATGGCTGTCGTTGCGATGGGCACTGCCCGCATCCAGAAGTTCATCAAGTCCACCTCCGTGGCCGCCGGCTGACCTTCCTCTTTCCTCCGCGCCCGAGTGCGCGTGCCGGGGCCGCCCTTGTGAAGGGTCTCCCTTGACTTCCAGCTCCGCCTTCTCCGCTTCTCCTGCCTCCTCCACCCCCTCCGCCGCAGCCGCCCTCGCCTCCTACGGCTGGGACGACGCCTGGGCGGACGAGTTCGCCCCGTACGCCGCCGAAGGCCTCGTCGCCGGGCGGGTGGTCCGGGTCGACCGCGGCCAGTGCGACGTGGTCACCGCCGGCGGGCTCATGCGTGCGGACACCGCGTTCGTGACGCCGCACGACCCGATGCGGGTCGTGTGCACCGGCGACTGGGTCGCCGTCGAACCCTCGGGCAACCCGCGCTACGTACGCACGTATCTGCCGCGCCGTACCGCCTTCGTGCGCTCCACCTCCTCCAAGCGTTCCGAGGGACAGATCCTCGCCGCCAACGTCGACCACGCCGTGGTGGCGGTGTCCCTCGCCGTGGAACTCGACCTCGGCCGTATCGAGCGCTTCCTGGCCCTGGCCTGGGAGTCCGGGGCGCAGCCGGTGGTCGTGCTCACCAAGGCCGACCTGGTGCCGGAGCCGGCGACGCTCGGACACCTCGTGCAGGACGTGGAGACGACCGCGCCGGGTGTCCCGGTGCTGACGGTCAGCTCCGCGACCGGCGAGGGCCTCGACGTCCTCGCGGCCGTCCTCGCCGGCGGCACGTCCGTCCTCCTCGGCCAGTCCGGGGCGGGCAAGTCCACGCTCGCGAACGCCCTGCTCGGCGAGGACGTCATGGACGTCCAGGCCACGCGGGACGTCGACGGCAAGGGCCGGCACACCACAACGACCCGCAACCTCCTCGCCCTGCCCGGCGGCGGCGTCCTCATCGACACCCCGGGGCTGCGGGGCGTCGGCCTCTGGGACGCCGAGACCGGCGTCGGACAGGTCTTCGCCGAGATCGAGGAGTTCGCGGCCGACTGCCGTTTCACGGACTGCGCCCATGTCTCCGAACCCGGTTGCGCGGTGCTCGCGGCACTCGACTCGGGTGCGCTCCACGAACGCCGCCTCGACAGCTATCGGAAGCTGCTGCGCGAGAACCAGCGGATCGTGGCCAAGACGGACGCACGGCTGCGCGCCGAGATCCGCCGCGACTGGAAGCGCAAGGGGGCGGAGGGCCGGGCCGCCATGGAGGCGAAGCGAGGACGCTTCTAGCCGGGCCGAGACGGTCCGGGGCGGCGGGGGGGGGGGGGGGGGGGGGGGGGGGGGGGGGGGGGGGGGGGGGGCGCCCCCCCCCCCCCCCCCCCCCCCCCCCCCCCCCCCCCCCCCCCCCCCCC
>NZ_JBVHMN010000005.1:0-409379 GCF_055558435.1 Streptomyces sp. NPDC025784
GGGGCCCTGTCTTCATGCGTCGACCGCCAGAAGATCACCCCGGCGAGAAACCTGTTCGACTTGCACGTTCCGTGATCGGTTGAGACACGGCTTCTGACACCAACAAGCGCGAACCGCGCCGGGTCGCGCCGTACCTCGATGAACCCCCGCTCAGGGATCACCGGCCGTCGAGCGGCGCCGCCAACACCCCGCGATTTGACTGTGACTTCGACGATCTCCGCCACGGACGATGACAGTCGGATCGCGCTGCCGCCGACCGGGGCGTGCAGTGAGGCACACGCACGCACAATCGCTGCATGACCGCCGTCGTGGCTGACTTTCGTCGGCTCAGGCGCAAACGATCCCCGAGAGGCGGAGCCGTCCTCGCAGCCGGAGGGCGCCCGGCGCCATGCCTGCGTCGGTGTTCGCGCAGGAGGGTCAGCTCGACTGCCGAATGCACCGCACCCGGCGCACGGAGCACCGCATCGGTCAGCTCGAACAGCTCATCGCCGCCTCTGGGCAGGCACGCGTACGACTTGCCCCGGAAGCGTGAGGCTTTCGCGAACGCTTCCTCCGCGGCTGCATCAGGCAGCGGACTCACCTTCACGCCCTTCGTCTTGGTCACGTGCGCCTCGGTCGGAGCACATGATCAGAAGGGGGCCGCTTCAGCGTCTGGTGGATGCCCAGCTGAGCCACCGAGTTCGAAGCGCATTTCTGAGCCGGTCCAACCAATGCCGACCTGCCGGTAGCGTGATCGGCATGACATCTGAGGGCGAGGAGACATTCGGCGAAGCGCTGGACGGCGGCATGGTGAACGCGGGCGCGGTCTTCCGTCGCGGTTCCCTGGTGGAACGCCCGGCGCCGCCTACTGCGCGCGCCCTTCACGCCCACCTCCGCGCGCTCAAAGAGCACGGCTTCGACGCGGCTCCCACCCCGGTCGAGCTCACCCAGGACGGCCGCGAGCAGCTGACCTACATCCCCGGCGATGTTGCCCTGCCACCGTTTCCCCGCTGGGTGATGACGGAGACCGCTCTGCGTTCGGTGGGAAGCCTGCTACGGCGCCTGCACGACGTCAGCGTGACCATCTCTGTGGACACCCTCGCCGCGTGGCCCCAGGCTCTGGCCGACCCGGAGGGAGGAACGATGCTGTGCCACAACGACGTGTGCCCGGAGAATGTCGTCTTCCACGACGGTCGTGCCACGGCCCTGATCGATTTCGACCTGGCGGCGCCCGGGCGGCCACTGTGGGATGTCGCCATGACCGCCCGCTACTGGGTCCCCATGCTCGATCCCGAATCTGCGGCAGCCCTTCACCCGGCCGGGCTGGATGTCCCGAGGCGACTGCGGCTCCTCGCCGACAGCTACGGCCTCTCGCCGCAGCAGCGCGCTGAACTGCCCCGAGTCATTGAACAGGCCACCGCGTCCTGCCGGGCCTTCGTCGCCGACCGCGTGGCCGACGGTGACCCCGTCTACACACAGGTGCTGTCCGAGCGCGGTGGTTGGCAACGGTGGGATCGCGTTCAGGAGTGGTTGGTGGCCCACCGCGAGGTGTTCATGGCCACCCTGATGGACTGACCGGCCCGAGGTTGACGAACAAGATCTCAAGCTGTTCGCAGTCATCATCACGTGTTGGTCAGCGGGTGCGCCTGGCGGTACTTGCCGCCCGCGCTGCACCGCCCCTGCACCTGCGCCGGGCGGCGCGACCATCGGCGACGATGCCGACCCGTGCCCGCCTTTGGCGGCTCGTCAGGTCTCTCCGCCCTGACCGATAGGCTTGGGCGGCTGCGGTCCCCCCATCGCCACCCGAGATCATGTGGTCAGTGACAGCCTGCGGCGATCGAGACGTCTCACGGCATGAGCATGAGGGTGAAACACAGGTGCTGATAGCGGGCCGATACCGGCTGCACAATCCCATCGGACGCGGCGCGATGGGAGAGGTCTGGCGAGGCTTCGACGAGATTCTCGACAGACCAGTAGCCGTCAAACTCCTGCTCCCCCAGGACACGGACCCGACGGCCGCCTCACGTTTCCGCCTGGAGGCACAGACCGCAGGGAGCCTCAACCACCCCCATGTGGTGGGCGTGTTCGACTTCGGCCAGCACGAAGACCGTCTCTTCCTGGTGATGGAGCTGGTTGAGGGTGACAGCCTCGCCCGTCACCTCACCACCACCGGCCCGCTTCCCGCCGGGCAGGTGGCGCAGATCGCCGCTCAGGCCGCCGCCGGGCTCGCCGCCGCCCACCAACAAGGCATCGTGCACCGCGACATCAAACCCGCCAACCTCCTTCTGGACTCCGACGGCACGCTCAAGATCGGTGATTTCGGCATCGCCCGCTTCGTCGACGATCCGGCCGCAGCCCTCACCACGACGGGACAGATCGTCGGCACGAGCCTCTACCTCGCCCCCGAGCGTGCCCTCGGCCGGCCCGCCGAACCCGCCTGCGACGTGTACGCCCTCGGCTGCGTGATCTATCAACTCCTCACCGGCCAACCGCCGTTCCAGGCCGACACCGCCCTCGCGATCCTCCACCAGCACCTGGACACCGCCCCCGTGCCGCCCCGGCAGCGGGGCGCGGACATCCCGGCCGCGTTCGAGAACTACCTCCTGGCCCTCCTCGCCAAGCAGCCGAATGACCGGCCCGACACACAACAGGTCGCCGACTGGTTCGCCTCCGGCGCGTGGCAGGGCCGGCCCGAGCCGATGCCTGCCCCTGCGACGGGGCCCGCATCCGCGCCGTCACCAGGACACGACGCCCCCTCCACGCGGCAGCCGTACACCACTGAGGCCGGCCCCGCGACCACCTACGCCTTGCCCTCCTCCGCCGGGCACACGCGTCGGTCGCGGGCGCCGCGGCGCCGGGGCGGGCCGACTGTCCGCACCCTCGTGGCGCACCGGCCGAGGGTCGCGGGCGTGGCCGCCGCGGCGGTGACCTTCCTGGCCGCCATGCTCGCCGGGGTGCTGTGGTTCTCCCCGGGCAGCAGTTCGGCGGAGACCCCGCACACCCCAACGCCCGGCACCACCGGCCCCACGACGGCTCAGGAGCCGACCAGCTCCCCGTCCGACACGAACGACCCTTCATCCACCGCATCGCTGCCGGCGAGCACCGCAGACCGTCCGGAGCGGGGACCCGAGCAAGAGCAGCGGGGGAACAAGCAAGGGAAGCACAAGGAAGGCGAGGACGACTGAGCGAGCCAGATCGGGGCTCGTAGCGTTGACCGACTCCCGTAGGTGACTCTGGATCACCTCCGCCGTACGGCGGAGGACGGCTGACGGTGGTGTGGGATCCGCACCGGTGGCTAGAGCCGAGGCAGTTTCGCGGGCTGTACGAGTCCGGCGCGATGAGCCCGCGGGAAGATCGCCAGGTGACTGGGCTGAACCTCGCACGGTCTCGAAGTACCTGTCAGGTCAGGTTCCGGTCGCGCCGACGAGGCGGCCGTGAGCGGCCGGCCTCGGGCGCAGCTGGTGGAGAGATCACGCAATTGTTCGATGTGATGCTGCGGGCCGACACCCGTCGCCATGGCCCCCGCCCATGCCGTCACCCATAGCCATGACCCCCGCCCAGTCGGCCTTCCGGGTCTTGCCTCTTCGACGTTATGTGTATAACTTCCCGGCAGGAGCAGTATGCGAAACGCCCTGATCACACAGAGGAGGTTCCTGATGAGCGCATGCCAGGGGAGCCACCACCTGTGGATCTTCGGCGACCACTCCTTCCGCAGCGACTTCTACGGCTGACGAGTTGATCCACGTCGAAGGCACACGTGTGCCTTCGACTCCGGGACCACGGCAC
Organism: Streptomyces sp. NPDC025784; assembly: GCF_055558435.1. Taxonomy (NCBI): domain Bacteria; kingdom Bacillati; phylum Actinomycetota; class Actinomycetes; order Kitasatosporales; family Streptomycetaceae; genus Streptomyces; species Streptomyces sp. NPDC025784. The sequence continues at coordinate 3,766 of NZ_JBVHMN010000005.1, forward strand.
CTGACGTGCCATGGACGTCACTCTTCAACCGAAGGAACTCGTCATGCCTGAGCTTTCCCCTGCCCGCTGCCCGATCCCGCACGACGGCGTCCGGTGGGCCGCCCGCCACATGCCGATGCTGGCGGCCACCATGGAGACCCACGCCGCGGCATTCGCCGGCCGCCGCATCGGCATCTGCCTGCACATCGAACCAAAGACAGCGGTTCTCGTCGGCTACCTCGCCCAGGCAGGCGCCGAGATCACCCTCACCGGCTCCCCGGGCACCACCCAGGAAGACACGGCGGACGCGCTGCGCGACTACGGCATCGAGGTCGTCGGCCACCGCACCGACGACCTCGATCAGCACCGCGAGAACATCGCACAGGTCCTCGACGCGCGGCCCGATCTCATCCTCGACAACGGTGCCGACCTGATCGAGGGCGTCCTCGCCCGCGGCGGCCTGTCCGGGCTCGTGGGCGCCACGGAGGAGACCACCACCGGTGGCCTGCGCATTCGCTCCTGGGAGAGGCAGCCGGACTTTCCGGTGATCGTCATCAACGACAGCCGCCTCAAGCTCTTGGTCGAGAACGAGTTCGGCGTCGGCCAGAGCGTTGTCCAGGGCTTCATGAACGCCACCAACCTCATGATCCCCGGTGTCCACGCCACCGTCGTCGGCTACGGCCCCTGCGGACGCGGCGTCGCAGACACCCTGGCTCGACTCGGCGCCCGTGTGGCGGTTGCCGACACCGACCCCTACCGCGCCCTGGAGGCCGTGATGGCCGGCCACCAGGTCGGCGACCTCATCGACCTCCTCCCCCGCACCCAGCTCCTCTTCCTGGCCACCGGCCACCCGAGCGTCATCGGCGCCGCAGAGCTCGGCGCCCTGCGTGACGGCTCGGTCATCGCCGGCGTCGGACACATGCCCTGGGAACTGGACGCGGGTGTGCTCGCCGAGCACACGGCCGGCGTGCACCGCTCCGGCCCCAGCGGACAGGAACGCGCCGTGCACCGGCTGCACGACGGACGCGAGATCGTGATCCTCGCGGACACGAAGATGATCAACCTGACGGCGGCCAAGGGCAATCCGATCCAGGCCATGGATCTCGGTCTCACCCTGCAGGCACGCAGCCTCGCCGCCATCGCCACCGGCCACGACCAACCGCTCGCGACCGGAGCGCAGGCCGTGCCCACATCCATCGACCGTCAAATCGCCGCCGACCTGGTCCACACACTGAGCCGCATCTGAGCGCGGAACCCTACTGATGGGGCTCGTGTGCCCGGTCGTCCCGGACGCATGAGCCCCGCCAGACGAACTCGGACGCCAACGCTCACCCTGACCTTCCCGAACACCCGTCCGGTCAGTATCCGTTGCCCGGTCGTCCGATCTTCGGGCCGCGCCTTTCAGGCCCTCTTGGACAGCGTCACCGCGCTGGAGGCGGGCGCCGACGTGTTCGGTTCCACCTTGGCCTCAGTTTCGGACAGCCACCGGGACCGTGCCATGGAGCGCTCCGGGTGCATGACCTGGCCTTCAGCTGCCGCTCAAAGGAGACTCCCACGTGGGATCGTGCCAGGATCTACGCGTGAGGTGGGCAAGCAGGTGCTCCGCCGTGGTGGAGGCAGTGTGCTGTGGCGCGCCGACCGCGGTCAGGGCGGCCGTGAGCCTTGCCGGCGCCGCCTCGGTCAGGTCCAGGTCGGTGAGAAGGGGAAGGACCAGCAGGAGGCGGGCGGCTGTGTCCTGGACGCCTTCGGCCATGAGGGACGGGTGGTCGGCGATGCGGACCAGTTCGTGCCACGTCAGCCCTATCCCCGAGAAGTCTCCTTCCCAGCTGGCGATCTGCTGGGCGGCCCTGTCTGGATCGGTGAGGAGGTAGTCGGTGCCGTAGTCACCGACCATGTTCCGGTAGATCACCACGGCTCCGGGACCCTCTTCGGCCGGCACCCGGAAGACCGGCCAGTGTTCGGGATCGAAGAGGACCTCGGACAAGGCGTCGGCATCGGCGCCGTCATTTCCGAACCACTCCGGAACCGGGCGCTCGGCACACGCCCCGTCACTGCACAGCGCCAGTAGGTAGTTCGACCAGAAGCCCGGACGGAGCATCAGCGATTCGCCCGCTACCAGCGGGCCTTCGTCGTATCCCTTGATGAGCACCCCCGGATCCTGTCACCAGCCACTGACATGGTCCGATGGGGGATCGGTGTGGGCGCCGCCCAGTTATGGGGCAGGTCAGCACCCCCAGTCGTCAGCAACCTGGCTGCCGCGGACCTCGGCGAGATCGCCAGGGCCGTGAAACACCGGCTCAAGAAGATCCAGTACCGTCCGGACTTGATTGACGGCTCCCTCACCGGCACAGGCCTGTCCCCGCGCAGCGGCCAGCCGACGACCAACCAGTCTGACCACGGCAATGGCACCGCTGCATCTCCAATCGAACAGGCCCGGTATCGTCGCGCCGCCGGCTGTCCAGGCTGGGGCGCTTTACTGACCGGAGGTTGATCGTGGTGACGGACGTCTGGGGCGTGCTGGAGGAGGAGCGGCGTCTCCTGTGGGCGTTCACGCCATTCGAATGTGTCGGGCCTCTGGAGTTCGGCATGACGCACGAGCAGGCAGAGGCGGCACTCGACGGCGTCCTTGAGACCGGAACTGCAACTTGGGAGAGTTCTTCCGGGAACAAGCACGGATGTGCCGAGTTTTGGTCGGTGCACCTCCTTGATGCACCGTTCTTCGGGCCAGCGGTAACCGTGTACTACGACCGATCGATCGGCTTGGCAGGCGTTGCGGTCAACGCACTGCGCGGCCCGCAGGTGACCCTGGACGGGATGGCACTCGTCGGGCAGGTGCCATCACGTCTGGAGAATCACTTCGTCGACTACCTCGAGACGCACGAGATGGAGCTACGGGGCTCGCAGAACGAGAATCCGTACTCGGAGCAGCTTGGTCTGGTGCTTCGGGCTCAGCGGGCTGGCGACCTCGTGCTGAGCCGCCCGGTGATGGTGGCCGAAGCATGGGCCGAGCGTTGCGGGGACACCACGGAGGGCTGCATCCCCCAAGAGGAGTGGAAGACCTTCGAGTGGTGAGCGCCGGCAGGCCCTTCCGAAGCAACTGCCGAGCGGATGCCTTCCTCCCCACCTCTTCCTCCGACATCACGCTTTCAAGGTCAGTAGTGTGATCACGGCGTCGCGGCGGTCCTGGATAGAGCCCTTCACCAGGTTGAGCCCTCTCTGTTTCGCACGTTGGTCACACAGCTGCGGCGTGAAGGAGCGGGCACGGTAAAGCGGAGGTCGGCCGTGGTTCCTCCCGCTGCAGGACTGGGTCCTGCTCGTCACGGCGTACTGGCGCACCAACTTGACGCTGCGCCAGCCGACAGCTCTGTTCGACGTCTCGAAGTCCGTGGCTGATCGCATCATCAGCCACCTCGGTCCCCTGCTCGGGCCTGAAGCCCCGCAGACGGTTCCGCAAGGACGCTGTGCTCATCGGACGATTCGATTCCCTCGGAAGACCGCACGAAGGCGCCGGCCCTGGCAGACTGTGCGCCACCTGGGGGGAGACAGTCGTGCCGGATGAGCTGACCGTCCGCCGAATACTTGGGGACCAGCCGTTCGCCGAGATCGGCCGGCCCGTGTGGGCGATGACCGACGCGCGTCACGGCTGCGTCATCGCGGCCGGTGACCTCGGGCACGTCATGTGGCGCGGTACGGGCCACTGGCTCGCCCACCGGATCGGCGTGTACGAGGCCGGCACCCTCCGTCCGCGCCACGTCGTCGCCTCCCGCCACTCCGTATGCGCCATCGAGCCCCATCCCGAGCTGCCGATCGTCGCCGTCGGCACCGGCCGCTACGACGGCTCGTGGGACTTCCAGGGACAGCTGCTCCTGCTGCACCTGGAGACCGGGCGCGTGACGAACCTGCTGAGCAAGAGCCGCCAAGTGCGCCACCTGCGCTGGCTGGAGGACGGCAGGCTCGCGATGTTGCTCTCCCCCGAGGACAAGGACGGGGGCTTCCGCAAGGGCTTCGAGCTGGCCGTCGCGGTGGACGACTGGCTGTCGGCTCCGGCCGGTCTGGTCGACCCCGACGACTCACGCCACCCGATGGTCGAGAGCGGGCTCCTTTACGACCCGCGTGTGGAGGACACCCTCGCACGGCTGACGGAGGGCCAGTGGCGACGGCGGGCGGAGGTGCGGGATCTCGCGGTGCTGAACGACGGCCGGGTGCTCGCCACAGGGCGACACACGGACCTCGAATGCTGGGATCAGTCCGGCGCGCTGAGGTGGGCTCTTCCCCCGGACGGGGAGGGGAGCGTCCGGGTCGAGGCGGCCCCGGACGACGAGTCGGCGTGGGTGACGTACCAGGGCTACCGGCGCGACGAGGCCTCGGGCCGGCTGGTCGACCGCGCGACCACTGTTCGGCGGATATCGACGGCGGACGGCGGTGCGGTGGACCGCGTGAACGTGCCGTCGGTCTCCGCACTGTGCGCCGCGGACGAAGGCTGGCTCGCCCTGCGCCCGCGAGGGCGCGACGCAGACGCGGCGCTGCTGCTCGCCCCCACGCACCAGGAGGCGGCACGCCTGGGCCTCGCCCCCAACCGCTCCAACTCCCCGGCGCTGCACGTCAGGCACAGCGCCCGCCTGCTGTATGTGGACGGCCCCGGGCCGGACGACGACGCGCCGTGGATCCACGCGATCGATCCTCCGGGCGCCCACGGCCCCGCCACCTTGCGCGCCCTCTTCCCCTTGAGCTGGGACCCGGCGTCCGCACTACGGCCCTGGTACGGCCCCGCCGTCGAGCTGACACACACCCTCGTCCACGCGGGCCGGTCCTACGAACAGGGCGCCACCTGCACGGACGCCCGTGAGGGCACGTACGTCGTGAGCCGACGGCTGCCGGACGGAGACGCACGCTGGGTGTACGGCACCGACAAGCCGCTCGCCGATCTCGACGGCGACGAGCGGAGGATGTACGTCGTGTATCTCACCGGTGAGGTGGAGACCCTCGACACGGCGACGGGCGAGGTGCGAGCAAGGCACACCCTGCGCGCGCACGGCCACCCGGTCACGCCGGTGTCCGCCGCGTACCGGGCGGAGCAACAGCGGCTGGTCGTGGGGACGGTGGACGGGCGGATCCTGGACTGCTCGGTCGCGGATTGACCGGGGCCCGGTCCAACCGCAACGGTCCGGATCTTGTCCTCGGCGAGACGGGCCTGGTCCTGTGTTGCCGCTGCACCCCTCGGCGTGGACAGTTCTGAGCGGATGTGTTGGCTCGTCCCGTGCTACGGCGAGGTGGGCAGGTGCGGGGAGCGGAGCACGAGCAGGGTGATCTCGCTGGGGGCGAAGACGCGGAACGGCGGACCCCAGAAGCCGGTGCCACGGCTGGTGTAGAGGAGGGTGCGGTCGCCGTGCCGGCTGAGTCCGGCCACGGCGGGCTGGTCGATGCGGACCATGTGGTGGAAGGGCCAGATCTGGCCGCCGTGGGTGTGGCCGGAGAGCTGGAGATCGATGCCGGCGGCTGCCGCCCGGTCGACGAACTTGGGCTGGTGCGCCAGGAGCAGGACGGGCAGGTCGGGGTCGGCTCCGTCCAGGGCTCCGGCGAGGTGGGCGCGATGGCCTGCCAGGCCGGAGGACTCGGCGGTGACGTCGTCGACGCCGGCGACCACGAGGGTGTCGCCTCCGCGTTCGAGCAGCAGATGGCGGTTGCGCAGCGGCTCCCAGCCCAGCTCGTCCATCAGGTCGACCCAGCCCTGGGCCTCGCTGTAGTACTCGTGGTTGCCGGTGACATACACCCGGGCGCGGGTGGCCCGGACGGAACCGAGTGGGACGGCCTGCGCACGGCGGCGTTCGGCCGTGCCGTCCGCGATGTCGCCGGTGTGGCAGACCAGGTCGGCTTCCAGAGTGTTCACCGTCTCGCACACCCGTGCCGACCAGCGAGCGCGATCGAGTGGGCCGTAGTGGGTGTCGGTGATGAGGACGACGCGGACGCCGTCCAACCCGGCACCCAGCCGCGGGAGTTGCACGTCGAGTCGGCGCACGCGCGGCACACGTCGGGCCTCGGCGTACCCCCAGCCGAGCAGTACGGCGGTTACGCCGAGGACGGCCCACGTGACGACGCGGGCCCGGTCCTGGGCCTCGCCGACGCCGGTCACAGTCAGGGCGAGCCGCAGCAGGACGCCGAGCAGAACGGACCAGGTGAACAGAATCCAGCTGGTGCCCAGCAGGGTGTCACCGACGATCGCCGCCCGGTCCTGCTGACGCCGGCCGTGGCCGCGCACCATCGCGAGCGGCATGCACACGAGGCCGAGGGCGAACAGGGCGGTGCCGACGAGCATGACGGGCAGCGGCCAGTGCTGTCCGCCGTACAGGAGCGCCCAGCAGGGCACGGCCCACAGCAGGACGGGGGCGATCAGGGGGATGTAGCGCATCAGGCGGAGCAGTCGGCTCTGCCGCGGCGCTGGCGCTTCACCGTCGGCGGGTTGGATGTTGCTGGTGGCGGTCACGCTTGCCCTCCCTGACCAGGCTGCCGTCTCACGCACTGTATCCGGTCGCCCTCGGGCCGGCCGGACCGGCGTTCATGGGCCCGGCCCCTTCGGGTTCGCCCGGGATGGCAAGAGTCCGCCGCAGACACCTCCCTCGGCATGAGCCGCGACAGCGATGCGGCCGCATCGGGCCGGCCTCCATCGGTCTGACCGCCGGCCCTGCGGCACGATCAGGACGCGGTCGGCCCCCAGTCCTCGGCAGTGGAAGGCCCGTTGCCATGCACTGGCGCGGCCCGCGCTACTCACCCTGCCAGTTCGGTCAGCCACGGATGCCAGGGGTGCACGGTCTCCAGCAATCCAGTGAGGACGTCCCGCCGCGCCCGGCCCAGCAGCGGCAGCACCGCGTCGAAGTCCGCTTGGTCCTTGGGCCGTTGCGCCCTTGCCTTGAACAACAACGCCAGCTCCGGCGCCAGGTAGGGGATGCCGTCCGCCGTTCGCTCGATGATCGTGTCGTACGGCAGCCTCAGACCTTCGTCCCGCCGGAAGATCCACGTGCCGCCCTCGTGGGGCTCGCGGAAGACGTCGAACAGGAACTGGCCGCTCGTCGGATCCCGCAGCCAGGTCTGGTGCGTGGCCGCCAGCGCCTCGGCTCCCGCCCCTGGCCAGACCCGCCCCGAACCCACCGCGTCGAACACGTACTCGGGGAAGCGGCCCCGAATCTCCGGGAACCCCGCCGCGGGCACCGCGATCTCCAGATCGCCGTGCGGCCGCGACTGTTCCCCGCGAAACAGATCCAGCGCCCACCCGGCCGCGATGCACCAGGTCACACCGACCCCATCCAACCGCTCCGCTACTTGTTCCGGACGCCAGGCGTCCGTCCAGCGGGCCTCGAGTTCGTCCACATCGAGCACGGCGCCGCCGGGCGGCAGGGATTCGGTCATCAGCACAACCTACTGACCCGAACCGACCCGGGTATGGCCCTTGGTGATGAGTTTTCGTGCCCGCACCCGTCACACCTAGGACGGGACACGACGACGCGGAAGGATGACGCGATGAGTGCGGACACGAGGCCGGAGGAGCTGGGCGTGTGCGGGCTGGGCGAGGTCGACGAGCCGGCGTTCTCGAGGCTGGCGGAGCGGCACCGGCGGGAGCTGCACGTGCACTGCTACCGGATGCTCGGGTCGTTCGAGGACGCCGAGGACACCGTGCAGGAGACGTTCCTCCGCGCCTGGAGGCGGCGGGAGACCTTCGAGGGGCGGTCGACGTTCCGGGCCTGGCTGTACCGGATCGCCACCAACGCCTGCCTGGACCTGCTCGCCAGGTGCCGCCCGGAGCCTGCGACCGGCGGCGAGGTGCTGTGGCTGCAGCCCTACCCGGACCGGCTGCTCGACGAGCTGCCCGCGAACGACGCGGACGAGCCGGAGACCGTCGCTTTCGCGCGGGAGACGATCGAGCTGGCGTACCTGGTCGCGGTCCAGCACCTCGCGCCGCGCCCGCGGGCCGTGCTGATCCTGCGGGACGTGCTCGGCCGGCCGGCGAAGGACGTCGCGGAGATCCTCGGGGACTCCGTCAACTCCGTGAACAGCGCGCTGCAGCGGGCCCGCGCCGGCATGCGGGAGCACCTGCCCGCCGAGCGGCAGGACTGGACCGGTGGCGAACAGGACGCTCGGACGCGCGAGTTGGTGCGCCGCTATACCGACGCCAGCGTGGCCACGGACGTTCCGGCGCTCGCCTCGATGCTGCGGGACGACGTGCGGTGCTCGATGCCGCCCACGCCGGGCCTGCACGTCGGCCGCGACACGGTGGTGAACGACTGGGTCGAGAGCGGCTTCGAGGGCATGAAGGGCCTGCGCGCCGTCCTCACCTGCGTGAACCGGCAGCCCGCCGTCGCCTTCTACCTCTGGCGGAAGCCGGAGGGCGCGTACCTGCCGCTCACGATCGACGTCCTGCGGGTCACCTGCGGGGCCATCACCGAGATCGTCACGTTCCACGACGACCGGTTCCCGCGACTCGGGCTGCCGGAGCGCCTGCCGCCGGACGGCACGGAGTAGGCCCAGCACAGACGCTCATGCTGCGCGGGCCTTGCCCGCTTTCGGGACAGGTCCGGGATCGCGTGTCGCGGTGATGGCGAGAAGCCCTCTCATTCATGAGGGGGAGGATTCACGTCTGTGAAGGATCCGAGTGTTGCCTGTCCGTGATTGACCTGAAGTCAGTCCCGGCTGGAAGCTGAGCCGCCCCTCGGCATCTTCCCGTTCCTTTCACGCAGAGTGGATTACTGCCTCATGCGAAACCTCACCCGCGTCGGCGCTCTGTCCGCCGTCGCCGCGGCCTCGGCCGCGGTGTTCTGTGTTCCGGCCACCGCCCACGCCACCCCTCCTGGTGACAACGGCACCGTCAAGATCCATGACGCCGGCACCGGCGAGGAACTGCGCAAGAACGAACCGCACGTGTGCGAGTTCTACTTGGACGCGTTCGGCTTCGACAACGGCCAGCAGGTCGACTGGCACATCGAGGCCTGGGCACCGACGGCCGCCGTCAAGGGCGAGACCGTGAAGTCCGGCGCGATCACGCTGGACGGCGAAGGTCACGGCCGTACGCAGGACATGACGCTGCCCGACGGGCACTACAAGCTGTTCTGGAACTTCGAGGGCGAGCACGGCTCGGCCAAGCACAAGGTGTTCTGGACGGACTGCGAGGACAAGGAGGAGGGCGGCGGCACCTCCGCCTCGCCGTCGGCGTCGGCCTCGCCGGGCGACTCCGCCACCGAGCCGACCGCGAGCCCGTCCACGTCCTCCGAGGCCGCCGCCTCGTCGTCACCGTCGGCGCAGGGCAGCGAGGGCGACCTCGCCGAGACCGGTAACGGCGCGCCGGTGGGCCTGCTGTCCGCGGCAGCGGCCGCGATGCTCGCAGCGGGTGGTTACCTGGTGCTGCGCCGCCGTAAGGCCTGAGGGGCACTGTCCCCCTCCGACGAACCGTGACCCCGCTGACCAGGACGCGGGCATCCTCGACGAACAGGGTTGGGACGCCCTGGACGAGGCTGCCCGCCCGCCGGGGAGGGGCACCGGTCGTGCACACTGAGGACGGCCCGGCCCGGAGTGTCGACGGCTGAAGTGACGCGCCCCTTCTACGCCTGCCAAGGGTCGGGACACGAGTCGGCCGACTGCGTCCTCGTCCATCCGTCCCCGAGCACATGGACGCTCGTGGAGGGGAGGGCGCCGTCCCGATGCGCGTTCGAGGGCAGCTTGGCGAACGATCCGCTCACCTGGGCCACCGTGCACGCCAGTTGCAGCACGGCGGAACGGCTGAGGGGAGCTGCATCGTCAGGGAGCTTGATGGTGACACCGTTGCCACTGTCGGCGGTCACCTCCGGTGTTTCCGCCAGGCGGGGAAGCTGTGTGGTGGCCGTCACGGACTCGCTTTTCGTCGGTCCGTCGAACAGCTGGCCCATCAGGGTCCCGACTTCCACGGGATCGACCATCTTGCGGGGATACGCCTTCAGAGCACCGTCGTGCAGGAAATAGAGGGAGACGACGATCGGCACCGAGGGTGGTGAATCGGGGAGGATGCCGCTCGCCGGTTCGCCGGCCTCGATGACGCCGGACGGAGGGACGCCGCACGCCGAGAGCGTGAGCGTGGCCGCGAGCCCGACCAGCAGCGCCGTCACGCGCGAACCCTTCACCAGGCACCCCCGGCGGAGTCGTCGACGGCTGGGATGTCACGGTGCAGGGGGAGTTCGATCGTGAACGCTGCTCCGCCCCCGGCGCGGTTGGCGGCGCTGATGCGTCCGCCGTGCAGGTGCACGTTCTCGGCCGTGATGGCCAGGCCCAGTCCGCTGCTCTCGCTTCTGGTCCGTGTGGTGCTCGCCTTGTAGAAGCGCTCGAAGATGTGCGGCATGGCTTCCTCGCCGATGCCGGGTCCGTTGTCGGTCACCTCGATGACGGCCCACGCCACACCCGGCCGCTCCGCTCTCACGTCCATGGCCAGCCGCACGGGCGGCGCCCCGTGCCGCAGCGCGTTGCCGACCAGGTTGGCGATCACCACGTCGACACGGCGCGGGTCCACGCGCGTGCGGAGGACGCCCGGTGGGGGCAGATGGCTCTCCACTCGGTCCTGCCACCCCCGAGCGGCGAGGGTGCGCTGTGCGCATTCGGCCAGGTCGATGTCGTCGAGGCTGAGTTCGGCCGCCCCCGCGTCGAAGCGGGAGATCTCCATCAGGTCGTCGACCAGGCCGCTCAGCCGATTGGTCCCCTCGCTGATGAGCCGCAGTGCCTCACCGGTGTCGCGGTTCAAGTGCGGCGCGTTCTCGTCCAGCACATCGGTGACCGCGGACATCGCCGCCAGTGGGGTCCGCAGTTCGTGGGAGACGTCCGAGACGAAGCGGCGGGCCTGGGCTTCCAGGCGGCGCAACTCCGCGACCGAGTCCTCCAGGGCTGTCGCCATGTGGTTGAAGGATTGCGAGAGGTCGGCCAGTTCGTCGGAGCCGTCGACGGCCAGTCGGACGTCGAGGTGCCCCTCGGTCATCCGACGTGTTGCGCGGCGCAACGCCCGTACGGGGCGCAGCACGCCTCGGGCGGCCAGCAGTGCCAGCACGACGGCGAGGCCGAGTGCCACCAGGGTGGCGTGCTCGATGGCGCTGACCATCGCTTCGACGTAGGCCTGTTCGGTGTTCTGTGGCACGACCAGGTACATCACGGTCCCTGAGAGCCGGGTCCGTGTGCCTTGGCCGTCGGTGTAGGTGATCGGCATTCCTACGACGAGGTAGGGGTGTCCGTCGGCGTTCACCCGCTGGAATACCGCGGCGCGTTTGGTGTCCACGGACCGGCGCAGTTCCGTGCTGATCCTGTCGAAGTCGGCGCTCGGCGCGGAGGCGCGGAGGCTGCCGTTCGTGGCCAGTACCTGTCTCCCTGGTGACTGGTTGGCGTGGAGGACCTGATTCACGGCTTTCTGCAGGCCCTTCTGGCTGGGTGTCGGGGGGACGCCGGCAGCCACGGCGTCGACGCTGGTCCGGAACTGCCGGATGACCGAGTCCTGACTCTGCTGCAGCACCCCCGTACGCGCCTCCCGGAAGGCGACGGCTCCAGTGCTCAGGGCACTGGCCGCGGCGACCAGGACGAAGGCCACCACCAGGCGGGAGCGCAGGCCGCGCAGAGGCAGCGGGACTTTCGCGAGGACTGCCTTGTGGATCCTCGTCAGCTTGGGGCGATCAGAGGCCGCGGCGGCTTTGCGCTCGCGTGCCCCTGCGGATTCCTGGCCGCTCACGAGGGGCCGAAGCGGTAACCGAAGCCGCGCACGGTCTGGATGTGTCGGGGACCTCCGGCCGGCTCGCCGAGCTTGCTTCGCAGTCGCTTCACGCAGGCGTCCACGAGTCGTATGTCTCCGTAGTAGCTGTGCTCCCAGACTGCTTCCAGCAGCTGCTGGCGACTGAACACCTGGCCGGGCGAGGCCGACAGGGTCAGCAGGAGTCGAAGCTCGGAGGGGGCGAGCGCGACGGGTTGGCCTCGGTGTGTCACCACGAGCCCGGCGCGGTCGATGGCCAGCTCACCGTGCGATTCCGTCCTGGGGCGGACGGCGTCGGACACCGAGGCGTCCTGTCGGCGCAGCACGGCCCGTATTCGCGCGTCGAGTACCCGGGCCCGCACAGGCTTGACCACGTAGTCGTCCGCTCCGGCCTCCAGCCCCACGACGACATCGATGTCGTCGCCCTTGGCGGTCACCATGATGATCGGGACCTGGTCGCGCTGCCTGATCCGCCGGCATACGTCGAGCCCGGACATGCCGGGCAGCATGAGGTCGAGTACGACCACGTCCGGGTGGGAGGGGTGAAGCTGCTCCAACGCCTCTTCACCCGTCTCTGCGGCGAACACTTCATGCCCCTGGTGTCGCAGCCCGAGCTGGACGGCCGTACGGACATCAGGGTCGTCTTCGACAATAAGGACTCGCGGCACTTCGACAGTCTAAGCAGATCCCGTGCGGTTGCTGATCTGCGCAGGAGTCCCTGTAGGGCGCTGTTACACAAGGGTCACATCCGCGTCTCGCTGGGCGGGCAACCCGCTGAACCGACCGAGTACCGCTCGTTATCGTTCCGTGATTTTCCGAGCTCATGGCGATCATCTGGTGTGACCAGCTTGAGTTGCCATGCAATCGGCACGACACCGGGAACACTCATCGACCACTGACGGCGCCTTGGTCTCCCACCGCGATGTCAGTCACCGGCCCGCGCACCGTCGGGGCCGCCCGCGCCGCCAGGGGCGCACGTATCTGGTCGGCACACTGGTGGCCACGGGCCTGCTCGGCTCCGCCCCATTCTTCCTTGACGGGCAAAACGACGCGTCGAGCCGTGCGCCGCACCCGCGGAGCTCGGCAACCGCCACTCCCACTCCCACTCCAAGCCCTCCGACCCAAAATCCGACTCCCACCCCAACGCCGACGGAGATCGACGTCCCCTCGACGGGCACCGGCACGTTCGTCACCGCGCGGGCCGGCGGCGCGAGGGTCGGTGACGGCTCGCGTCCACTGCGGTACGTGGTGAAGGTGGAGACCGGGCTCGACATCTCACCGGCCCGATCGGCGGACGAGATCGCCGACATACTCGCCGCTCCTCGTGGCTGGACCCACAACCCGTCCTACTCGTTCCAACGGGTGAGCGCGGGACAGCCGCACGACCTCACGGTGACGATCGCGACTCCGGGGACGACGGACGCGTTGTGCTGGGCGGGCATTCACCAGAACACGCACGGCGAATACAACTGCGAGGTCCCCGCCGGGGTGGTGGTGAACCTCAAGCGCTGGGTCAAGGGCTCGCCCACCTTCGACGGGCCGATCCATGATTACCGGGCGTTGATCATCAACCACGAGATGGGGCATTTCCTCGGCCACACGCACAGGACCTGCGGGGCCCCCGGTCACCTGGCCCCCGTGATGATGCAGCAGATCAAGGGTCTGCACGGATGCATCGCCAACGCCTGGCCCTACGACGAAGACGGTCACTTCGTCACCGGGCCGCGCGTGCAGTGAACCGGCAGGTGCTGCCCGTGTGGGCGGCTGCTCATCGGTGTCCGACGCGCTCCCCCTCCTTCCGGATTTCGAAGCGGCCACAAACCGGTGCAGCAAGCCCGCGGGGGTGCATGACATGTGGCCAGGCCCTGGATTGAGGGCGCACCACGCGGGCACGTGCAGTACGAAATCGTGGACAGTTCGCCGTCCGGGCGAGGGCGGTCGGCAGGAGAGGGGAGCGATGGGATGGCTGATCCATCGGCGGCGGTGCCGCGGTCGGAGTCGGATGCGCTGGACGATGGTGAGGCCCGGACACCTCCGTTGCGGCCGGGTGATTATGACCCGGCCCACTACGCCGAGTGTGTGGCGCGCAGTGCAGAGGCGGCCGGTGTGTCCCCTCTGCTCGTGATGACGGTGCTGCACAACGAGGCGTACAAGCCGCACCACCCGCTGTTGGAGCGGTTGTGGCAGTGGTGGAAACCCGGGGCGTCGTTCGGGGTGGCCAATATGCACCGTGCCACGTTCGAGCAGGTCCGGCGCAGGCACGGCCTGTCCCAGCGGTGGCACGACCTTCGTGATGACCCTGCTTTCGCCATCCATGCCGCGGCGCTTCACTTGAAGGACCTCGACCGGAATCTCCCCGAGCGGCACGTTCGCCGCCTCGGCCGCGACGAACTGCTGGCCCTGGGCTACAACGCGGGTGAACGCAACATGCTGTTGTTCGCCCGAGGTGTGCCGCCGGGTCCCATGGCACGGTCGTACCTGCGCCGTTTTCGAGCTCATCGGAGCCGAGCCACCGCGGCCCTGGCCAGGAGTGGTGGGCCGCGCGACGCCGGAAGTGCGATGAACACGGAGGCGCCGCATTCCAAGTGAGGATCCCGTCTGACTACGAGTTGCGGATTTCGGTGCACGCGTCCCTTCTCCCGTCGCATTCGCGCCTCGCGAGCGCATGGCGGGCTTCCAGTGACCGTCCTGGGCAGCACTCGCCCGGCATGTCTGCCGCTGTCGCGACTCCGTGAGCCGTCTCCGCAGCCCCGGAAGCCGGCGGCATCATGCTGACCGCCCTGGACTTCCCTGCCGACGTTGCCGCCTGACGTCGTACCTGCAACGTCCACGCACCATGTACGGTGCGGCCCACGGCCTCATCGGCGGCGCGACGATGACGGTCCCGGGGGGCGACGCGCCGTCCGACGCTTGAGCAGCGCGTCGAGGCCGGCCGAGTGCGGTGGAGACCGATTCGCGCTGTGCGTGAGCGATCTGGGAAACGCGGTCGCGCGCCCGAGGGTGACCAGCCGGCAGGCTCGGCCCGGCACAGCCGTGCACCCGGCTTTCCTGGCTTCCTCGTTCACTGCAGCCACTGTGCAGCCCATGCGAAGTACAGTGCTAGTGCGGCGTCTTGACCCTGGTCTGCTTGATTTGGGCAGGTTTCGGCCGTTTCGCGCCGTCAAGTAGTGCGAAGAAAGGGGCGTGTTGTGGACGCCTACCTGTGTCCTCCCGCCGTAGTACACGGCGAGCATGCCGTGGAGACCGACCAGATCCTTGCGGAGGTGCGCGGTCGGCACCCGCAGGCCCCCTGGCTTCCGCGGATCGACGGCATCGCCGCGAGTACGGGGATCTCCTCGCGAGGGTGGATGCTGCCGCTGCATACGGCTGTCGCCCCCAGCAGTGGGAGCGGCCTGCGAACTCCGGGCGTTGGTCCGGCTCGTGAAGCGCTGGCCCGTGGCGGGTTCAGCGACCGGCAGGTGGAGCGGGCGATCGCTGCCCTGGAGGCGATACCGGCGCGGCAGACGATCCAGGAGCGCACCGCGCCGGCCTGGGCGGCCGTGCAGACATACGCGGAGCGCGCGGCCCGTGAGGCTCTCGGGATCGCCGGGCTGCACGCCGCTGACGTCGACTGTCTGATCACCAGTCACTCCACCACCCCGGCTCTGCCGGGGCTGGACCTGTCCCTGCTCAACCGCCTTCCGCTGCGCGGCGACGTGCTGCTGCTGCCGGCCAGCCAATGGGCCTGCATCGCCGGGACCCGATCCTTGGCGCTGGCGGCTGATCTGGTCGCCGTGGACCCGGACCGGGTGGTGTTGGTGGTGATATCGGAGGCGTTGAGCACCACCTATCAGCCCGCCGACGACACGCTGGAATCGCTCATCGTCCGGTTGCTGTTCGCGGACACCGCCGTGGCAGCGGTGGTCACCGGACACCCCAGGACGGAATCGATACTGCGGCTGGACGCCGTCTGGCATCACACCCTGCCCGGAACCTCGGACCTGCACCGGCTGGACACTCGGACCGACGGCACGCACTTCGTGATGGACCGCCGCGGACCGCGCGCCGTGCAGGAGACGGTCACGGCGATGTGGGAGTGGCTGCGCATACGCCACCAGGACGACGAGCACCCGTGGCACCCCGACCTGCTGCTCGCCCACCCCGGTGGGACCCGGGTGATGGAGTACATGGAACAGACGATGCCCGAGGAGTGGCCGACGGGGCTTTTGGACTACAGCCGGGACAGCTACAGGACCGGCAACCGCGGCGGTGCGGCCGTGCTGGACATCCTGCGGCGCGCGCACGACGCCGGCCAGAAATCAGGCAGCCGCACCGTGCTGTACGCGGCCGCGCCCGGGCTGACAGCCACGGCCGTGGAGGGCGAGTGGCTCTGACTTCCGCCCCCATCACGTGGTGCGAGTGACACTGCCTTCCGCCCCCTCACCCGGTCGAAGCGCGCCACGCTCATCTCCGCGTGCGCTGATCGTCCAGTTCCGCCCAGACGGACTTGCCGGTGTCGGTCCACCGCACTCCCCAGCGCGTGGTGAGCTTGTGGACGACCTGCAGGCCGCGCCCGCTGTCGTCGAGTGCCCCACCGTGGCGCAGCCGCGGTCGGCCGGTTCCGCTGTCGCCGACCTCGCACGTCAGGCGGCGGCCGGCTTTCACCAGCCGCACCGAAACGGGCCCGGAGCCGAAGAGGACGGCGTTGGTGACCAGTTCGCTGATCACCAGCAGGGCACTGTCCTGGGCGTGGTCGCTGACACGCCATCGCCGTAGGGGAGACAGGGCCAGGGTGCGGGCGCGTGCGGCCGTGTCGTCGCCGGCGGGCAGCCGCCAGGTCGCGGTGTCCTGGCTGCGGCGGCCGGCCATACGGGCGAGCAGCAGCGTCACGTCGTCGCGCCGGTGCCCCTGCGGGGGCAGATCGGCGACCATGCGACGCGCAGTCTGCTGCAGATCGTCCCAGGGATGCATCGCGCGCACCATGTCTGTCAGACGGCTGATGCCGTCGTCGATGGAGGCCTCCTGATGCTCGACCAGGCCATCGGTGTAGAGGGCGAGAAGCGAGCCGGGCGGCGCGGTGAACTCCTGCACCTCGAACGGCTCCCGCACGGCGAACTCAGTGCCCAGGCCCGGGTGAGGCTGTGTCGTGATGGTCACGGCGGACCCGTCGGGATGGACGAGGACCGGGGGCAGGTGGCCCGCGTTGGACATCACGACCCGGTGGTCGATCGGATCGTAGACGGCGATGCAGCAGGTCGAGCCCAGCGCGCTGTAGCCGGCCGCAAGGCCCGCGTCCGAGTCGTCCAGGAGCGTGACCGTCTCGTCCAGACGCTCCAGTACTTCCCCGGGGCCCAGCCCCGCCGACAGCAGTGCCCGGGCCTCCACGCTCAGCTGGCCCATGGCCGCCGTGGCCCCCAGGCCATGCCCTACGACGTCACCGACCACCAGCGCGGTCCGGTCGCACGGCAGCGGGAAGCTGTTCACCCAGTCACCGCCGACGCCCGCACTGTCGGGAGTGGTGGGTTGATAGACGGTGGCGACCTCGATGGTGTCGCTGCCGGGCCGTGGTAGCAGCCGGCGCTGCAAGGCCAGGACCTGGGCGTGCTCACGCTGATGCTGACGGGCCAGGTCCACGTGACGCGCGGTTTTGGCCACGAGCTCTTGCAGGTCGAGCAGTTCGCTGTCCCGGAAGAGGCGCTCCGGCCTCCGCCAGACCTCCGTCACTCCCAGCACGATGGGCCCCGGTGTGCCGTTCGGCCCGTCCACGACCAGCGGTATGCAGGCGACGCTCGCCGGTCGGTCACCAGGTACCAAGGCACGCGCCAACCGTGGATCGCTGAGCACCCGCTCGATCGCCTCGCGGTCGGGAATGACGATGGCCTGCGGGACGTCGTCGCGCGTGACCGCGCCGACCAGCAGACGGCTCGCTTCACGGGGAAGGTCGTCCCCGCAGGTCAGATACCCCTCAGGCCAGGCCCGGTCCGGGACCAGAGCCGCCCGCCGGAGCCGGATGCGCTCCTGCGCGTGCCCGGTGACGGCCTCTCCCGTCCACACGGCGAAATCGAGATCCACGGCGGCCACGTCCCCCCAGGCCAGCAGTGACTGGGCCAGGGACTGCGCGGTCTCGCCGATGTCCAGTGACGTCCCGATCGCGGTCGCGGAGGCGTAGAGGTGCAGCCGCTTGGCCATGGCGATCAGGGAGACCGTCAGGCCTCCCCGCGGTGCTGCGGCCGGCAGGATGCTCATCGAGACCACCAACTCCGTCCCGTCGTCCCGCCTCAAGCGCTGGACCCGGGCGACGTGCGGCTCCTGCGTCTCGAGAACCTTCCGCAACCGCTGTGTGACCGTCGGTACGTCCCCGGGAGGCAACAGTTCGGCGAAATCGGCCTTCGGCGCGAGGTGCACCCCCGCAAAAGGAGCAGCGTCCAGATTGCAGCTGATGACTTTCAGATCCCGGTCGAGGTTGACCGCCCCGAGGATCTGTTCCTGACCCCCGTTCTCCGGGACCTCAGCCACGGGCCGAGGGGGCCCCGGGTCGCTCCGCGCGGCGGCAGGACCGGTGGCCGCCGTGGATCCGGCCCCGCGGAGGTAGTCCGCCAGGGCACCGCTGACCATGTCGAACGGTGAGGCGGACGAAGCGGAGGGTGTGGAGTCCATGCAGGTCACTCAGCTCGCTGACTCCGGCACACGCCGGAGAGGCATTCCCGAGTCCGTGCGAGGGAGCCCCGAGATCCCCTACCGCACACCTCCTGGATAGCACAAAGGCCGTCTTCGCCGAAGGGGTGAGGAAAACGGGGCAAGGGCGAGCAGAGGCAGGCAAGCAGGTAGTCACGGGCGCATACCCTGCGTCGCCGTAACCACGGGCCGTAACTGATCCACTGCACTCGGAGCAGCGGACAATCCGCGTTCGGACAAGCCGGGCAGTCTCGGGCTCACCTTGAGCGACCCTGCCGTGGGTGGACGTCGAGGGTCCGACCGACCGCCCGCACATGCTCGCAGCCGCCCGGGGCGCGGGCGCAAGTTCGATTGTCGTCACCTCTCCCCCGCCCCACCTCGGCGAAGTCACGCCAGCCCCGGCCTCCTGGAGCCGGGACGATGTCCTGGCGGCGGCACATGGGTGGCTGCTCCAGCAGACTGCCTGCCGACGACCGTGCACTGTCGTCTGCGACGCGTACTGGTCCGTATGCTCTGGACCGCCTCACCTGGTGTCAGGGCTTGGCAAAGGCCGGTGCCCAGGTGTTCCGGCGGGGGCCGCACCGAACCATGATCGTCGTTCATGGACCATGAACAGGACCCGGTATGCCCTCGATGCCGTCAAAGCCTGCCGGAGCTGGACTCCCGCTTCAGCGTGTGGTGCCCCGCCTGCGGCTGGAACGTCGACCCCCTGGCCGACAACGCAGATGCGGGGCGTGGTGGAGCGCGCAGGGAGGAGCGGCAGGAGCGGATATTGCGCCGGGTCTTGTCCCGGGGCACACGAAAGGCTTGGTTCCGGCCGCCGTTGTGGGCGGCGTTCGTCCTCGCCACGGCGGTCAACCTGGTCACCGTCGCGTTGACGGTTACGGGAGTGTGGCTGGTTGCGGCCGGAGCGAACTGGCCACAGCGGCTCGCGGGCGGTTTGGCGCTCGTCCTCGCGCTGGTCCTGCGGCCGCGTCCCGGCAAGCTGCCGAGAAACACCTTGTCCCGTACTGCCGCACCCGTGCTCCACGCGCTCGTGGACCGGGTCGCCGCCGTCACCGGAATCCGGCGGGTGGACGCGATCGCCGTGGACCAGGGCTACGGCTCGCGCTGCATCCGGGTCGGGCTGCGTCGACGGCGCGTACTGGTACTCGGACTGCCTCTGTGGGAGGTCCTGACGACCGATCAGCGCCTCGCCCTCCTCGGCCACGACCTGGGACGCAACGCCGGGACGGGACTGAGCACGGCGTGGATCGAGACAGCGCTGGACGCGCTCTCCACCTGGGCCGACGTCGTGCGCTCCAGCCCCGCAGCCGACAAGGCGCGCATGGAGGCACTGGACTCGCACGTCTTCGACGCAGGGGCGACCGCAATGGGCCGCCAGAACAGCACCACCAACATGGGGGCGGCCCTTGCCGCGCCGCTCCAGGACACACTGGCCCAGGGCGCCCTCCTGCTCCACCGCCTGCTGAACCGGCTCAGCGAACAGTCCGGAGAACTGACCGAATACCGGGCCGACGAAGCGGCCGCCCGTACCGCCTCCTCCGACTCGGCCGAGGAACTGCTCCGGGCCCTGCTGCTCCGAGAAACCGCCCTCGCCGCTCTTGCACGGACGGCTCGCAGCACCACCGACATATGGCCACAGCTACGCGACGCCGTGACATCGGTACCCGACACCGAGCGGGAACGCCGCCTGCACGTGTCGCGCCTCCGCGACGGCGAAACACCTCCCGCCCGTCTACGCCTCCGATACATCCGCGCACTGAACGTGCCGCAGGCGGCGGTCTACGTGAGCGACGAGGAGACACAGGCCATCGAAGTCGAGCTGGAGCCGATCCGCGACCTGATCACCGCCGAACTGCGCAACGCAGCCAACTGCTAGGCGCTGTTTCTGCTGGTCGGCGGAAGTCGCGCTGGTCCGTGATGCGTTGGTGGTCCAAGGAAAGACGTCCCGCTTCCTGCGGGGAGATGCAGGTGCAGGGCCTGCCCGGCGCTCGGTGAAAAACCCTGTTCTCGCGTTCACGGGCACAGGGTCTTTTCATGCCGGATACGGACGGGCCGGCCGCGCTGTCACAGCAGCTGACAGCATGCGCCCCGCAAGCCGACGTACAGGGATCCCGGCTCGCCGTCGTCATTGCCGACAGGATCTCGGATGAGGGAGCCGTACGCGCACTGGCTCGCTGAGCAGGTGGGACTCACAGTGATCGGGCCCGGACAGCGGTGGTGAAGCGCGGACGCCCCGCTGAGTGGCGTCGGCTGTGCAGCGTCTCCCACACCCGCGAGCGCTGCCGGCCCCGGCGCCGCCCTGATGCGGTCCTGCGGACCGCGGGTACGACCACGACAAGTACTGCCGCCCGGTCCGGGATCTCGGCGTAAAGCCACTGATCTCACGTCGTGGCCCGCCCTTCAGGCCCTCGAAGCCGACATCCGTGCATGGGTCAAGGACCGCAACGAAGACCCAAAGCCGTTCATCTGAACCAAGACATCCGAGGAAATGCTCGACTCCCTCGCCCACTTCTGCCGACGGCGGCGCAGGACGCTAGGCGCAGACCTGCCAGCCGTCCAGGCCTTCGACCTCCTCGGCCGTGGTTCCGAGAGGGAGCGTCTCCGTGTGCCGGCCGTCGGCCCGCACGACCTCGGCCCGCAAGATCCCGGCAGCGCGTCCGTCGAGCTCCACCCCATAGATCGTGCGGGTCGCGTCACCGGCCTCGATGACACGAACCCTTCTCACGGCGAGGCGCTCGTCACCGCAGGAGAGCGACCGAACGGTCTCTCTGTCGGCCTCGATGATGAGCCCGTACCCACTCCGCGCGCTGTACACATCTCCTTCGTAGAGTCGGCTCAGCACCGACGCGGGACTGATGACGTCGTCGGGCTTCGTCGTACACGATGACGAGCTGGCCGTCCCGCCGTAAAGCGCGGAACAGGAGCGGGCGTCGGTCGTCATCCAGAAGAACACCGTGCTCTTGGCCCCCACGCTCACCGGACTCAAGCCCGCGCGGTCGGGGCTGTCGTCACCCGTGGCGATCTCGCTGAGCACACTCTGACGGTGCCGCTCCACTTGCGCCTGCCGCGACTTCTGCGACGGCGAGGCGGGAGCCTGCCGCTGTGGCGATGCGGACTTGCTGCCGCGAGGCTCGGCGGAGCGCGCATCTCCCGCATCTCCCGCACACGAAGCGAGCGCGGCCGAAGCGAGCGCGGCCACAGCCGCCGCGGCGGCCCTCGCCCGAAGACGTCCCATCACGCCAACCCTCACCCATCCTTCGGCCCCGTAAATCCGGGTCAGCATACGGTCGCGGGTCGCGAGGTGCAGAGGGGTACGCAGTGTTGGCGGGTGCACAGCGGTGGAGGAGCACGCGGCATCGGCAGATAAACAGCAGGGCCGCCTGCGGTGCGCCGGTATCACCCTCGGTCTACCAGCACTTGGCCCGGTGGACCCGGGCACGCGTGGCGGGCCCGGCTCCACCGTCTCGTCCTCGACGAGCTCGGCATGTGCGGCAAGCCCGACCGGTCGCGGTGCGCGATCAACTCTGTCCGCAGGAAGCCGGCCTGCCCACCGCGGAGACTGTCAGGTCCGTGGGCGGCATCGGCCGGGGATCACCCGCGGAGCGAGCGGGCTCCCGGGCTGTGGCCCTTGAAGCGCTGGCCCATGGCGATCTCGTCGCCCACCGTCGACCAGACGGTCTCATCGTCCTGGAAGGGAAGCGGGTCTTTGCTGCTCGTGTCCTCACGGACGCGATCGACCTCGCCGTTCAGGCGCTCGAAGTCTGCTTCCTCGTCGCCGTCGTCGCCGCTGAAGGTGAACTCCTCGAGCAGGCGCTGGAACCGGAGGGTGACATGGACGAGGGAGGAGACGTCCGTGTGGAGTTCCCGCACGGTCTCCTCGTCAGGGTCGAAGGCATGCACCTTGCCGGATACGGGATCGAGAGTGAGGTGCGCGTTGAGCAGCCAGCCGATGACGGGCCAGTGACCCGTGCCCTCCTCGAAGTTCTCGATGTCAAGGACGTCCTGGACGAGGGGCAGCAGGCCGTCGTCCTCGCCGGGCTGACGCAGCAGGAGCGTCCCGGTGGGGACGCCGACGGTCTGGAGGAGGCGGGCGCCCTCGGTGTCCGCGGCGGCGGACGGAAACGCGGTGGCGGGGGTGGTCGCGAGCCGGTCCTCGCCGAAGATGTCGACGAGTTCACTGCGGGTGACGTCGAAAAGCACTGCCAGGACTCCGGACTCCGCGGCGGCACGCGCACCGTGGGACTCTTGGTGGACGGAAGCGACCACCACGACAGCGTTGCGGATCGAGGCGCTGCCGGCGACTCCGATTCCACCCCGCCGACTCCCCCTCTTGCAGGATCCCACTTCCTCGCAGCAGGCATCAAATGACGCTGACACAGCATCTGAACGTCGTGCGGTGGGCCGTGTTGAGTGCTGTGGAGTCACAGGCCGTGGGCGATGGGGTGCAGCGGTTCGTACAGGGGGAGTTCGGCGCCGCTGGGGAGCCGGATCGCAGTCAGTCTGCCCCAGCGTTGTTCACTGACCGGTCGGGTGATCTCAACGCCCTTGGCGCGGAACTCGCCGAGCTGGGAATCGAGGTCGTCGCACATCAGGTAGAACTCGTGCTGGGGCGGGCCATCGGTCGGGTGCACGGCGACTTCGGCCGGTGGCAGCTTGAAGATGAGCCAGCCGCCGCCCGCGTCGACGCCGGGAAAGTCGAGGACGTCACGGATGAAGGCACGGTCCGCCTCGGCGTCCTGGCTGTAGAGGATGACATGGGCACCGCTGATCATGGCTGGCTCCGCTTCATCGACGTGCTGGCGGTCGAGTCCCCGGGATCCTGTCACGCCAAGGCCAAGAAAATCCTGCTCCGGGCTCGATGACACGGCGACCGCCCTGAATGCCAACGGACACCAAAGATCCTCATGGGACAGCTCTTGACCGTGCTCGGACGCAGCGAGCAGGTCTGGGTGCACACTGGGGAAGGCAGATGCGGGTGGCCATTGAACCCGACCCGACAAACCGGGTTGCCAATGTCAAACAGCCGCTGGCGGCGGCGCGGCCCGAAGGGAACATCAGCCCGCAGCGTCATGTCCCGGTGCGGTACGGTCTCGCGGCCACGGCCGGCGACGGCGTCCGTGAGGGTCGCAGCCAGGTCTTTGTTGTATGTAGTGTGCGGAAATGACAAGAAGCGAGCGGCTCGCGGAGCAGCTGGACTGGTACTGGCACAAGAACCTGCGGCCGCGGCTGGACGGTCTTACCGACGAGGAGTACTTCTGGGAGCCGGTGCGTGGCTGCTGGAGTATCCGCCCACGTGGCACGTCGGCCGCACCGATGTCGGAAGGTTCGGGGGAATGGACGATGGATCTCGCGTCCCCTGGCCCGGAGCCGGCGCCGGTGACCACGATTGCCTGGCGGCTGGCGCACATCATCGTCTCGTGCCTGGGCTATCGAGTCGGATGGTATTTCGGCGGCCAGGACGTCGACTCCGAGACATTCGCCTACGCGGGGACCGCCGACGAGGCGCTGAAGCAGCTCGATGAGATGTACGGGAGATGGAACGCGGGGGTCCGCGAGCTTTCGGACGCTGACCTGGAGAAGCCGCCCACGGTGGGTCCCGAGCGGTTTCCCATGGAGAACAGGGTCCTGCACGTCAACAGGGAGCTGATCCATCACGGCGCCGAGATTTCCCTGCTGCGCGACCTCTACCGCTGGCAGGACGGAGCCGTACCGCGCCGAATATGATGTTCCGGTGACCAGCGATCGAGCTGCGGAAACGTATGTGGACTCCGTGACGCTCCGTGGCTGCGAGCTTCAATGAAGCTGTGCCGCCTCGAAGTAGCTGATCGGGGTGGTGGCGTGAGGGTCTTTCGGGGTGCTCGTGCTGGTGGTGGGCGGCAGTCTGAGGTGTAGATCGTCTGGCAGGGTTGGTCTTGCGGGCGCTTCAATTGTCGTCACCCCACCCTCGGCGAAGTCACGCACACCCGCGGCCTCCTGGAACCGGGACGATGTCCTAGAGGCAGCAGCACGTAGGTGGCTGCACAAGCAGGCTGCCTGCCGGCGACCGTGAACGGTCGCAGGGGCTTGGGAGATCTCGTAGCTGAGTGGCACGAGGACAGCACCGGCTCTTTCTGCCTCGTGACTTCGGCACAGCCGATGCCCGGTCGCTCGTGAAGGGGTGCCGGACCCGTCTCGTGCTCGTCCATCGTCCGACTCCCCCGAGCGGGCGGCCGGTTGTTTTCCCGCCCGCTCGGGGGCAACGATCGGGCGGGTTCGGCAGTCGTAGGGAGCGACACACATCGGTCTCCTGCGCTCGCCACCAACTGCGGTCGTCCGCAGCCTGGTCGGCAGCAAGGCCTGTCATCCCTGGGAGGATCCATGAGCCGCTTCGCCGTACCACCTGGCGACGGACAACGCGGCGGGCGCGACATCGCCCCGGACTTCGCCGCCGCACGTGCCAGACGGCGCAAGCCCGTAGGTCGCGTCACAAGCCGCGGTGTCGTGGTGGGGGCCGTCGCCGTCCTGCTGGCGGGGGTCGGCGCCTCGGCCGACGCCGTGTCCGGTACCGGGCCCAGCGACCCTGTGGTCAGCGGCGCCACCGTCAACTCCGGACATGACGTCATCGTGGGTATCACGCACAACGTGCAGTTCCCGGTCACGGTCATTGGATCGGATGACTCCGGCCTGTCCTTCGCCGATGTGGATCTGAAGGGGCCGCACGGCGGTTTCTACACCACTGATGCGTTCTGCGAGTCCGCGACCGCATGCACGATGGGGTTCACCGTCAACGCCCACCCTGCTCCGGGCAGCGACGACCCAGTGGACCTGGCCAACGCCAACGCGGGAACCTGGTCGGTCGACGCCTTGGTCGACACCAACGACGGCGTTTCGGTTTTCGCCCGCGGCGTGGCGTCGTTCGGGCTCAAGCGTGCCGCGCAGCTCACGGTCAACGCCGCACCGGAACCGGTGGCCAAGGGCGCTCGTATCACCGTGACCGGCAAGCTCGTGCGGGCCAATTGGGACACCTACCGGTATGCGGGATACACGGGTCAGTCCGTGAAACTTCAGTTCCGCCCGAAGGACAGCAACACCTACACCACGGTGGCCACGGTGAAGACCAGCAGCACCGGCACCCTGCGCACCACGGTCAAAGCCGTCAAGGACGGATACTGGCGGTGGAACTTCACCGGCACCAACACCACCGGGCCGGCCAAGGCCACCGGCGACTACGTCGATGTGCGCTCCTGAACCTGCACGCATCACCATGAGCGGCCGATGCGACCCGCCTCTTGGGGGCGTCTCCTGGGACCGCTGAATCGCCGGACTCCGGCAGTCCCAGGAGCGCCATTTACAGGTGTCGCTGGAACGTCGACCCCCTGGCCGACAGCCAGAGCGCGCTGCGGCCTGCCGGCGGAAAGCGGCTCAGCTGGTCAGCGCGGACTGCGACGCTGACCGTCGAGGGAGACGTCCTGCAGCCGCTGCACCGCTGCCGTACCACCGCTCGCCATCCCTCAGGGCAGCGGAGTGTCAGCAGGGGCAGTGCGGACAGGTTCGGGCCGCCGGTGACGCGCCACGCACTGTACGCGAACCGGGAGCGCGACCGCAGGACGTCCAACCGGCCTGGCGTCTGCGCGCGGCGACGCAGACGCCGCACGGGCATCGGGCCGGCTGAGGTGGTGAATCAGCCGGTGAGGTTCCAGGGCCCACCACAACAAGAAGATCAGCCGGGGAAGGTATCGCTCCAAGCCCTTCACTGTCTCGCGAGATGACGAGCCGACGTGCTCTTCGCGACGCTTCGCGACAGCACCGTTACGATCCGCAAGCCGCGCCGTCAGCCTGACCGAACCGGCCCCGCCGACGCATGCGCTGCGGCCTGCCTGCTACGAGCTGTCCTGCAACATCCCGGACCGCCACGCTCGCCCGACCGCTAGCTAGCCGCGTACGTTCACGGTGGCCATCATGCCCAGATCCTCATGGTCGAGGATGTGGCAGTGAAAAACGCTGCGCCCGGCGAAGTCGCTGAACCGGATCCGCAGGCGCACCCACCCCCGTGCGGGGACGAGCACGACGTTCTGAAGCACGCCGGCGGGCGGCATACCGGCGCTCCCCGCCAGCACGTGGAAGGGCCAGACGTGCAGGTGGAACGGGTGAGCCATGGGGCTGGTGTTGACCACGGTCCACTCCTCGACGGTGTCGAGGACGACGCTCTGGTCGTCACGGTCCGGGTCGAAGGTACGCCCGTCGATGGTGAAGCCCATCCCGCCCATGCCCATCCGACCCATGCCCATCGCGAAAGTGAGCCGGCGCTGCCTGGCCGCCGGGCCGTGCGGGACAGCCGGCGCGGACAACCTGACGGGCACCGATGGCGACGTCGCTGCCGGGCCGGCAGCGGCCAGGGTGGCCAGGGTGACCGGACCACCAGGGGAAGGGCCACCGCCCATCATGCCGAGACCGCCGCGGTCGTAGGGGTCGCTGATCAATGCGTACCGGCCCCTGCCGGTGGGGCGCACGAGCAGGTCCGCACGGTTGCCGGGGGCCAGCACCACCTGGTCCCGGTCGACCGGTGCGGGCAGGAACGCGCCGTCCAGGGCGACGTGGGTGAGCCGGTGCCCGTCGAGCCGTAGCACCAGCACCCTGGAGACGCAGGCGTTGATGACCCGCCACCGCTGGACCGAGCCGGGTGCGGCGGTGATGACAGGTTGGTGCTGGCCGTTGACCAACACCAACTCGCCCTCGCGCCCCCTCATCTTGGCCATCATGGTCGGCGAGGCGACCCGGCCGGCTCCGTCCAGGGTGGTGTCGGTGACCAGCAGGAGCCGATCGCTGTGGACGGGCAGGTCATCCTCACCCCCGGCACCCTGGACCAGCAACGCTCCCACCAGGCCGGCGAAGATTTGGTCGGCTACGGTGCCGTGGTGGTGCGGGTGGTACCAGAACGTGCCCGCCGGATGCCCGGACGGGATCCTCATGGCGTAGTCGAAGCCGGCACCGGGCTCGATGGTGAGGAACGGGTTGTCGCTGTTCCCCGACGGGGACACGTGCAGGCCGTGCGTGTGCAGGTTGGTCGGCTGGTCGATGTGGTTGACCAGTCGCACCCGCAGCAGATCCCCGGGTCGCACCCGCAACGTCGGACCAGGTGAGGTGCCGTTGAACCCCCACCCCGCGGTCTCCCGCCCCGCCAGCCGAACGCCTGAGGCGGCAACAAGCCGCACGTCCAGCAGCCCGTCACGGCTGGCCAGCACCTGCGGCTCGGCAAACCGCTCGCCCTGCGCGGCCGGCTTGAGCCGATCACTGCGCGGGGTGTCCCGGCCCGCGGCCCAGCCCGCCGCGCCGGCCGTACCCAACCCGAGCAGGCCAAGCGCCCGGCGACGGCTGATCGGCTCCCCGCTCACAGCGACACACTCCTGCGCCGCCTGTGCTCCTTCTCGTCGATCTCCCCGCGTTCGTAGCCCTCATCACGGATTGGCCGAGCCCCCGCCCCCATGCGAGAAGACTCCCGCCCACCACGCGCCGGGTTCACCGTCGAGCAGCCGATGATCAGCAAACCCGCCACGACCAGTGCCGGCCACACTGACATCCAGCCGATCGCCTGACCGCCCAACACCGCGATCACGTCCCTCGGGAAGCTCTTTCTCCTCAGCACCAGCCTAGCTCCGGCCCATAGCGACGGCATTCAGGAGAGTCTGCCGTCGCTCGCGAGCGGTCTCGTCAACGGGGTGCAGGGCTGCCGCGTCACGCACCACAGGGGGGTGATTGCTGATGGCCCCGAGTTTCGGCCGCGATGCTGCAGTTGGACTCTCCTGGTAGGGACGAGTCGCGTGTCGTCGCCGGCCCCGGTGCTCAAGAACTGACACTCGCTCCACGTACCAGAGAGCCCAGGGACGTGGCCATCGCGCCTGGAGACCGGGCGGAAGGGCAGACACGTGATGGCGTTCACCGGTTCGGCGGTCGTCGGGATCGGCAACACGTTCCGGCGGGACGACGGCGTGGGACCGGCCGTGGTCGCGCTGCTGAAGGAGCGGGCCGTGACTCAGCCGCTGCCACCTGGCACCGTTCTCCACGAGTGCGACGGGGACCCGGGCCGACTGATCGGACTGTGGGAAGGCACTGGCCTCACGGTAATCGTCGACGCCTGCTTCCCCTCCAGCCCCTGTCCTGGGCGGATCCACCGTTGGCGTCCGCGCCCGGGCTCCGTCGCGGCCCTTGGCCCTGGGCGGCACAGCACGCACGCGATCGGTCTCGTCGAGACGTTGCACCTCGCCCACAGCCTGGGACGGTGTCCCGGCTGTCTCGTCGTGTACGCGGTCGAAGGGGCCAGCCAGTCCCTGGGGGCGGGGCTGACGCCTTCGGTAGCCGGGGCGGTAGAACCTCTGGCCGAACGCATCGAGGCGGACGTCAGGCGGCACACGGAAGCGGCTCTGCGGCGCCCCTCCTCGGCACCGCCGGGCTCCGGCACTCCGCGGGACACGCCGGACGGCTTCGATACATGTGACGCGGACACCTGACACTCTGTCAGTCACTTGCGGACCGTCGGCTGAGCCACCGCCTGTCCGGCCGTCGGAATGCCCGCGCAGAGGGGATGGAGAATGGCAGACTCCGAGGACATCCGAGCAGTCCTCGACCGGGACGGTCTTGACGCGCTGGTACGGGTGCTCAAGCAGCGCGGCAGGACCGTGATCGGCCCCACCGTACGCGACCGCGCCATCGTCCTGGCCGAGTTGGACAGTGCCGACGAGCTCCCGCACGGCTGGGGTGTCGAGTTGGAGGCAGGACAATACCGGCTCCGTCAGCGGGACGATGTCGCCGTGTTCGCCCACAGCGCCGGACCACAGTCCTGGAAGTCGTTCCTGCACCCCGAACGCGTACGACAGTGGACTGCTGAGCGGGGCAGCAGCGGTGAGCTCACCGTGCGCCAGGAAGAACAGCCGCGCGTCTCGTACGCCTTCCTCGGAGTGAGACCCTGCGATCTGCGAGCCATCCAGATCCTCGACCGTGTGATGAGTGGCGGCCGATACCAGGATCCCGCCTATCGCTCCCGTCGCTCCGGAGCGTTCCTGATCGCGGCCGAGTGCACAGAGCCGGGAGCCACCTGCTTCTGCGTCTCCATGGGCACGGGCCCGGCCGTAGACGCGGGGTACGACCTTGCCCTCACAGAGGTGCTGGATGACGGCGGGCACCGCTTCCTGTGCCGGAGCGGGAGCGCGGAGGGCGCAGCAGTACTCGCGGAGCTCCCCCGCCGGCCGGCCGACGTCGCCACCCGTGCTGCGGCGACCGGCGCGGTGAGTCAGGCCGCCGAGCGGATGGGCCGATCGATGCCGCCGGTCGACCTGCGCACCCTCATGCGCGACAGCCTGGCGGCAGAGCGCTGGGACGATGTCACCTCCCGGTGCCTGAGCTGCGGCAACTGCACCATGGTCTGCCCCACCTGCTTCTGCACCACTACAGAGGACATCACCGATCTGACCGGCGATCACGCCGAGCGCTGGCGCCGCTGGGACTCGTGCTACGACCTGGAATTCTCCCTCCTTCGTGACGGCCCCGTCCGCGCGTCTCCGCTCAGCCGCTACCGTCAGTGGCTCACCCACAAGCTCGGCACCTGGCACGACCAGTTCGACAGCTCCGGCTGCGTCGGCTGCGGTCGTTGCATCGTCTGGTGTCCCACCGGCATCGACCTCACGGCAGAAGCGCACGCCTTGCACCAGGAGGCTGTGGAGAGGGGCACAGCGCCATGACATCGCAGGCGAACACGCAACCAGCGGCCGGCATCCTCACGGCGCTGCCCGCGGAGCACCGCAAGCGACTCATGGCCCTCGCCCACGAGGTCGAGTACTCCGGGACCACCCGACTCTTCGAGGAAGGCGGAACGGCCGACCGCTTCTGGATCATCCGGTCGGGTGACGTCGCACTCGACGTGCAGATTCCCGGCCGCGGCCGCGCGGTCGTGGAGACGATCGGGGTGGGCAGCCTTCTCGGCTGGTCATGGCTGTGCCCGCCGCGCCAGTGGCACCTTGGGGCCGAGACCAGGAACCCGGTGTCGGCCTGGGAGTTCGACGCCGCCGAAGTGCGGGAGCTGTGCGTCACAGACCCCGCGTTCGGCCTGGTGCTGGTCACCCTCGTCGCCGAGACGATCGGCGACCGGCTGCGTGCCACGCGCACTCGGTTGCTCGACCTGTACGGACCGCAGGCAAGTGGAGCGCGGCCATGACGATCGTCCCTCTCCCCTACCGCCTCGTGGACCGTCGCCACGAGACGGCCGATGTCGTCACGCTCGACCTGGAACCCGTCGGGGAGAGCCTGCCGCCTTTCATGCCCGGCCAGTTCGCCATGGTCTACGCATTCGGCGTCGGCGAGATCCCCGTCTCGGTGTCCCGCACGCTCGAGAACCAGCGACTCAGCCATACGGTCCGCGCGGTGGGTGCGGTGTCGCGCGCACTGTGCGGTCTCCTGGAAGGCGCGGCCGTCGGTGTGCGCGGCCCGTTCGGAACCAGCTGGAACGCATCGGCCGCCCGAGGACATGATGTGCTGGTCATGGCGGGCGGCATCGGACTCGCCCCGCTGCGTCCCCTGATCGACGCCGTCCTGGCCGAACCGCATGTGTACGAACGGCTGAACGTCCTCGCAGGGGCCCGGACACCCGATGATCTGCTGTACCAGGACGAGTTCCCAGGATGGAAACACCCGTTCGGGGCGGTCACGGTCGACCGGCCCACCCGCGGCTGGACCGGCCGGGTCGGTGTCGTCACATCGCTGCTGGACGAAGCGGACTTCTCGCCGGCGAACACCACGGCGTTCCTCTGCGGTCCGGAAGTCATGATCCGCGCGACAGCCCGGCAGCTGATCCACCGGGGTGTTCGCGCGGACCGTGTCCGAGTGTCTCTGGAACGCAACATGCGCTGTGCCACCGGCCATTGCGGGCACTGCCAGCTCGGTCCGCTGCTGCTCTGCCGCGACGGCCCCGTCGTCGGTTACGACGTGGCCGAGCCCCTTCTCGCCGTACGGGAGCTGTGAGATGACCGATCGCACCTCGCCCGCGGAGCGCGCCCGCCCCCGGCTGGGCGTGTTCAAGTTCGCGTCGTGCGACGGCTGTCAGCTCACTCTCCTCGATTGTGAGGACGAGCTGCTCGGCATCGCCCACGATCTGGAGATCGCTCACTTTCTGGAAGCGTCCAGCGATGTGTCCTCCGGGCCATACGACCTGTCGCTCGTCGAGGGGTCCGTCTCCACCCCCGAACACAGGGAACGGATCCTGCGTATCCGTGCCGAGTCCCGCTACCTCGTCACCATCGGTGCCTGTGCCACGGCCGGCGGGGTCCAGGCACTGCGGAACTACGCCGACGTGGCGGAGTATCTGGCGACGGTCTACGCCCGCCCCGACTACATCGAGACCCTCGCCACCTCCACACCGATCTCCGCCCATGTGCCCGTCGACTTCGAGCTGCGTGGCTGCCCCATCAACCGCGCCCAACTCCTGGAGGTCATCACCGCCTTCCTCGCCGAACGCAAGCCCGGAATCCCCAACCACAGCGTCTGCTTCTCCTGCAAACAGCGCGGTAACGTCTGCGTTCTCGTCGCCCACGGCACACCATGCCTGGGCCCCGTCACCCATGCCGGGTGCGGAGCCATCTGCCCCACCTACGGGCGCGGCTGCTACGGCTGCTTCGGGCCCGCCGGAACGACGAATCTGCCCGCCCTCATCCCCGTCCTGCAATGCAACGGGATGAACGAGGACGACGTGGCGAGGTTCCTGCACACCTTCAACGTCACGGGCTTCACCGCGCTGGAGGACGACCGGCCATGACCGAGCCTGCCGCCCGATCACGGGTTCTGCGCATCCCCGCAATCACCCGCATCGAGGGTGAGGCCTCGCTGCGACTGCGGATCATCGACGGCACCGTCGTCGAGGCGGGCCTGAAGATCTACGAGCCCCCGCGCTTCTTCGAGGCCTTCCTCCGGGGCCGTGCACACACCGAACCCCCTGACATCACTTCGCGCGTCTGCGGGATCTGCCCGGTCGCGTACCAGCTGAGCGCCTGCCGTGCCGTTGAGGATGCGTGCGGAGCCGTCGTGGACGGGCAGCTCGCGGCCCTGCGGCGGCTGCTGTACTGCGGGGAGTGGATCGAGAGTCAGACCCTGCACATGTATCTGCTTCACGCCCCGGACTTCCTCGGCCACCCGGATCTCATCGCCATGGCGCGCACCCATCCCCAGCACGTCGAGCGCGGGCTTCGTCTGAAGCAGACGGGCAACGCCGTCTTGGAGGCACTCGGCGGACGTGCGATCCATCCGGTCAACGTGCGTCTCGGCGGATTCCATCGCACTCCTGCCCGCTCAGAGCTTCGCTCCCTCGCGGAGCGCCTGCGGGTGGCGCTCGACGACGCCTGGGAGACCGTGCGCTGGGTCGCCTCCTTCGATTTCCCCCATGACGAGTGCGACGCCGACCTCCTTGCCCTGGCCGAGCCGGACATCTACGCGATCGAGTCGGGCGTACCCACCGTCCTCCCGGCCGACCGCACTCTGCCGCCCCGCAGTTTTCCCCTGCGCCACTTCTCCGAACACGTCACAGAGCAGCAGGTCCCTCACTCCAGCGCCCTGCACGCCCGGCTGGACGGCAGCCGCCACCTGACCGGCCCCCTCGCCCGTTACGCCATCAGCGGCCATCTGCTCTCCCCGTCCGCCCGCCAGGCCGCGAGAGAAGCCGGACTGGGCGACCCCCCTCTGGCCGCCTCCGACACGGGCACAGCGGTACGGCACGACGTCTGCACGAACCCCTACCGCAGCATCCTCGTCCGCGCTGTGGAGGTCGTGTACGCCGTGGAGGAAGCCCTGCGGATCATCGGCGCGTACGAGCCTCCAGCCCGGCCGTACGTCGAAGTGCCACCCCGGGCAGGCGTGGGACACGGCGCAACCGAGGCACCACGCGGCCTTCTCTATCACCGCTACTGCCTCGGCGACGACGGGCTGATCACCGACGCACTCCTCGTCCCCCCGACCGCGCAGAACCAGGGTGCGATCGAGGAAGATCTGCGCGTCCTCGTCCAGAACGCCCTGGACCGTGGCGTGTCGTCCGACGCAGACCTTGCCCGCCTGTGCGAACGGGCCGTCCGGAACCACGACCCGTGCATCTCGTGCTCGGCCCACTTCCTGGACGTGGACATCGATACGGACGTCGAATGAAGCCTGCTGCCGGCGACAGCCGCTGGGGTCAGGTGGTCGCGCAGACCACCTCGACGAAGTGGCCCACCTGCTTCTCCGGCAGACGGCGTGCGAGGTCCGCCTCGCTGATCATGCCGACCAGGCGGTGATCGTCGACGACGGGCAGTCGCCGGATCCTGTGTTCTTCCATGGCACGGAGGACCTGGTCCGCGTCGGCCCCCGCATCGATGGTGATCGGCTTGCCCTGGGCGAGGTGGCCCGCCGTCATGGTCTTGGGGTCTTTACCCTTTGCGAGGCACTTCACCACGATGTCCCGGTCAGTGATGATCCCGTGCAACCGGTCGTCCGGACCACAGATGGGGAGGGCTCCGACGTCCAGCTCCCGCATCCGGCGCGCCGCATCTTCCAGGGTCTCATTCTCCTGCACGCACGTGGTTCCAGCGTGCATGATTTCCCGCGCAATGGTCATGGCCGTCTCCTTCGAGCCTCGGGATGCTCGTGGGGAGGCCCCGGGAGGTGGACCCGCCCCGAACAGCTTGTCCTTGAAGCCAGTGTGGGTTCCTCACGGCCCCTGTGCATACCGGGCGCGCTCAGGGCCGATCGGCCCTAGCGGCCCTCTGCGTCCCTGTGGTGTGCTGCAGGTGACGGGAAGGACCTCGGAAAGGCGCGGGGGAACGGCTGGCGTCCGCGCACCGGCGCAATCAGGATCCGCGAGAAGCGGGTAGGGCCCTTCCCGCCTCTTCGTGGCAGGTGTCCTGGCAGCCTGCCGGACAGATGTCGACCGCCACACCTCAGCAGCTCATCGAAGCTGTCACCACCGGGTGACGGTCGGCAGACGTCTCCATCGGCATCTCCACGCGCGGCGGGCCCTCGTCGACGTCGGTCCACGGCACCACGACCACCGCATCCACCGCGGAATCCGCACCCCGGTCCGTGCGCCCTTCGGACCACCGAAATCGAGGATGGACGGCCACGACCGGCGGCGGTCTCGACCACCTCACGGCCGCGAGGACACAGTCGTCTCCGAGCCGGAGTTGCACGAGACCCGTCTACGACGATCGTGGAGTAGTACGACCCTATGAAGAACCAGCAAGAAGCCCCCTGTCGACGAAGGGAAGGCCGCCGTGGTTGCGAGGACAGGCGTCTTCGGCGCCATGACGAAGGAGCATCGCGATCAGTTGATGTCGCTCGCGCGTGAGGTGTCGTTCGACACCGGTGAGCGCATCTTCGAGGAGGGGGCGATCGCCGACCGCTTCTGGATCATCCACACAGGCACGGTCGCTCTCGATCTTCGAGTGCCGGGCCGGCCGGGGGTGGTCATCGAGACCCTCGGCCCGGGACGGCTCCTGGGCTGGTCCTGGCTGGTGCCTCCCCATCATTGGCATCTGGGGGCCGAGGCAACCAGCCCGGTACGCGCTCACGAGTTCGACGCGGCGACCGTACGGGGGATGTGCGAAGAGAACCCGCAGCTGGACCACGAGTTGTGCACGTACGTGTCCGGTGTGCTCGCGCGTCGGCTCCGCTCCGCCCGGATCCGGATACTTGACCTCTACGCGCCGCACGGCGCCGGCGACGTCCCCTGACGAGAGCGCGAGACGAGGTGGTCGGAGATGCCTGAGACTCCGCACATTGTGAGCGACGTGATGTCCCAGACCGTCGTGGCTGTCGGACGTGACGCGCGCTTCAAGGAGATCGTGCAGACCATGGAGCAGTGGAAGGTCAGCGCCATGCCGGTGCTGGAGGGCGAGGGGCGCGTCATCGGTGTCGTATCGGAAGCCGACCTGCTGTTCAAGGAGGAGTTCCACGAAGAGCAGCAGACCCTGTCCGAGCAGCGACTGCGGCTGTCCGACGTCGCCAAGGCCGGGGGCACAACGGCGGGGGAACTCATGAGCACTCCCGCCATCACCGTCCACCCTGACGCGACTTTGGCGCAAGCCGCCCGGATCATGGCCGTCCGGCATGTCAAGCGGCTGCCCGTCGTCGACGACGTGGGCATGCTCCAGGGCATCGTGAGCCGCGCCGATCTGCTGAAGGTCTTCTTGCGGTCGGACGACGACATCGAGGAGGAGGTACGCCGTACGGTGGTCTCCTACCTATTCCCGGCGTTCAGCCACGCCATCCACGTGACCGTGCACGAGGGCGTCGTCACCCTCCGAGGACACGTACGGGACACGTCCCTCGTCTCGGTCGCCGTGCGGCTCGTGCGCGCCATCGAAGGTGTCGTGGACGTCGAGCCTCAGCTCACCGGCGAATCGGCCGGCGCCGGCGGGCCGGAAGGGCACACCGTCTGAACGCCTGGTCGCGCCGTACCGGCGACCGACCCGTCGCGGCACTTCGGACGGGGCTTCGAGCCGGACACTCACCGGGCTGCGGTCATCACCCTCCTGGCATCTGGTCCGGCGTGGGCCAGCCTGTCCTCGGGCCGGCGCTGCGTCCCTCCGAGGGCGGGTTCATTCCTTCGATGTCGAGGTCGGCCACGCCCACCAGCTGCCGGCCGAGGTCGTGGAGGGCGCGGCCTGCCGCCAGCTCGTCGCCGATCTCCGGTACGTCCGTGTCGCTGGGGTTGCGGTGCGCCACGCCGTGGCCGGTCAATTCGTTCGCGCCGGTGTCCAACACCACCCGGGCCGTGGTCGTTCCTTCTTCCTCGAAGAGATAGAGCCGAACCTTCCATTCCCTGGTGTGCGCCATCACAGTGCTCCTTCCCTCACGACGGACCGCCGAGCTCCGGAACGGCTCCGCTCGTCAATCGGCACGTCCGCGATGTCGGCCTGGTCAGGTCGGCTGTCGTCGCTCCGGACAAGGGGCGCCGCCTCACCGCGGTCGGGGCGTGACGCTGTCAGCTGTGGAATCGGGCGGACCACAAAGGCTCCACCACATCCCATTCCGCGTCCCATTGTGCGTACCGTCTCCGGTCCAGCGCGCGGCGCGTGCATTTCCGCGCTGCGACGGCGAGGGCAATCATGCCGACCGCTGTCACACCACCCATCAGCCAACCGGTGGCCCTGGCGTTGTTCGCGGACAGTGGCGGATCCTGGACGGTCCCCTCTCGGTCCACCCAGATCCTCACGGTTTCGCCCGCCGTCTTGTCCCACGGTACGGAGGCGACCCCGGTCCGCTGTTGCGCACTCTGATCAGTCCAGCCGACCCACGCGTTCTGGTTCCGGTCCGTTGCGCTTCCGGCAGAGGTTTCGGATGTCGACGTCACTCGGGCGGTGACCTGGTGGCGCTCGGCGGACTGTGTCTCGACCACGCGCATGGCGGACCGGTAGCTCGCCTGGCCGACACCCAGCGAGGTCGTGGGCAGGCCGATCGCGAGTACCGCCACAATCAGGCCTGAGGACCAGGCTTCGACGCGGTCCGACGAGCGTTTCATCGGGCTCTTGCCCTTGACCTGTCGCTCATGGCGCGGCTGCTCGGGGCCGCAGGCCTGCGGGGAATCCTGTGCGCTCATGGTCTGCCTCCAGCCGCTGCTGGTGCGTCCCCCGGCCACATCCGACTCACCCACCACCCTCCGGCAGCGACGAGGGCCCGTCACGGGGCCGAACGTCCCCGGCGACGGGCCGTCCGGGCTGTTCGGTCACCGAGACCGCGAAAGGATCTCCACGGGACGCGGAGCGCCCTCACATGCGCCGCGCGGAGATGTGAGGTAGTCCTCGTTGTGAAGCGCCGAGCCCGCAGATCGGCGCCCGAGCTCCCCGTTCTTCCAGATCCCGACGAGACGGAGGCAGCCATGGAGCAAGCCGTCACCGTGGGTGTCGACGGCTCGGCCGACAGTTCACCGCCGCGCGCGGGGCCGTCCACGAAGCCGAGCGGCGATCCTCCTCTGCGTGTCCTGCACGCTTGGTCCCCTTTGCCTCCGACGCGGACCCACGTCCAGTCGGAAACGGATCGGAACCACTGGGCGAGGCAGATGGTTCAGCAGGCTCGGACGGGGCTCCAGGTTCGTCGGCATGACACCGATCCTTCGCCCTCTGGTCCACGCTGTCGGCGCTCGCACCGGCTGTTCCGTAGCCGGGGTGCCTCATGACACCCGGCCGGCGTGCGGAAGTGATCGAGACGCACACTGCTGTGCTGCTCTTCATCGAAGACAGGGTCTACAAGCTGAAAAAGCCGGTCGATCTGACGTTTCTCGACCACAGGACACCGGCCGCGCGTCGCATCACGTGCGAGCGGGAAGTCGCCCTCAACCGGCGCTTCGCTCCCGATGTCTATCTCGGCGTAGGTGAGTTCCGAGGGCCGGACTCGCAGGAACCCGAGCCCGTCGTGGTGATGCGCCGCCTACCGGCGGAGCGCCGCCTCGCCCGGCTGGTACAGCGAGGTGCGGCCGTGGACGACGCCCTCCGGGCCGTTGCCCGCCTCCTTGCGGCCCGTCACGCGAGTGCGCCCAGCGGCCCGCAAGTCGCCGAGCAGGGCACGCGCGATGCGCTGTCGTCGCGCTGGGAGGCAAGCTTCGCCCAAGTCCGTGCGCTGTTCGACGAGGGTGCAGCACCCTCTGAACTGGACGGGATCGAAAGCCTGGTGCGCCGGTATCTCGCCGGCCGCGAACCCTTGTTCGACACACGGATCGATCAGGGAAGGGTGGTCGACGGTCACGGTGACCTGCTCGCCGAGGACGTCTTCTGCCTCGACGACGGCCCACGCGTGCTGGACTGCATGGAGTTCGACGACCGGCTCCGGTACGTCGACGGCCTCGACGACGCCGCATTCCTCGCCATGGACCTGGAACAGCTCGGTGCTCCCGATGCCGCCGCCCTCTTCCTCGCCGCGTACAGCGAGTACTCCGGCGATCCAGCGCCCCCCTCGTTGCGCCATCACTACGTCGCCTACCGGGCGTTCGTCCGGGCCAAGGTCTCGCTGCTCCAAGCCCGCCAGGGTGCCCACGGAGCGGATGCGGCGGCAGGCCGCCTGATCACGACCACGCTGCGCCACTTGCGCGCAGCCGCCGTCGGCCTGACTCTCGTCGGGGGTCTGCCCGGCAGCGGGAAGTCGACGCTGTCGGGCGCGCTTGCCGACCGCCTCGGGGTCACGCTGCTCAGCAGCGACCGCTTGCGGAAGGAGCTGGCGGGTCTTCCGGCCGAGCAGTCGGCTGCCGCGCCCTACGGTGAAGGGCTGTACTCCCCCGAATGGACCACCAGGACCTACGCGGCCCTGCTCGACCATGCGTCGGCACTGCTGTCCCGGGGCGAGTCCGTCGTCCTGGACGCCACCTGGCACGACGCGGGTCAGCGCGAGGCGGCGCTGCGGGTGGCGGAGCACACCTGCTCCGATCTCGTCGCGCTCCACTGCCAGGTTCCTGAAGAGGTCGCGGCGACCCGCCTTGTCATGGGCGACCGGGGGGCGTCGGACGCAGACCCCGGCATTGCCGCCGCGCTGGCCGCGACGGAACCGCCCTGGCCCGCGGCCACCACTGTCGACACGAGCGGCTCCGTGCAGGCGGCGGTGGACCAGGCGCTGGCCGCTGTCCGCCCACATGCCGACCGCCAGGCCCGCGTCTTCCGGCATCCCCGCATGGAGCCGGACTGAAGGCATGCCCGTGCCGCCGTGCCTGGCCGGAACTCACTGACATCGGGACCCTCCGAACTGCGCGGTCGCAGTCCCGAGACGGGCGGCGGCCGGACCCACGAGCAGGCGGACTGTCATCTGCGCCTTCCGGCCGCATCCGCCGGGATTCCGAGGCGTTCGATCAAGACTCGTGATCAAGATTCGGTATGGCTCCGTCCTTTGGGCGTGTGGAACGCGGCTGCGACCATGAGGGCCGTACGGTCCCGTCCCTACCCGGTCGGCCCCTGCGTCCGACGTCCCGTGGGCGTTCCACTGGAAGTGGACCACAGGATGCAGGGAGGCCGGCCATGAGGAGCACAGCACCGGGAACACCGATCGTGCGAGACCCAGAGGAAGCAGACGTACACCGACTGGAAGTCACCCCGATACACGGCGACGCCTACGCAGTGGACGTCCGAGGCCACCGACTCATGGTCGACCAGCCCAGGGAAGCCGGCGGTACGGACACGGCACCGACCCCCGTCGAACTGTTCGCGGCATCCCTGGCCACGTGCGTCGCCTTCTACGCGGGCCGATACCTCCAGCGGCACGGCCTGCCCCACGCGGAGCTGCGGATCCGTACCGAGTTCACCATGGCCGTCGACCGTCCTGCGCGCGTGGAGTCCATGCGCTTGGTGATCGTCCCTCCGCCCGCGTTGCCCGAGGATCGCCGTGCAGCCCTGCTGGCGGTCGCCTCACACTGCACCGTCCACAACACCCTCCATGAACTTCCTGCGATCAGCATGGACCTGGGGGTCTGAACTGCCCTGCTCGGTACGTCCGTCGCGAACAGCCACAACCGTGAGGCCGACGCCCACGCCATCGTGGCCACCTCGTCCGATGAAGGTCCGGAGAAGGTGTGAGCCGCTCGCGACCAGCGCGACCGACTGCGTTCGGTACGGCCCTGATGAGGGCACATGTAGGCGGCCTGGACCAATGCCCTCAAGGGTCTGACCGCGACCGCAGGCTCATGTGCCGTGCCGCGGCACGTCTCACAGCGAACGAGCGGAAGGCTTCGGCCTCGGCCCTCCTGACGTATGAACAGCGACGTATGAACCGCTCAGACAGTGATACGGCGTCCGGTCACGGCATAGGGCTCGATCCGCACCCACAAGTTGCGCCGCCCGCCGGCCCACGGAGTGGTGTACACCCTGGCCGCGAGCAGGCGCTCCTCGCCGAGGTCCGTCACCAACCGTGCGTGGCCACGCACGAGCACGCTCCAGCCCTGGCTGAACGCATCGTCAATGCGATCGACTTCGAAGGAGACCGAAGAGCCGAGGGCCAACGACGGCGTCGAACCGCGGGCAGTCCTGAAGACGATCGTGCCGTCGACGATGCTGTAGTTGACGGGGATGATCACAGGACCCTGCGAGCTCGACACGCCCAGCCGTCCCACACCATGCGTGGACAGCAGATCGCCGCACTCGGTCCTGCTCAGCTCGGTGAACTTCGGATCGTGCCCGGCCAGACCAGGACCAGGCGGCAGATCGACGTCACCTCCTGTGAGTGCCGACACCGTCGTCTCAAGTGCGGACGCCAGGCTGAGCAGCGTCCCCCGGTTGGGTGCGGCACCGGGATGCCCCTCCAAGTAGGCGAGGTAGCCCGGGTCCACACCCGCTCGGGCGGCTGTCTCGCCTCGGGTCAGGTTCAATTCAGCGCGCCGTGCGGCAAGCCGACGACCCAGATCGCCACGAGGCGGCGCCGTTGTCACAGTCGTGCCTTCCTGCTCAGCCATGTCCCGTCACGTCCTCTCTCATCACGTCGCCCGATCGGCGACCTCTTCGGGCGCCTTCACACCGACGGCGACCCTGAGCAATGTCCTCGGTGACCGTCTACGCGCAGGCACTTACAGACTGCGCCGCCAAGCCTCACCGGACATGGGCCGAGTGGCCCAACCCAGGGCCCTACTGCCGATACGGACGGCCTACACCTCACGCTGATCCTTGCCGCGCATGGAGCGTTGCCTGCTCCTCGAGGAGCTGAGGGGCACGTGCCAGCGCAGCTCGGCCCCGGCACCGTCGCAGTCGGAGATGTCGAGAGATCCGCCAAGCTCCTGCGCCCGCTCGGTCAGATTGCGCAGTCCGCTGCGCCGTCCGTCCGGTGGTATGCCGACGCCATTGTCCGAGATCGACAGGACCACCTCGTTGTCATCGGTGCTCAGCACCACGTCGGCCCGATCGGCGTGGGCGTGGCGGGCGACGTTGGTGAGTGCCTCCGAGAGCACGGCTACAACGTGATCAGCGATCTCGCACGAGACATCGGCGTCGATCAGACCCTCCATCCGCAGAGTGGGGGCGAAGCCCAGCGCTGGGGCCGTCTCATCCACGACGCCCACGACCCGAGCCCGCAGCCCGCTCCCGCCGGCGGCCCGCTCCCGGAGGCCGAAGATCGCCGACCTGATGATCTTGATCGTCTCGTCCAGGTCGTCCACGGCTCGCAGAACCCGCTCGGCGGCCTCAGGGTGATCGATGAAACGGCCCGCGCTTTGCAACGTCATCCCTGTGGCAAAGAGCCGCTGGATGGCCATGTGGTGCAGATCCCGTGCGATCCGCTCACGCTCCTGTAGCACCGCGATCTGCTCGGCGTCTTGCCGACGCTCCGCCAATTCCATGGCGATGGCGGCCTGCGCGGCGAAACTCTGCAGCATCTCGCTCTCCTTGCCCGAGAACACGGTCTCACCCGAGTTCCGGGCCAGAAGCACCACGCCCCGCACATCGGCGCCGGCGGTGCCGATCGGGGCGGCCACGGCGGGACCAAGTCCGCCGAAGCGCGGCGGTTCGGGCGAAATCCGTTCATCGTGCTGAACGTCGTCACTGGTGACCGGGGCCGCGGCAGTGAAGGCCAGACCCATCAGGCTTTCCCGCACGGGCAATACCAGTCCCCGGTGTGCCCTCGCGTCCGTTCCCATCGCAATCTCCACGGCCAGGGAATCGGTGTCCCTCATGGGCGTAGCCACCGCCGCCAGTGCCGAACCGGTGATCCCGCGTGCGTGCTCAGCGATCAGGCTCAGGACGTCGGCTCGGTCCTTGCCGGACATCAGACTGTGGGTTATCTCGGCGTTCGCCAGCAGCCAGCGCTCTCGCAGACGGGAGTCTTCGTACAGGCGTGCGTTGTCAATGGCCACGCCGGCCGCCACCGCCAGCGTGTAAAGCAGAGCCTCGTCCTCCTCGTCGAACAGCACGCCGCCGCGCTTGTCCGCCAGATACAGGGCGCCGAAGTTCTCGTCTCGCACCTTGATCGGCACGGTCAGGAGACCTTGGACGGACCGGTCATCGGGCGGCAAGCCGAAAGGGGCCGGCGTGTGAGAGGTCTTCTCTGGAGACGGCGACTCCGGGTGACGGTCCAGATCACCGATGCCGGCGGACTTCTCCCCGCAGCCGCCCGCCTCGGCCGTCTCCTCGTGCCGTACGCCCGCAACGTGGTAGGCGCAAGGTGTTCTGCCGTCCGGGCCGAGAACGCCGAGCGCCGCGAACTCGGCCGTCACGAGTGCCGCAGCGGACTCCACTATGGATTGCAGCACCTGCTCCAGCTCCAGCTCGCGACCGACGGACAACACGGCCGTCATCAGGCCGTACACCCGGTCGCGCGCGCCGCGAGCCACATCGAGGCGGGCCTGCAACTCTTCCAACAGCTCGTCGAGCTTCAGCTGCGGCAGCTGTATCCGGGGCTCCGTGGGGCTGGCCATCCCACCGCTCCTCCTGACCTTCCGCGAGCACCTGCGTCGGCCCCCGGAAAGACTCGTTTCCACGATAGCCTTCCCCGGCATGAGGTGGCGCGGCGAAGCTGTGGGCTCTCCCCACCCACCGAGGCGACGCTGCAGGAACACCTGACCTCGGTCGACTCGTCGAGGTCAGGCCGCGATGAGCAGGTTCTTGACCTCCACGACATCGGCGATGTCCTCGACCTCGGACACCAGTCGGGCCATGGTCGCCGACGACACCCGTCCCGTCAGCTCCACGATGCCGTCATGGACGGACACTTCCACCCTCTTCCGGTCACCGGGTGGGCAACAGGCATCGATCCTGGCCTCGACTTCCGCGCGTATCCCTGTGTCCTCTCTGATCAGCGACTGGAGCAGGGCATTGCGCGGCACGACGCCGACCAGGCGGCCTTCGTGGTCGGTGACCGGGAGTCTCTTCAGGCGTGCCAGTGCCGCGAGCCACGCAGCCTCGGCCACGGTTGCTCCCGCCATCACGGTGACGGCCGGGCTCGTCATCAGGTCGGCCGCCGTCTCGCCACGAGCCTTGCCGTGCAGCCGACGCTCGCGCCGCCAGCCGATGCGACCGGGGCGGTGACCGCCGACTTCGAAGGCGACCTTGGCCAGGAGATCGGACTCCGAGACGACGCCCACCACTTTGTCCTCGTCGTCGACGACCGGTACCGCGCCCACCGCCTCGCGCGCCAGGAGGCGAGCTATGTCGCGGTACGGCATGTCTTCTCGGAGCGATGCCGCCGGTACGTCCATCACATCTCTCACCAGCGCCGTCTCCGGTGTCGCGGGAGGCTCCGGCCTCGACGACGGTGAAGCGGTACGGGCGGTCCCGCCCGGCTCTGTGGCACGGGCCTGCTCCTTGGAACCCGCATGTTTGGCCGCGGCCGTGGCGACGGCGCCCAGATAGCGGAGCAGCATGTCCTGCCGTGTTGCCTCGCCGGGACCCAAGGGCTGGGAGGGCCGTTCCCGCCTGGCCTCGGCCTCCGTGGAGAAGTGCTCATGTTCATTCACGGCGACCTCCGGACCTACTAGACCTGCCTATTGCTTCAGTCTTTCGCTCTCCTCGACCGCGCCTGGAGTCGAACGGCCCCAGGGGACAACTGCACGCTCCCAGCCCAGGCTTGGCGGTGCCACACCGGCGAGACCAGGGAACGCGCATGCGGTCGGCGCGAGAACACACGTCGGCGTCAGCCGACGGCGGGCCCAGGGCGGGCCCGCCCGACAATGTCAGTTGCCACGCTGAATCTCGACGTGCTTGGCCTCCGTCCTCTCGGAGCGCATCCCCACACGGATGGTGAGCATTCCATCGGTGTAGTCGGCAGTGACGTCGTTCTCGTCCGCACCCGGCGGCAACGTCACGCTGCGGCTCATCACGCCGTACCGGATCTCGCTGTGGCTCTTCGCCACATCCCGCTCGGTGCGCTCGGCCTGGACCGTGAGTATCCCGTCGTTGACGAATACGTCGATGTCATCGGGCGACATCCCCGGAAGCTCCGCCCGCACGACGTAGCGTCCGTCCTCCGTGTAGGCCTCGATGCGAACCGTGTACAGGTCACCCATCGTGGGCATCGCGAACCGGGCCGGAAGCGTCTCGAACCAGTCCGGGATCTCCGGGAAGAGGAACCTCTGCCTGCGTGTCGGTGTGACCATCGCGGTACCTCCTCGATGTGGTCGCGGAAACCGACACGTCAAGTCCATCACGAACGGCTCCCCTGTCGCTGAGGCCGAACAGCCCATGCCTGGGTCCGGTAGTACCCATTCGGGCACATGTGT
This sequence comes from Streptomyces sp. NPDC025784, assembly GCF_055558435.1. Lineage (NCBI taxonomy): Bacteria > Bacillati > Actinomycetota > Actinomycetes > Kitasatosporales > Streptomycetaceae > Streptomyces > Streptomyces sp. NPDC025784. The sequence continues at coordinate 48,300 of NZ_JBVHMN010000005.1, forward strand.
GCGGTCAGCCGGGTGACGAGGGAAGCGAACGTTCGCCGTAGACACCCCCGCGGAGGTCTTCAGCGGCGCAGCACCCGCTGGACTGGATGTGACGTCCAGCGGCGATCCGACCGTCCGTGACGGCCCCGTGTCGACGCTGCTGCGCTCACCGCTGCCCCGAGGGAACGATCACGACCGGACAGACCGCGTGCTGCGACACGTGGTGGCTGACGGAGCCGAGCAGGGCACGGGCGAAGCCACCTCTGCCACGGCTGCCGACCACCAGGACCTCGGCTCCCTCGGCAGCCCGCAGCAGGACGTCGGGGGCATTGCCGTGCACTACGCGGGACCGGACCGAGCCGGCCGCCTCCGCGCCCAGCACCTCGGTCAGCTCCTGCAGCATGCGGTCCCGGGCTTCTTCCTCGTCGATGTCGATGTCCACGGCGGGCGCCGACCAGCCGTACAGTCCCGGCAGCTCCCAGACGGCGACGGCCTCCACGGTGCCATCGACGAGACCGGCATAACGCACGGCCCATCGCAGAGCGGCGAACGAGGACGACGACCCGTCGACACCGACCACCACCCTGGGTTCAGAGACATTCGTGCTCATCGGTCCCACCTTTTCCCGGGGCTCACTCCGCTCGACAGCCACCCCACGTCTCCACGCTGCGCGATGCGTCGCGTCACCGCCATAGCTGCACCTCCGAGCGCGTGAGGGACGGCGCTGCGGCCGGCTTCCGGAGCGTGCCACCGGCAGGAACGACACGCTCACCAGCGACCACCGCTGCGGAGAGGGCGGCGCAGTCCGACGGACCTGCCGACAGTCGAGCCCACCGGGCGTCGGCCCATGGGGCCGAGGCGGCTGCGCACCGGGCGGGGGGACGGGTTCGGACGCCGCTACGGCTCGGTCGACGGCACACACCAGACCAAGGTGGTGCCCCCCGCCCTCACGTTCATCCAGCTCCAGCCGGCCGCCCAACTGCTCGGCCCGCTCCGCCATGTTGCGCAGCCCGCCGCTGCGTCCGTCGGCCGGGATGCCCACGCCGTTGTCGGCAACCCGCAACCGCACCTCCCGCCCGTCCACGGCCGGCACCACCTCGACGCGGTCGGCGCGGGCGTGCCGTGCCACGTTGGTCAAAGCCTCCGAGAGCACCGCCACCACGTGGTCGGCAATCCCCTTGGGCACATCGGTGTCGAGCAGACCTTCCATCCGCATGCTCGGCGCGAAGCCGAGAACGGGCGCCGCCTCTCCCACCACTCGTACGGCACGAGCCCGAAGGCCGGCTTCCCCCGTGCCCTCGCCCGTCCGCAGCCCGAAGGTCGCCGATCTGATGATCTTGATGGTTTCGTCCAGATCGTCGACTGCACGTGTCACGCGCTCGGCGGCCTCCTCGTGCTGACGAGCGCCGCCGCGGCCTGGACGATACTGCGCAGCGCCTGCTCCAGATCCAGCTCCCGCCCCACCGCGAGCACCGCCTCCAGGAGACCGTGCACCCGGTCCCGCGTCCCACGGGCCGCGTCCAGCCGTGCCTGCAGCTCCTCCAGCAGTTCGTCCAGCCTCAGCTGAGGCAGCCGTACACGGGCCTGCCGGGCCTCCTCGGGACTTCCCACCTGCACTCCTCCGGGTGCGCTCGACGCACGGACGGTGATCCTCGCGGTCATGTGCCACGGTAGTGGTGGACACCGGAGGGCGATAGCGCATCAGGCCGGGACCCCCGGGCTCCGCATCGTCACCTCGTGTTCCGGCAGGCCGCGGTACCGGACCGTTCTCCCGAGCGGCTGACTCACTGCCCCACTCCGCGACCTCGCCGACACTCGGGCGGAACCACACGCGAGCGCGTGGACCGACCGGCCCCATGGACGGGAGCGCGCGCCGGCTCCTGCCCATCCGGAGCCGGAGGGTCCGACGCTGGAGCTGTGGGCCGAGAAGGGAGACCTCTGTCATGGTCCGTTACGTTTACGACTTCGCAGACGGCGGCCGTGACATGGCCGACCTGCTCGGAGGCAAAGGCGCGAACCTGGCCGAGATGGCCCGGCTGGGCCTGCCGGTCCCGCCGGGGTTCACCGTGACCACCGAGGCCTGCCGGGCCTTCCTCGCCACCGGGGCCGAGCCGGCCGGTCTCGGCCGTGAGATCTCCGAGCACCTGAGCGCACTGGAGCGCACAGCAGGGCGGCAGCTCGGCCGACCGGACGACCCGCTGCTGCTGTCCGTCCGCTCCGGTGCCCGGTTCTCCATGCCCGGCATGATGGAGACGATCCTCGACATCGGGCTCAACGACGCCTGCGTCCTCGGTCTCGCGAAGGCCTCCGGCGACCCACGATTCGCCTGGGACTCGTACCGTCGCCTGATGCAGATGTTCGGCGGCACCGTCATGGGCGTCGACGGCTCTCTGTTCGAAGGCGTCATGTCCGACCTCAAGCATTCACGCGGCGTGGCGAACGACCTGGACCTGAACGCCACGGAACTGGCCGGGCTCGTCGAAGCGTACAAAGACCTCATACACCGAGAGACCGGCGAGCACTTCCCGCAGTCCCCGAGGGAACAGCTGCACCGTGCGGTGAACGCGGTCTTCGAGTCCTGGAACAGCGAGCGCGCCCGGCTGTACCGCCGCCGCGAGCACATCTCCGACAGCCTGGGCACGGCGGTGACCGTACAGACCATGGTCTTCGGGAATCTCGGCCCCGACTCCGGCAGCGGCGTCGCCTTCACCCGCGACCCGGCCACGGGACGGCCCGGTCCGTACGGTGACTACCTGGCCAACGCACAGGGCGAGGACGTCGTCGCCGGTATCCGCAACACCGTCCCGCTGACCGCCTTGCAGCAGCTGGATCCGACCTCGTACGCACGCCTGTGCGACCACCTGCGGACGCTGGAGGCCCACTACCGCGATCTGTGCGACATCGAGTTCACCATCGAGCGTGGGCGGTTGTGGATGCTGCAGACCCGCGTGGGCAAACGGACCGCAGAGGCTGCGTTCACCATCGCCGCCGAGCTCATCGACGAGGGTCTGATCACTCCCGACGAGGGCCTGGCCCGTGTCAGTGGACACGGACTCGCCCGCCTGATGTTCCCGCGGTTCGACACCTCGGCCGTCGGCGAGGCGCTGACCCACGGCCTCCCGGCCTCACCGGGTGCGGCCGTGGGAGCGGTGGTGTTCGACTCGCCCGAAGCCGTCCGCCGGGCCGACGCGGGCGAACAGGTCGTCCTCGTCCGCCAGGAGACCACCCCCGATGATCTGCCGGGCATGATCGCCGCGCAGGCGGTGCTGACCAGCCGCGGCGGCAAGACGAGCCACGCGGCCGTGGTCGCCCGCGGTATGGGCAAGGTCTGCGTGTGCGGGGCCGAACGGCTCGCCGTGGAAGCGGGTCGGCACCGATTCACCGTCGGCGACACCACCGTCGAGGAAGGCACCGTCATATCCGTCGACGGCTCCGACGGAGCCGTCTATCTGGGCGCGGCTCCGATGGTCGACTCCGCGGTGATGCGGTACTTCGAGGCAGGCACCCGGTCGGCGGGGCCGGCGGATGCAGTGGCCCGCGCCATGGAAAGGGCCGACGGCGTCCGACGGCTGGAGGTGCGGGCGAACGCCGACACTCCCGAGGATGCCGCCCGGGCCCGGCGCTTCGGCGCACAGGGCGTCGGGTTGTGCCGCACCGAGCACATGTTCCTCGGCGAGCGCCGCGAACTCGTCGAGGCCATGATCCTCGCCCGCAGCGAGGGCGAGCGCGAAGAGGCGCTGCGCGCCCTGCTGCCGCTCCAGCGGCAGGACTTCACCGGAATTCTCCGGGCGATGGACGGACTGCCTGTCACGATCCGGCTCATGGATCCGCCTCTGCACGAGTTCCTGCCGGACCGGACCGACCTCGCCGTGCGCGTCGCCACCGCCGAAGCGCGAGGCACCGCGCCCGATCCGCACGACGCCGAACTGCTCGATGCCGTCAACCGCATGCACGAGGAGAACCCCATGCTCGGATTGCGTGGGGTCCGTCTGGGGCTGGTCGTCCCGGGACTGGTCGCCATGCAAGTGCGTGCGATCGCCGAGGCGGTCGTGGAGCGCACGAGGGCCGGAGGCTCCCCGAAGGCCGAGATCATGGTGCCCCTGGTCGGCGCCGTGGAGGAACTGCGCATCGAGCGCGTGGAGGTGGAACGGGTTCTGGCAGAGGTCTCGAGGGAGTCCGGCATGACCGTGCGCTGCCCGGTCGGCACCATGATCGAGCTGCCCCGTGCCGCACTCACGGCCGGCCGGATCGCGCAGGAGGCCGAGTTCTTCTCCTTCGGAACCAACGATCTCACCCAGACGACCTGGGGCTTCTCCCGCGACGATGTCGAGGCGGCGTTCTTCTCCGCCTACCTCGACAAGGGCATCCTCACGGCCTCGCCGTTCGAGACGATCGACGTCGAGGGAGTGGGCCGCCTGGTACGGATCGCGGTCGAAGAGGGCCGCGCCGGTCGCTCCGACCTGAAGATCGGCGTCTGCGGCGAGCACGGCGGGGATCCCGACTCCGTCCACTTCTTCCACACCGCGGGACTGGACTACGTCTCCTGCTCGCCGTTCCGCGTTCCGATCGCCCGGCTGGAGGCCGGCCGTGCCGCGCTCCCCGAAACCAAGTGCAGTGACAGCAGGTGAGAGAAGCCGGTCTCGACGACGGCGTCACCGGACCGGTTCGGCCAACGTTCTCCGGCCGTCCCGTTCGAGGCTCCTCGTGCGGCGTCACACCGGGCGGCAGTCAGGCTCCGAACGGCCCTTTCAACAGGGGCCGTTCGGTCCGGGACTCGAATCGGTCATGCCGTGCCGAGGCGCCCGGCTCCCGCGGTCCAGGACGAATTCAAGCCGTACAGGGTGCGTCCGCCGATGAGTTCGCGTCCTGTAACCAATTCCGGATCGATGCGCACGAAGACCTCCCGCGGCGCCGGCACCCAGGAACGTGGTCCGCTGTGCAGCAGCCAGGCGTGCTCACCGGGGTCGGTCACCGAGGAAGCCTCACCGGTGACCACGACGCTCCAGCCCGACTGGGTGGCGGCGTCGACCTCGTCCACCTCGAAGGCGACCACCGCTCCGTCGATCGCGCTGACGAGGTCCGAGGAGGCGGACGTCCGCAGCAGCACCGCACCGTCCGGCGCCAGGCAGAAGTTGACCGGCAGGACGGCGGGCAATGCTTGCCGCGTGTAAACGATGCGCCCCACAGGCGTCTTGGCCAGCAGCGCCATGCACTCCTGCCGGTCGAGTTCACGGAATCCGTCGTTGGCATACATGTGCCTTCTCGCCTCTCACCTGACAAAGCGGTACTTCACGGGTCCACCCTGGAGCTCCGGTGGTGCCCCCAACCAGGGACCATCGGTCCCCCGCTGCCTGAGAACGTCCCTGTTCAGACCACGATGCGGCACCCCTCACGGCCTTCGGTGCACCTCCCTCGCAGCCGCGCGCCGCACCGCCTTGAGCTGAACGGCCCGCTGCGAGGCGTGGTGAATCCCCGATCGGCCCCACGGTGAGCCCTGGTCGGCCCATGTCGGAGCAGGATCCCGGCTGCCACCTTCGAGGGGTGTCACCACGAGGACAAGGAGGGGGTGCGGACCGATGCGCAGTGGCACGTACGTCAAGAATCGGTTGTGGCGGTGGGACAACAACCCGCTGCGAAGGCGCGACGACATCATCGAGGCCTGGATCGTGCTCGTCGTGTGGACCGCCGTCGTCGTGGGCGGAACCGTCACCGGTCTGGTCACCGCCCATGCGGCGGACAAGGTCTTCGCGCGACAGCGGGAGGAGCGGCATTCAGTGGAGGCCGTACTCCTGCTTGACGTCCCGCGCACCGCCAGCGCGGTCGGTGGGTCCACCGACCACCGGATTGCCTCCGTGCGCTGGTCGGCACCCGACGGCTCTGCCCGCACGGGCCGGACCCTGGTGGAGACCGGTCTGAAGGCCGGATCGCGGGTCACTGTCTGGCAGGACGGCCAGGGACACCTCACTTCGGCGCCGCCGGACATCACCGAGGCGGCGATCGAGTCGGGTGTCCTGGGAGCCGCGTCCAGCGCCGCGCTCGCCGGGCTGGTGTTCGGTGCCGGGGCCCTCGCCCGGTGGCGTCTCGACCTGCGCCGCGTCGACGAGTGGGGCAGGGAATGGGACCTGGTGGGACCCCGATGGGGCCACCGGACGAGTTGAAGTCCGCGCCCTTCGTACTCCATACCGACAAGCGGCCTGGAGTCTTCCGGCGTGGCCATGGTGTCCGGATCGGCAGCCGTTCGGCGCCTGCCCGGCGCGCGAGGCTGAGTGTGACGGTGCGTGCCCCTCGACTGGGAAGGCTGTCTGAGATGGAGCAAGTGATCTTCGCCCGAATCGACCTGTCACAGCGCGATCGGTCCGCGGTCGCATGGGCCGAGCGCGAGGCCTCGCTGCACGGTCTGCCCATGCGCACGGTCCTCGGCCCATCAGCGGACCCGCGCCAGGCGAGGATGATCGTGTGCGGCGCCCCTCACGAAGCCGGTGCCGCAGGCCGGCATCCCGGCGCCCGCCTTCCGTTCGCCCTGCGGACTTCGGACCGTCCGCTGGTGATCGTTCCGGCCCGATCCGCGTCCAGGCTCCCTTCGGGGAATGTCGTTCTCGGTGTGGACGCCCGTGAACCGTGCGACCGTGCGATCGACTTCGCCTTCGAATGCGCCCGGGTACGAGGTACGCGTCTGCATGTCGTACACGCCTGGTCGCTGCCCCCCAGCGCCGCGGAATGGCCGTTCGGGGTACCGGAGAGGGATCGTGCGACCTGGGAGGACCACGAAGGGCAACTCCTGGCCGACGTGCTGCGTCCGTGGCGTCAGAAGCACTCCGCGGTTCCAGTGCTCGAAGACGTCGTCCTCTTCACGCCCGCACATGCGCTCACGCACTACGCCGAGGGCGCCGCGCTGGTCGTGGTCGGGCGCCGGCCGGACACGGAAGGGGGCGAGGTCGTGCGGGCCCTTCTTCAGCAGGCCGCATGCCCTCTTGCCGTGGTGCCGGCTCGGGCGGCGCCGAAATCCTGAAGTCGCCGCCCCTGCCGGAGCTGAGGATCATCCTGGCCACATGCCGTTGCCTCCTCAGCGCAGTCGGCGCAGATAGGGGTCCTTGGCACGACGCGGGAGCAGACGCACCCGCGCGTCGAGCACGGTGACGCCGCCGGGTGTCGCAAGGACCGGGTTGAAGTCGGCCTCGGCGAGTTGTGGCAGATCCACCGCCATCCGGGACAGCCGCAGGAGCAGCTGTTCCAGGTCTTCGAGGTCAACGGGGGCACTGCCGTCCGCGCCCAGCAGCAGCGGGGCGCACCGCGGTGAGGTGATCAGCTCATGGACGTCGCGGTCCGTGAGAGGGGCGAGGCGGGCCGCGTGATCGGCCAGCACCTCGGTGGCCGTACCGCCGAGGCCGAACAGGACGAGCGGGCCGAAGACCTCGTCCTGGACGACACCCGCGAACAGTTCGGTGCCGCGGGCCGCGAGCGGCTGCACGACGACACCGGTCATCAGTCCCGCGAACCGGGTGTCGAGATCGCGGAAGGCGGCCCGTACCTGGGAATCGCCACGCAGGTCGAGATGGACCGCGTGCTGCTGCGACTTGTGGAGAAGCCCGGGCCAGTGGGCCTTCATGACGACGCGACCGTCGAAGCCGCGCAGCTGCTCGGCAACGAGCACCGCGTCCTCCTCGGTCTCCGCCCAGGCCCATGGGATCTGTGGGATGCCGTAGCAGGTCAGCAGGTCGGCACACGGACGTGGGTCGAGCCGGCCGCCGTCGGGGTGCGCGGCCAGGTACTCCTCCGCGACCGTACGGGCTCGCTCGGTCTCGAGGCCGTCGAGGTCGGGGACGACACCGGCCGGCCGCGCGAGCCACGCGGCCCGGTCGGCGGCGTGCGCCAACGCGCGTGCCGCCGCCTGGGGTTCCGCGTAGGCGGGGATCGTCGCGCCGTCGGCCGCGGGCAGCAGACGCACGGGCAGGTCCTGCTCCAGACGCACGGCCGTCACCGGCCGCGCCCGCCGTCCGGGAGCCCCGGTCAGGGCACGCGTCAGGTCGTCACCGGTGGCTGCGGCGACCGCCGTGGGCACGAGTGTCACGACGACGGCATCGATGGCCGAGCACTCGGTGAGGCGGTCGACGCACTCGGTCAGCTGTTCCTCGGACACCGCGGCGGTGGCGTCGACCGGGTTGCCCAGAGTGGCACCGTCCGGGAGCACGCCGCGCAGTTCGTCGATCACCGCCGGGGTGAACGCCGGAAGGGCCAGCCCCGCCTCCGCACAGGCGTCGGCGGCGAGCACCCCGGCGCCGCCCGCGTTGGTGACGATCGCGACGCGACGTCCTCTCGGCAGCGGCTGGGTGTGCAACAGGGCAGCTGCTTCGAGGAGTTCACCGACGGAGCGGGTCGCGGTGATGCCGGCCTGAGTGAACAGTGCGCTGCGGGTCATGGTGCGAGTGGCGGCGGCCGCGGTGTGCGAGGCGGCCGCCTTGCGGCCCGCATCGGTCCGGCCCGCGTCGACGGTCAGCACCGGGATCCTGCGCGTGACGCGCCGTGCCGTGCGGGAGAAGGCCCGCGGGTTGCCGAAGGACTCCAGGTGCAGCAGGGCCATGTCGGTCCGGCCGTCGCTCTCCCACCACTGCAGCATGTCGTTGCCACTGACGTCGTACTTGTCACCCAGCGACACGAACGACGAGACACCGATGCCCAGTCGGGAGAGGCCCTCCAGCAGCGCGATGCCGACCCCGCCGGACTGTACGGCGACGCCGGCCGACCCCGGGTGAGGATGCCGGGCGGCGAAGGTGGCATCGAGGTTCAGCTCCGGGTCGGTGTTGGAGATTCCCAGACAGTTGGGTCCGACGAGGCGCATACCGTGAGTGCGGCAGGCGGTGAGCAGTGCCTGCGCCTGGCTGTGGTCGAGTCCAACGGTGACGACGACGAGCGCGCGGACCCCGGCCCGGCCGCACTCCTGCGCGACGGACGGGACCGCGGCCGCCGGTACGGCCACGATCACGAGGTCGGGTGTCCGGGGCAGGGCCGCGACGGAGGGATGCGACGGAACACCGAGGACCGAGGTGACGCTGGGGTTCACCGCGAACAGGTGGCGTGTGAAGCCGCCCGTGTGCAGCTGGTGGAGGACGGCTCGGCCCACCGATCCAGGCCTGCGTCCGGCGCCGACCACGGCGACCGTGGTCGGCCGCAGGAGCGGTTCGAGGCTGGCCACGTCGGCGGAGCGGCCGCGGGCCTCGACGGCCGACAAGTAGGTGTCGTCCTCATCGAGGCGAATGGTGCAATGCACCTCCGGACCCTCGAAGCGGCGAGCGGTGCGCAGGCCCAAGTCGGTGAAGAGGCGGAGCACTTCGTGGTTCTCACTGAGGGCATCGGCCGTGAAGGTGGTGATGCCCTCCGCCCGTGCCGCCGAGATCAGGTGCTCGACGAGGAGCGTGCCCACGCCCCGGTGGTGCAGGCCGTCGGCGACGGTGATGGCGATCTCCGCGCCGTCCTTCTCCCCTCCGGTGTCGTACTCGGCAAGCCCGATCACCCCGCCGTTCGCCTCCGCCAACAAGGCTCGGTAGCCGGGGCGGGCCGTGCCGCATGCCCGGTCGGCGGCAGAGGCGGCCGAGCGCCGGCTCGCCGTGAAGAACCGCAGTCGGAGGTTCTCCGGCGACATCTCCTCGTAGAGCCCTTGCAGTTGCTCGTGGTCACTCGGCAGCGCCGGCCGGATGCACACGGTGCTGCCGTCCCTGAGCAGAGCATGGACCGGGGGGCGGTCGTTCAGGTCGTCCGTCATCGCAGATCTCCTCCTCCATGGCTCTCGGCAGTTCGATCGTCCGGCGGAGCGGTGGACGGCCCCAGGGGCTGTCCGGGGGTGGAGCGGGGGCCGATCGGCCCAGCGGGCCGCTGCGGGTCCCTGCCCGCGGCACCCGGGTGGCAGGGGGTTCCGCGGGCCTCTCCGTCCGCGTCAGCCGTCCGACGCCGACCCCGTGGAGTCCATGAACCGGGCGGTGCAGCCACACTCCTTGTCGTGGCAGCCGAGGATCTCGGCGGGCGGACGGGGCGGGGCCGAGGCCGGTGATCTGCCGAACTCTGCCCCCGCTCCGTACGAGGAAGGATGCCGAAGGGCCGTGTCTCCCTCTCACGTCCGCTCGGGTACGACCGCGACGGCGCAAGCCGCGTGGTGCAGCACCCCATGGGCGGCTCGCCCCATCTGAAGACCGAGGTGCCCGGAGCGGCGCCGGGCACCGACGACCAGCAGGTCGGCGCCTTGCGAGGCGGCCAAGAGCACCCTGCGCGTGGGGCCCTCCACCGTGCGTCGGCTCGATTCCACGTCCCCCGGCACGGCCTTCAGCGCCTCGTCGAGAACCTCTACTGCATGCCGTTCGTGCAGTCGGGCGGGTTCGCCGGCGAGCAAGGGATGGTCGGTGGTCTCGTGCGCGGGGCACCGCCAGGCTCGCACGACGTCCAAGGTCGCGCCGCGCAGGCGCGCCTCCTCGGCTGCGAAGCGCAGTGCGGCGGAGCTCGTGCCCTTCTCGCCGACACCCACGACGACCCGCCCCTGCTTCCCGGCCCGGACCTGGTTGTCGTGGCTGCCACGCAACACGATGACCGGGCAGTCCGCGCGCCCGGCGACGCTCAGGCTGACCGAGCCGAGCAGCATCTCGACGATCCCGCTGCGACCCCGGGTACCGAGCACCAGCACGGCGGCGGCGCGTCCCGAGCGAACGAGCGCGTACTCGGGTTCCTCGGGCAGGACGTCGGTGGAGATCTCGACGTCCTTCTGGCGAAGGCGGGCCCGCTGTCCGGCGGCCTGCACGATGTCCTCGGCGATCACCTGCCCGGACTCCTTGCCGAGGTCCTCCGCGAGCGCGTCCCCCTCGTAGCGCTCCCAGAGGGAGGCGTACACCACCCGCAGCGGCGCCCCGCGCAGGGCGGCCTCGTCGGCCGCCCAGTCGACCGCTCGCAGGCTGGGCTCGGAGCCGTCCACCCCGACGACGACCGGAAGATTCATCGTCCTCACCGTCCAGTGCCGGGGTCGAGGACGATCCGGGCTGTGACCTCGCCGCGCAGCACCTCGCCGACGGATGCGTCGAAGGACTCGATCAGGGCATCGTCAGGGCGCTCGACATCGAGACCGAGAATGCCGGGCCGGAACGGGGTGGCGGCGGACGCAATGCCCAACGGCTCACTGCGATGTTCTTCAGCGGCTTCACGAGCCGCCCATTCGGCGGCGCGGCTCTCGGCCGAGCCGTCGAGACCCACGGTGACGGTGCGGAGCATGATCCCTACCTCCTGAGGACGATTCGGTTCCAGCCTCGAATCCGGGAGATTCGTTGTGCAGGGGCCACTGGTCCCGATCCGGGCCGACCGGCCCCCGCACGGTGCGGCGCGCTGGGCGAGTGGGTGGCCCACCGCTGTGCGGACTCAGCGGAGCCGGGCGTGGTCGCGGACGAACGGCAGCTTGGCCCAGAACCTGCCCACGAGGTTCGCGGCCACGGGGCTCAACGTCTCCACCCGCAAGGCCTGTTGGGCCTGTGCAGGCCATGCAGGCCGCCGTCCGGCCGGTCAGCACCGACTGTACGCACAGGCCCGTCCAGGATTCCTTCGACCAGGTCCCGCTGGAAGAGGACGCCGGGGAAGGTCGAGGTCCGGCCGCGTCCGTAGGCTCAGTACCGGGCCGAGCACACCGCTGTGCTCTCCGGCCCCGGCCGAAGGGCCACGCCCGGGTCGGTCCCTGTACCGGCAGCTCAGCCGGCTGAGAGATCCGGGCGGATCAAGGTGCCCGACCTGCCGTGCACAATCTCGTGCGCCGCGTCCAGCGAACCTATGGCGGCGAGTCCTCCCGTCCGTTCGACGAAGCGGGCAACGGCCTCGACCTTGGGTCCCATGGAGCCGTCCGGGAAGCTCATGCGGCGCAGTTGCGCCGGCGTGGCGTCCAGGAGGGGCCGTTGCGCGGGTGCTCCGAAGTCCTCGTACACGCACGGCACGTCGGTGAGGATCAGCAGGAAGTCCGCCTTGAGATCCTCGGCCAGCAGCGCGGCCGTGAGGTCCTTGTTGATGACGGCGTCCATCGCCGTCAAAGCCCCGGTGACGCGGTCCGCGGTGACGGGCACGCCTCCGCCGCCTGCGCAGATCACGAGGGCCCCACCGTCCAACAGGACACGGACCGTTTCGGATTCGAGGATCCGTTCCGGTGCCGGCGAGGGCACTGCACGACGCCAGCCGGTGGTGTCCTGCGCCACCTGCCAGCCGCGCCTGCGGGCGAGGGAGCGCGCCACCTCGCGGGGGTAGACCTGACCGACGAACTTGGTGGGCCGTGCGAATGCGGGGTCTCCGGCCCGTACGAGCGTGTGGGTGACGAGGGTGGCGATGTGGACGCCGGGCAGGGCGTTGTGCAGTGTGCAGGCCAACAGGGAACCGATCATCCCCTGGGTCTGGGCACCGAGCAGATACAGCGGGTAAGGGGCGCTGAGAGCAGGGTCGGCGACACTCTCCGCGGCGAGCAGGCCGATCTGGGGGCCATTGCCGTAGGTGACGACCACCTCGTGTTCATGGGCGAGGGCGGCCAGGGCGGTCGCCACGCGATCGATGTTGGCCTGCTGTACGGCGGCCTCGGGGCGTTCGCCACGGTGCAGCAGGGCGTTCCCGCCGAGGGCGACGACTATGCGCATGACTACAGTCCTCCAGGCTTGCCACACCCACGGCCATGACGCTGGGCAGCCGGGACGCCGCGAGGTCGAAGTCGAGCGACGCGGGCGGGAGGAAGGCCATGCCGGTTCTCTGCGGTCCGCCCTGGTCATGGGCGTCGAAGAGACGCCCGCCCAAGAACGTGCGGCGGTCGTACAGGTCCGGGCCGGCGATGCGTCCTCCGTGCACACGTCGCCGCGGATGGATCGGTCCGCACAGCAATGCTGCTGTGTCGTGCGGCATCGGGGCAGCGGGCCGGACGGCCCGCGAAGGTACCGAAGGTCCCGGGACAAGGCGTCCGCCCGGCTCGGGAGGGCGTCAGGCACAAGCGAGGCAGCACCGCTCAGAGCTCCCGTCGGGTTTCCGACGCGGACAGGCATGGATCCGGCAAACGGTCGGCTGTGGCGCTGCCGCAGCCCTCTTCGTGCCGAATGGCTCGGCCACTGGACCGGGCAGCCCATGCACTGCCCCGAGGACCCGGTACACGCTGGAGGTGGACGGCCGACAATCCGGCGCGCCGGGACGACCACGTCGCCCGAGGGCTACATCCGCAGGTTCTTCTCGTCCCGCTCGCGCACGGTCGGATCGACGACGAAGGACGAGCACAAACGGCGGCGATCACCATGTCCCAAGTCACTACCACCGATCTCTACGAAGTGACCATGGCCCTGTCCTACCTCCGGGAGAACATGCGGGCCCCGGCCACGTTCAGTCTCTTCGTCCGCGACCTCCCGCCCGGCCGGGGCTTCCTGGTAGCCGCGGGGCTGGAGCCCGCCCTGGACTTCCTGGCCGACTACCGCGTGGAGCAGGAGGACCTCGAGGAATTCGCGGATGTCCTGCACCGCCCGGTCAGGGACCTCGAACCGCTCCGCGGCCTTGCCTTCGAAGGCGAGGTGCGCGCCGTCCCGGAGGGCCGTGCGGTGTTCTCCGGCGAACCACTGCTCGAAGTGACCGCCCCGCTTCCGCAGGCCCAGCTCGTCGAGACGTATCTGCTGAACCAGGTCTGCCACCAGACGGTGGTGGCATCGAAGGCGGCCCGCTGCGTCCTGGCGGCCGCCGGACGACCCGTGGTCGACTTCTCACTGCGCCGCGCCCACGGCCCCTGGGCCGGCCACCAGGCGGCCCGGCTGGGCGCCCTGGTGGGCTTCGCCGGCACCAGCAATGTCGCCGCTGCCGCCGGCCTGGGCATCCCGGCCTCGGGCACCATGGCACATTCCTACGTCGAGGCGTTCCCCAGCGAGGAAGAAGCGTTCCGAGCCTTCGCCCGAGCTCATCCCGGCCCGGTGACCTTCCTCGTCGACACCTACGACACCGAGGAGGGCGTGCGCATCGCGGCCCGAGTACTGAAAGATCTGGACCGCGGTCCCGGCTGCGCGATCCGGCTGGACAGCGGCGACCTGGACGCCCTCGCCCGTCGGGCACGCGCCCTGCTGGACGCCACAGGGCTGAACGATGTACGCATCGTGGCCAGCGGCGGACTCGACGAACACAGCGTCGACCGGCTGGTGCGCGCCGATGCCCCGATCGACGTGTACGCGGTGGGAACGCGTGTCGGAGTGGCTGCGGACGCCCCGTACCTGGACGCGGCGTACAAGCTCGTCGAATACGCCGGCCGTGCAGTGATGAAGCTGTCCTCGGCAAAGATCACGGCCCCGGGCCGCAAGCAGGTCTTCCGCCGCACCCCGCAACCCGACGTCATCGCCCTGCGGCAGGAGGAACCGCCGGACTCGGCGCATCCACTGCTTCACACCCTGATGCGAGACGGCCGCCGGACAGGGCCGCCGGACCGCTGGCAGAACGCCCGCGAGAGGTTCCGCCAGGACATTGCCGGCTTGCCCGGCCCCGCACTTCGCATCGAGGACCCCGAACCGGTCCGACCTGTCCGGTCCCGAGCCCTGGAGGAGCTGACGGCCGCGGTGCGCGCGGGCATCGAGGCAACGATCCGCCCGGAGCGTCTCGCCGCAGCCTCCCGATCCGCTGTGCTGCCGACGGACGCGTCAGAGGCGACCTCGTGATGGGGCCGACCAGGACGGGCCGAGGACCTATGGCCCCTGGAACCTCGACCGCACCAGGTCTTGCATGAGATCGGCGGCGCTGTCCAGCGTCCCCCAGGGAGGAGGCGAGCGAGATGTCCGCTCCCGCACCGGCAGAGAACAACGACCGGACCGTACCGAGGACGGGACCTGAGGCGACCGGTGCCTCGATGCACGCCCGGGTCGGCGACGAGATCGTCGTACGGGGCACCACGGCCGGAGTCGTCGCACGGGACGGGGAGATCGTGGGGCTCCACCATCCGGACGGCAGCCCGCCGTACGACATCCGCTGGGCCGAGGACGGACGGGTGACCCTGTACTTCCCCGGCCCCGACGCCTGCGTCAGGCATCTGACGTCCGAGCCGCATCCGCCGAACGCGGACGCATCGTCGACTCTCGGCGAGCCCACGGCCGGCAGCCGTCAACCCGCACCCCGCTGATCGCCCGATCGCCGCCCACCTGACGGAAAGCCGTGCCCGGCTGGATGCCGGCGTCGAGGAGTTGGTCGTATGAAGGTCTCCGACGTCATGACCGCCCCACCGGTGTCGATCACGCCTCAGGCTTCCCTGCTCGATGTGACCCGACGGATGAACGAGTGCGCCGTCGGCTCCGTTCTCGTCGTCGAAGGCGGAGAGCTGCGAGGCATCGTCACCGATCGCGACCTCGCGATACGCGGCCTGGGCACGGACCTGGGCCCGGGGACGCCGGTCGATGCGATGATGTCGGCCGTCGTGGTCACGGTCGACGCGGACGCCGACCTCGAGACGGCCTACCGAACATTCCGCCGCACCGGCGTACGCCGTCTGCCGGTCCTCGACGGGAGCCGTGTGGTGGGGATGCTGACCATCGACGACCTGCTCCTGGACGTGTTCCGGCGGCTGGCCGACCTGCTCGGACCAGTCGCTTGGAGCGTGCTCAAGGAGCCACCCGGGCCGCCCCCGGCTACGGGAGCCGGCTGTGCGTCCTGAGCCGGCCGAGCGGAGAGGGATCCCACGTCGCTCGCCCGGGACGACGGCCCTGTGCGCCGACGACCCGTCAGCGGACGCCGGGGCGGCATCGGTCGTCGACCCGCCCCGTGGCGCAGCTGCCCCGTCCGTCCTGCCCCTCCCGGTCTCGGACGTCTTCGCCGCTCTGGACGGTTCCCCGAGCGGTCTCACGGCCGCCGAAGCCGCCGCACGGCTCGCCCGTTACGGCCCCAACGAGCTGCCCAGTGCGAGCCACCCCCATGTGTGGAGGCGTCTGGGGAGCCAATTCACCGACCTCTTTGCAGTGGTGCTGCTGGTGTCGTCGGCGATCACCTTCCTGGCCTACGGACTGCAGCAGCCCCGGGATTCGACAACCCTTCAACTGGCACTGGCGATCCTCGGCGTGGTCCTCTTGAACGCAGGCATCGGCTTCGCGCAGGAATACTCGGCCGAACGCACGGCGGAGTCGTTGCAGGCGATGGTGCCCCGCACCTGCCGGGTGTTGCGCGACGGGGATCCACGAGAACTGCCCGCTCAGGAACTGGTTCCCGGGGATGTCGTGCTCATGGAGGCCGGAGACGCGGTGCCGGCCGATTGCCGACTGGTCGAGGCGCACGACGTTACCGTCAACAATGCCGCACTCACGGGTGAGAGCGATGCCGTGGCCCGGGTCGCCGGGCCAGTGCCGACGGGGCCGCCGCTGCAGGCGCGCAACTGTGTGTTCATGGGCACCGACGTAGTGGCGGGCACAGGCAAGGCGGTGGTGTCCGCAACCGGGACCGCCACCGAGTTCGGGAGAATCTTCCGCCTCACTGCTGCGGCACCACGGCAGAAGACCCCGTTGCAGCGCCAGGTCGCGGTCATGGCGCGCCGAGTGGCCGGCGTCGCGCTCGCGACCGGGGCCGCAGTGTTCGCGGTGCGTGCACCCAGCGGGCAGCCGTTCGTCGACACGTTCGTGTTCTCGCTCGGGGTCATGGTCGCCCTCGTCCCGGAGGGCCTGCCGGCCACCCTCTCGGTGTCCCTGGCGATCGGTGTGCGCCGTATGGCCCGGCGCCACGCACTGGTCAAACAGTTGCTGGCGGTGGAGGCACTCGGCTCGACAAGCGTGGTGTGCACCGACAAGACAGGAACCCTCACAGAGGCCGAGATGACCGTCGTACGCGTGTGGGCGAACGGCGTGTCCCACACCGTGGCGGGAGTGGGCTATGCGCCCGTCGGAGAGGTGACCGAGGCACGTCCCGTGCGGGAGCTGCTGCGGACGGCGGCCCTGTGCAGCAACGCCAGGCTGGTGCCGCCCAGCGGACATGACAGTTGGCGGGTGCTCGGCGACACCACTGAGGGAGCGCTCCTGGTGGCCGCTTCGAAAGCAGGCATGGATCCCTCCGTGGAAGAGGCCCGCACACCACGAGTGGCGGAGTATCCCTTCGACTCCGTACGCAAGGTGATGAGCACCGTGCACCGCGACGAGAACGGCGGCTACTACGCGTGTGCCAAAGGTGCGCCCCTGGAGCTTCTCGCCCATTGCGACTTCATGGACCGGGACGGCACACGCACGCCGCTCACCGACAGCGGTCGGGCCGAGGTGGTCGCGATCGCGGACGACATGGCCGGGCAGGGCCTGCGCGTGCTGGCGGTCGCCCGACGGAAGGTGATGAGCCCTCGTCCGCCGCTCGGTGACGTCGAATCAGGCCTCACCCTGCTGGGGCTCGCCGGGATGTACGACCCGCCACGCCCGGAGGTCCGGGACGCCGTGGACGCGTGCCGGCGGGCCGGGATCCGCATTGTCATGGTCACCGGCGACCATCCTCTGACAGCCGAGGCTGTCGCCCGCCGCGTCGGCATCGTCCGGGGGCCGTCCCCAGCCGTTGTGACGGGCACCCAGGTGGACGCACTGGACGACGGCGGACTGGACGCGCTGCTGGCGGGCTCCACAGAACTGCTCATGTGCCGGGTCAGCCCCGAGCACAAGATGCGCGTGGTCACAGCGTTGCAGCGGCGCGGTGAGGTCGTCGCCGTCACCGGGGACGGGGCCAACGACGCGCCCGCGCTCAAACACGCGGACATCGGCGTCGCCATGGGCGCCTCGGGCACGGATGTCGCCCGTGAGGCGGCAGTGATGGTGTTGCTCGACGACTCGTTCGCCTCCATCACCGCTGCGGTAGGGCTGGGGCGATCCGTCTACCGCAACATCCGCAAGTTCCTGATCTATCTGTTCAGCCACAACATCGCCGAACTGGTGCCCATCCTGGCGGCCACCTTCGCCGGGTTCCCGCTGGTGCCGATCACCGCTGTGCAGATTCTCGCCATCGACCTGGGTTCCGACGTACTGCCCGCTCTCGCGCTGGGCGCCGAGCCGACGGAATCCGACGTCATGGACAGCCCACCGCGCTCTCGCCGAGAGCGGCTCTTCTCCACGGCCGTAATGGGCCGGATCCTCTTTCTCGGCGGTATCCAGGCACTCGGCGTGTGTGCCGTGTTCTTCTGGCACATCCACGCCTCCGGCATCCCCTACGCGGAATTCACCAGAGACGATCCCGTCTACCGGGAAGCGATCACCATGGTGCAGGCCGGGATCGTCGTCAGTCAGTTCTTCAACGCCCTCGCAGTACGCACCGACCGGCAGAGCGTCTTCCGGGCAGGGCTCCTGTCCAACCCATGGCTGATCGGCGCAGGTTGCGTCGGCATCGCTCTGATGGCTGCCATCAGTTACGCGCCGCCGTTGCAGGCGATCTTCAACACCGCGCCGCTGGCACCCGCCGACTGGGCGGTTCTCGCCGGGTTCGGTGCACTGCTGCTGGCCGCCGAGGAAGTCCGTAAGTGGGCTCTCCGACACGGGAAGACGCCTCGGAAGGGAGGGGCACCATGAGAGTGGTCATCGTCGGCTGCGGCCGGGTCGGTTCCACCCTCGCAGCGCAGCTTGTCACCGAGGGCCACGATGTGCGCGTCGTCGACCGGCAGCCCCATGCGGAAAAGCTGCTGCCGCCGAACTTCCCCGGTGTCTTCCACGTGGGCAACGGCTTCAGCCGCTCCGCACTCGAAGCAGCCGGAATCGTCCACGCGGACGCGTGCGTCGCGGTCACCTCGGGAGACAACAGCAACATCGTCAGCGCCCGGACCGCCAAGGAGACGTACCGGGTTCCCGTCGTCCTCGCCCGCATCCACGACCCGAGCCGCGCCGACATCTACAGCGACCTGGGCATCCCGACGATCTCCAGCGTCCGCTGGGCTGTCGGCCGCATTCACCAGATGCTGCTGCACCGGCACCTGACGCCGGAGCTCTCCTTCGGGAACGGCGAGACACTCCTGGTCCGCTCCCAGCTGCCGCGCTATCTCACCGGACACCGGCTGACGGAGTTCGACGTCGACGGGGAGATCCGCGTCGTGGAGATCACCCGCGCCGGACGGTCACTGCTGCCGGCTCATGGTGTCCTGGTCGAATCCGGCGACCTGGTCACCTTCGCCGTCGCCGCGACCGCGCTGGGACGCCTGCGCGGCTTCCTCGACAAGGAGCTGGGAACGTGAAGGTCCTGATCGCGGGCGCGGGCCGCCTCGGTACTCAGTTCGCCCAAGTGCTCTCCGCCGCACGCAACGACGTCACTCTCATCGAGCACGACGAGAGCCGATGCGCGGAGCTCGCGGCCATGCCGTCCGTACACCTCGTGGCCGGGGACGCCTGCGAGCCGGCAGTACTGGAGTGCGCGGGTGCGATGACCTGCGACCTCGTCGTGGCGGCCACCGGCAGGGACGAGGACAACCTCGTCATCAGCCTGCTCGCCAAGCGCCAGTTCGGCGTCGGGCGGGTGGCCGCCCGCGTCAACGAAGCGGAGAACGCCTGGCTCTTCGGCCCGCAGTGGGGCGTGGACGTACCGGTGCCCGCGACCACGCCGCTGATCTCCCTCATCGAGGAGGCCACCGGTGCCACCGACACGGTGGCATTGCTGCGGCTGAGCAAGGCGGGTGTCGAAGTCATCGAGACCGCGATCACCGAGGACTCCCGGGCCGCAGGCCACCTGCTCGGTGAGATCACGCTGCCCGCCGGCACCGTCGTCGCCACCGTCGTCCGCGACGGACGTCCCACGGTGCCGAGCCCCGATGAGCGGCTGCTTCCTGGGGACGAACTCCTACTCGTCTCGCACGAGGCCACCGAACAGGAGATTCATGGGGCCTTCCACTGACCGCCCCACCCGGCAGACCGACACCTGGCCTCTCCGGCGCGACTGCGGATCTGCCGTACGGACGCTCATGGGGCTTGATGGCCGCACGCAGGGGCCGTTCGACCCAGTGCGTGCGGGGCGACACCGACAGATGGTCGAAGAGGGGCCGCGGGAAGGTGGCTGGCCATGCGATGGGAGACGATCCGTAAGACCTCACCGCCGCGCGTCCGGCCGAATCTGGACAACTACGAAAAGGTATGTGCCGCCTTCACCTGGCCGCAGGCGCGCACATCGCTCGTGGGACTGCCCGGTGGGCGGGGACTGAACATCGCGCACGAAGCCGTGGACCGGCATGCGGCTTCGGATCACTCCGCGGCCGTCGCATTGCGCTGTGTCGGGCGGGACGACTCGGTGACCTGTGTGACCTACGGGCAGCTTGCCCGCACCACGGCACGGTTCGCCAACGTGCTCCGGACCCTCGGCATCGGTCACGGCGACCGGGTGGTGACGCTGCTGGGCCGCTGCCCCGAGCTGTACACCGTAGTCCTCGGCACGCTCAAGAACACCAGTGTCCTGTGCCCTCTGTTCTCCGCTTTCGGACCTGACCCGGTCGCGCAGCGACTCACGCTCAGTGACGCGCAGGTACTGGTCACCACGGCTGAGCTGTACCGCAGGAAGGTCGCTGCGCAACGAGAGAGACTGGCTGCCCTGCGTCACGTGCTGATCGTCGGCGAGGGCGCGGACGAACTGCCCGGTACCGCATCTCTCGAAGCCTTGATGGCCGAGGCGTCCGACCACTTCACCATTCCGCCGACCTCGCCCCACGACATGGCCCTGTTGCACTTCACGAGCGGCACGACGGGCTCACCGAAAGGCGCCGTCCACGTGCACGAGGCGGCCGTCGCCCACTACGTGACCGCGCTGTACGCCCTGGATCTCCACGAGAACGACGTGTACTGGTGCACGGCAGATCCGGGCTGGGTCACCGGCATGTCCTACGGCATCGTCGCACCGCTCATGCACGGGGTGACGGTCGTGGTGGACGAGGGTGACTACGACGCCCGCCGCTGGTATCGGATCCTCGCCGAGCAACGCGTCAATGTCTGGTACACAGCGCCGACGGCGCTGCGGATGCTCATGCGGACGACTCCGCGCTCGGGTCCGTACGACCTGCCGCGCTCGTTCGACCTCAGCGCACTCCGGTTCATCGCTTCCGTCGGTGAGCCGCTCAATCCGGAGGCTGTGGTCTGGGGACAGGACGTCCTCGGACTGCCTGTGCACGACAACTGGTGGCAGACCGAGACCGGCGCCATCATGATCGCGAACTTTGCCGCCTGCGAGATCCGTCCCGGGTCGATGGGGCGCCCGCTCCCCGGCGTGGAGGCAGCCGTGCTGCAGCGCGGTGAGAGCGGCCGGGCCCTGACGACCGAGGGCCACGTCACGGTTCTGGAGGAGCCCGGAGTGGAGGGTGAGTTGGCTCTCCGCACCGGCTGGCCGTCCATGTTCCACGGCTATCTGCACGACGAGACGCGCACTGAGGCTGCCTTCGCGGAGGGCTGGTACCTCACCGGCGACCTGGTGCGACGCGACGCGGACGGGTGGTACTGGTTCGTCGGGCGTGCCGACGACGTCATCAAGTCGGCGGGACACCTGATCGGACCGTTCGAGGTCGAGAGCGCTCTGATGGAGCACCCGGCAGTCGCCGAGGCAGGGGTGATCGGCCGGCCCGATCCCGTCGCCGGGAACACGGTCAAGGCGTTCGTCAGCCTACGGCCGGGCTTCGAGGACGACGTGCAGACCCGGCAGGAACTGCTGGCCTTCGCGCGGCGCCGGCTCGGCCCAGCCGTGGCACCACGAGAGATCGCCTTCGAACAGCATTTGCCCCACACTCGAAGTGGGAAGGTCATGCGCCGCCTGCTGCGAGCGCGTGAGCTGGGCCTGCCCGAAGGCGACATCTCCACTCTGGAGAGGGATCTGTCGTTCCGGGACTCCACGGAGGCCTCGACATGAGCACCACCCGCACCCCGCGCAGCACCCGGTCCTCGGCCAGGTCCCACCATCGGGCCGCGCACCGGCTGGCTCTGCTGGAGTCCATGCTGCGCGTCCGCAGGTTCGAAGAACGCTGCGTGGAGCTGTACAGCGCGGCCCGCATCCGCGGTTTCATGCACCTCTACATCGGTGAGGAAGCCGTGGCCGTCGGCGTCAACGAGGCCCTCACGGACGACGACGCCGTCGTATCGACGTACCGTGAACACGGCCATGCCCTCGCTCGCGGGGTCCCGGCCGGGGCAATCATGGCGGAGATGTTCGGCAAGGTCACCGGGTGCAGCCGGGGCCGCGGCGGCTCCATGCACCTCTTCGACACCAGTCGCCGCTTCTACGGCGGCAACGCGATCGTGGGCGGCGGGCTGCCGCTCGCAGCCGGCTTGGCCCTCGCGGACCGTATGAGCGGACGCAATCGGATCACCTGCTGTTTCTTCGGCGATGGCGCCTTCGCCGAGGGCGAGTTCCACGAGACCGCCAATCTGGCGGCTCTGTGGAGACTTCCCCTGTTGCTGGTCTGCGAGAACAACCTGTACGCGATGGGCACGGCCCTTGCCCGTCACCAGGCCCAGACCGACCTCGCGCTGCGTGCCGCCGCGTACGGCATGGTGTCCTGGGCCGTCGACGGCATGGACGTCTCCGCGGTGGAGGACGCTGCCCGGCGAGCGGCCGAAGGTGTGCGTGCCGGGAACGGGCCGCACTTTCTGGAGATGCGCACCTATCGCTTCCGCGCCCACTCGATGTACGACTCCGACCGTTACCGCGAGAAGGCCGAGATCGAGCACTGGAAGGAGCGCGACCCGGTCGAAGGGCTCGCCCGACAGTTGCGGGAGGCCAAAGAGCTCACCGACAAGGCCCTCACCGCCCTGGAGGACCGTCTGGCCGCCGAGATCGACGACGCCGTCGAGGCCGCCGAGCGGGCTCCCGAAGAGCCCGTCGAGGATCTTCTGAAGTACGTCACGAGTCCGGTGGAGGCGATCCGGCCATGACCCCCACCCACACCCCCACCGCCGCGTCCTCCGCGTCCTCCGCGTCCTCCGCGTCCTCCGGCCAGAAGACCACCTACAGAGAGGCACTGCGCGAGGCCTTGCGCGAAGCCCTGCGGACCGACGACCGCGTCTTTCTGATGGGTGAAGACGTGGGCCGCTACGGCGGCTGTTTCGGCGTCAGCCTCGGGCTGCTGGAGGAGTTCGGGCCCGAACGTATCCGCGACGCCCCGTTGTCGGAGTCCGCCTTCGTCGGCGCCGGCATCGGCGCGGCGCTGGCGGGCATGCGACCGATCGTCGAGATCATGACGGTCAACTTCAGCCTGCTGGCCATGGACCAGATCCTCAACAACGCCGCGACCTTGCTGCACATGTCGGGCGGGCAGCTGGCGGTCCCGATCGTCATCCGGATGACCACCGGCGCCGGACGGCAGCTGGCCGCGCAGCACTCACACAGTCTGGAGGGCTGGTACGCGCACATCCCGGGACTGCGCGTACTCGCCCCTGCCACGATCACGGACGCCCGCCACATGCTCGCCCCGGCGCTGGCCGACCCCGACCCAGTCCTGATCTTCGAGCACGGCAGCCTGTACAACGCCTCAGGCGACCTGTCCCCCCACGCGGGCCCCGTCGACATCGACCACGCCGCCATCCGACGGACCGGCACGGACGTCTCGGTGATCACCTATGGCGGCTCGCTGCACAAAGCGCTGACCGCCGCCGAGGACCTGGCGAGCACCGGCATCGACGCGGAGGTCGTGGACCTGCGCACCCTCCGCCCCCTGGACGAGGTGACGGTCGGCGACTCGGTCGCTCGTACGCACCGCGCCGTCGTCGTCGACGAAGGCTGGCGCAGCGGCAGTCTCGCAGCGGAGATATCGGCCCGCCTCGTCGAACGGCACTTCTACGACCTCGATGCCCCCATAGAGCGGGTGTGCAGCGCCGAAGTTCCCATGCCCTACGCGCGCCGGCTGGAAGCGGCCGCGTTGCCGCAACCCGCCAAAATCGTCGCGGCGGTACGCCGAGTGGTCGGCGATCCCGTGCCGAAGGGTGCGGCAGAGGTGACGGACGCCGGGAGGTCGAGCTGAGATGGCCGAGTTCACCATGCCCTCGCTCGGCGCGGACATGGCTGAGGGCCTGCTGCGGGAATGGCTTGTAAGTCCCGGGGACCGGGTACACAAGGGCGACGTCGTCGCCGTCGTGGAAACCGACAAGGCGGCCATCGAAGTGGAGTGCTTCGAGTCCGGCACCGTGGGCCGACTGCTCGTCCAGCCCGGGAATCGGGTGCCGGTGGGGACGCCACTCGCGTTGATCGAGGGCGAGGGCGCGCGCGTGCTCGCCGAGGCCGAGCCGGGACCGGCTGCACCGGGTGAACCAGCGCCGCCCCGGCGAACTGCTCACCATGGGCCGAGGTCTGCCCAGAAATCGACAGACACGCGATCCGGGGACAGCAGCGCCGTGCAACCCATTCACTTCTCAGGCACCCCCGCTCGGCGTCAGCCGAGGCCGGAGCCGGAGACCACCCCCTCGGCGACCGGCACAGGACCGCTGGTGCGTCACCTGGCGCTGCAGCGGGGCGTCGACCTGGCCGGTGTACACGGCACCGGACGGGGCGGACGGATCACCCGGGCCGATGTGCAGCACGCCGCGCCCGGCCCAGGGCCGAGGGTGCGGGCCACCCCGTACGCCCGGCGGCTCGCTCGGGATCTGGGCATCGACCTGACGACGGTCCGGGGCACCGGGGACGACGGAGCGGTGCGCGCGGCGGACGTGCACGTGGCCAGGCGTGCCCCCGCCGAGCGGCCCGAACGGGAGTGGGCCGGTGCGCGCCGACGGAACGACGAGCCGCGCGGTCCCGCTGCCGCACCGACGGACAGCACCGAGGACCGACGTACGGACGCCATGCGCCGTGCCATCGCCGACCTCATGAGCCGCTCGAAGCGAGAGATCCCGCACTACTACCTGTCCTCCACCATCGATTTCTCGGCGGCACAGGAGTGGCTGCGGCGGTTCAACCGCGGCAGAACACCCACCGACCGGCTCGTGCCCGCCGCACTCCTGCTGAAGGCCGCCGCCACCGCGGCGCGCGAGGTCCCGCGCCTCAACGGCTACTGGCAGAAGGATCAGTTCGTCCCGGGCTCCGCCGTCAACCTGGGGGTCGCGGTGTCGCTCCGGCGGGGCGGACTGCTCGCGCCGGTCATCCACGACGCCGACACACTGTCACCCGAAGACCTCATGGCCGACCTCAAAAACCTGGTCGAGCGCGCTCGCCGAGGCCGGCTGCGGGGCAGTGAGGTCTCCGGCGCCACCCTGACCGTCACCAACCTGGGCGACCAAGGCGTGGAGACCGTGTTCGGTGTCATCCATCCACCCCAGGTGGCCCTGGTGGGCTTCGGCGCGGTCGTCGAACGACCGTGGGCCAGAAGCGGCATGCTCGGTGTCCGCCCGGTGGTGACCGCAACCTTGGCAGCCGACCACCGTGCCACGGACGGTGCCGTGGGGGCGCGTTACCTGACGGCGGTCGGCCGACTGCTGCAGAAACCCGAGGAGTTGTGAATCGGATGAAACCCCTGGACGAGGCGGCAGCCATGTCGGTGGTCAAGGAGTCCATCACTTTGATCGTCCCCGACGCGGACTTCACACGGGTCGAACCTGACGACAAGTTCCGCGATGTGCTGGAACTCGATTCGCTCGACTTCCTCAGACTCGTGGAACTGCTCTCCGAACGCACCGGAATCCGTGTGGACGAAGAGGATTATCCCGAACTGACCACGCTGTCCGACACCGTGCGGTTCCTGGTCGGCAGGTCGAAGGACGGGACCGGTCTCACGGCGTGATCCTGCCAGACCCATCCGGCCTCCCGCCGAGCGGACTGATGTTCAGCTTGCACGGGCCTGCAACCGGGCCTGCAAGCATGAGTTACTGCATCAGGTTCCTGGAAGCAACGAGGGTGTCGCATGCCTGACTGGACGTGGGAGTGGACGGGCTACGACCCGGTGGGCGAGCAGTTGCGTGAATCACTGTGCACACTCGGAAACGGCTACTTCGCCACCAGGGGCGCGGTGCCCGAGTGCCGGGCGGGGCTGGTGCACTGCCCGGGTACCTATGTCGCCGGCTGCTACAACCGCCTGGAGTCAACCGTCGCGGGACGGCAGGTGGTGAACGAGGATCTGGTCAATCTCCCGAACTGGCTGCTTCTCCGGTTCCGTCTGCGCCGTGCCGGCGAAGCGTGGGGCCCATGGTTCTCCCCCGACCTTCACGCCCTCCAGGACCATCGGCACACCCTGGATCTGCGCCGCGCCACGCTCACGCGCTCCTTCCGGCACCACAACGACGCGGTGGGCGTGTTGTGCGTCGAGCAGACCCGCCTGGTGCACATGGCAGACCCTCATCTTGCCGCACTGCGGACAGTCTTCACCGCCGAGGACTGGTCGGGAGAGATAGAGATCGAGTCCGGACTCGACGGTGAGGTCATCAACGGCAACGTGCACCGCTACCGCGCCCTCAATCGCCGCCATGTGACCCGCGTGCGGACCGGTGCGCGGGAACCTCGCACCGTCTGGCTGAGCTGCCGGACCACCACATCCGACATCGCCGTCGCCATGGCCGCGCGAACGACGGTCGCAGCCGGCCCGGTTGCGGTCTCGTCAGTACTTCGTCCAGCACGCCACCGCGCTGTCCACCGTCTGGTGATTCCGGTCGCCCCCGGCCGGCCCGTCACCGTGGACAAGACCGTGGCGCTTCACACCTCACGTGACACGGCGATCAGCGACCCGCTCGGCGAGGCGCTCGACCGGGTCTCCGCGGCCGCGGATTTCCCAGGCCTGCAAGGATTGCATGTCACTGCGTGGGAGCGGCTGTGGCGGCGCGCCGACATCCAAGTGCCCGGCGAGGCCGGTCGCATCCTGCGCCTCCACCTCTTCCACGTACTGCAGACAGTGTCACCGCACACCGCAGACCTGGACGTGGGTGTCCCGGCACGGGGACTGCACGGTGAGGCGTATCGCGGTCACATCTTCTGGGACGAACTGTTCGTCCTGCCCTATCTCAACCTCCGCTTTCCTGAGGTGTCCCGTGGGCTGCTGAACTATCGCCACCGGCGCCTTCCACGGG
This sequence comes from Streptomyces sp. NPDC025784, assembly GCF_055558435.1. Lineage (NCBI taxonomy): Bacteria > Bacillati > Actinomycetota > Actinomycetes > Kitasatosporales > Streptomycetaceae > Streptomyces > Streptomyces sp. NPDC025784. The sequence goes on from NZ_JBVHMN010000005.1 coordinate 75,224, forward strand.
CCTGCGAGGCGGCAGCCGCGGCGGGCCGGGCGGGGGCGATGTATCCCTGGCAGAGTGGCAGCAACGGCCGCGAGGAGTCCCAGGAGTGGCACCTCAACCCCCGTTCGGGGCGCTGGCTGCCCGACCACTCCCGGCTCCAGCACCACGTCGGCTCGGCGATCGCCTACAACGTGTGGCAGTACTGCGAGACCACCGGCGATACGGAGTACCTCCACACCAAGGGCGCGGAGATGCTGCTGCAGATCGCCCGCTTCTGGGCGGACCTGGCCGTTTTCGACCCTGGCTCGGGACGTTACCGGATACGCGGTGTCGTCGGGCCGGACGAATACCACGACAGCTATCCGGGTGCCGCCGTGGCGGGACTGGACGACAACGCGTACACCAATGTCACCGCCTCCTGGGTCCTCACCCGCACCTTGGATCTCCTGCGGCGCCTGCCCGTGTGGCGACGGGAGGAACTCTTCGAACGCGTGGGGCTGGACAGCGCCGAACTTCCCGCATGGGACGAGATCTCACGTCGGCTGCGAGTGCCGTTCCACGAGGGAGTCATCAGCCAGTTCGAGGGCTACGGTGCCCTCGCCGAGATCGACTGGGACGCCTACCGGACGCGCTACGGCACCATCCGCCGGCTGGACCGGATCCTCGAGGCCGAGGGCGACACAGTCAACCGCTACAAAGCGTCCAAACAAGCAGACGTCCTCATGCTGGGATACCTGTTCTCGCCCGCAGAGCTGAGGCAACTGTTCCTGCGCCTCGGATACGACCTGGACGACGAGGTCTGGCGCAGAACCGTCGACTACTACTTGCAGCGCACCAGCCATGGCTCCACACTCAGTGAGCTCGTCCACGGCCTCGTTCTCGCGAGGGCCAGGCGAGCCGAGGCTTGGCAGTACGTCCAGGAGGCACTGGAGGCGGATATCGCCGACGTCCAAGGCGGCACCACCGGTGAGGGCATCCACCTCGGAGCCATGGCCGGCACGCTCGACCTGGTCCAGCGAGGCCTGACAGGGCTGGAGACGCGCGAGGACTCCCTGTGGCTGGACCCGGTGCCCCTTCCTGCCCTGTCCGAGTACGGATTCGCCCTGCGCTACCGCGGTCACTGGGGTGTCAGCCTACGCCGCAGAAGTCGACAGTTGGAGATCGGTGTGCCGGACTCGGAAGAGTCACCGATCCGCGTGGTGCTGGGGGACCGTACGGTGACCATCGCACCCGGGGAGACCTGTCGGCTGACATTGCCGGAGGGGTGATCTCCTGCGCCACGTTTCCGTCGAGGAAGTGCCGGATCACCGGCCTCCCTGGCCACTGGGGCCATGGAGAGATGCTCTCGCCTGGCGCTCCGGCCACAACCGTGCCTGCACGCGCATCACCACGTGCCCAAGTCCGGACAGGGCACAGGCAATGGCAAGATCGCCAGGCGAAAGCGGTTCGGTGCCCAGCAGGTCCCGCAGGGCGGGCAGGTAGACACCGGCCGCCTGAAGTGCCAGAGCCACGCCCACAGCGATCAGCAGGAACGGATTGGCCAGGCTCCGCGGGCGCGCACGGGAACCGAGCGCCACGCCGAGCTGAGTCGCACCCAGAACCAGGAACATCATCGACTGCCACGGGCGTCCCGTCTCCCGGGCCCACACCCCGGCCACCAGAGTCACCGTGGCCAGGAAGGCCCCCATGAACAGGATCCGCGGCCACAGGCCGGCGCCCAGAACGCTCTCCTCTGGAGGTCGCGGCGAACGACGCATCGTGTCCGGTGCGACAGGTTCCGCGCCGAGTGCCACGCCGGGCAGGCCGTGCGTGAGCAGATTGATCCAGAGGATCTGCGCCGGCAACAGCGGCAGCGGCATCCCGAGGAATGGACCGACGAGCATGACCCAGATCTCGGCGGTGCCGCCTGCGAGCGCGTAGAGCAGAAAGCGGCGCACATTCGCATAGACCCTGCGTCCCTCTTCCACGGCTGACACGATCGTGGCCGGGTTGTCGTCGGCAAGGACGAGATCGGCAGCCTGGCGGGCCACCTCAGTGCCGCGCCGCCCCATGGCGACGCCGATGTCGGCGTGGCGCAGCGCCGGACCGTCATTGACACCGTCCCCCGTCATCGCCACCACATGTCCGGCGCCGCGCCAGGCCTGGACGATGTCCAGCTTCTGCTCAGGGGTGGTGCGGGCATACACCCGCACGTCGGTCAGCTCGCCCGCCGTGTTCTCCCGGATCCTCTCCCCCGTGGTGACGTCCTCCTCCCGGGCGGCGATCCCCAGACGCCCGGCCACGGCACGCGCCGTCATGGGATGATCGCCGGTGATCAACACAGGGACGATCCCGGCTCGCTTGCAGGCCGCGATGGTCGCCTCCGACGCGCTGCGCAGTGGGTCCAGGATGCCGACAAGGCCCAGCAGCGACAGGCCCGACTCCCACGTCCCCCGCGGTTCCACCGCCTCTTCGTGGTCTGCCGAAGCAAGTGCGAGCACCCGGTACCCCTCGCGGGCCAGCACCGCTGCCTGCGCCACCGCGCGGCGGACCAGGCCCGGCGGATCGGCCAGCATCCGAGGCCGGAGCAATGATTCCGGGGCCCCTTTGCAGGCGACCCGCACTCCTCCCCCGGGACGCCGATGCACGGTCGTCATCAGCTTTCTGCCGCTGTCGAACGGAATCTCAGCGACCCGGGGCAGTTCGCGGTCGAGCGCCGTCCGGTCCAACCCGAGGCGGGCTCCGGCCACGAGAAGAGCGGCCTCCGTGGGATCCCCCAGGGCGCGACTCTCCTTGGAGCGGTCCGACGGAGGTTCCAACGCCGCGTCGTTGCACAGCATCGCGACACGAAGCAAGGCCGCCAGATCAGGCGCATCGCCTTGTGCGACCGTCTCGCCACCGCGGATCACACAACCCTCGGGTTCGTAACCCGTCCCTTGGACGACGGCCTCCCCGCACGGTGTCCACAGTCGTTCGGCGGCCATCCGTCCTTCGGTCAGGGTGCCGGTCTTGTCAGTGGCGATCACAGTGACGGAACCCAAAGTCTCCACCGCCGGCAGCCTGCGAACAATGGCGTGCCGGTCCGCCATCCGCCGTGCCCCCAGTGCCAGAGCGAGGGTCACCACCGCAGGAAGTGACTCCGGCACGGCAGCGACCGCAAGGCTGATCGCCGCGACGATCATGAGCTCCACCGGCTGCCCACGCGCCAACCCCAGAGCGAGGACGACGGCACTCAACACGACGATGACGACGGCCAGAACCCTGCCGAAGTTCGCCAGGCGACGCTGCAACGGTGTCATGCCCGGTGCCGCGCCCATGAGGGATGCGATCTGTCCGAGCGCGCTGTCCGCCCCCGTGGCAGTGACCACCACGGTGCCCCGGCCTCGGACGATGACGGTGCCTGCCGACACCCCGGCACGGGACGGATCGCGGTCGGGCGCCTTGTCCACGGGAACGGACTCACCTGTGAGCGAGGCTTCGTCCGCCAGCAACATCGCTGCGGACACTACGTGTCCGTCCGCCGGGACGATGTCGCCCTCGCCGATCACGACCAGGTCCCCGGGCACCACATCCGCGGCCGGAATCGAGCTTTCCTGTCCGTCCCGCACCACCCTGGCGGAGGGAGCACTCATCTCGGACAGTGCCAGGACCGCTTGTTCCGCCCGTACCTCTTGCACCACCCCGACCACGGTGTTCACGACGATCACGAGAAGGATGACAGCGGCGTCGGAGAGATCACCGGTGGCGATCGTCAGAACCGCGGCCACCAACAGCACAAGGATCAGCGGATCGCGCAACTGCTGCCCGATCCGTCGCCACACCGAGGCCCGCGGGGCGGGGGGAACCTCATTGCGCCCGTAGCACGTCAGGCGACGCGCGGCCTCGGCCGCTGACAACCCGGCCGGAGGAAGTGTCGTCTCCGAAGGTTCGCCGGTGTCCGCATCAGGCTGTCCCCGCCCCCGCCGTTGCTCGCTCACGCGCCCGGGGGAGCTTGTCCGCTGTATGCCATCGACCACTCCTGTCACGCACAGACACCATCGACCGTTGACAGCCCTCACTCGCCAGGGTGCCACCGCGCGCCACGAGCGGTGGGGCTACGGCGCCGGCACGGGTTACGGACGGCGCCGCAGGACCGCGCCCGAAGGCAGACCGCTTGACTCGCTCTCCGTCACAGCACGGGGCGCGTGCGTGAACCGACTGTCGGTCTCAGTCTCCCTGCGGCACGACGGCCACTGGGCACGCGGCGTGATGGAGCAGGACATGGGCGACCTCACCGAGTTGGAGACCGAGGTGACCGTGCTTTCTCACCGCACCCACGACGACGACGTCGGCGTCGGACGAGGCGTCCAGGAGCACCTTGTGGGCGGGACCCTCGATCGTGTGGCGCTCCACGTCGACCTGCGGATGCTTCTCCACGGCCTCACGCAACGCTTGGTCGAGGAGTGTGGAGGCCCGCTCCTCGGGGGCGGGCACACCCTCGTCCACGTCCAGGGGACTGTCCACGTGCTCGTGGGCGGGGCGGCGCCAGGCCCGTACGGCGTGCAGGGCACAGCCGCGCACCTCAGCCTCGCGGAAGGCGAACCGCACGGCGGCCGAGCCCTCCGTGGAATCGCCGACGCCGACCACCACCCGCCCCGAAGAGCCCTGCCGATTCTGCTCCGCGCCGCGGACAACGATGACCGGGCACACCGAACGCCCGGCCACTTTGAGGCTGACGGAGCCCAGCAGGAGCCCGGCGACCTCGCCGCGTCCGCGGGAGCCGGTGACCAGAGCGGAGGATTCATGAGCCTCGTGCAGCAGCGCGCTCACGGCGTCCTCGGGCAGCGTCTCGCCGGAGACCTTCACCTCGGGGTTACGCAGCCCGGCACGTTCTACGCCGGACGCGATGATGTGCTCGGCCAGGACCTCTTCGGCCGGACGGTCGGTACGGAACGAGGGGCGACTTCCCTCGTACCGTTCCCACAGGGAGGCGTAGACGAGTCGCAAAGGCAGACCGCAGCGCGCCGCCTCGTCCACCGCCCAGTCCACGGCCTGGAGGCTGGATTCAGATCCGTCGAGACCCACCACCAGCGGGAGCTCCATGGTCTGTACCGCCCTTCTCCCCGGAACCCGCGAGAACCCTCTGGGAATACCGTCGCATCGCCCTGGAGCCATCGCGACATGTGGACGGAACCTCGGAAGAAGGTCCCGGCCCAGGTTGCGCAGTACCCGTTCACGACGATCGTGGAGTCATGCGGCCCGAACACCGCGATGCGTGTCGGCGCACAGCACCACCCATTCGCCCGGGTCCGGCGCTTCTGCCGGCGACATCCGGCTCACCGTCCGCGGGTACTCGACGGCCCGTCCGGGACCGACGCCACTCGCCACTGTTCGCCCCCGGAAGGGAGAGGCGTCATGCACCACCGTACGGTCGGAGAGCTCATGACCAGGGATGTCGTGCGAGCACGGCGTGACATGCCGTTCAAGGAGATCGTGAGGCTGCTCGCGGAGAACGACGTGACGGCCGTACCCGTGGTCGACGAACTCGATCGCCCCATCGGCCTGGTGTCCGAAGCCGACCTGCTTCGCAAGTCCTCCGGCCAGACCGATCTGCCGGGCCTGGCACCGATTCCGCATCCCGAGGCATGGGAACGTGCCAAGGCCGAGGGCGCCAGGGCCGAGGAAGTGATGTCAGCGCCGTGCGTGTGCGCCCGTCCGGACTGGACCGTCGTCGAGGCGGCTCGCCTGATGGAGGTCCACGGAGTCAAGCGACTGCCGGTCGTGGACGAGGCGGACCGATTGCAGGGGATTGTCAGCCGAGGCGACCTGCTCAGGATCTTCCTGCGCGACGATGACGCCATTCGCGACGAGATCACCCAGATCGTCCTGCGCGCAACACTGGGTCCCGCTGCTGCGGATGTAACAGCCGAGGTAACGGAGGGGCAAGTGAGACTCGGAGGATCCGTCGGGACGAAGACGCTCATCCCGGTGATCGAGCGCCTGTGCCAGAGCGTTGACGGCGTGGTCTCCGTCGCCCAGCACATCGTTGCGCGATCAGAGGATTCCCCGGACCCCGCCGCCGGCCGGTGACGGCTTGGCAGGGATCCCGGACAGGAGCAGGAGGTCTCACGCGGCCCTGCTGCCACGAGGGTGCCCACGTGGTCGAGCCGCGCGAAGGCCCCTCGAAGCGCTGCGACGGGCTGCTCAGTCGTGGGGAACCACGGCGACCGGGCAATGTCCATGATGGACGGCGGCCTGCGCCACTGGACCGAGATGGGGCGCCAGACCGGCACGGTGCCGGCGTCGGCCCACGACCAGCAGTGAGGCGCCCTCAGCAGCCTCCACGACAGCCTTGGCGGGGTTCTGCAGACGGAAGCTGTCCACCACTTCCACCCGCGGGTACTTCTCCTGCCACGGGTGCAGCGCTCTGCTCAACTGCTCGTGCACGTCCCGGGTCGTCTCCTCGCTGAAGCGGTGGTCCACTCCCCCAGGCGTGCGTACGCGAAGCGGCACGCTACGGCCGTGGACGGCGAGGACGGGAACGTCCCTGGCGACAGCGGTATGAAAGGCGAAATCGAGTAGGTCGTCCGACGATCCATGCAGTTTCAAGGCCACGACGACACGACTCGCGGCCGTGGCTGGTCTGCCCTCGTCCCGCGGTTCGGCGCGCACCAGCACCACGGGCCGCTGGGCCCGGGCCGCGACGGGCATGCTGACATCGCCGAGGAAGTAGCTGTCGACGGACTCGAGTCCCCCGGAACCCAGCACGACCATCTCCGACTCGGAGGCCGCTTGGAGCAAGGCGTGCTGGGCATCGTCGGCGACCAGACTCATGCCGATGACCAGGCCCGGGTGGCTTCTCCGGAGTTCTGCCTGCACTGTGTCGACAAGAAGCTTCGCCCAGTAGTTCTGTTCGACTTCTGCGGGGAGACGCGCCGGTTCCGGAACAAGCGTCGACCGCGCGTGCAGCAACCGGAGAGTGAGCTTTCGCCTCCCGGCCTCGTCGGCGGCCCAGCGTGCAGCGGCCAGACTCGCGGACGAGCCGTCGAGGCCCACGGTGACGACTGGTTGCATGACGGCGGTTCTCCGTCTCGTAAGAAGCGGCAGCAGACGGCGAATGAGTCCGATCTCGTATGGGCGGTCCTGACGTCGCCTCCGTACGAGGAGCGACGAATTTCTCCCCTTCGAGGATCTCCCGTTGCACGCGACGGCGCATGTGGGCCCAGGGGCGAGCGCGAAAGCGGGGCGAGCGGCAGGAATGGTGGCGAGCGCGGTGACGATCCCCGCGCCGTGGGGCCGAGTTCGGTTGCCGGGCCCTGGAGGCGGTGATCTACTCGGACTGGTAGGTCCGGCCGTGTGGAGCAACCGGCCCGACAGCCGTCGAGGCACGGCGAACGGTGCAGCCTGTCGGCCCCCAGAAGGAGGAGCCGGGAGCACTTGCCGACGCTCGTCTTCCGCGCGACCGGGGATGTGGGTTTCCGTGCTGGAAAGGAACGCGGCAATGGCCACTGCAGCCACCAACAACCGTCCCGGGCAGCGTCTGCGTGATCAAGTCACCGGTGTGGCGTCGACGATCGGCAAAGCCGCAATGGCGACAGGCAAGGTCACCGCAGACGCCGTGCGCCACCCGGGAGCAACGGCCGAGCGCGCCCGAAAGACATCGCAGGCGCTGCCCCTGATGTGGCGATCGGTCAAGCCTGTGTTGACCGGCCACGTGAGCGACTGGCGCCGGGAATACGCCTACACGCTCGGAGAGCAGGCCTTCGTCTACGGGTTCCCTTACATCTACAATGCCAGGCTCCGCCACCGGTGGGTGACCCGGGAGCCCGACACCGATGCGACGCCGTACGCCCCCGTCAACCATTTCTGGCACGCCCGGACGCTCTTCGACGCCTCCGACCGGCAGGGTCTGTGCCCCAACACCGACACGCTGTACTCGTTCGCCTGGGTGGACCTGAGCGAGGAACCCGTCATCCTCTCGCACCCGGACATGGGGAATCGGTACTTCACCTTCGAACTGGTGGGCATCACCTCCGACAACTACGACTACGTGGGCGGGCGCGCCACTGGCCCGAACGCCGGTGATTTCGCCCTCCTCGGGCCTGGATGGAGCGGAGACCTCCCCGAAGGGGTGCGACGCACGGCGACCGCACCCAGTCCCTGGATCCTCATCGTCGGCCGGACCCTCATCGAAGGTGAGCAGGACCTCTCCAACGTCCATGCACTTCAGGATCAGTACCGATTGGTCCCCCTCCACCTGTTCGGCACCAAGGGGGCACAGGTGCCGGCCCGGCGGGACGTGCTGGAACCGATCGACGCGGCACAAGACCGTCTCGGGCCGTGGAAGACCCTGAATGCCATGCTGGCCGAGAATCCGCCACCGCGACACCACGAGGTCCTGCTCAAGCAGTTCGCGGAGATCGGCATCGGGCCCGGGATCGACGTCGAAGCGCAGCCCGAATCCGTCAAGCAGAGCCTGATCCGAGCCTCGGCCACCGGTGCAGCCATGCTCGAACGGCAATTGCTCAGTGGGGACTGGGCTCATCTCGTCAACGCCTGGCGCTACCCGCCACCGCAAATGGGACGGTTCGGGGACGATTTCCTGCGGCGAGCCGCGGAGCAGTCCCTGGTAGGTGTCGCCGCCAACGATCCCGAGGAAGCCGTTTACCTCGCCGCCTTCGACGACTCGGACGGCGCGACATTGTCCGTGGGCCGCTACGAACTGCGCTTCGAGCCGGACGGTCTCCCTCCGGTCGACGCGTTCTGGTCCCTCACCGTCTACGGCGAGGACAGGAACCTTGTCGCCAACCCGATCGACCGATACTCCATCGGCGACCGCACCCCCGGACTGATCACCGACGCGGAGGGAACGCTGACCATCCGTCTGCAGCCCGACTCTCCGGGATCGGCCGAGGAGCCCAACTGGCTGCCCACACCGGCCCAGGGCACCTGGTTCGCCGCATTGCGCATGTACCTGCCACGACATGAAGTCATCGACACACGCTGGGAGTGTCCTCCGATCAACCGCGTCGCCTGACGACATGCGGAGCGACGCCCTGCCTGCGGTACATGGCGACTGTGCGCTGCGTCGGAGTTTCCCGATGCAGCGCAGTCTCCCTGCCGAATCGCCCTGTCGTGGGCAGGGTCAAAGGTCCCGGCGTCGTGCACCGGTCTGGAACCTGGTCCTCACCTGTGAGCGGAGGGATCGGGCCGTGTCCCGGTCGAAGGGTTCGGTGCTGGGGATGAGCATCGCTGCCGCTGCTGCGGCCACCCCCAGCGCGCAGGCGCTGACGGGATCCTCTCCCGCGGCCAGCCGCGTGGTGAGGGCGGCGACCATGCTGTCTCCCGCCCCGGCGTCGCTCAGTGGCTCGCCGGGCAGCGGCGGCGCGTAGAGCTCGGTGTGGCCGAGGCCGGTCGAGCACAGTGCGCCCAGCGCTCCGAGGGTGGTGACGGCGATCTCGGCGGCCCCTGTGGTGAGCAGGTGCTCGTTGAGGGCTCGGGCGTCGTCGAAGCCGCTGATGGCCCGGCCGGTCAGGCTCTCGGCCTCTGTCCGGTTGCATCTGAGCAGGAACACGCCCTCAGCGAGTGCGCCGCGCAGCGCCGGCCCGGAGGTGTCGAGGATCAGCCGGGATCCGGCTTCCTTGACACGGCGGGCGACGGCCGCGTAGAAGTCGTCGCGCAAGCCGCCGGGCAGGCTGCCGCTGGCCACGACGTACGGGCAGCTGCCGACGGCCCGCTCCAGCACTTCCAGGCACCGCCGCCCCTCACGGTCGTGCAGTTGCGGACCGGGAGGCACAAGGTGATAGCTGCGGCGCGACCTGGCCTCGAACAGCACGAGTGCCTCGCGGGTTTCGTCGTGGATGTCGACGGCGACATGGTCGACGCCTTCTTCGTCCAGCAGCCGGTTCAGGCGCAGGCCGACCTCGCCTCCGGCGGTGTGGACGGCGATGGCCTGTCCTCCGAGCCGCACGACATGACGGGCGACGTTGATCCCTCCGCCCCCGGCGGCCACGGACCTGACCCGGGCACGGTTCTTGCCGATGTCCTCCAGGTACCCGACCTCCCAGCAGAGATCGACCGCGGGATTCATCGTCAAGGTCAGGATCGACGGCCCGGCGGTACTCCCCGATCCCCCTGCAGCGTCGGCAGTCCCGGCTGTGGCGGGGTCCGGCACCGCGGCCCTGCTCATCGCGGTGCCCCGGTGGTCGCGCTGACCCCTGACCGGCGCACCGCCCGCCGGGGACCGCCCCGCTCGTGGCAGCCTGAGGAGATCGGGCCCTGCTCCCACACGCCGCGGTCGATTCCGATCCGGGCCACTGCCGGCGCCGGCTTCGGCTCCTGACCACCGTGCCGGGCTTCGAACGTGTGAGGCCCGGCGACGCCCGCTGTTCTCTCGTGCGGGGTCACGGAGGCCGTTCTCCGCCCCGGGCCGTGGCTGCCCGGGCGGAGGAAATGGTGACCGTGAGCGCTGCGTCGGCCACAGCTGCCCCGGCGTCCTCGGTCTTCGCTCCCAAGGCACTCGTGAGCTGGCACCTCGATCGACCAGAACGGCGTGTGCCGCGACCACGACACACGGAGGAATCGGTGCGCACGGCTGCAGACCTCGTCCAACTCCACTGGCCCACCGGTCCGTCGCCGCAGGGGAAGCGTCATCGCGCTCACCTCCGTGGACAGCGACACGTCCGACCGACTTCCATAGTGAAACAGTCCGACGTCACGTGCATGCCGGCTCACGGCTGGGCCTGCTTTCCGGCATGCCGACCGACCAAGAGCCCCTTGGGTGGCCGTGACACCGGGTTCCGGCGCCGCCGTCTCAGCGGCGAATCAGTTCCAGGACCTCGTCCCGTACCCGGGTGAGTGTGTCCGTGTCCACCGCCTCCACGTTGAGGCGCAGCATCGGTTCGGTGTTGGAGGGGCGCAGGTTGAACCACCAGTCGGCGGCGGAGACGGTCAGGCCGTCGAGCTCGTCGCTGGTCACCCCGGTTCGGGCGGTGAAGGCGTCGCGTACGGCCCCGATGGTGGACTTCTGGTCCTGGACGGTGCTGTTGATCTCCCCCGACGCCGCGTAGCGCTGGTAGCGGCGCACCAGGCGGGACAAGGGTTCCTGCTGTGTGCCGAGCGTGGCGATCACGTGCAGGGCGGCCAGCATGCCGGTGTCGGCGTTCCAGAAGTCACGGAAGTAGTAGTGCGCCGAGTGCTCACCGCCGAACACTGCGCCCGTGCGCGTCATCTCGGCCTTGATGAAGGAGTGGCCCACCCGTGTACGGACCGGTGTTCCGCCGAGTTCGCGGACCACTTCGGGCACGGTCCGGGACGTGATCAGGTTGTGCAGGACGGTGCTCCCCGGGTGCGCGGCCAGCAGCCGGGCGGCGATCAGCGCGGTCACGGCGGAGGGGGCGACGGCCTCGCCGCGTTCGTCGACCACGAAGCAGCGGTCGGCGTCGCCGTCGAAGGCCAGGCCGAGGTCGGCCTCGCTCTCGCGTACCGCGCGCTGCAGGTCGACGATGTTGGCGGGGTCGAGCGGGTTGGCCTCGTGGTTGGGGAAGGTCCCGTCGAGTTCGAAGTACAGGGGGACGATCTCCACCGGCACGTCGCGGAAGACGGCGGGCACGGTCAGGCCGCTCATGCCGTTGCCGGCGTCCACCACGATCTTGAGCGGGCGGACGGTGCCGACGTCGACGAGGCCCAGCAGGTGAGCCGCGTAGTCGGCGAGCATGTCGCGCCGGGTGACGGAACCGGTCGTGCGGCCCGGGGACGGGAGGGGCTCGCCCGCCGCCCAGGACTCCACGAGCGTGCGGATGTCACGCAGGCCCGTGTCCTGGCCGATCGGTGCCGCACCGGCCCGGCACATCTTGATGCCGTTGTAGCGGGCGGGGTTGTGGCTGGCGGTGAACATCGCGCCGGCCCGGTCGAGGTGGCCGCTGGCGAAGTACAGCTCGTCCGTGGAGCACAGACCGATCTCGGTGACGTCGGCCCCCTGCCCGGCGGCACCCTGTGCGAAGGCTCGCGCCAGAGCGGGTGAGCTGGGGCGCATGTCGTGCCCGGTCACGATGGCGGTGGCGCCGGTCGTCTCGACGAATGCGGCGCCGAACATCCGGGCGAGGTCCTCGTCGAGCTGATCGGGGACGATGCCGCGGACGTCGTACGCCTTCACCAGTGCGGACAGGTCGACGCCTGGGCCCTTGTTCACTGTTGGTACTCCTTGTAGGTGATCCAGACCGCGGTGTCCTGGGGGACGGCGCGTCCTTCGAGCGGTGCGCTGGACAGCAGTACCTCGGCGTGATCGTCCAGGGGGACGGGCCGCGGTGCGAAGTTGACCAGGCAGTGCAACCCGGGCGCCCGTTCGAAGGCGAACCACTCGCCGTTCTCGGGGCCCTGGATCCGCAGTGCGGTGTCATGTGCGGGATGGGCGCGGCGCAGGCGCAGTGCTGCCCGGTACAGGGCGAGCATGGATCGATCGTCCTCGCGTTGTGCCGCGACGGTGAGTTGCGCCCAGTCGGCGGGCTGCGGGAACCAGCAGTTCTCCGCGGCGGCGTCGCTGAAGCCGTACGGAGGGCCGTTCCCCGCCCAGGGCAGCGGTACGCGGCAGCCGTCGCGCCCCCGTTGGAGGTGCTCGGAGCGTATCCACAGCGGGTCGCGGATCCGGTCGTCGGGGACGAGAGCCTGGGGCAGGCCCAGTTCCTCGCCCTGGTAGATGTACGCCGCGCCCGGCAGGCCCAGCATCAGCAGCGCCGCCGCGCGGGCGCGTCGTCCGCCGAGCCGGCCGCCCCCGTAGCGGCTGACCGGACGGATCGCGTCGTGGCTGGAGAGCACCCAGGTGACGGGAGCGCCCACGGCCTGCATGGCGCGTGCGGACTGCTCGACGACCTCCCGCATCGCGGGTCCGTCCCAAGGGCATTCCAGGAAGGCGAAGTTGAACGTCTGCTGCATCTCCCCCGGGGCGACGTAGCGGGCCAGGCGTTCACGGTCGAAGATGCCTGCCTCGGCCACCATCAGGCGCTCGGGCGGGGCCACCGCCCCGGCGGGGGCGGGATGCCGGTCCAGCAGGGCACGCCAGTCACGGAACAGCGGGTGCAGTTCCTCCTGGTCGTAGTAGGGCATCAGGTGGTTGCGGTGGACGTCCTGGTGCTGGCCGGGGCCGGCGTCGGGCAGGCCCTCGGCCTTGAACAGGGTGTGGGCGACATCGACGCGGAAGCCGTCGACACCGCGGTCCAGCCAGTGTTTGAGGATGCGCTCGAACTCGGCTACCACCTCGGTGTGGCGCCAGTCGAGGTCGGGCTGCTCCGGTGCGTGCAGGTGCAGGTACCACTGTCCGGGGCGGCCGTCCGCCTCGTCGATTCTGGTCCAGGCGGGGCCGCCGAACGCGGACTGCCAGTCGTTGGGAGGCAGTTCGCCCTTCTCGCCGCGGCCTTCGCGGAAGATGTAGCGCGCTCTGGCCGGGGAGCCGGGGCCGGCGGCGAGCGCGTCCTGGAACCAGGGATGCCGGTGGGAGGTGTGATTGGGTACGACGTCGACCAGGACCTTGATGCCCAGCGCGTGCGCCTTCGTCACCAGGGCGTCGAAGTCGGCGGGTGTCCCGAGGTCGGGCGCGACGCCGGTGTGGTCGCAGATGTCGTAGCCGCCGTCCGCCAGCGGCGAAGGGTAGAACGGGGTGATCCACACCGCGTCGACGCCCAGGTCCGCCAGGTGGTCCAGGCGGGCGGTGGCTCCGGGCAGGTCGCCGGTGCCGTCGCCGTCGCCGTCGGCGAAGGCACGCGGGTGGATCTCGTAGCAGACGGCCTCCCTCCACCACACGGGGTGGCCGTCGTCGAGGAGCAGGTCGGGCAGCGTCATCCGATGCCTCCGGCCGGGGCGGCGGTGAGGGCGACGGTCCGACCGCTGTGCGCGGACGTGGTGGCGGCCCGCGCCACGGCCACGGCCGTCAGCCCGGCGCGGGCGTCGGCCTGTGGTGTGCCGCCGTGTGCCGCGCAGTGCAGGAGGTCCGTCATGGCCGCTCGCACGCTCTCGGCGTACACGTGCGGTTTGCGGTCCTCGCCGCCCAGGTCGACGACGCAGTCGACCCGGTGCGGGACGCTGCGCGTGATCCCTCTGCCGCGGGCCGGCCGGGAGGAGCCGGCGCCGCGTGCCACGGACACCGTGACGCGTTCCTCGCCGTGCGGGCGCAGGCCGGGAACCGCGAGGAGTTCGCCGGCCCGTGCGGGCAGCGCCTCCCAGCGGGCCGCGCCCGCCTCGTCGGTCCACACGGTGAGCGTCGCGTACGTCGGGATCCAGCCGGTGACCCGGGCTTCGGCGAATCCGTAGTCCAGTCGCATCAACTGCCGCTCGGCGCGGTGCGCGTGGGTGAAGGAGTGGGTGTGGGTGGCGACGGCGCCGCCGGGATGGACGGCCGTGGCCACCACGATGTCCACCGGGCCGTCCGGGCGCCGCACCTCGGTTCCCTGGACTTGGAGCGGGCCACTGCCCATCAGGGCGTTCGCGGCGTCGAAGAAGTGCACACCGTGCTCGACGTGGATGCCGCCGCTGTGCCTCGGATCCCAGAACCAGTGGTCCGGGCCGAGGTCCTCGTCGGAGGCGTCGTTCTCGAAGGCGAACCGGCGCAGCGGGTCCAGCAGTTGTTCCTGCCCGAGCCGTTGGAGCAGCCGCAGGAGGGGGTTGTAGCGCAGCACGTGGTCGACGACGAACACCCCTGGCGAGGTGCGGCTCACCGCCTCGACGCGCGCGGCGTCCTCGACGGTGAGCGCCATCGGCTTCTCGCAGAAGAGGTGTTTGCCCGCCCGCAGGGCGGCCACCGCGCCGTCCGCGTGAGCGGCCGGCGGGGTGGCCAGGACGACCACGTCGACGTCGGGGAGGGCGGCTACGTCCTCCACCCGTGCGTGGGCGGTGGTGCCGTGGCGGGCCGCGAGTTCCTCGGCCCGGCCCCGGTCGGCGTCCGCGCACGCGATGACCCGGAGCGAGGGGATGTCGCGTATCGCGTCCAGCACGAACGAGCCGAAGGCGCCGCAGCCGACCAGTGCGACGCCGTGCCCTGCGGGGCTCGGGCTCACTGGGATCGGTCCAGGCGGGCCACGCCGATGTGCGCGTCGGCCATCCCGTAGAACACGTAGCGCACGCCGTCGATCTCCTCGATCGCGGTGGGGAAGACCACGTTGGGGACGGTGCCGGAGCGCTCCTCCTCGGTCTCCGGGGCCATGAGCGGTTCGGCGGTGCGGGCGATGACGCGGGCCGGGTCGGCGGGGTCGAGGATCATGGCGCCGGCCGCGTAGTTGACCGTCTGCACCTGCGCGAACGGGTCCTCGATCGTGCCGGACACGCCATGGTGGATGAGCAGCCAGCCTTCGTCGACCCGGATGGGGGCCGGACCGGCGCCGATCTTGAGGTCTTCCCAGGGGTGTTCCGACAGCGCGACCAGACGGTGGTGGCGCGGGCGGGTCAGGGCGCTCAGGTCCTGCTTCACCTCGTCGACGGGCACGTACGAGATCCAGATGCCGGGGCGCTCGTCGGTCACGCCGGCGGGCAGGTGCACACCCTCGCCCGGCCGGAACCAGCCGAGGTCCCACATCGGGCGGTGCAGCATGGCGTAGCAGAGCGCGCCGTCCGGGCCCGGCACGGGCTCGGGGAAGTGCACGACGTCCTTGTTGGGGAAGAGGTTGAGGTCGGTGTCCAGGTCCGCCTGGTAGGCGAACTGGATGGGGCCGAGGCGTTCCCAGTCGAGGAGGTCCTCGGAGACGGCGAGGGCGGGCTTGGGGCCGAGCGGTCCGTAGGCCACATATGACATGACGTACCGGCCCAGATCCTCGATCCAGGTGGTGCGGGGGTCCTCCACGCCGGCGTTGTTCTTGCCGCGCTCCCAGCCGGCGTCGGGTGCGAGCACCACGCCGCGGCGCTCCACTCCCGTGGGGACACCGTCCTCGAGGGTGACTTCGGCGAGACCGACGCGAGAGACGTTGCCCTCGGAGACCAGGCGCGGCAGCAGGTGCAGCGTGCCGTCGGGGGTGCGGCCGGAGGCCGGGTTGAGAACGCCCTCGGCCTCGTTGGCCTCGCCGGGCAGCGGGGACATCACGACGCCGACACGGGTGAGGGTGTATGGGACAGAGGGGGTGGTGCTGTGAGACACGGAGTTTCAGCCCTTCGTTGCTGAGTCGATGTCGGTGGAGGTGAAACGGCTCTGGAAGATGACGTAGAGGGCCACGGCCGGTGCGGCGAGCACGCACGCCCCGGCGAGGATGGCGCCGAAGGGGTTGGCGGAGGCGGAGGCGACGGTGCTGATGTAGTTCGCCAGGGAGACCGCCAGGGGTTGCATGTCCTGCTGCTTGGTGACGAGGAACGGCCAGAGGAATTCGTTCCAGGGCCCGGTGAAGCTGAGCAGCACGACCGACAGCAGGGCCGGCTTGCACAGCGGCAGCGCGATGCGGAAGAGGATCTGCAGCTCGCCGGCGCCGTCGAGGCGGGCCGCCTCGAACAGTGCGGGCGGCAGTTGCAGGAAGAACTGGCGGAAGATGAAGACGGCACTCGTGTTGATCGCGAAGGGCAGGATCATGCCGAGGTAGGAGTCGGCGAGACCGTAGTCGCGCACGATGAGCACGTACAGCGGGATCAGCAGCAGTTGGAAGGGCACGACCTGGACCAGCAGCACCAGGGCGAAGGTCGAGCCACGGCCGCGGAAGTGCAGCCGGGCCAGGGCGTAGCCCGCGAGCAGACCGAACACGGTGGTGCAGATGATGACCCCGCCGGTGAAGATGCCGGAGTTCACCAGGGAGCGTCCCAGAGAGATCGCCGAGTTGATCGCCGCGTAGTTCTGCAGGCTCAGGTTCGCCGGGTTCGGGAACGCGCCGGACGGGCTGGAGTCGGGCTCCTTCTGCAGGGAGCCGATGATCATGTAGTAGAAGGGGAAGAGGAAGGCGAACGCGCCGATGAGCAGGGCGATCCGTGATCCGATCGACCGCGGACGGGTTCGCGGGGTGTGCTGAGTGGGGTGCTGCTCGTCGATGGGACGAGGCGCTCTGTCGGCGGTCATCTCAGTCCCTCTCCACGAGCCGTCGGTACACGAGTGAGATCGCGGTGACCAGGATGACCAGGATCACGCCGATGGCCGCCGCCTCGTCCGGGTGTCCCTGCTGCAGTCCCCGTTGGTACATCAGCAGCACGGGCGAGGTGGTCGCGCCGTCGGGTCCGCCGCCGCTGGTCAGCAGGTAGGGCTCGGTGAACAGGTTGGCGCCGGTCACGGTGGCGAGGATCAGGACCAGGAGTGTGGCCGGGCGCACCGCCGGGACCGTGATGGAGCGGAAGGTGCGCAGGCGTCCGGCGCCGTCGAGGGCCGCCGACTCGTAGAGCTCCTGGGGCACGTTCTGCAGTGCCGACAGGTACAGCACCACGAAGAAGCCCAGTTGCTTCCAGGCCACGAAGACCGCCACGAGCGGCATGGCGAGGTGCGAGTTCACCAGCCAGGACGGATGCGGCGCCAGCGATCCCAGTGCGTTGTTGACCAGGCCGTCGGAGTTGAACAGGAACAACCACACACCGACGACCGCGACACTGGCGGTGACGTAGGGGATGTAGTACGCCGTGCGGAAGAACGACCGGAAGGGCAGCTTCTTGTTCAGCGCGCTCGCCAGGACAAGGGACGCGACCACGGTCAGTGGCACGTTGATGACCAGGAAGACGGCGATGTTGTAGAAGGAGCGCCACACCGCAGGGTCGGTCAGCACCGTCGTGTAGTTGTCCAGTCCCACGAAGGGCCGGTCGACCTGGACGCCGGGGGCCGCGAAGAAGTAGTCGTGGAAGGACATCCACACGGCGAAGCCGAGGGGATACACGAAGATCGCGGCGAGATAGAGCACGTACGGGGAGACGAAGAGCATGCCGATGGGCTGATGGCCGCCGAGCCGCAACCGCCACGGCTGCCTGGGCCCCGGCTTCCTGCTCCCGGTCCCGGCGGCGTGCCGGGACCCGTGAGTGTCAGAGGCAGTGGACATGGCGGGTGCTCACTGGCCTTCCGCGAGCTTGTCCACCTTGGCCGCGGCGCCCTTGAACGCGGAGTCGAGGTCACCCTTGCCGAAGATGACAGCCTTGGTGTACGCGTCGCGGAACGTCTGCCACACCTCGACGGAGTTGGGCACGTTGGGTGCCTCGACGGTGTGCTCGGCCTGCTGTGCGAAGACCTCGTACTCCTTGTGCGACGCGAAGTAGGCCGGGTAGGCAGCCGCCAGATCGGCGCGCATCGGCATCTGGCCGGTCGCTTCGAGCAGCTTGCCGTCCTGCTCCTTGCCGGTGGCGAACTTCATGACGTCCCAGGCCGTCCCGCGGTTCTTGCAGGAGGTGTACATGCCGATGGACTTCTCGTCGCTGAAGGTGCCCTTGCCGGGGGTGCCCTCGGCGGTGGGCACCGGCACGGCACCCCAGTTGACCTTGTCGCCGTAGACGGAGACCGCCCACGGACCCACGGTGGCCATGGCGGCCTTGCCCTCGGCGAAAGCGTCGCCGTTGTAGGTCTCCTTGGGCGCCAGGCCGTCGGCGTACATGGTCTTCCACATCTGGGCGGCCTTGATGCCATCGGGCGAAGCGAACTGCGCCTTGCCGTCCTCGACCAGTTGCTTGCCGGTCTGCGCCGCGAACATCGGGTAGTAGTCGAACCAGGACTGGTAGAACTCCGACGTCGGAGCCGGCCAGATCGCGGCCTTGGCGGCCTTGCTGTCGACGAGCTTGCGCGACGTCGCGAGGAAGTCCTTGTAGCTGGACAGCTTGGGGTGCTTCGGGTCGAGCCCGGCCTTCTTGAACAGGTCCTTGTTGTAGAAGATCATCACCGGGTTGCTCTTCCACGGCATCTGGTAGTACTTGCCGTCCGGCGACGCGTACTGGGAGAGCCTGTCGCCGACCCGCTCCTGCAGGTACTTCTTGCCGTCGGGGAACTCGTCGAGCGACACGAGGCCGCCCTGCTTCTGGAATCCGGGCACGGCGGCCGGAGCGGTGTTGAGGACCAGACACGGCGCGTTGCCGGCGGTGATCGCCGCTCCGATGACCTCCTCGGAGCTCTTGCCCGCGGGGATCTCCTGAGCGGTGACCTTCTCCTTGGGATGGGCGGCGTTCCAGTCCGCGACCATCTTCTTGCCCCACGCGACTTCCTGCGCGTTGTTGGAGTACCAGATCGTGATCGGACCGTGCGCGTCGTTCGAAGCGCTGGAGTCCGAACCGCCGCCGCCGCACGCGGAGAGGGCGAGGGCGGCCACGGGCAGCATGGCGAGGAGGGCCTTCTTCATTGGAGGTTCCGTTTCTAGCTGAATGAATCTTGCGGAGCGGGACAGCCGGTGCTCGACTGCCCCGTCCCGGGGGCAGAGAGAGTCCGGCCGAGCCGCTGGGTCATACGGCTTTGCGGTCCGGTACGGGTCCGGTGGAGCCACGCACCACCAGGGCGGCCGGCTCCAGTTCCATGTCGGCGGTGGTGCCGGTCTCGATCAGTTCCACCAATGCCTGTGCGGACGCCCGGCCCCAGGAGAACGGGTTCGCACGGCACGTGGTCAGCGGAGGGTTGGTGTAGGAGGCCAGCGGCACATCGTCGAAGCCGACCACCGAGAGGTCTTCGGGCAGCCGCAGTCCGCTGTCCTGGGCGACCGCCATGCCCGCCGTGGCGGACAAGTCGTTGCCATACACAATGGCCGTCGGCGGGGTGGGCTGGTCGAGGAGCATGCGGGTGGCCCGTGCTCCGCCCTCGGCGGTGAAGCCCCCGGGCAGGAGCGTCCCCTCTCGCAGGCCTGCTTCGGCGAGTGCGTCCGCCCAGGCCTGGCGGCGGCGCCGGGCGTGCACGAACTCGTCGGGTCCTGCGACGTAGGCGATGTCCCGGTGCCCCAGACCGACCAGGTGTCGCACGGCATCGCGTACGGCGGGGCGGTCGTCGAGGTTGATCGCCGGCAGTCCCGCGCCCGCCTCGACCGACCCGACCGCCACGGCCGGGAGGCCCAGCTCGGCCACCAGCGCCGGACGGGAGTCGTCGACGCGCAGGTCTGTGAGGAAAACACCGTCCACGCGCCGGTCGGACGAGAGCCTGCGATACGTGTCCACTTCGCTTCCGGGCCGGCTCATCTGCAGCATCAGACCGTTGCCGGTCTCGGAGATGACTGCCTCGATGCCCGCCATGAAGGCCGGATAGAAGGGATCGGTGCCGATGAGTTCGGGTTCGCGGGCGAGGACGAGGCCCACTGCGCGGGCGCGCCCGGTGGACAGTGCGCGTGCGCTGCGGCTCGGCGTCCATCCCAGTTCCCCGACCGCGGAGCGGACGCGCTCCTGCGTCTCCTGAGCCACGCCGGGACGATTGTTGAGGACGAACGAAACGGTCGCGCGGGACACTCCGGCCAACTTCGCCACATCGGCGATGGTCGGACGACGGGACATGTGCGTACCGCTTTCTTCAGACGGGACTGTCACCACGCGCTCCCCGAGCCGAACGGCCCGACACTCGTCGACCTCGACCGACGAGGTCTGTTGCAGGACCTCACGATGAGGCGGAACCTCATGGAAGGAGAGCGGCGCGCCGGCGTTTAAACCGGTTTGAATGGCTGCCCCGTAGCTTCGGCCCAGGAACCGCGAGAAGTCAATAGGTCGAGGGAAAGAATAGTGCTTGCGTCATTTGCCGCTTTTGCCCCTCGCGGACTTCACTTTGACCGGCCGGGCGACGGCAACATCGGTGTGAGTGGGGGTCCGACCTCGACAGTCGCCCTGCAGTCGAAGGCCGCACGATCCCAGTCCGTGCCTTTTGTCACACTTATGATGGCCCTGGATCGGGTGGCTGCTACGTCCGTCGACGCTCATCGGGCGTGGTGCCTCTCCCCCGCTGTTCAGCCTCGACAGCCCGGGCTTGAACGATAAAATCCATCCGTCCGGCATGCGGGGCGCCGATCTCCGTTCATGCACATACGTAGGGGTCGACCAGCGGGGGATGCACATGACGGCCGGTTCCCATGGCCCACGGCCGACTCCAGGGCCATCCGTGACCATCTCGGACGTCGCCGAGGCGGCAGGAGTGTCACGGCAGACGGTGTCCAACGTGCTCAACGCGCCCGACCGGGTCCGTGCCGAGACGCGGGAACGGGTCAATCGGGCCGTCTCCGACCTCGGTTACCACCCCAACCGGGCGGCACGCTCGCTCAGGGCCAGCTCTCCCCGCATGGTGGGGTGCAGGATCCTGCCGGTCCATGCGGAGACGGTGGCCTCCATCCAGGACCGCTTCCTTCACGCGCTCGCCGAGGCGGGCCAGGCATGCGACCACCACGTGCTGCTGTTCACGGCGCCCGATGCCGATGAGGAGACCGAGCGGTGCACGGCGCTGTGGCGCGCCGGGGCCGTGAGCGCGGTGGTGCTCTACGACGTCACTCCGCACGACCCGCGTCCACGGCAACTGGAGGCAGCCGGAGTCCCGTTCGCCGCGTTCGGGCGTACGGCGAGCGGTGCCGACGGCTACAGCTGGGCCGACGTCGACAACACGGCCGGGACGGCCTCGGCGGTCGATCACCTGGTTGCCGCCGGCCACCGGCGCATCGGATTCCTGGGCTGGCCCGAGGGCTCCAGTGTCGGCGACGCCCGGGCTCACGGCTGGCTGGCGGCCATGGACCGGCACGGCCTGCTCGCCGAAAGCCACCGGCTCGACGTGCGGGGCGACGACACCATGTCGGGTGGTACGCGGCTCATGGCGGAGCTCCTGGACCGGCCGGCGCCCCCGACCGCTGTCGTCGCGGCGACCGACACCCTCGGAGTCGGCGCGCTGCACGCGGTGCGCCACCACGGACTGCGCCCCGGCGAGGACGTCGCGGTGGTGGGATTCGACGACACCCCGGCCGCAGCGGCGATGGGACTGTCGAGTGTCCGTCAGCCGATAGAGGAGGTCGGCCGGTTGATCATGGCCGAGCTGCTGCGGCTCATCGGCCGGAGCGCGGACAAGGACGTCGACGGCGCCGCCGAGTCTCTGCACCGGCTGCTGGTTCCGGAGTTGGTCGTGCGCGCGAGCTCGGCTCCGCTGCGCCGCGCGCACGGCGGCTGATCCAGCCGCGCGCCTCTGCCTTTGCCCCTGCCCCTGCCCCTGCCCCTGCCCCTGCCCCTGCCCAACGGTTACCGGTCTGCCACTGGTGTGCGTGTAGTGAGCCTGACCTCTCCCCCGGCTGGGACGTGATGGAGCTGTCCCGCGGCCTCCACCGGGAGCGCTTCGCCCGCGTGCAGCCGTACCGTCGTGGCGTCGTGCCGGATGTCGATGTCGAAGACGCGGCCCCTCCAGCGCAGCCGTCGCAGAGCGATGCCGTCCAGCGGGTCGGGCAGGATCGGTGCGAGGACGATACGGTCCGCGCGCCAGCGCAGTCCCGAGTAGCCGTAAAGGAACTCCTGCAGGAAGCCGCCATGACCGGTGAGGAAGGTGAAGGCTCCCCCGGTGCGGGTCTCGGCGAACTGCTCGAAGGGCGGCCGGAGGAAGGGCTCGACGCTGCGCCGGGTGTGCTCGAACGCGGCCTTGGCGTCGCCGAGTTCGGCGTAGACGACGGAGTGCACCGAGTCGGTCATCGACGGGCCGTCCTCGTGCGTACGGGGCACGTAGTACTCGAGGTCGGCCCGGGAGACCTCAGCGGGCTGCGGGTTCTCCCACGGGTAGGCGAGCATCACCACGTCGGCCTGTTTGATCTGTTGGCCTTCGTATCCGGTGAACTCCGGGTGGATGCCGAGGGCTTGATCGAACGGGACGACAATCCGGTCCGCGACGTCCGTCCAGCGCGGATCGGCCGGCTGCCCCGACGCCTCTGCGGCCCGGGCGGCGAAGCGAAGTGCGGCCCGGGCGGCGACGTTCGTGTAGACGGAGTCGTCGTGCGGCCCCTCCGCGTACTCGTCCGGCGGAATCACCCCGTTGATGTGACAGCGGCCCTCGGCGTCGGCGGTGACCCGGCTCGTCCAGAAGTCCGCGACCGCGCTCAGCACGGGCAGCCCCGACGTACGCAGCCATCGCTCGTCGCCGGTGACCAGCCAGTGCTGCCAGAAGGCCAGCGCGACATCGGAGCTGACGTGTTGTTCCAGACGGCCGCACGGAGCCCACACCGGGGTGTCCTCGTCGCCCGTGAGACCGCTCTCCCAGGGGAAGCGGGCGCCCCGGTATCCGCCGTCGGCGGCATAGGCGCGGGCCGCGTCGAGCCGCCGGACCCGGTAGTCGAGGACGCTCTCGGCGATCTGCGGGTGCTGGGCCAGGAGGCTGGGCAGCATCCAGGTCTCGGTGTCCCAGAAGACATGGCCGTTGTAACTGTCGCTGGAGAGCCCGGCGGGTGAGAGCGACCACGGCGAGTCCTCGCGCACGCTGGTCAGGAGGTAGAACTTCGAGGCCCGCACCTGGCGTTGCAGGCGTGCGTCGCCGCGGACGACGATGTCGCCCTGCCACTCCCGTGCCCAGGCCCGGTGGTTGTCGTCGGCGAGCCTGCCGTATCCCTCGAGGGCGGCCGCGTCGGCGTGGGCTCGGGCGGCGGCATACGGGTCGTCGGCGTCGTGCGAGGTCACGACGGACACGTACTTGGTGAAGGTGTGGGGGTGACCCGGCAGCGCTCGCACCGTGACCGTCTGCGCGGCCGTCTCCTCCCCCGATGGACACGACGGCTCGGCGCCCTCGGCGTCGAGAACGGAGACGGTCGCGGCCGCGATGCCGCTTCCCTCGGCCTCCGTGACGGTCCAGATCCGTCCCGCGCCGGCCCCCTGCCGGACCGGCGTCGCTCGGGAAGCCGCCCGGTCGTCGAGGGTGTCGACGACGACGAGCGTCCCCTCGAAGTGCGGGGTGACCGTCACGGTCACGGCGGCCACGTGCGGTCGGGACCGGTCGGTGAGCACTTGGTAGCGCACGTCGGTGGCCCGGCCCGCCGGCGAGGTCCAGCGGGCCTCCGTGGTGATCACTCCCGTACGCAGGTCGAGGGACTGCCGATACCGCTCGATGCCGCGAGCGGCTCCGGCTTCCGGGCGTGTCACTGCTGCCCAGTCGCCTCCGACGAGTTCCTCCGCCGTTGCGCGTACGGAGCTGAAGGCGTCGTTGAACGAGCCGCTGCCGTCGCTCACGTCGAGCGTCGTCCAGGCAGGCAGGGACGCCTTGCGGGACCATCCGCCGCGGCGGCCGGTGTAGAAGCCGGCGACATGGAACTGGGTGCTCACGGGAGCGTCGGCGAAGCCGTTGCCGGCTGCCGGCACACGCGCGGCCAGCCGGCCGTTGCCGGTGAAGGCGGGGTGGTAGTCGGTCAGCGGATCGTCGGTGCTCAGCACCCACTCGTCCGAGGCGGCGGACACCCCGCCGGCCGGGGCGCTTGCTCGGGCCGGCTCTCCCGCCGTGTGGGCGTCCACTATTTCAGTCCTCCTGCCGTGAGACCGTCCACGATCCGCCGCTGGAAGAACAACACGGCGACGACGAGCGGCAGGGTCACCACGACGCCGGCCGCCATCTGTGTGCCGAACGGCTGGTCGTACCTGTACTGGCCGGTGAAGAGCGACACGATCACGTTCGCGGTCATCATGTGACGGTCGTTCACCACACTGACCGCGATGAGGAATTCGTTCCAGGCGCAGATGAAGACGAGGATCGCCGTGGTGAAGACGCCCGGTGCGGCGAGCGGGAGCACGACCTTGCGGAACGCCTGCGCGGGTGTGCACCCGTCGACCTGGGCGGCCTTCTCGAGCTCCGCGGGCATCTGGCGGAAGAACGCGGTGAGGTTCCAGACGGCCAGCGGCAGGGCGAAGCTCATGCTCGGGACGATCATCGCCTGGTAGGTGTTGATCCAGCCCGCGTCCGTGAAGAGGTCGAGCAGCGGCACCACCAGGATGATCGGCGGGAACATCGAGGCCGCGATGATCAGCGTCAGGATCAGTGTCTTGCCGCGGAACCGCAGCCGTGCCAGCGCGTATCCGGCGAAGATGGCGACGACCAGTGTGACGGCGGTGGTGACACCGGCCACGACAAGGCTGTTGACCAGGGCCCGGCCGAATCCGTTGCGCGCGTCGAAGGCCGCGGAGTAGTTGTCGAAGGAGACCGGCGCGGGCAGCGGCGCGTTGGAGAACTGGTCGGCCGGTCTGCGCAGGCTGGAGACGACCATCCAGTAGAAGGGCGCGAGGCAGTAGGCCACGACCGCCGCGATACCGAGGCGGCGGGCCCAGGCGGTGCCGCGCCCGGCGCGCTTCGTGCCACGCCGTACGGAGGTGACCCGTCGAAGCCTGAAGGTCGTCGTACTCATGTCTCACTCCCGGTGCCCCGGCCGATCAGATCGGCTCCGAACAGCTTCACGAACGCCAGGGCGACCACGGCGACGTACGCGAACAGGACGGTCGCGTACGCGGCCGCGGTCCCGAAGCGCAGATTGGTCATCTCCTCGAAGGCGATCATCGAGAGTGTTTCGACCGAGTCCTTTCGCGGCCCCACCAGGACGTACGGCAGGTCGAACATGCGCAGGACGTCCAGGAGGCGGAAGAGGACAGCGACCACGAGGGCGGGGCGGACCAGGGGCAGGGTGATCCGCCAGAACACACGCCATGGAGAAGCGCCGTCGACGCGGGCCGCCTCGTACAACTCGCCGGGGATGATCTGCAGTCCGGCGAGGACGAGCAGCCCGATGAACGGCGCGGTCTTCCAGGTGTCGGCGATGACCACGGAGAGCCAGGCCTGGAATCCGTCGCTGCTCCACAGCACTTGGGTGCCGAGAATCTCGTTGGCGACCCCTTGGCTGTTGAAGATCCACTTCCAGAGCATGCCGGAGATCGCGGTGGGGATGGCCCAGGGCACGAGGACGGCGGCCCGGACGAAGGCCCGGCCGCGGAAGGCCCGGTGCATCACCAGGGCCATGGAGACACCGAGCAGGACCTCGAGGGCGACCGAGGCCAGGGCGAACGACGTGGTGTTCCACCAGGGCCTCAGCAGCCGGTCGTCGGAGAAGACGGACGTGTAGTTCTCGGCGCCGTAGGAAGTGGCGGTCACCCTGAAACCGGTGTGCGGGTCGATGGACTCGCTGGACACCTGGAAGGACAGCCGCAGGGCCGCCACCACGGGGTATCCGATGACCAGGACGAGGACCAGCAACGTCGGTGAGAGCAGGGCCGCGGCCAGACCGGCCGTCCCGGCCCGGCGCGACGAGCGCACGGGCCGGGAGGCCGCGGTCTTGCGAACGGGCGTCGGTGTCGTGACGGACACGTGGGCGGCCCGTCTACTTCGCAGCGATGGCGGCGGAGAGATTCTTCTGCATGTCGGCCAAGGCCTCGTCGACCGACTTGGAGCCGCTCAGTGCGGCCGCGGCACTCTCCTGGATGGCGGCCGTGGCATCGCCGTAGTGCACGACCACGGGCCGGGGCGTCGCCGTGTCCAGCGACTCCTTGAGTGTGGCCAGGTACGGGAACTGCTTGCGCAGCGCCGGGTCGTCGTAGAGGCCGGTGTAAGGCGGGGCCGCCGAGGTGACCTTGAGGTTGGTCCTGGCGTTGGCCTCACTGGAGAAGAATTTGATGAAGTCGAGAGCGGTCGCCTTGTTCTTGGCGAACTTGCTGATGGCCAGGTCGAGTCCGCCGAGACTGGACTTGCCGGGGCCGTCGAGGCCGGGCAGCGCGGCGACGCCGAACTTCCCCGCCACCTTGCTCGACCCGTCCTTGGCGTTCGCGAGAGCCCACTGGTAGGGCCACTGCCGGTGGAAGAGGAGCTTGCCCGCCTGGAAGGCTCGGCGGCCGTCCTCCTCCTTGTAGGTGGAGGCCTGCTTGGCAATGGTGCCGTCCTTGAACCCGTCGGCGAGGAACCGCAGACCCTTCTTCGCGGCCTCGGTGTCGACGGTGGCCTTGCCCTTGTCGTCGACGACGCTGCCGCCGGCGGAGGCCACGGCCTCGGCGAAGTTGACGGTCAGCCCCTCGTACTTGTCGAACTGCCCGGCGTAGCAGTCGACGCCCTTGCCTTCAGGGAGCTTTTGCACCTTCACGCAGTCCTGCTTCAACTCGGCCCAGGTGGTGGGTGGTTGGGCACCGATCCGGTCGAGAAGGTCCTTGCGGTAGAAGAGCAGACCCGCGTTGGTGTTGAAGGGGACGGCGTACTGCTTGCCGAAGTACTCGCCGGTCTTCACGACGGCGGGGATCATCCTGTCGAGCGGGAACTCCTTGGCGGGGAGCTCGTCGATCCACTGGTTGGCCGCGAACTCGGCGACCCAGATCGGGTCGAGGTTGAGCACGCTGTAGGTGTCGGACTTGGTCTGAGCGTTCTGGATGAACTGCTGGCGCTGCTGATCGGCGCTCTCGGGGAGCTCGACGAGAGTGACCTTCTGATCGGGGTGCTGCTTGTTCCAGCGTTCGAGCTGGCCCTGCAACGTGCCCGTGGTGTCCTTGCCGGTGGCCAAGGCGATCGGGCCGCGGTCCTGCGACTTCTCCGGCCCTCCGGAGTCCGTGTCGGAGGAGCCCGAGCCACCGCATCCGCTGAGCACCGAGGCGCACATCAGCGCCGCCACCACCGCGGCTGCCCGCCGCACCGGCCTCACGCCCGGGGGCTTCGGCCGGCCCAGTCCCGCGCCAACGGCTATCCGCGAAGACCCCACGGTGTCCTCCTCGTTGCTCACCGGCGGATGCAGATGCTGCGTCGACCGGTTCATGGCAGCGGCCCTGCCAACGGCTGAATTTGATCGTTCAAGATGCCGTCGATGCGTCCTCCCGTCAACCCCTGCGGCATCCACTGTGCTCGTTGTCTTCTCGCAGCCCTCACCAGGGAGTTGGTGCCACAGTCGGCCGGGACGACTGTCTCCGGATGGAGACATTTGATCGTTCATATTCGAGAAGGCGCCTGTGCGGCTCCCACCCCGGAAGGCGGGACACCTCACGTCGTGTTCGCTCTCACTCGGTCCAGGGGAAGCGACTACCGGCCCAGCGCGGGGTGTTGTCTGCGGTACTCACGCGGGCCGACTCCCTTCCACCGGCGAAACGCCTGGGAGAAGCTGGAGACCTCGACGTAGCCCAGCCTCCGCGCGATCTGTTCGACCGGAAGGCCGGCAGTGATCAGGAGTTCCTCGGCCATGTGCTCCCGGACCTCCGAGAGCAGCGCACGGTGGGACGTGTCTTCCGCGGCGAGCCGGTGCCGCAGCGTTCTGCTGCCGAGGTGGAGCAGGTCGGCCACCTCGTCCGCGTCCGGAGGATCGGACAGCCGGGCGACGAGAACATCCCTGACGCGGCCCGCCAAACCGGTCCGGGCCCGTCTCCGGGCCAGCAACTCCCGGCACTGCACGAGGGCGAGGGCGGCAGTGTGCTCGTTGGCCTGGGGCAGCGGGAGGTCCAGGAGACCCGGGTCGAGCCCTATGACGGTTTGCTGGGCGTCGAAGGCAGGGGCGACTCCGAAGACTCCGCTGCAGAGGCCGACGCCGTCCGCCGGGGGCGGGAAGGCGAAGTCCACTCGTCGGAACGGAACGGGTGAGGCGAAGAGTTCTCGCTGGATCGTCATGATCCCCGCGGCGTCGCGCTCGACGAAGAACCGCCGTGCGGAGGGCGGGACGTCGGGTGCGTCCAGTACGAGTTCTACGTTGCCCGCTTCTTCGCGCCGCTTGATGTTCCCCAGGGAGAACGACAGGTCGACGAAGCGGAGCGCCCAGGGATGCCGGAACGAGCAACTCTCAGGCCTCACAGTACCGGCGCAACCGTCCTCGTCAGCCCCACCCCATCCATCACTTTGTGTTATCGAAGGCGGCGCGCGCATTGCCGGATCGAGTAGCTCTTCGGCCGCTGAGGACCGGTTCCGGCGCGGCAGTCCTTCCCAAGGTGGACGGCGCGAAGGGAGCTACCGGATGGAACCGGGCAGGACCAGCTACTGCAGGAATCAGCAGGTCAACAGCGTGGCGATTGATCTGCCGGAGCGTCTCCCCGGCGAGTTCACGGTGCTGTTCACGACGCAGCCCGTGCCGACGGTGGCAGAGCGGACCGGTGAGTCCACGGCGTCGCTCCTCACGCTGTGCAACAGAGCGCTGTGGCAACCCTTGGACGGCGCTACGGCTTCGAGCAGGCTGCCGTACCGGCACGAGCTTCCCCTTCTTCTCGCACACCCCCGTCCGATGAAGCCGGCGACGCCGCGGGCGGCGGGCGACAACCTGCGGTCGGGCATGCCCACGCGCCCCTCGGCGAGGCCCTCAAGGGGGCCGGGCACGGACTCGCGGGCCACAGGGTCAACAGGTGAAGCCCCTTGGCCGCTCCCGCCTTCCACCGCCACCCTGCCTGATCGTGGTCAGGCCACACGAAAGAGCATCACCATGAACAAGGCCCCGGCCTCCACCCTGTAAACGCGACCAGCGGGCCTGGCGCGAGCTGCAGCAGTTCCTGCCCGAACGGCTCCGCCTGACCCGGACCACCGCGCCCGCCGAGGAGTTCTGGCGCTGGCAGGGCCACCGCGTCCACCTCGACCGCTACCCGAACCCCACCGCCAAGGCCAAGGTCGTCCTGCACCACGGCGTGGGCACCAATGGACGCCAGATGTCGCTCATCCTCGGCGCCCCGCTCGCCCGGCGCGGTTTTCGAGACCGTCGCCCTCGACAACCTCGGCTACGGCCTCACCCAGGTCCGCCGTGGCGCCACCCCCAGCTATGACGACTGGGTCGATCTCGTCGTCGACTACCTCGCCCACGAGCGGTCTCGCGACGACCGCCCGATCGTGCTCTACGGGCTGAGCGCCGGCGGCATGCTCGCCTACGACGTCGCGACAAAGGCGCCTCGCGGGACGCTGCGCGGCATCGTCGGCATGACCTTCCCGGACCAGCGCGATCAGCGGGTCCGCGACGAGACATCCCACGACACCCCTTTCCTGTCCCGCATCACGCGGGTACCGGTCAGCACCGTCATGCTCGACGGCGCGGGCCACTACCCCCTCGAAGAGCCCGGCCTGACACAGATGCAGGACGTCATCGCCGACTTCGTCACCCGGCGCACTTCCTGAACATGCCCTCTCAAGAACGGCCCTCGGGTCTCCGTCGCGGTCGCCGCCGCGAGCTCCGAGGGCCGGCCGAGGGTGGCGCAGACTCCGGCGGCTGCTCAGCGAGCCTCTCGCTGCTCCCCGGTGTCCGCTTGTGCACCCGCCACGGGCAACGCCTGCAGCACCAGGATCGAGAGGTCGTCC
This sequence comes from Streptomyces sp. NPDC025784, assembly GCF_055558435.1. NCBI lineage: Bacteria > Bacillati > Actinomycetota > Actinomycetes > Kitasatosporales > Streptomycetaceae > Streptomyces > Streptomyces sp. NPDC025784. Next base: position 105,252 of record NZ_JBVHMN010000005.1, read on the forward strand.
TCGACAGGGCTGGGGCCGAAACAATGCGCTGTCTGACGGATACGCTCGGCCACGGCTTTCGCACCCAGCCCGGTGCATTCGCGGAGCACCGCGGACAGGCCGTCGCCGTCATCCAGCTGCCGGTTCCCCCTTCGGCGCTCCGTGACGCCGTCGGTCACGCACAGCAACGTCTCACCTGGCGCGAGGCTGAAGGAGCGGGACTTGAAATCAGCGCCGTTGTCGATGCCGAGCAGCATCTTGGGTTCCGCCGCGGCCACGACCGATCCATCGGTCAAGAGGCGCAGGGGCAACGGGTGTCCCGCACTGGCGATCGTGCAGAGGGGGCCGTCGCCGCCCGGGCCGAGCTGCAGCTCCCCGTACAGCATGCTGAAGAACCGCCGGCGGGCCTGTTCGCCGCCGGTCGCGACGGCTCCCGCGCTCTCCTCCACCATGGCGGTGTTCAGCCTCCGGAGCACCGACTCGACGCCGTGGCCCTCGCGCGCCAGCAGTCTGACCAGGTACCTCGCGAGTCCGGTGACGGACATCGCCTCCGCATCCTTGCCCTGTACGTCGCCGAGCAGGAAACCCCAACGGCCCTCGCCCATCGGGAACAGGTCGTAGAAGTCGCCACCGACCGTCTGGCCCTCGCCGTGCGGCTCGTAGACGATGGCCGTTTCGACGCCCGGAATGCTGGCCAGGAACTCGGGCAGCTGGTTGCGCTGAAGAGCCCGGCTGATCGTCTTCTGCCGGGTGTAGCGGCGGGCGGTGATCAACGACTGCGCGATACGCCGCGCCACGTCCTGCACCACGTTCTCCAGACTGCCGGTCATGCGGAGCTGCCCGGACTTGCCCAGGAGGAGAACGCCCTGGCAGGCGCCGTCCGCGACCAGGGGAAACGCGAGCGCCGAGCCCCGCGTACCCGCGTCCCCGGCGGTCTCCGGCCAGGGCCAAGGGATGCTCGCCCTGCTCAGAACGGTGGGCGGCCGTTCTCTCTCCAGCTCGTGGCGCAGCGCGTCGATGCGCCATTCCTCGGCGTGCCAGACCTGGGACAGGCGCAGACGGCCGCCTTCCGCGGCCAGCCATACGCCGCACCAGTCGGCGAGCCTGGGCACGAGCAGTTGTCCCGCGAGTGCGGCGACCAGGTCCTCGTCGAGCTGGCCCGCGAGAAGTTCGCTTCCCTCGGCGAGGAAGGTGGGACCCGCGGGGTCGGGCCATTCGGCAATGAGCCCGTCACCGCCGCCGACCGATGCCGATGCGCCTGTCCCGGAGTCCCCCTGGACGCGCCGCGGGCACGCCGTGGGCTCGGGTGCCCCGCGCCGCTCCTGCCCCGCGGCCTCCAGGCGGAACCACACCGACTTCTTGTCCTGGCCGTAGGTCACGCCCCATGACGTGGCCAGCGCGCCCACGATCCGCAGCCCGAGGCCCCGCGGGCCGGGCAGGTCCTCGTGGGCGCGCAGTGCCCGTGTGGGGTGTCGGTCGGCCACCTCGATGATCACGGCGACGGGGGCGTCCTTGTCGTCCGCGGGTGCCGAGGCACCGGTCTCCTCCCGCGCGCCCGAACGGCTCCCGCCCCCTTCCATCGAGCAAATGACGTCGAAGTCCGTACCGGCGTGCATGACGGCGTTGGTGGCGAGTTCGCTGACGAGCAGCTCGGCATCCCCTCTGACCTCGTCGAACTCGTCCGCGACTGCCTGGGACCCGGTACCGACCACGGCGGCCTGCTCAGCGAGGGTGGCGTGCACGAACGCGCGCGCCTCGGAGGCCGCCCGCTGGTTCGCCTGCAGCGTCGTCCGTGATACGCACCTGTCAGGTTGCGAGATCAGAACCGATCCAGAGGGCAGAACCGACCGAGGAGGCATAGCGATCATTTATGTCCTAAAGAGACCTTCATCACATTTTTCCCTTACCGCCTATAGTGTGACGTATCTGCCCAGGTTGACGACAGGGGGTGGACTGCCATGGCGCTCGAACCGGTTTCGGCCGACGCGCGCAGCACGGCCGCGGACCCGCCCGAGGCCACGGAACCCGCTCCGTCCCCCGCGCCCCCGGGTGACGCATGGGTGCGCAGCAGCGACTTGCGTCCGGTGCTCACCGCTCTGCAATCACTGCGCGACGGTGACTTCACCGTGCGCGTCGACGGTGCGGAGGAGGGCGTCCTGGCGGAGGTGGCCGGCATCGTCAATCAGATCGCCGGGCGCAACGAGCATCTGGTCAGCGAACTGCAGCGGGTCCGCCGCGAGGTCGTACGGCACGGCAGACTGGACGAGCGCCTCTCGGCGAGCCCTGGGCAGGGCTCGTGGGTGACGGGCGTGGAATCCGCGAACACCCTCCTCGAGGCCTTGGTGGCTCCGGTGTCGAACGCCACGCGTGTACTGGACGCGGTGGCGGTCGGGGAGCTGACGCAGCGCGTCGACCTGCACGACGGCAGCCGCGAGCTCCGGGGCGATCTACGACGTCTGGCACGCTGCGTGAACCGCACGGTCGACCAGCTCTCCCTGTTCACCGGTGAGGTCACGCGGGTGGCGCGCGAGGTCGGCACCGAAGGCCGGCTGGGCGGGCGCGCCCACGTACGTGGTCTTTCCGGCGACTGGCGCCGGGTGATCGAGGCGGTCAACACGATGGCGTCCCGGCTCACGTCGCAGGTCCGGGACATCGCCGTCGTCACGACGGCGGTGGCACGCGGCGACCTCACCCAGCATGTGACGGTGGAGGCCACTGGTGAGGTGCTGGAACTGAAGCTCACGGTCAACACGATGGTCGACCAGCTGCGGGCGTTCGCCGACGAGGTGACACGCGTGGCCCGCGAGGTCGGCACCGAAGGACAACTCGGCGGCCAGGCACACGTCGGGGACGTCTCCGGGGTCTGGCGGGACCTCACGGACAACGTCAACTTCATGGCGTCCAACCTCACCTCCCAGGTCCGCAACATCGCCCAGGTCACCACCGCCGTCGCCACCGGCGACCTGAGCCAGAAGATCACGGTGGACGCGAAGGGCGAGATCCTGGAACTGAAGTCGACGATCAACACGATGGTCGACCAGCTGTCGGCGTTCGCCGACGAGGTCACCCGCGTCGCCCGCGAGGTCGGCACCGAAGGACAACTCGGCGGCCAGGCACACGTCCGCGGCGTCTCCGGCGTCTGGAAGGACCTCACCGACAACGTCAACTTCATGGCGTCCAACCTCACCTCCCAGGTCCGCAACATCGCCCAGGTGGCCACCGCCGTCGCCCAGGGCGATCTCGGAAAGACGATCACCGTGGAGGCGAAGGGCGAGATCCTGGAACTGAAGTCGACCATCAACACGATGGTCGACCAACTGTCGGCGTTCGCCGACGAGGTCACCCGCGTCGCCCGCGAGGTCGGCACCGAAGGACAACTCGGCGGCCAGGCACACGTCCGCGGCGTCTCCGGCGTCTGGAAGGACCTCACCGACAACGTCAACTTCATGGCGTCCAACCTCACCTCCCAGGTCCGCAACATCGCCCAGGTCACCACCGCCGTCGCCGACGGTGACCTCTCGAAGAAGATCACGGTGGACGCCCGCGGCGAGATCCTCGAGCTGAAGGACACCGTCAACACGATGGTCGACCAGCTACGGGCGTTCGCCGACGAGGTGACACGCGTGGCCCGCGAAGTCGGTACCGAAGGACAACTGGGCGGGCGCGCTCAGGTCGGCGGCGTCTCCGGCGTGTGGAAGGACCTCACCGACAACGTCAACTTCATGGCGGACAACCTCACCTCCCAGGTCCGCAACATCGCCCAGGTGGCCACCGCCGTCGCCCAGGGCGACCTGTCCAAGAAGATCGACGTCGACGCCCGCGGCGAGATCCTCGAACTCAAGACGACCATCAACACCATGGTCGACACACTGTCCTCGTTCTCCGCCGAGGTCACGCGCGTGGCCCGCGAGGTCGGCAGCGAAGGCCAACTGGGCGGCCAGGCACGGGTCGAGGGTGTCTACGGCACCTGGAAGCGGCTGACGACGAACGTCAACGAACTCGCCCTCAACCTGACCACGCAGGTACGCGCCATCGCCGAGGTCGCCAGCTCAGTGGCCCAGGGTGACCTCACCGGCTCGATCGCGGTCGAGGCCAGCGGCGAGGTCAACGAGCTGAAGAACAACGTCAATCTGATGGTCTCCACCCTCCGCGAAACCACCCGGGCCAAGGACTGGCTGGAGTCGAACCTCACCCGTATCGCCGGACTCATGCAGGGCCACCGCGACCTTGTCGAGGTCGCGGACCTGATCCTGCGTGAGCTCACCCCACTGGTCAACGCCCAGTTCGGGGCGTTCTTCCTGGCGGAGGCGGGTGCCGAACCCGGCCGGGGCCTGCAGTTCATCGCCGATTACGGCAGCGCCGAAGGCCCGGACGACAGCACCCACCCCGACACCAGGAAGCCGGTGCGGGGACTGATCGCCCAGGCCGCTCTGGAGAAGAAGCGCATCCTCGTCGACGCGGTTCCGCCGGGATACATCAGCATCGAGTCCGGGCTCGGCTCGGCGCCGCCGACCAGCATCGTCGTCCTTCCGATCCTGTTCGAGGGCGAGGTGCTCGGAGTCATCGAACTCGCCTCGTTCAGCAGGTTCAACGAGGTCCACCTGGCCTTCATCGACCAGTTCGTGAACACCATCGGCGTCTCGATCAACACGATTCTCTCCAACGCGCGCACCGAGGCCCTGCTGTCGGAGTCGCAGCGGCTCACCACGGAGCTGCGCCGTTCCAACGCGGAGCTGGAGGACAAGGCCGCCCTGCTGGCCAGCTCGTCGCAGTACAAGTCGGAGTTCCTGGCCAACATGTCGCACGAGCTGCGCACCCCGCTGAACTCGCTGCTGATCCTGGCCCGGCTGCTGGCGGACAACCCCGACGGGCATCTCAACGAACAGGAGGTGGACTTCGCGGCCACCATTCACCGGTCGGGATCGGACCTGCTCCAGCTGATCAACGACATCCTGGACCTGTCGAAGATCGAGGCGGGCCGGATGGACGTCCATCCCAGGAAGCTGCCGCTGACCAAGCTGCTGAACTACGTACATGCCATGTTCCGGCCGCTCGCGAGCGAGCGCGGACTGTCCTTCGACGTCACGATCGGGGACGGCGTGCCGAGCGAGCTGCATTCCGACGAGCAGCGGCTCCAGCAGATTCTGCGGAACCTGCTGTCCAACGCGGTGAAGTTCACGTCCTCGGGCAGCGTGGAGCTGCGGGTCGAGCGGGCAACGGGCCAGGAGATCGAGCGGGAGGGACTGCCGACGAGCGAACCGATCCTCGCGTTCCGTGTCGAGGACACCGGCATCGGCATCCCGCGGGAGAAACTGCCCGTCATCTTCGAAGCTTTCCAGCAGTCCGACGGCACCACCAGCCGCAAGTACGGCGGCACCGGGCTCGGACTCTCCATCAGCAGGGAGATCGCCGGCATGCTGGGCGGCCGGATCGTCGCCGACAGCGAACCCGGCGTCGGCTCCCGGTTCACGCTGTACGTGCCCGCGCGCTACAGCGCAGAAACCGCGCCCATGACCGAACCCATGAAGATCCCCGCGAGCCCGGGGGCGGAGACCATGCCGCCCGTCCCCCTTCTGTCGGCCGGGCCGCTCGCCGCTCCCTCGCCGGCGCGGACGACGAGCGTCCCGGAGCTACCCGTCGGCATGGCGGCAGCGGCCACCGGCCGGGACACATCGAGCTGGCCGGAAACCACGCGGCTCAAGGAGTGGATCACCGGTCGGCCACACAAGGTGCTGGCCGGGCGCACCGTCCTCATCGTGGACGACGACATCCGTAACGTCTTCGCGCTCATGCATGTGCTCGGCCGGGTGGGCATCACCGCCAAGTACGCCGAGAACGGACGCGAAGGTCTCGAGATGCTGGACCGCGTGCCCGCCATCTCGCTGATTCTGATGGACATCATGATGCCCGAGATGGATGGGTACGAGACCATCGCCGCCGTGCGCCGGTCCTCCCGCTTCGCCGATGTACCGATCATCGCGCTGACCGCCAAGGCCATGCCGGGAGACCGGGAGAAGGCCCTCGAAGCGGGCGCTTCGGAGTACGTTCCGAAACCCGTGGACGTGGACCACCTGCTGTCCGTGGCCTGCGATCTGCTCGACCCGCCGGGTCAGTCCGCGAGTCCGCGGCCCGAGCAGGCGCAGGATGTCGCCGAAGACGACGTGGATCCGTCGAGGCAGGGGTCATGACTACACACGCGACCGAGAAGTGCAACATCCTGATTGTCGACGACATCGAAGAGAACCTGATCGCGCTCGAGGCCCTGCTCGGCCCGCTCGGCCAGAAGTTGGTGCGCGCCCACTCCGGTGAGGAAGCGCTGAAAGCCATGCTGCGAGAGGACTTCGCCGTCGTGCTGCTCGACGTCCTCATGCCCGGAATGGACGGCTTCGAGACCGCCGCGAACATCAAGCGTCTGGACCAGACCAAGGATGTGCCGGTCATCCTCCTGACCGGGGCCGAGGTCGAGGCGGACTATGCCTACCGCGGATATTCGATCGGTGTTGCGGACTTCCTCACGAAGCCGTTCGACCCGTGGCTGCTGCGTACCAAGGTCAGCATCTTCCTCGACCTGTATCGGAAGAACCGCCAACTGGCCGCCCAGGCGGAACAGTTGCGCCGCCTCTTCGCCGAGGCCGGGACCGCCACGACCCTCAGGGACCGTACAGGGGCGGCCGAGGACCAGACCCCCGCCGAGCGCAGCGAGAATCGACCGCCGTCACCGGAGACCGCACCAAGTCCCACGACTGCATGGCCGGAGGAACGACTGGCGGAGATCGGCGAGCAGCTGGCACAGGTCGAACTCCTGCTGCGCGACACCAAAGGCTCTGAGGCCCCCACCCTGGCCAACCGCGTGGCCGAACTCGAACGAGCGGTCGGCGGTCTGCTCCTGCGACCCGAGTGACGGCAGGGGCCCGTCACCGGGATGGGCCGTCCACCGGCGCCGCCCTGACACCTGCCATCGACCTCCGGCGGCCCGCGCCAGGGCTCAGGGACCCGAGGCGGCCTTACCGGCGCACGGCACCCACCACGTGTCCAGAGCCTCGCCCCGCCCACCTGCCGGCGGGCGACCTCCGGGCCCGACGAGGCGAGGGCATGGCGTTTGTGCTTCACGCGATACGGGTCGATCCTTGAGACAGCGGGCGGGCCCGCCCGGCGACCGGGGTGGCGAAGGGCTGACGTGCCATGACCACACCATCGAGTGGTCCCGAGGCGGTCGGCCTCGGCGACAAGCAGAAGAGCTTCGAGACCGCCGCCGTCATGTTGGACCGGCAGGGAGTGGTGACCGGCTGGAGTCCGGAGGCCGAGCAGTTGCTCGGCTACGGCGCGCAGGAAGTGCTCGGGCACTCGATCGATACGCTGACGGCACAGGCCGAGGGGCAGGAGCCGACGGCATGGCTCACTCAGCAGCCGGCCTCCCGGTGTCGCCCCGACCTCACCTTCCGTCACCGCTGCGGCCACCTGCTGCGAGCCGCGGTGGTCCGCCACCGCGTTGCCGACACGGTCGCGGGTCCGGTGTTCCTGTTGTTCCTCACGGATGCCGAGGACTTCAGGGCCTGGCAGACCCAGCAGGCCGTGCTGCACGGCATCACGACGCAGTCCCCGGTGGGCATGACGATCTACGGCCCCGACCTGAGGGTGGCCTGGGCGAACGCCGCCGCCCGGCAGGAGCTGCCCGGGCCCTTCGCCGACTATCTGGGACGCAGCGAAGACGAGCTGTATCCGGGAAGCCAGGTGCTGTCCGCGCAGCACCCCACCACGGTCACCCAGATCATGAGCAGGGTGCTCAGCACCGGCCAGACCGTGGTGGGACTGCACTACCGGGGCCGCCCTCCCTCCGATCCGGACCACGAGCATGTGTGGTCGCTGTCCTACTACCGGCTGCAGGACGACGAAGGCCGGCCCCTGGGTGTGTGCGAGGAGTCGGTGGACGTCACCGACCTGTACCAGGCACAACGGCGCCTGGCCCTGCTCAACGAGGCCAGCGTCCTGATCGGCAGCACGCTCGACCTCGACCGGACCGTCCAGGAACTGGCCGAGGTGCTGGTGCCGCAGGTCGCCGACTTCGCCGCCGTCGACCTGCTCGCAGATGTACTGGACGACAGGGAACCCGACGCACGGTGCCCCGGCCGTAACGGCGCCATGCGCAGGGCGGTCCATCGCTCCGTGCGCGAAGACCTGCCCGAAGCCGTCGTCACACCCGGCCGGCCGGTCGGCTACCCGGAAGGTTCCCCTCAGAGGCACTGCCTCGCCACCGGCCACCCCGTCCTCAACACCGTCCTGGATCTCTCCAGCCCATGGCTGCTTCAGGACAGCGCGCGCAGCGCCCGCCTGCGCACCCTCGGTGTCCATTCACACCTGGTCGTTCCGCTGCGCGCACGAGGGATCACCATGGGGGTGGCCACCCTCATGCGCTGGCGCACCCCGGATGCCTTCGCCTCCGACGACCTGCTGCTCGTCGAGGAACTCGCCGCACGCGCCGCCGTCTGCATCGACAACGCGCGCCGCTACACCCGCGAGCACCTGTCCGCGCTCGCGCTGCAGCGCAGCCTCCTCCCGCACGAGCTGCAACCCCACCTGGCCGTCGAGGCCGCGTACCGGTATCTGCCTGCCGACACCGAGGCGGGGGTCGGCGGCGACTGGTTCGATGTCCTGCCCCTGGCCTGCGCCCGCGTGGGACTGGTCGTCGGAGACGTCATCGGCCACGGCATCCATGCCGCGGCGACCATGGGCCGGCTCCGCACCGCCGTCCACACGCTGGCCGACATCGACCTGCCGCCCGACGAGCTGCTCACGCACCTCGACGACCTCGTCCGGCGCCTGGCCGAAGAGGCCGACGCGGCACACCCCACCGGAGTCGAGGGCGTGGTCGGCGCCAGCTGCCTGTACTGCATCTACGATCCCGTCACGCGCCGCGCCACCGTCGCCCGCGCCGGCCACCCGCCGCCCGCCCTCGCCCACCCGGACAAGGCGGTGGAGTTCCCCGACATCCCCGTGGGTCCCCCGCTGGGTATCGGGGGCCTGCCGTTCGAGTCGGCCGAGGTGGACGTCCCGGACGGCTGTGTCCTTGCCCTGTACACGGACGGCCTGTTCACGGCAGCCGACGGTGACGCGGACACCGGACTGGAACGCATCAGCTTCGCTCTCGCCCACCCCGACAGGCCTCTGGAGGAAATCTGTGACACCATCGAGCAAGCTCTGCTGCCGGAACGTTCGCCGGACGACGTCGCCTTCCTCGTCGCGCGACCCCGCCCGATCGCCACCGAGAACGTCGACACCCTCAGCCTCCCCTTCGATCCCGCCTCGGTGGGACAGGCGCGCAAACTGACCAACGACTGCCTGGCACAGTGGCGGCTCGAGGATCTGTCGTTCTCCGCGGAGCTGATCGTCAGCGAACTGGTCACCAACGCCATCCGCCATGCCCAGGCCCCCATCGAGCTCCGCCTGATCCGCACCGAGAACAAGCTCATATGCGCCGTCTCCGACCACAGCAGCACCTCTCCGCACATGCGACGGGCCAGGCTGGGTGACGAAGGAGGCAGAGGACTGTTCCTCGTCGCCCAGTTCGCCCTGCGCTGGGGCACCCGCTCCACCGAGGACGGCAAGGTCATCTGGGCGGAACTCTCCCTCCCCGGGCCGGCCGGGCAGCGGTCCGCCTGACCCGTCACACGTTCCGGCAGCCGCACGGCGTGTGTGCCGACGCGCCCCACACCTGGCGCGGTGGGTGGGCGGGCATCGGTGCGGCGGCAGGGCCTGAGAGCCACGCTTGCGGACCCGCCTCCGCAGGTGGGCGACGGACGCCCGCATCGAGCGGATGCCCAAGACCTCCCAGCGTCCGGATCATCCGCAGGACAGCAAGCCTGCCTTCTGCTTGGCGTTCAGGACGCGATGCACGCTGGCATCCACTTGCCCGCGGAAGGTCGCGCTTTGCGTCATGCGACTCTGTACTGCCTGGGCCATGGCCGGGATCAGCTTCGGTTCGACCGTGAGGACCAAGTCGCCGCCGGCAGACAGGAACTTCACCGCCCGGTCGCCCGCGGGTACGGCCTTCACCGCCACCGCGTTGCCGAGATCGTCCGATACGACCACGCCCTTGAAGCCCAGAGTCTTGCGCAGCAGTCCTTGAATCACCGTCGACGAGAACGCGGCCCGATGAGTCGAGTCGATCTTGCTGTAGGTGGCGGACGAGATCATGACGAACGGCGCTCCGGCTTTGATCCCGGACTCGAACGTCGTGATGCTCGAACTTTCGCTCGTCGTCACGGTATCCACGACGTTGGCCGTGGTGTCGGTGTTGTCTCGTACGTAGCCGAGACCCGGAAAATGCTTGAGCGTGGCCAGCACGCCGGACTCGGCGGATCCCGCAAGAAACGCGTCGCTGTGGGGGGCCACGGTCGCAGCGGTGTACCCGAACTCGCGGTCGTACCGGCCGATCGGAGCGTTGGCCCTGCCCAGGCTTTCAGGTACGACGTCCGCAACGGGAGCCAGGTTCAGATTCACACCGGCTGCCTTGAGCTCCTTGGCCCAAACGGCGGCTTCGCTGCGCAACTTCGTCGTCGTCCAGCTTCCCTGCGTCAAAGCACTCGGGATGGTCGAGAACCCGGGCCCGCTCAGCACCTGCACCTGTCCACCCTCCTGGTCCGTCGACACCAGAAGGCCCACGCGGTGCCCCGCCGCGCTGTCAGCCTTGGCCTGCAGACCCTGGACAAGGGTGTTGGTCGCCGTGGTTCCGGCACTGCTCCGGCCGGCCAGGAACACCGAGCCGACGTGGTACTTGCGCATGAGGTCGATGCGCGTGCTGTCCGGAGCGGACGGCGTGACCGATCCCATGAAGAGCTGACCGACACGCTGCGGCACCGTCAATGCCCTGAAGGTCCTGTCGGCACACGTATTCGCCGCCAGGTTCTTGGGCGTCCCGGACGGGTCGACGATGGCGGCCTGCGAGATCTGCACGCCCGTCACTCCCGCCACCGCGAGCGACAGCGCCAGCGAGGACGCGAACCACACGGAACGCTTGGTGCCGAAGGGGTGGGCGAGCGACCGGTGCAATGCCATGAAGGGACTCCGAGTGTGCCTGCGACGGGCCGCTCGGATCATGAGCGGGTGGTCGGTTGCCGTAGGCATCGTATCAACGCGTGGGGAATCCGCCGCTGGAATGCAAGAGCCTTTCCCGTGTCGGCGGACCCCCGGATCACCCACGCCCGAAACGACGACGGCACCCGCTACAGCGCTGGAGAGATCGGCTGGATGACCGTGGAACCGACGCTGCCCAGGGGGAGGGAGTTGCGATGCTCGGGAGACGTGTCGTCAGTCGTGGGGCACGACGGCGACGGGGGCGGTGGCGTGGTGGAGGACGACGTGGGCGACCGGGCCGATGTGGGCGCCGAGCGGGCTTCGGCGAATCCTGCGGCCCACCACGACCAGGGACGCGTCGCGGGAGGCGTCCACGAGGTGCTCGCCAGGGGTGCCGAAGTAGCACTCCTCGGTGACCTCGACGTCCGGGTGCTTCTCGCGCCACGGGCTCAGGAGCTCGGTCAGAGCAACGGCCTCGCGGTGAGCGAGGGCACGGTGGAGTTCGACGTCGACGGAGAGGCCGTAGGCGTAGTAGGGAGGCGGGTTCCAGCCGTGCACGACCCTCAGGGACGTACCGCGGCGGGCCGCCACCGCGAAGGCGAACTCCATCAACCCCTCGTCCAGGCTCTCGATGTCGACGCCGAGGACGACGGGCAGGAACGTGGACGCGGCGGACGGGATACCGGCCGGGTCCCCCTCGTGTTCGTCAGCGGCCTGCTCCCCGGCCCGGACCAGGACGACCGGCCGCTCGCTGTGCGCCACGACGGAGAGCCCGACCGAGCCGACCATGAAGCCTCCGACGCCGCTCAGTCCGCGCGAGCCCAGCGCCAGCAGTTCGACGTCCTTCGCCACGTCCGCCAAGACGTCGGCGGCGTGTCCGGACCGTTGCTCGGTGGTGACGTCGAGACCGGGGTGTCGCAGTCGAATGCCTTCGGCCGCCACGCGCGGAATTCGCTCGGCCCAGTGCTGCTGCGTCTCCCCGCCGAGCAGCGGGGCCTCCGCCATCGGAGCGGGAACCGGCTCCCACACATGCACCAGTTTCAGCGGCAGGCCCAGCAACGCGGCCTCGCGGGCCGCCCATTCGGCGGCGGCCAGGCTCTCGTTCGAACCGTCGACGCCGACGGTGATGGTGCGGGTCATGATTTCCACCTCTTGAATCGGGGGCTCTGCTGCGAGCCTCGTCTCCGCGCAAGCCCCCGGGCAGGGGCCGCAGGTCCCAGCCCGGAGGCCAACCGGCCCAACCTGCAGGCGTTTTCGGTGCGGCGGACCCGCCGACCCCGCCCGCCCTTACGCCCCCCGGCTTCACGGCTTCCGACGCCTGGTGATGTCCCAGGGATGACGAGCTGACCTGGACGTGGACCTTCTGAAGCGGAAGGCGTGCTGCTCAGGGCTCAGTTCGTGACGTCCCATTCGTCCGACGTCATCGGTTCGGCATCCGGGTAGTGCTGTTGGATCTCGCTCAGCACCCACTCGTCCGCCGTGCGGACGTCCCAGCTTGAACTGTCGAACTCCCTCAGGGTCAGCACCAGTTCGCCGCCCTCATACCCTTCAAAGTCTGCGTCCACTGCTTGCAGGTGGGGCGCGTCCATGGCCAGCAGCTCAAGCGTGGGGATTCCCTCGCCGGATGAAGCCCTGATCAGGTCAGCGAAGCCGGGGTGTGGGTGATCACCGGAGAACCGAGCGCGCCAGGTGAGAGCGAGCCCGTAACTCCCCAGACGTACCAGGAGCTCCGCCAGGGTGACGTAGTGCCGATCGGCAGGGTTGCCCGCATGAGGAGCGCGGTTCCGCCAAGCCGCGAAGGAGACCATGCGCGGCGTGGATGGCGTTCGGGGCACAGGTTCACCAGCCTGCTCGGTTCTCGGAGAATCCCTGAATCAGAGAGTCGCCTGTCCACGTCACTCACCAGGCGTCAACCCTATGGCACGTGTGCGCGGTTGAGGTTCTGCATGGTAGCTTCGCAGCGCCGTGCACCACTACGAGCTTCGGAGGTGAGACCGATCAACGCTGTGACAGGTCGGGGCTCCCTCTCTCGCATGGTCTAGGGAGCGCCCGCAGAAGGCATCCTGAAAGGCCGGAATGGCTATGCGCTTCAGCTCTGCGACGTCGAGTGACGGCGTCCGCGAACAGCTCTTCACCCTCGGCGAGATACCCGGTGTGCTCTGGACCCCGGAAGCCGCCGTCGGCACCCGGCCCCTCGTCCTGATGGGACACGGGGGCGGCCGGCACAAGAAGGCTCCTGACATCCTTTCCCTGGCCCACCCGTTGGTGGCCACGTACGGATTCGCGGCGGTGGCCGTGGACGTGCCCGGCCACGGTGACCGGCCCACGGACGAGACCTACGACCGGATCGCGACCGAAAACCAGGCGCGCGTGACGGCCGGCGAGGAGCTGGCCCCGTTGATGGCCGACTTCCAGGCACTCGTGGCGCGCCGGACCGTCCCGGAATGGCAAACGGTTCTGGATGCGGTTCAGCAACTCGACCACGTCGGCGCCGGCCCCGTGGGCTACTGGGGCGTGTCGCTGGGGTGTGGACTCGGCGTACCGTTCGTCGCCGCCGAATCCCGTGTGCGCGCAGCGGTACTGGGACTCGGCGGAGCGCTGGCAGCAGCCGAGCCTGCCGGGCGCATCACCGTTCCTGTGCAGTTCCTGCTGCAGTGGGACGATGAGCGGGTGCCGCGAGACCAAGGCCTGGCCCTGTTCGACGCCTTGGCCTCGGCCGACAAGACCCTGCACGCCAACCCGGGCAGGCACGGCGAGGTTCCGGCCCACGAGCTGAAGAGCACCCTTCGGTTCTTTGCCAGGCACCTCGGCTGACACGTCCGGCCGCAGTCGATGACGTGCCGATCGGGACCAGGATCCCGATCGGCACGGTCAGCGCCCGAGGAACGCAGCGCCTCCGCCGCAAGGGGGTGCGGATCCGCGCGGCCCTTACGCCCTGCCGCACTCAGCCCAGGGACTCTCCTCAGACCTTGCGCTCCGCTGCGCGCTTTCGCGCCTCTTCGAGCGCGGCTCCCCATCGCCGGTTCACCTCATCGGGCCGCTGGTGCCCGCACTCGACGATATGGCCCGCCCGGTCGACGACCTCCGCGTAGCAGTCACCGGCCTCGATCCAGACGGCGACGTTCTCGATCCCTGCAGACCGGTCGTCGTCGTCCACCCAAAAGACCACAGAGAACGCCAACTCATCGCCGCTGTAGTCGGATCGGACTCGGAACGTCTCGTCAGGCCTGAGCCATCGATCCTCGCCGAGTGGCTCGAGCCACATCGTGAGCCAGCCTTTTGAATCGTTGCGGACTTCCATGACAGCCATGCCGGCACCCTAGCCGCGCCTCGATGAACCCACCTCGCGGTCCTCGACTGCCTCTCCTCCGCATCGCCTTCGCGGCGTCCGGCACGCGCGTACTGTTCGGTCATTGTTCGTACTCTGTACGTCTCTTCCGTGTGTCATGGCAGACGGTCGTGAACGAGGCGGGTGCAATCCGATGTTTGGGTGCGATGCTGGGTGTTCACTTCCGTCTCACTCTGGGTTGCACGCCCGGCGGCCCGAGATGACAACGTTGTCAACACGATGGGGTCGACCCGAGCGTGCGAAGAGCAACGCTGGAGAGGTTACGTGCCCATCAGATCCCATCCCCCCTTCCCTCGCGTGATCCCTGTGAGAGCCGCCGGCAGGCGTCGCCGGCCGGCGCGCGCGGCCATCGCGGCGCTGCTCACCGGAGCGCTCGGCGTCGCCGCGCTGGCGGGTGGCGGCGCGGCCGTGGCAGTGCCCGTCGCAGCCACGGCCGCGGGGTCCGGCGGGACGGACTACACGAGACTTGTCGACCCGTTCGTGTCGACCGCGGGCGATGACGGCAACGACCTGCCAGGCGCTCAGGCCCCCCACGGACTGGCCAAGGTCAACCCGCTGACCACGCCGGACCGCAATCACACCGGGTACGACCACAACGAGGACCACATCGCCGGGTTCACCGCGACCAACCTCGACGGTGTCGGCGGCTCGGGAGGCGGTGGCGACCTGCTCGTCGTCCCGACCTCCGTGCAGTACGACAAGCGGCCCGCCCCCAGCACGTACGCCCACGCGTACAGCCACGACGACGAGACCGCGACGCCCGGCTACTACCAGGTGGGCCTCGGGGCCATCTCCGGGACCGGGTCGTCGGTGAAGCAGGACTCCGGCACCATCAAGGCCGAGACGGCCGCGACGACGCGCACGGCGCTGCAGCGGTACAGCTTCCCCGCCGGGTCGGACCCGGAGCTCGTCCTCGACCTCGCGAACAACTTCACCAGCCGCACCCGCTCGACCATGAAGGCGACGACGCTCCCGGACGGGACCACGTCGATCACCGGGCTCATCGCGGGCTCGTTCAACGGCGCCTCGTACAAGCTGTACTACGACGCCACCACGAACGTCCCCGTCACCTCCCTGAAGAGCTGGGGCAGCGACGGCAGGCTGAGCGACGCGACCGCGCAGGACGGCTCCGACACCGGCGCCGTCCTCGGGTTCGACAAGTCCCACGGGGACGACGTCGAACTGCGCATCACGCTGTCGCCGATCAGCGCGGAGCAGGCCGCGACCGACCAGCACAGCGAGGTGGGCGACCTCACCTTCGACCAGGCCCGCGCGCAGACGAAGGCGGAGTGGAACAGCGCGCTCGGCGCCGTCGACGTGCGCTCCTCGGCGAAGTCCGACCCCGGGTCGACGCTCACCAAGGAGTTCTACACGCACCTGTACCGCATGTACGCACTGCCGGTGAACGCCACCAGCACCAGCGGTACGTACCGCGGCGCCGACGGCGCGGTGCACAAGGCGAACGGCTTCACGTACTACGACGGCTGGTCCACCTGGGACGACTTCCGCAAGTACTCCGTCGAGGCGTACATCGACCCGGCCACCTACCGGGACATGGTGCAGTCGCTGATCGTGCTCTTCGCCGACACGCGCACCTCGGGCAAGAGCCTGGGCAGCCTCACCCACTCGGTTCCGACCGTGCGCTGGGAGCGTTCGGCCGTGCTGGTCGCCGACGCACTGTCGAAGGGCTTCAAGAACTTCGACCGGCTCGACGAGGCGTACCCGGCGCTGCTGTCGTATTCCGGGTACTACACGGGAGCACAGCTGCGGCAGGGCTACGTCACCGGGGATCCCGGTACGACCGTCCAGCGCGGCTACGACCAGTGGGCCCTGTCCGTCATCGCCGACGCGCTCGGCAAGGACGCGGACGCGAAGAAGCTGCGTACCCGGTCGACCATGGCGATCGACAACCTCGTGAAGTCAGGTGCCTGGACCGCGTCCGACGGCACCAAGGTCGGTCTGCTCACCCCGCGCGCCGCGAACGGCGACTGGCAGAGCGCCGATTACGAGAAGTTCGAGGCGGCCGGCCTCTACCAGGGCACGCTGTGGCAGTACCACTGGTACGACGCGTACGACATGGGCGGCCTCATCAAGGCCATGGGCGGCGAGAAGGCCGGCAAGGCCGCGGTCAGGCACATGTTCGGCGAGGACTCCAGCGTCGACGACGGCTCGACCATGCTGCACTCCAACGCCAACGAGATCGACCTGCAGGCCCCGTACCTCTTCAACTACGTCGGCGAGCCGAGCCTGACGCAGAAGTGGGTGCGCGCCATCTACACCGGCACGACCTGGAACCGTTACATCGCGACGGGCTCGACGAACGAAGCCCCCAGCTCCGGCGGCCAGTTCACCCCTCCGGTCAGGACCCAGGTCTACAAGCTCTCCCCGAACGGCTTCCTGCCGACCATGGACAACGACGCCGGCACCATGTCGACCATGTTCGTCGGCGCCGCCCTGGGCCTGTTCCCGGTGACCGCCGGGTCCAGCCAGTTCCAGATCGGCAGCCCGTTCTTCGACTCCACGACGATCAGCTACGCCAATGGCTCCCGGTTCACGGTGAAGGCCGACGGCGTGTCGCCGAGCGACTACTACGTGCAGAGCGCGACCCTCAACGGCAAGCGGTTCGACAACACGTGGCTCGACTACTCGCAGATCATCTCCGGCGGAACCCTGGACTTCACCATGGGTTCCAAGCCCTCCCAGTGGGGCGCCCGCACCGAGCCCGCGTACTCGCTCGACACCGACTCCGGCGACACGGGTGACGGCGGCGCCGGAACGGGCAAGGGCGACACCATCGTCTCCGCCCGTCCGGGCACCGTCGACACCGACGCGGACGGCACCGTCGACGGCGCCGTGAAGCTCACCCTGTCCGGACCGGCGTCGTTCGCCGCCCGCAAGGGAACCAGCCTGACCAGGACCGGAGCGGCGACCGTGACCGGCCTGCCGGGCGGTGTCACGGCGGATCTCCGCGTCACCGGCTCGCGCACGGCGACGCTGTCGTTCACCGGCGCCACGCAGGTCGACGCGCACATCGGCATCACGTTCCACGACGAGTCCTTCGCCCACGGCGTACCGGCCTCGACGGTGCGTGGCACCGGGATATCCCCGACCGACCCGCTCGTCGTCTCCGCCGCCGCGGTGCACCGCAAGACCCTTCGGGCACTCGTCGACCAGGCGTCCCTGGTGCGCAGCGGCCACTACTCCGCCGGCTCCTGGACACTGTTCCGTTCGGCGCTCGAACGCGCGCGGACCGTCCTCGCGGACACCGACTCCGTGACGGGCACGATCATGGCCGCGGACGACGCGCTGCAGTCGGCCGTCGACACCCTCACCATCGACGAGGGCGGCTACGCCGTCCTGCAGGCCGAGTCCCCCGACCAGAAGGAAGGCCCCAGCCTCACCAGCGAGAAGAACAACTCGGACGGCAATCTCGGTGGCGTCACCGAGGGTTCGTGGGAGCGCTTCACCGAACTGGACTTCGGCGGGGTCGCCCCGCGGACCATCTCGGTCCGCTACGCGAACTCGCAGGCGCCCAACGCGAAGCCGAGCAGTGTCGACATCCATGCGGGCGCTGCCGACGGGCCCCTCGTCGCCACCGTCCAGCTTCCCGGAACCGGCGGCTGGCAGTACTACAGCACGGTGCAGGCGGCCGTCACCGACCCGGACGCCCTGATGGGTGCGTCCAGCGCGACGTTCGTGTTCCACGCCCCGGCCGGCCAGCAGTGGGTCTCGAACTTCGACTGGTACCAGTTCTCGCCGTACGAGGTCTCCACGTCCCCCGCGACCACACTCGCCACGCTGACCGCGGTCAACAGCACCACGACCGGCGGCGGTTCGGCTCCGCTCAACCTCTCGAACGGCATCTTCGAGAACGTCACGAACGGCGCGTGGGCGGAATGGAAGGACACCGACCTGCGCGACGGCGCCGACACCGTCACCGTCCGCTATGACAAACCTCAGTCGCGTGCGGCGTCGGACTCACACATCGAACTGCACCTCGGTTCGAAGGACGGCCCGAAGACCGTGAACGCCCCCCTCGACTACAGCGGTTCGGGCTGGGGAACCATCGCCACCACAAGTGTGCATCTCGACCCGAGCGTCTTCACCGGCGTCCAGGACGTGTACGCCGACTTCGTCTCCAGCACACAGTCGTCCTCCCAGCCCTACGTGGGGAACATCTACTCCCTGACCCTGACGCAGGACGCCGACGCCCCCGTCGGCTTCGACGCCACCGCGTTCCGCTCGAACAGCGGCGGCGGGCTCAAGAGCGAGCCGGTCGGCTGGACCGGCGCAGGTTCCACCACCGACCTCGGCGGCACCTACGACGGAGCCTGGCTCGACTACGGGGACATCGACTTCGGCAGCTCCTCGAAGAGCACCGTCACCATCACCTACGTCAACAACTCCGCCCGTTGCGGCACCGGTTCCGCCGTCCAGCTCTACCTCGACTCCTTCGACGCGGCCGACCCCGGCACGCCGTACGCGACCGTGCCGCTGCCGGTCACGGGAGCCGCGTGGTCGTCCGGAGGGACGACGAGCCTGACGCTGCCCAAGGCGATCACGGGCACGCACACCGTCTACCTGCGGCTGACGACGAACCCGGATTCCTCGCACCCGTACGTCGCGAACCTGGGCCGGGTCACCTTCGACCACGTCGAGACGCCCGCCGTCACGGACAGGTCCGCCCTGCGCAAGGCGATCGGGCAGTACGAGGGGCTCTCCGCCGACGCGGCGCGCTACGACACGATCGACTTCGGTGTGTACCGGCGCGAACTCGCCGCCGCCCGCACCCTCGTCGACGCCGACGCCACGACCCAGCTCGAAGTCGACACCCGGACCCGCAGCCTCACCCTCGCCGCCAAACAGTTGATGCCGTTGCCCAGGCTGCGACTGGAGGACCTGGTCACGACCGCTTCGGCCCTCGACAACGCGCGCTACACGGACGCCTCGTGGACGGCGTTCACCAAGGCACTCGCCGAGGCGAAGACCGCGCTGGTGAGCGACACGGCGACGGACGCGAGCCTGACGGCAGGGTACGACGCGCTCCAGCACGCCATGTCCGCACTCGCCACGAAGCCCAAGACGGTGCCCGCCGCGCCTGACGCGGTGTCGGCGACGTCGTCCGGCACGAGTGTGAGCGTCGCCTGGCCGGCGCCGAAAGACACCGGCGGCTCCCCGATCACCGGCTACAGGGTGACCCTGGACGACGGTCACGAGGTCGAGATCCGCGATCCGAACAGCCGGAGCACGACGTTCACCTGGCTGCGGACGGGCAAGCCGTACACGGCGCGCGTCCGTGCGGTGAACGACCTCGGCGCCTCGCAGCCGAGCGCGGCCACCGCACCCGTGGTGACCGACAGCGGCAAGCCGCAGAAGCCGACTGTCACGGGTGTGATCACCGACGGCGGACTGGTCCGTGTGACCTGGCGGCCGGCCGGCGACGGCGGGTTCCCGAACATCGGCTACACCGTCGCCCTCGGCGACGGCACCACGACACACGTCTCCGCCACGACGCACACGGCGCTGCTCGCGGCCGCGGGCAAGGCGAAGGCGCACACCGCGACCGTCACCGCGCTCACCCTGGCCGGAAGTTCGGACGACTCCCCCGCGACCACGCCGGCGCACACCTCCGCCGCAACCGTCTCGGCGGACGCCTCCGACCCGACGTACGTGCCGTCCCCCTTCCCGGACGACACACTGAACGCGACCTACGCGTCGGACAAGTGGCCGGGGGCCGGCGACGGGACCGACTACTTCTACGACCTGCTCAACGGTATCGACGACCTCGACTCCGACATCCTCGGCGCCAACACCAAGGTGTCTCAGGGCACCCGGCCGACCGCTGAGAACGACCGGATCGCCGTACGCATCAACAACGCGGCGACGCAGAAGGAGGTCGACCGGGCCGAGGTCGACGCGACCAACAGCTCCACCGTCACGATGGCCGACGGCCTCGGCTCCCGGCTCGGCCAGATCTACAGCGATGCCCTGAAGGGCGGCCGACTGCCGAAGACCAGCGCCCTGTTCTCCCGCGTCACGAAGAGCCTCGACAAGGGCGACGCGGCGAAGAACCACTACGGCTACCTGCGCCCGTATGTACGACTCGGGTTCGTCGGCGACGGCGGCCTCGTCTACGAATCGCAGGACGGCTCGTACGGAAGCCTCACCACCAGCGGCTCGTACCCGAGCGGCCACACCTACGGCGGCTACGAGGCAGGCACCATCCTCGCCACGCTCCTGCCGGAGCTCGCACCGTCGATCCTCGCGCGCACCTCGGAGTACGGGAACAACCGCATCGTCCTCGGGTTCCACTACCCGCTGGACGTCATGGGCGGCCGGATCTCCGGACAGGCCACCGTCGCGCACCGCTGGGCGGATCCCGAGTTCGCTGATCTGCTGATGCAGGCCCACACCGAGATGGAGAACGTACTGCTTGCGCAGTGCGAGCAGCAGGGATACGGCGACACCCTCGAGGCCTGCGAGGGCGACGCCTACGCCGGCCTGAGCAAGGCACAGGACGTCGACCTGTACACGCGGCGCCTGACCTACGGCTTCTCCCAGGTCGGGAAGGCCGGGCAGGCTCTCAAGGCGCCGTCCGACGCGGCGGCACTGCTGCTCACGTCCTTCCCCGACCTCACCGCGGAACAGCGCACCCAGATCCTGGAGCAGACCGCCACGGATTCCGGGTACCCGCTCGACCTCACCCGGGACGGCCGGGCCGGCTGGCAGCGGATCAACCTGGCGGCGGCGATGGCGGCCGAGGTGGTCGTGGGCGCCGACGGGTCGGTCACGGTGAAGAACTTCTCGGACGCCACCAAAGCCAGTGTCGCCGACGCCAGGTCGATCACCGTCGGAGGTGTCGCGATCGACGGGTTCGATCCGAACGTGTCCACGTATGTCGTCGACTGGCCGAAGAACAAGAGGATCCCGGCCGTGTCCGCCACTCCGGCCCAGTCCGGCGCTCGGGTCAAGGTCACCGACGGCAGTCCGGTCCTCTCGTCGGCCGGCTCCCGGTTCTCCACCCGCACCATCAAGGTGACCTCGGCCAACGGTTCGATCACCAGGACCTACACGGTCGGGTTCCAGCCCACGGACCGCGATGACCGGCCGGTCGCGGCCGGAGGCAACGGCGGTGACCGCGACGCCGGTGCATCCAGCCTGTGGAACCCCGCAGGCAACGGAGCAGGCTCCGCCGACGGCACCGGACTCTGGTCGCCGGCGGCGGAGTGGGCGGAGCCCCTCAGGACCCGCGGCGCCGGCGGCACGCGGTGATCCCGCGACCAGCCGGACGTCGTGGAGCGGCGCCAGGGTCCTGCTGATCCTCGCGCAGCGACGCCGGTAGCGATCGGCCCCTTTGGATGCACCACGGTGGTTCATCCAAAGGGGCCGCCGGCGTCGTGTCACCGCTGTCCACGGGCCCGTTCGGCGCTTTCGACACGCCGACCGGCCTGCCGGTCACCCGTCACTTCTCCGACCGGATCGGATCACCGCCGCACTCAGAATGGTCTCCACGGCGAGTACCGGGTTGAGAGGCTCCACGAGTTCCTTGGTGGCGACGGCCGCGAGGTGCGCGGGTGCCTCACCGTCCAGCAACGCGTTGACGTACTCGATGGCTTCCGCGGGCGAGAGCGAGGGCAGCCTCTGGCGCAGTGTCCGCACAGCGTGCATGCGTCCGCGCTCCGCGACGGTTTCGTGCAGCGCATCGTGCAGCTCGTCCACTGCGGTACGCACCGGCAGACCGCGTATCCGGGCTCGGTAGTCGGCCTCCCACTCCCCGGTCATCGCGGAGACGACGCCGATCTGGTGCAGTCCCCCGTCGACGCGGTCGACCAGGTACGGCCCATTGCCGGCCAGCATGTACTCAGGGTTCCGAGTGCGTACGAACTCCTCGGACTGCCAGGAGACGATCCAGACCAGCTCATGCTCTTCGACGTCGACCACGGCCATGCGCATCGCGTCCACGCTCACAGCCCGCCACTGCCGGTAGTCGCGTTCCAGCTGTGCTTCGACCGTCCGAACGGCGGCTTCTCGCTCGATCACGCGTGCAGCATCCCCTGAGCCCCGCTCGCGGGGCCAGCGAATTCGCACGGCTCAGAACCACGTGCGATGGGCCTGACGGACCTACGTGCTCAGGAATGCGACAGCCACGGCACAAGTGCGCTGCATCAGTACCGGTCTCGCCCGGCATGTGCCTTCTCCGAACTACTCGGGTTGTCCCGTCAGAGGGCGACCGGATCGTCAGTCCCCGGGAGAGGGGGTCGGCGTGGCGCCGGGGAACAGCCTCGCGAACTGCTGTGCACGGCGCGGATGTTAGCTTCTTTCCCGTGGTGGAACACCAGGACGAAACCAGGGCGGCCTACGACGGTGTCGTCGAGCTCTATGCGTCGATGTTCGCCGACCGGCTGGAGACTCAGCCGTTCGCGCGGGCCATGGTCGGCACCTTCGCCGAGTTGGTGCGCGAGACGGGGAACCTGCGGGCAGCCGATGTCGGGTGCGGGCCCGGACATGTGACAGCCATGCTGCACGACTTGGGGCTGGACGCCTTCGGGCTCGACCTCTCCCCCGCCATGGTCGACCACGCTCGGCGGGCCCATCCGGCGCTGCGGTTCGACGAGGCGCGAATGGAGGCCCTGCCGGTCGAGGACCGCGCGCTCGGCGGGGTCCTGGCCCGCTACTCGATGATCCATACGCCACCCGGCGAACTCCCCGCACTGCTCGCCGAGCAGGTGCGTGTCCTGGCGCCAGGGGGCCTGCTCCTGGTCTCGCTCTTCGGGACCGAGGGACCGGAGCCGGTCCGCTTCGACCACAAGGTGGCACCCGCCTACAGCTGGCCGGTGGACCGGTTCGCCGAGTTGCTGACCGGGGCCGGGCTCCTCACGGTCGCCCGGCTGCTCCACGACCCGGCCTCGGAGCGTGGCTTCCTCGACACCCATGTGCTGGCCCGCCGCCCTTAGTGGTCGGCGCTCGAAGTTCTTCGGGGGTTGATCAAGCCGCCAGTGCGACGGAGGATTCTTCCTGGTGATCGGCGGTGTGCCGGTCGAGTCTGGCCAGCAGATCGTCCAGGTCGGAGGTGGTGAACTTCCACTGGAACGGCTGTGCCGTGGCGTTGTAGCGGTCTTCGAAGGCTCGGAGCCGGTCCCCGACCTGGGTAAGGTCGGTGAAGTCGTTGGGCGAGACCACCTTGCGCTGGACGACGGAGAAGTAGATCTCCACCTGGTTCAACCACGAGGCGTGCACCGGGGTATGGACGAGCACCGCGTTGGGGAACGCCGCGGTCAGCCGCTCGGCGGCCTTCTTGCCGCGGTGGAGGAGCCGTTGTCGACGATCCAGAACACGCGCTTGGCACTGGCGTAGGGCTCGTTGCTCATGACCTGGGCGACCAGGTTCATGAACGGCTTGATGCCGGTTTTCGGCTCGGTGCGGCCGAACACCGTCGCGCTGTGGACGTCGTAGGCGGCCAGGTAGGCGAGGGCGCCGCCGCGTCCGTAGGTGTGGTTGACGCGCATGGTGCGGGCTTTTCCGGGGGCGAGGGTCGGGTGGCAGCGGCAGCGCGCCTGGATGGAGGTCTTCTCGTCGGCGCTGATGGCGTACTCGTCCGGTCCGAGCGGCCGGCCTTGCCAGGTGCGGGCGTAGAGGTCCAGCACGCGGGTCGCCTTGGGTCCGAAATCGGGGTCGGTGATGAAGATCCAGGACCGGTGCTGCCAGGGCTTGAGTGCGTCCTGGGCGGTGGCGGCTGACACGGACGGGGCGATGTCCCGCTGCACGGCCCCGCGGGCCAGCTCCGGGCACGACCAGCGCGAGACGGGACGCCGGTCTCGGCGGGCAGTTGGCAGGCCAGTGCCTTGACCTTGGCGGCCTGCAGTGCGGTGAACGAGGGTGGCCGGCCGGGGCGACGACGGTCGGCCATCCCGGCCATGCCCTCTTGGCCGAACCGGCCCCGCCAGGTTCGTACGGTGTCCACGTGCAGACCCGTCTCACGGGCGATGCGCGCGTTGGAGCGGCCCAGTGCCGCGTGGAGCACGATGTGCGCGCATTCGGCTCTGGTGGGCAGTCTTGTGACCGTAGGCCATCTTCTTCAGCCGGTGCCTCTGCGAGGCGGTCAGCGATATCGGGCAGGCAACAGCAACGGGCAAGGCAGGCAGGCCGATCAGCAGAAGTGGATCTTACCGACTGGAGCCTGCCGCACCACTGACACGGGCGACCAGGCAGGATGACCCCATGCCCATCGTGCCGGAGTCGACCAAAACCTCTCTCGCCCAGAAGCTGCCCGCGCGAGCCCGTACCGCCTGGCCCAAGCTCGCTGGCCTGGACGTCCGTTACCGCGGTCAGTTCGCTTACGTCGACGGCGAAGGGGCCGATGGCGAGTCCATCAAACTCATGCGTCTGCGCTATGGCGGCTCCGCCAGCACCTGGGGCTTCGCCCTCTACCTCGCCAGCACCGACACGTACGAAGACACCATCCTGCCCACCGGCAGCTTCGCCGGCACCCCCGAAGAAGCCTTCGACTGTGCCTGCGGCCTCTACCTCACCGCCCCCGGCATCTGGGCCCAGATCCACCATCGTTGATTTCGACTACGCCGACAGGAGCACACCTGTGACAGACGCGATGTCCTTCCTGCTCGAACGCCTGCATGCGGCCGGCCTGACCGACGTCGTCGCGGCCGAGCCAGCCGCTGGAGGCCTCGCCGCTACCGCGGGGCTCGCGCGCCGTGGTGACGGCACGCCGGTGTTCGTCAAGGCGTTCAGCGAGCCGCCGTCGGACAACGCCTTCGTCGCGGAAGCCGAAGGGCTCACCATGCTGCGCGAGGCGGGCGGCGTCGCCACGCCCGAGATCATCCTCGCGGACCACGACTTGCTCGTATTGTCCGTGCTGCAGCCCCGACCGGGCACCGAATCCTTCTGGGAGCAGTTCGCGCATGCACTCGCCCACCTGCACACCACCACGCGGTACCCCCGATTCGGGTGGCACCAGGACAACTGGCTGGGCCGTCGTCTGCAGGTCAACACCTGGGATGACGACGGGTTCGAGTTCTTCGCCCAGCACCGTCTGCTGCGCTGGCTCGGCGAGCCTCGCGTCCAGGAGGCGCTCGACGCTGCCAACCGGGCGGCGCTGGAGCGGCTGTGCGACCGGCTGCCCGAGCTGCTGCCAGTCAGGCCCGCGTGCCTGACGCACGGCGACCTGTGGGCGCAGAACGTCATGGCCACCCCCGACGGGCGGCCCGCGCTGATCGACCCGGCTGTGTCGTACACGTGGGCCGAGGTCGACCTGGCCCACCTGTGGACGACGGCGCCGCCGCCCGAGGCACACGTGTTCTTCAAACTGTACGCCGAGCTGACCGGGCTCGACCGCAACTGGCGTGAACGCATGCCGATCCTCCAGCTACGCCAGCACCTGGCCGTGATCGCCCAGTTCGACCCCGACTGGGGCGCCGCCGATCTCGTGCGCGCCACGCTCGCCCCGTTCCGGCAGCGGCCCTGAACTCAGCTGCGTAGACGCCAGACACGACACCGGCGCCGGAGTCAACCCCCGAAGGACTTCCGGAGCCGACCACTTAGAGCGTGCCCCGTGGCCTGGGGCCGGCCTGCGTGAGGGCGAACTCGGCCTGGCGAGCATCGCCCGGAGCGTCCGCTACAGCTCGCCGTACGCATTCACGGCCGCGTTCCGCCGCCACCACGGCGGACCACCCGGACCACCCTGAAGGGGGCCGAGCCATTGCCGGTGCCCCGCTGTCCCGCGCACCCGCGCGAACGCCGCGTCTCGGCTCCTTCTTCACGGTCGTGCTCAGCCGGCCGCATCCTCGGACAGCACCCACTCCAACTGAACGTCGCTCAGACCTGGTTCGAACCCGTCCGGGAACATCAGCATCACCGGCTGTGGCCACATGTTCTCAGGCCCGTGGTCTTCGCAGTGCAAGGCCAACAGGTGCGGCCCCTCCCCGCAGTGCTCGTGCCGGTGGACGCGGTCATGGGACCGGCAGAAGTACCGGAAGGTCGTGCAGTCGTCCTCGTCCGCCGGCTCGTAGAAGTCGGGGTCGCGAACGATCTGCGTCACCGGCTCCTGCTTGTTGAACCGGGGAATGGGACGGGGATCGGTCCACAGCAGGCGAGGAGGAAGCATTCGATCATTCTGCCTCCAGGACGCATTCGGGGCGCTGATCTGCACGATCGTCCTCTCACGAGTGAAGGCCCCAGTCACCCATCGCACGGTCGGAGCGGCGCGCATGGGCGTCATGGACCGCGACTACGGCCTGGAACTGCTCGCGTGCCTCACGGATGCGGCCCGTCGCCAGGTAGACGCGACCCAACCGGGAACGGATGTCCATTTCCAGCCAGTCGTAGCCGGGTTCCGTGAGCGGGGACAGCAAGTGATGCTGCAGGAGTGCCTGATGGTGGAGGGCTATGGCCGCGCTCGGGTCTCCCTCGCCCTGTTCGGCCGTGCCCAGCCGTGTCAGACAGCGCGCGCCGAAGTAGACGTCCCCCACCTGCTCGACGAGGTGGACCACCTCGCGGAGCAGGGTCTTGGCCGCACCGTACTGGCTGAGGCGGAGGTGGATGTCGGCCGCGCAGCTCAAGACCCTGCCGAGCGTGCGCGGTCTGCCGCCCTTCTCGGCGTGGGTCCGGGCGTCGGCGAAGCAGACGAGCGCCTCCTCGTTCCGTCCCGCGAATTGGTGGACGAGGCCGAGGGTGAGAAGTGCTATCGCCGCGACCCAGTCGTCGCACTGCCTCCGGGCCAAGTCCACGGCCGCGGTGAGATGGGAGGCCGCCCGGTCGCCCTCGCCCACGCTCAGGTCGACGGAACCCAGCCCGGCGAGGGCACGAGCCTCCTCACCCGGGTGGGGACGGAGCCGGCTGAGGTGCAGCGCCTCGGTGAAGAAGGTGCGCGCCTGTCCGTATCGGCGCTGATGCAGGCCGGTGTAGGCCAGACAGTTCCGCAGGGCGAGGGCCATCCGCTGGTCGGTGGCCTCGTCGACGTGCGCGAGTGCGATCTCCAGAGCGGCCCGGGACTCGTCGTAGCGGCCCTGCCGTATGAAGTAGTCGCACAGGGCCTCGGCGATCCAGCAAGCGTGGTCTATCTCGCCGAGCGCGGCGGCGAACCCGACGACGTCGACGAGCTCTCCACCGGCCGCTTCCAACCAGGCATCCGCGTCCCGCCAGTTCGCGAAGGGTACGTCGCCGGGTCGGGGTCCGGTCGGGAATCCGCATGAGCCCCAGTCGCTGGCGAGCCGGGCCGCGTTCAGGAACAGGCGGAGGACGGCCGTGCGGGCGGCCGCTGCCTCGGCGGGCGTAGTCTCCGCGAGGCGCCGTGCGTACATGCGCACCAGGTCGTGCAGTCGGTAGCGGCTCGGCTGCGGCTCCTGCAGAAGACTCGCGTCGACCAGACTCTCCAGAATCCGCTCAGCGTCGTGCAGCGGCCGATCGAGCATCGTTGCCAACGTCAGTACGTCGAACTCGACCGTCGGCACCAGGCCCAGAGCGCGGAATGCGCGCTGTTGCTCGGCGGCGAGCTGGTCGTACGACAGCAGGAAGGCCGCTTCCACGCTGCGGTCCCCGACACTCAGTTCACCCAGCCGGCAGTCGTCCCCCGTGATGCGGCCCACCAGGTACGCCACAGTCCAGGTGTGCCGGTTCTGCAACCGCGACCCGGCGATGCGCAGGGCCAGCGGCAGTCCGTCGCAGAGCTCGGCCAGCCGATGCGTCGCCAGCGGCTCCCTGCCCGCACGCTCCGCTCCGACGATGTGCGAGAGCAGTGACACGGCGTCCCCGCTCCTGAGGGGTTCCAGGGTGACTCGTCGGTCGGCGTCCAATCCCGCCAGCCGTCGCCGTCCAGCCACCAGCACCCGGCTTCCTCCTCCCGCCGGCAGCAGCGGTCGGACTTGATCGGCGTCCAGGGCGTCGTCCAGCACCAGGAGCAGTCGTAACGGGTTGGTCGCCGCGCGCCAGGCGGCGGTGAGTTCCTCCAGGTCGCTCGGCAGCTCTCCGTTGGTCTCGCCGAGTGACCGCAGCAGGCGTTGCAGCACCTGCTCCGGTGACTGCCGCCGCCGCGTGCTGTGTGCGCGCAGGTCCACGAAGAGGCAGCCGTCGGGGTAGCGGTCGTTGAGCTCACGGGCCGCGCGTACGACGAGCGCGGTCTTGCCGACTCCGGCCGTACCGTCCACGGTCACGATCGTCACCGACCCCGGTGCGGACGACGGATCGATCAGCCGCGCCAGCTCCGCGTCGCGCCCGATCAAGCGGCCGGCGTCGCCGGGCAGGTCATTGACCGTGCGGCGGGTCGGCCGGGGGTGAGCGGCGGAGCGAGCCGGGACCGGACCGAGCAGGCGTTCGTCGTCCTGGTGCAGGACCGCGGCATACGTCTGCCGGAGTCCTTCGCCGGGATCGACGCCGAGCTCGTCACTCAGACGCTTGCGCATGTCCTGAAAGGCGTTCAGGGCCTCCGCCTGGCGTCCGCTGCCGTACAGGGCACGCATGCGCAACGCGAGCACCGACTCGTCGAGGGGAGCGGACGCGGACAGCGCGGCAAGCTCGTCCAGGGTGTCGGCGGAGCGGCCGAGAAGGACCAGGCATTCCAGCTGCTCCTGCTGCACGGTGCGTCTGCGCTCCGCCAGCCGCTCCCGTTCGACTCGTGCGAAGGGGCCCGGCAGCCCGGCCAGGGGCTCGCCGCGGAACAGGGCGAGCGCCTCGGTGTACCGGTCCAGCGCGGTGGCCGGGTCACCGGACACCTTCGCATGGTGCGCCGCATCGGCCAGCCCGGCCAGCTCGGCGACATCGAGATGGAGATCGTCGGCGACGAAGAGATAGCCGTCCGTTCCCGTGCGGATCGCCGAGTGCTCCGGCCCGGAGCCCATCTCGTCGAGAGCCTTCCGCAACTCATAGACGTAGGGCGCCAGGACCTTTCGGCCGGAGTCCGGCGGCTGCTCCGCCCACACCCCGTCGAGCAGTTGCTCGCGGCTCACCAGCGTGCCGGCGCGAAGCACCAACGCGGCCAGCACCGCACGACGTCGAGGCGGGCCCAGATCCACAGGCCTCGTACCGTGCCAGGCCAGGACAGGACCGAGTAACGCGATCCGAAGCCGCTGCGTCTGCTGAGGAGATGCCCCGCCCACACCGAACCTCCACTCCCGTGCACGAGCTGAACTTCAGCACCGTTGCAGCACCGCGGCCATGGTGACGGACAGGACTCCGCCCGACCCGCAAAAGCCGAAGAAGGTGCCTGGTGACCGAAGTGGCGTCGGTGACCGTCGTATTGGCGCGCCAGTCTTCTCCGAGGACTGGGCCCGCGCAACATGAGGCAGAGCGGTGTCCGGGGTGGCAACAGAGGTTCGTCGGAGGGGAGAGCCGCCGTTGCGACGGGCGGGAACGACCGCGTCGACGGCGGTGTCGGCACCGACTCCAATGACGGCGGCGGAGCGGTGGCATGGTGCTGTGCGAGCACCAGCCGACGACGAGGAGTGGTGGCCGAGCTGTGAGTCTCTTCCCCGCGGATGTGTGAACGGATCGGCCTAGACCGTGATGATCACGTCATCGCCCCACGGCAGCCGGTTCCGGATCCGCCCGCTGGTAGCCTCTGCACGCGCTGACCAGCGCAGCCGTCCTGGAATCGATCCTGCGGCTCGGTTCTTCGAAAGAGTGACGTGATCAAGCGGGTGCACATGACCGCCGGAGTGGTTCTGGCGGCAGTCATAGGTTTGTCCGGATGCGGTGCCACAAAGTCGGGCGAAGCCACTCCGCAGCCCGCGCAAACAGCAAGGTCTGGCAGCACAGTCGGCGTCACCGGTGGCGACTCCGGGTCGGGTACCGGTGGAAGCGGCGACACACAGCGTTCGCGGCCGACCGACCGTTCCACCCCCACTGCGTCCCCCTCCGTCGCTACCGCCCGGCCCCTGAAGGACGGCACCGCCGTGCTCACACACTGCGCGAACACGGACGACCCCTACACGACCGTCAAGGTCGGGAATCCGAACGGGCGCGAGGGCCTCTTCGCCGTGAGGATCAGCTACAAGGACGCGCGCGGCTTCACCATGAGCGAGACCTACGATCAGGTGTTGGTGTCCGCGAAGAGCGAGACGAGAGTCCGGGTGGCCGCTGCCAGTGCGGGACCCGTGGACAAGATCGATCGCTGTGAGGTCAATCCACGGGCCACTGCCGTACGGTGACGGCCCACGGAGCTCACCTCGTCCGAAAATGGCGTGCACGGCGCACGCCAGTGGTGCGGCTGCGACACCCGTCTCAGCAGGATCGACCAGCAGGTTCGACCGCTGGAACTCGTCGAGGCGGCCGTCACGGGCGGGCATGTCTCCTTGGGGCGAGGCCGGCTGCGCCGGAGGTACCGGGCTACCGCTGCTGTCGCCGGTCGTCGCGCTGATCAAGGCGACCGAGGTGCCGCTCGCGACCGTGCGATGGCCCGGTCCCGGTCGGCACCGCCGGCCGCCGGCTGCGGGACCGTACAATTTGGATCCGAACGACATTCGAGATCCGACATGCCCCCGCGGCATCAAGGAGTGTGCCCGTGCCCGGCCAACGATCGATCACACAAGCCGAGAAGCTGGCGGAGGCCAAGCTCGGCGGTATCCCGATCCACCGTGAGCAGATGGCCGTCGTGGCCAACATCTACCGTGCCGCCTCCGCGGTCCGGCAGCACCTGGAGAACTCCGTGCTGCGCAGCGCGGACCTGACCTGGACGGCGTTCGTCGTCCTGTGGGTGGTCTGGGTGTGGGGCGAGTCGGAGACCCGGCACGTGGCGGAGGAGGCGGGTATCTCCAAGGGGACGCTCACCGGAGTATCGCGGACCCTGGAGAAGCGCGGGCTCGTGCAGCGGGCCGCTCACCCCACCGACGGCAGGCTGGTGCTGCTCAGCCTCACCGACGAGGGCGAGGAGCTGATGCGGCGGCTCTTCCCCGCGTTCAACCAGGAAGAGGCCTTCGTGGCCGCGCGGCTCAGCGACGACGAGTGCCGCGGCATCGCGCAGGCGCTGCGGCAGGTCGTGCTCCAGGTCGAGGAGAACGGGGAGGAGCGCCGGCTCTCCCTGCTCGACGGCGCCCCTCCGGCCCCGCGCCGCAGCGGACGCCGCGCACAAGCCTGAGCCGGACCGGGGCGGCCCCGGTCCGGCGGCAGCTCGTAGGAGCGAGTCGGTTCAGCCCCGCTCGCCGGCGGCCCGCACGAGCGCGTCGAAGAGGCCCTGCTGGGCCGGGTCCTCGTGGGCGGTGTCCTCCGGGTGCCACTGCACCGCGGTGAACCATCCACGGGCGCCCGGCAGTTCGAGCCCTTCCACGGTGCCGTCGGCCGCGCGTGCGGTGACCGTGAGTCCCGCGCCGGTGCGGCTGATCCGCTGGTGGTGGTAGCAGGACGCCTCCACCTTCTCCGCGCCCGTCGCCCGCTCCAGCAGGGTGCCGCGCCGGATCGCCACCGGGTGCACGAGGTGGCGGTGCTCGCTCTCCGGGCCGCCCATGTCCTGCTCCAGGGTGCCGCCGAGAGCGACGTCGACGACCTGGAGTCCGCGGCAGATCGCCAGCAGGGGCACGCCCGAGTCGATGGCCTGCCGGGCGAGTTCGAGGTCGAAGTCGTCCTGGAGGTCGTCGACGTCGTAGACGCTGTCGTGGGTGTCGGTGGCGCCGTAGCGGTGCGGGGCGAGGTCCCCGCCGCCGGGGAGCAGGACGCCGTCGAAGCGGGCGAGACGTCCGGCCACGTCGTCGGGGGCGGGATGGATGCTCGCCGGTTCGCCGCCGGCCCGCCACACCGCCTCGATCAGCGCACGGGCGTTGACCTCGGCGGCGTACCGCAGCGCGGAGGTGG
This sequence comes from Streptomyces sp. NPDC025784, assembly GCF_055558435.1. Classification (NCBI taxonomy): domain Bacteria; kingdom Bacillati; phylum Actinomycetota; class Actinomycetes; order Kitasatosporales; family Streptomycetaceae; genus Streptomyces; species Streptomyces sp. NPDC025784. The sequence goes on from NZ_JBVHMN010000005.1 coordinate 137,440, forward strand.
TGGCGGCGAAGCGGGCGGGGATCGCGATCAGGGGACGGGTCACAGCTGGATCCAGGTGGTCTTCAGTTCGGTGTACTTCTCGAGAGCGTGTACGGACTTGTCGCGGCCGTTGCCGGACTGCTTCATGCCACCGAAGGGGACGGTCAGGTCGCCCTCCTCGTAGCAGTTGACCCAGACCGTGCCGGCCTTCAGGGCCCGGGAGACCCGGTGGGCGGTGGACAGGTCCGAGGTCCACAGGCCGGCCGCGAGGCCGTACTCGGTGGCGTTGGCGAGGCGGACCGCCTCGTCCAGGTCGTCGAAGGTGAGGACGGACAGGACCGGGCCGAAGATCTCCTCGCGGGCCATCCGCATGCCCGGGTCCACCTGGTCGAAGACGGTGGGCTGCAGGAAGCTGCCGCCGGTCTCGCCGGCCGTGCGGTCGCCGCCGGCGCGCAGGCGGGCGCCCTCCTCCAGGCCGGTGCCGATGTGGCCGAGGACCCGTTCCAGATGACTCTCGCCGACCATGGCGCCCATCTCGGTCGCCGGGTCGAGCGGGTCGCCGACCCTCAGCTCATGGGCCCGCCGCACGATCGCCTCGGTGACCTGTTCGGCTACCGAGGAGTGCACCAGCAGCCGGGACGGGGCGGTGCACATCTCGCCCTGGTTGAAGAAGATGCCCCAGGCGGCGGTGGCGGCGGCCTTCTCCAGGTCCGGGGCGTCCGGCAGGACGATGTTGGGCGACTTGCCGCCGAGTTCGAGCCAGACCCGCTTGAGGTTGGAGTCGGCGGAGTAGTGCAGGAAGTGGCGGCCGACGGCGGTGGAGCCCGTGAAGGCCAGGACGTCCACGCCGGGATGGAGACCGAGGGCGCGCCCGGCCACCGGCCCGTCGCCGTTCACCACGTTCAGCACGCCCGGCGGCAGTCCGGCCTCGGTGGCGATCCGGCCGAGCAGCAGAGCCGACAGGGGTGAGTTCTCCGACGGCTTCAGTACGACGGTGCAGCCCGCGGCGAGCGCCGGGGCTATCTTCCAGCCGGCCAGCGTCAGGGGGAAGTTCCACGGCACGACCGCACCGACGACGCCTGCCGGCTCCCGGGTGACCAGCGCGAGGGCGTCCGGGGCGGTGTGGGGGGACTCGTCGTGCAGCTTGTCGGCCAGCTGCCCGTACCAGCGGAATGTGGTGATCACGGCCCGCAGTTCGATGTCGTACGCGTCCGTGATCGGCTTGCCCATCTCCAGGCTGACGGTCAACGCCAGCTCCGCGCGCCGCTCTTCGAGCAGATCGGCGATGCGCAGCAGCATCCGGCCGCGGTCGGCGGGTGCGAGCCGCGGCCAGGGTCCGCAGTCGAAGGCGCGGCGGGCGGCGGCCACGGCCGCGTCCACCTCTTTCGCGCCCCCGTCGGCGACCTGGGTCAGCACCTGGCCGTCACGGGGCGAGACGGCGGCGAAGACGTCCCCTCCCCCGCCCTCGTCGGCGCCGTCGATGTGATGCGGGCCGGACAGGTCCAGTGCCTGGGCCCGGCGCAGCCACTCCGAGTGCGTGATGTCCGGCATGCGGAACCTCCAGAGAGTTTATTTGATTCCAAACGATATGGTGTGGGGAGAGCCATCACAAGAGTTCACGGACCGCTGCGGCGGATCCGCGAACCCCCGGGAAGGAACCCGCCGTGCGCGCACTCGTCATCCAGCACGACCATGTGACCGACCCCGGCCCGGTCGGGGCCCGACTCGTGGAGCGCGGCTACGACCTGACCGTCGTGACCGTCGTGCCCGAACACCGCCACCACACGCCGCAGGTGAGCTTCGACTTCCCCGCGGCCGACGACTGGGACCTGATCGTGTCGCTCGGCGCCCCCTGGTCGGTGTACGACGAGACGGCCGTCGGCCCCTGGATCGGCGGCGAACTGGCCCTGCTGCGCAAGGCCCATCACCTCGGCGTCCCGGTGCTCGGCGTCTGCTTCGGCGCGCAGGCGCTGACCACCGCGCTCGGCGGTTCGGTCGAGACGTCGCCGCGCGCGGAGATCGGCTGGGTCGAGGTCGGCACCGATGATCCCTCACTGATCGGCCCCGGGCCCTGGTTCCAGTGGCACTACGACCGCTGCCTGCTGCCGCCGGGGGCGAAGGAGCTGGCCCGCAACGCGGTGTGCACACAGGCGTTCCGGCTCGGACGCAGCCTGGGCGTGCAGTTCCACCCGGAGATCACCGCCACGACGGTGCGCCGGTATCTCGACAACGGCGGCACGGAGCAGTGCCTGCAGCACGGCGTGGACCCCGGCGACCTGCTCGCCCGGACCGAGGAGCTGGAGCGGACGAGCCGGGCGAACGCCCGCCACCTGGTCGACGCGTTCCTCGACCGGGTGGCGGGCGCGACTGCCGGCTGACGCGTTCCTCACGGCCGAGCGGGCCGGTCCGAGCCCGACGAACGGGAACCCGGACCGGCCGCACCGCGGGGAGGCAGCGGCCTGCTCAGGCGGCCTCGGCAGCCTGGGCGGACTCCACCGGCGTCCTGTTGCGCGTCACCTGGTCCGCGACGACGCCGAGACCCAGTACCACCGGCACCATGAGGCCGAGCCAGGTCGCCGTTGCCGAGTCCCCGCCGATGAGGGTCGTGAAGTTGGCGAGGATCAGCCAGATCGCGCCGGCGATGCCGAGCGCGCCCAGCACGGGGGCGATCAGGGTGTTCCAGGGGCGGGTGTCCAGCCGCTCGCGGCGGAAGAACGCGACCACGGACACAGAGGTCAGGAAGTACAGGAGCATGATCGCCAGCACGGCGACTCCGCTGAACCACGAGAACAGGGTCAGCACCGGGTCCTTGCCCAGCAGGGCGAACGGCATGACGAGCAGCACGGCGACCACGGACTGCACCACGCCGGCCGTCCACGGGGAGTGCCGCTTGTTCAGCTTGCACAGCCCGCGGGGCAGCAGACCGTCCCGGCCGAGCGAGAAGAGATAGCGGTTGGCGGAGTTGTGGAAGGCGAGGATGCCGGCGAAGAGGGAGGTCGCCAGCAGGATCGGCAGGACGTCGCCCACCCAGCCGCCGAACTGCGCGGTGATCGGCGCGAAGACCCATCCGGAGGCGTCACCGCCGCTCAGCGCCTTGCCGGCGTCGGCGGTGGCCTGCGAGGCGCCGTGGGCGGAGACCAGCATCCACGAGGTGAAGGCGAAGAAGCCGCTGATCACGACGACGGAGAGATAGGTGGCCCGGGGCACGGTCTTGCGGGGCTCGCGCGCCTCCTCGCCGTAGATGGCGGTGGCCTCGAAGCCGAACATCGACGCCACGGCGAACATCAGCGCCACACCGGGTGCGCCCTGGAGGGCGGCACCGGGCGAGAAGCTGTCGGTGAAGTCCAGTCCCTGGGGGCCGCCGCCCTTGAAGAAGGTGACCAGGGCGAAGACGAACAGGATGCTGAACTCCGCCAGCACGAACACGGCCAGCAGCTTGGCACCCATCTCGATCCCGGCGGCGCCGAGGACCTGGACGATCGCCATGGTCACCAGGACGAAGACCCACCATGTGATGTGCACATGCGCGTACTGCTGGACCAGGCCGCTGACGATGTTGCCGTACAGCCCGTACATCGCGGCCTGGATCGCACAGTAGGCGAAGAGCGCGACACCGGCGCTGCCAGAGCCGACGCGACGGCCGAGCCCCTTGCCGATGTAGGTGTAGAACGCGCCGGCATCCACGACATGCCGCCCCATGGCGACGAAGCCGACGGAGAACAGCAGAATGACGAGGCCGGCCACGACGTACGCGGCGGGCACTCCCGCGCCGTTGCCGATGGCGACGGCGATCGGCACCGCCCCGGCGATGCCGGTCAGCGGCGCCTGCGCGGAGAGGACGAAGAAGAGGATGCCCAGCACACCGAGTGAGTTGGGTTTGAGCCGGCCTGTCACGGAGTCGTCCTGCATCGTCTGACTCCTCTGGACCGTTTGACTGTCCACGCGGATCACCTGCCTGGGGACGTGGAAGGAGGATTATTTAGAGCCAAACGAGTTGCCTCATACTGAGCTGGAACTATCCAGATGACAAGGGGGTCGGGCGATGTTTTTTGCCGTGACGGCAGGGGCAACGCCCAGTGCACCCGCTCCCCGGACGGGAACGACGAAAGGCCCCGGACGCGAAACGTCCGGGGCCCTGCATTGCGCGGCACGTCAGCTCGTCACGAGCCGCCTCTGTCGCCGGGGTCGTCGCCCTCGCCGTCGTCGTGCAGGAGCCGCAGAAGGGACCGCAGTTCCTCCAGGGCAGCGACCGTGACTTCGGGCTCGCCGAAGACGAGCTGGTGCAGCACGAGGCCGTCGAGAGCGGCGAAGACCAGCCGGGTCAGCGCCTCGTCCGCGCCGGCGGGCAGCATGCGGCTCAATTCGCGCCGTGTGGCGTCGAAGTACTCGTCGTACAGCTCGCGCAGCGGTGGCAGCAGCTCCGGCCTGCGGCGTGCCTCCAGCAGGAGCTCGTACTGGAAGGCCTGGAGGTCGGGGTCCGCCGTGACCATCTCGGAGACCCCGGCCGCGAAGTCCGCGACCTCGCCGGTGCCGGGTTCGAGCGCGCTGGTGGTCAGCGAGGTGCGGATCGTGTGGGCGAGGGTCGCCTCGATCAGCGCGTCGCGCGAGCCGAAGTGGTGCACGACGAGGCCGTGGGTGACCCCGGCCTCCTGCGCGACGGCCCGGTAGGTGAGCTTGCGCAGGCCGCCACGGGCCACCACCCGGACCGCGGCGTTGAGCAGGGCCTCGCGGCCCTCGCCGTAGTGCAGGCGTTTGCGTGGCTTGCGGCTCTGGGGCGCGTCGGCGGACTCGGTCATGCGAGCGACCCTACCTGCGCGGACCCTCGCACCGGGCGGCTCGGTCGCGGGGCCGCCACGAGGCCGTCTCGTGGCCGGGGTCACCGCCGGGGCGGGCGGATGCCGCGGAACTCCCAGTCGCCGCCGAGCGCGGTGGACAGCACCTCCTCGGACTCGGTGGGCTGGGCGCCGACGTCGGTACGGACGGCGGTGGGGCCGGTGACGATGTGGTTGGTGAGCCGGCCCAGGCCCTCGACCTCGACCTCGACCACGTCGCCGGGCCGGACCGGGCGGGAGTTGGCCGGGGTGCCGGACAGCAGCACGTCGCCGGGGTACAGGGTGATGGTGCGGGCGATGTCGGCGACGAGGTAGTGCATGTCCCACTGCATCTCGTCGGTCGAACCGTCCTGCACCACCTCGCCGTTGACATATGTCCGCAGGCTCTTGCCGTGGAAGTCCCAGTCGGTGACCAGGCCGGGGCCGAGCGGGCAGAGGGTGTCGGAGCCTTTCACGCGGAGCATGGAGCCGGCGTCCGTGTCACGGAAGTCGTGCAGGCCGTAGTCGTTGGCGACGGTGTAGCCCGCGATGTACTCCCCCGCCTCCGCCGGCGAGATGTTCCGCGCGGTCTTCCCGATGACGATGGCGACCTCGCCCTCGTAGTTGAGCCACTTGCAGCCCTCTGGGCGGACGATGGCGCCCTTGTGGGAGTTGAGGGCCGAGGTCGGCTTGTGGAAGTAGGTCGGGGTGTCCGGCAGGCCGATCTGGAACTCGTCCACGCGGCTGCGGTGGTTGAGGTGGACGGCGATCACCTTGGAGGGCACGACCGGCGGCAGGTGCTGGGCCTGTTCGGTCTTGACGCGGCGGCCGTCCCCGGCGACGAGTTCGTCCCCGTCGACGGTGACCTGGACGGCGGCGCCGTCGAGGAGGATGCGGCGGTATTCGGGCATGACAGCCTTCCTAGAAGCGACGGTGCGGGTTGTGGGGTGCGGCGGGCACGGATGCGGACGCTTCCGTGCCGGTCCAGCCGTCGGCCGGGCGGTCGAACCAGAGGTGGACCTGGCCGGTGCCGATGGAGTTCTCGTACTCGCCGTACTGCCGGGCCTTGGCCGTGCAGGCCTGCTCGCCGAGGGCGCCGGCCATCATCAGGTAGTGGAAGAACTTCGCCTCGGGCTTGTACTTCCAGAACTCGTCCATGGTGTCGAGGACCTTGTCGTGGCGGCCCTCCTTGAACCAGGCGATCCGCTCGTGGTCCGCCTCGCGGGCCTCGGGCGTGAAGATGTGCGCGGTGTCGCTGGACTCGTGGTCGCGCAGCTCGCGCAGCGGCCAGAAGGTGTGCGAGAGGGCGCCGGAGGCGATGAGCAGGACGCGGCGGCCGGGGGTGGCGGCGATGCCGTCGGCGAGCGCCCGCCCGAGCCGCAGATGGTCCTCCATGTCGCCGGTCTGACAGACGCCGATGGTCACCCACCGCTTGGCGGGAAGGCCCTCTCCGAGGAACTTCCAGAGGTTGATGGTGGCGTAGTAGATCGGCAGATGGTCGTCCTCGATCGCGGTGATCCAGGTGCCGTGCTTGCCCGCGAACTTCTCGATGTTCTGGGCGAGTTCGGGATCTCCCGGGAAGTCGTACGGCATCCGGCACATGCCGCGCGGCAGCTCCTCGGAGGTGAAGAGCCCGGACCGGCGCTGCTGTGCGGTGACGACGAACTCGACGGTGGTCGCCCAGTGGGAGTCGAGGACCACGACGGTGTCGTAGTCGTCCCGCTCGAAGACGTCCTTGCGCAGTTGCTCGAGGCCGGTGACAAGGGTGATCTCCTTGCCCTCGTTCAGTTCCAGCCGTACGGCCTCGGGCAGCACGATGGTGGGGACATGGGCGAGCAGGCCCGCCCCGACGATCTCACCCATGGTCCTTCCATCCCTTCGGGGCGGTGACGGTGTTCTTCAGGTCGCAGTAGAAGTCGAAGCTCCAGTTGCCGCCCTCGCGCCCGACGCCGGAGTGGCGGGAGCCGCCGAAGGGCGCCTGGAGGTCGCGTACGAAGAAGCAGTTGACCCAGACGGTGCCCGCGACGAGTTGTGCGGTGACGCGCCCGGCGCGCTGCTTGTCGCCGGTGGCGACGGTGGCGGCGAGCCCGAAGCGGGTGTCGTTGGCCAGGCGTACGGCCTCGTCCTCGGTGGCGAAGGTCTGGAGGGTCAGGACGGGACCGAAGACCTCCTCCTGGACGATCTCGCTGTCCTGCGCCACATCGGTGAGCAGGGTCGGCGCGTAGTACTGGCCGTCCTTGCGGTGCCCGCCGATGACGGCGCGGGCGCCGGCCGCGATCGCCCGCTGCACGAAGCCGTCGATCTTCTCCAGCTGGCGGGGGTGGATGTTGGGGCCGATGTCGGTGGTCTCGTCGCGCGGGTCGCCCTGCACGATGCCGGCCGCCTTCTCGGTGAAGCGCCGGGTGAACTCCTCGGCGATCGACTCCTCGACCAGGATGCGGGTGGCGGCCAGGCAGACCTGCCCCGCGTTGTCGTACTGCTCCACCGCGAGGTCCACGGCGAGGTCGAGGTCGGCGTCGGCGAACACCAGCAGCGGGGACTTGCCGCCGAGTTCGAGGCTGAGCGGGGTGAGGTTGGCGGCCGCCGACGCCGAGATCCGCTTGGCGGTGGGCACCGAGCCGGTGAAGCTGATGCGGCGCACGTCCGGGTCCGAGGTGAGGGCGTCGCCGATCTCGGAGCCGTAGCCCTGGACGATGTTGAGCACGCCGGCGGGCAGCCCGGCCTCGGCGGCGATGTCCGCGAGGAGCGAGGCGGTCAGCGGGGTCCACTCGGCGGGCTTGAGCACCACGGTGTTGCCGGCCGCGAGGGCCGGGGCGATCTTCCAGGTCGAGAGCATCAGCGGGGCGTTCCACGGTGTGATCAGCACGCTGGGTCCGGCCGGGTCCCAGTCGACGTGGTTGGTGTGCCCGCGGGTGTCGAAGTCCTCGTGCTCCAGCGTCAGCAGCCAGTCGGCGAAGAAGCGGAAGTTGTGCGCGACGCGCGGCATGACGCCGCGGCGGTGCGAGCGCAGCAGGGCGCCGTTGTCGGTGGTCTCGACGACGGCGAGCTCTTCGATCCGCTTCTCGACCCCGTCGGCGACGGCGTGCAGGAGGCGGGCGCGTTCGGCGCGGGGGGTGGCGGCCCAGGCCGGGAAGGCGGCCTTCGCGGCGGCGACGGCGGCCGCGGCCTCCGTGGCGGTGCCGCGGGCGATCTCACCGATCACGCTGCCGTCGATCGGTGAGACGTCGGTGAAGGTGCCGGCGGAGGCGACGCGCTCGCCGCCGATCCAGTGCCGGGTGTCGACGGCGACTCCGGCGACAGTGATCTTGTCAGTCATGAGAACGGCTCCTGTTGAACGGGGAGGGAGTGCAGCCCACCTAGGGGCGCGGGGAACTGCGCGACCGGCCACAGCGGACCCGCGGCCGGTCGCCGACCTCACCCCGCAGACGCTTCCGACGTGCCGGACTCCAGCAGGCGGCCGCCGTCCCACACCACCCCGACCTGGCGGTGGTACGCGGCGATCGGCTCACGGATCTCCAGCCGGGCCAGCTCCTCTGTGGGCGCCTCGAACAGCTCCAGCTCGGCGTCGCCGACCCACGGCTGGCCACCCTCGAAGGACGCGGCGCCGGACTCGATCAGCTCGTCCAGGGCGAGCCCCTTGCCCTTCTCGATCGAGGGCAGCCAGCGGTGGTGGGCCATGGGGTGGCCGTTGACGAAGCCGTTCGTCTCCGAGGGCTCCCGCAGGGTCACCACGGCCTGGGCCAGACGCCGGTCGGCGGCGGCGAGGGTCGCGCCGAAGCGGGCGCCGGCCTCGATCCGCGGGGCGGGCCCGTACGGGTGCGGGCGCGTCTGGTGGATGGAGCCGAGCTTCTTCGGATAGCCCTGGTGCAGCCCGCGCGCGATCGCGAAGTCCTTGTCGACCCAGATGTACACGCAGCGGGTGTAGGTCTGCCCCTTGTACTTGCAGCGGACGACCGCGAAGGCCTCCTTGTACTGGGAGAGCACCGGGTCCAGCAGTTCGTCGCCGGAGGCGGAGCAGGACTGCCAGTCGGCCCAGATCAGCGCGACCGCGCCCGGGTCCTCGTCGGCCAACTCCAGCGGCTGGGGCAGCAGTTCACGCACACGCGCGGGGTCGGTGCGGTACTCGACGGTGAGCAGGTCGCCCGAGTAGCGCCACGGCGGGGACGGGATCAGCGACGAGGCGCCCGTCGCCGTCTTGGGGTGGAAGTAGCCACGGACAGCAGACATGAGGGAGGGTTCCTTACGCGGTGAGGGACGCGGTGAGAGCGGGCTGCTTCAGCAGTTGGGCGCGGTAGCGGGCGGCACCCATGGCGGCTGCCTGGCCGCCGAGCGCGACGACGCCGACGAGCCGGCCGTCGCGGTGGTAGCCGACGAGGACGTCGCCTCCCGGGTCGCCGTCCAGGATCCGTACGTCGTCCTTGCCGAGGACCGGGGCCCCGAAGGACTGCAGCCGGAACTCGTGCTGGTCGCTCCAGAAGGTGGGCAGTGGCGCGAAGGGCGCCAACTCTCCATCCTTGCCGGTGAGATGGGCGACGAGCGCCTTCGCGGCGTGCTTGGCCGTGTCCGTGGGGATCGACCAGTGCTCGACGCGGCGGGGCACGCCGTCGTAGCGGGCGTTGGGGAAGCGGGCGACGTCGCCCACCGCGACGACCTCGGGCCGGCCGCCGACCCGCAGCTGCTCGCAGGTGAGCACGCCGTCGCTGAGGTCGAGGCCGTTGCCCTGAAGCCACTCGACGTTGGCGACCGAGCCGACCGACTCCACGACCACGTCGGCGGGCAGCACGGTGCCGTCGCCGAGGACGACGCCGGTGACGCGGTCCTCGCCCTCGAACCCGGCGACTCCCGCCCCGAGTTCGAAGCGCACCCCGCGCTCCTCGTGCCGCTCGAGCAGGGCCTGGCCGAGGAGTTCGCCGAGCGGTCCGACCATGGGCAGGGGGAGCGGGTCGACGACGGTGACCTCACGGACGCCGAGTCCCACGGCGGTGGCCGCGACCTCGCAGCCGATGAATCCGGCGCCGACCACGACGACACGGGCGCCGGGGCGGGTCAGCTCCTCGCGCAGGCCTTGGGCGTCGGCGAGGGTGCGGACGGTGTGCCGGCCGGTGAGCGGACCCGGGCAGTGCAGCCGCCGGGGCCGCATGCCGGTGGCGACGACCAGTCCGTCGTAGGAGAGCCGCGAGCCGTCGTCGAGCACGACCGTGCGCTCGTCGAACCGGGCCTCGACGACCTTCGCGCCGAGCCGCCACTCCACATCGGCGGCGGCGGCCTTCGGGGTGAAGGCCAGTGACTCGAAGGGGGCCTTGCCGGCCAGGACCTCCTTGGACAGCGGAGGCCGGTTGTAGGGCATGTGGGGCTCGTCGCCGACGACCGTGATCGCCCCGGTCCAGCCGGCCGCACGGAGCTGCTCGGCGGCCCGGAGGCCACCCATCGAGGCGCCGGCGACCACGATACGGCCGCTCATGTCAGGCCTCGATCCGGATGGCCTGCAGCGGGCACACGTCCGCGGCCTCTTCGACCTCGTCGCGCAGCGCGTCGTCCGGGTCGGACACGTACGCCAGGTGGCCGGCCTCGTCCATCGAGAAGACGTCGGGGGCCGCGAAGACGCACTGGCCGTGGTCCTGGCACTTGTTCATGTCGACGACGACCTTCATGGCGGTCCTCCTGAGGGTGAGGGCGTCGGGCAGTGGAGAGGAAAGGGGGGCCCGACCCGGATGGGACGGGCCCCTCGGCCACAGGGGGACGGATTCCGTGGAAGCCGTCGCCCTGACTCGTTTGGCTTCAAACAACATAGGAACCCTCGGGACCCTGGTCAATACCTGTCCAGATGGATAAATTCTTTGGACCACCCTCTTGCGGGGCGGCGACTCCCTCCATACCGTTCGGGTTCAAACGACTAGCTCCGGGATACGTCCGTAGGCCCGGAGTACGCCTGGGAGTCCCCCACTCTTCCGCCAAGGAGACACCGGTGAGCGCATCCGACACCCCAGACATCCGCCGGCACATGGAGCGGCTCGCCGCCGAGGGCGTCGACGTGGTCAGGGTGGTCTACCCCGATCTGATCGGCACCGACCGCGCCCGCGACGTCCTGCTGGACCACCTGCCTTCGGCCTGCGATCACGGCCTCGCCTTCTGCCGGGCCGTCTACCACACCAGCCCGCAGGGCGATGTGGCCGCCGTCGCGGGCGGTCTGGACGCCGGGCTGCCGGACGTGACCGTGCGCCCCGACCTGTCCACCCTGGCCGTCCTGCCCTGGGAGCCCGGCGTCGCCGCCTGTCTCGGCGAGGTCACCGACCCGGCGACCGGGGCCCCGGCGCCCGAGTCGCCCCGCGACCTGCTGCGCACGGTCCTGGCCCGGGCCACCGAGCAGGGGCTGCGCCCCGTCGTCGGCCCCGAACTGGAGTACTTCCTGCTGGAGCCCGCCCCCGGCACCCCCACCGGCTGGCGCCGCTCGCCGGAGACCACCGGCTCCGTCTACACCGCCGGCCTGCGCGCCGACCCCGGCAACCACCTCCTGCGGACCCTGCGCCACCTGCGCGACCTGGGGCTCGGCGTGATCACCGGCAACCACGAGTTCGACGGCGGACAGTACGAGATCAACCTGACCCACTCCGCCGCCCTGGACGCCGCCGACCGTGCCTTCCGCTTCAAGGCGGCCGTGAAGGAACTGGCCCGCCAGGAGGGCAACATGGCCACCTTCATGGCCAAGCCCTTCGGCGACGCGGGCGGCTCCGGCTTCCATCTGCACCTGTCCTGCAACGACGCCGAGGGCCGCAACGCCTTCGACGACCCGGCGGGCCCCTACGGCCTCTCCGCCACCGCCCGGCACGCCGTGGCCGGCATCCTCGCCCATGCCCCGGCGCTCGCGGCGCTGGCCAACCCGACCGTGAACTCGTACAAACGCTTCGGTCCCGACACCCTCGCGCCCTGGCTGATCGACTGGGGGCTCGACAACCGCAGCGCCATGGTCCGCATCCCGCCGGAGCGCGGCAGCGGGGCCCGGCTGGAGCTGCGCCTCGGCGACGCCAGCGCCAACCCGTACCTGCTGATCGCCGGCACGATCGCGGCGGCCCTGCTCGGTGTCCAGGCCGGCGAGGAACCCTCGGCCCCCCTGGAGGGCTACGGCTACGACACAGCCCGTTCCGCCCTGCTCCCGCAGACCCTGTCCGCCGCGCTCGACGCACTGGAGGCGGACACCGCCCTGACCGAGGTGCTCGGCAAGGCCTTCACCACTTCCTTCCTCACGTACAAGCGCGACGAACTCGCACGCTTCGGCCGGCACGTCACGGACTGGGAGTTCACCGAGTACGCCTACCACCTGTAATCGGCGGCGCCCCCGAATCCGCCGCCCCGAAGCCTCGTTCAGGAGATCCACCGCCATGACCAGCCCCACCGTTCCCCCCGTTCCCACCACCCGCGCCGAGCTGCGCGCCGCCCTCGCCGAGCCCCTGCCCATCGAGCAGGTGGACCTCGCCGACCTCGACAACTTCGCCGACGGCATCACCCCGTGGCGGATGTTCCACACCCTGCGCCACGAGGACCCGGTGCACTGGCAGCCCGAGGAAGCCCCCAACTCCGGATTCTGGGCCGTCACCCGGCACGCCGACATCGCCACCGTCGACCGCGACCCCGAGACCTTCACCTCGACGAAGTTCGTCAACCTCGAGGAGGTCGACGAGGACCAGATCAAGAAGCGCGCCTCGATCCTGGAGATGGACGGAGTCCGCCACCGCGCGCTGCGCAGCGTGATCCAGCGCCAGTTCGGCGCGAGCGTCATCAACAGCTACAGCGACTTCCTGCGCGGCCTGACCGCGAAGACGCTGGACGCGGCGCTCGCCAAGGGCAGCTTCGACTTCGTGGCCGACGTCTCCGCGGACTTCCCCATCAACGTCCTCGCCCGTCTGCTGGACGTACCCACCGAGGACAACCAGCAGCTCATCGACTGGGGCAACCGCATCATCGGCAACACCGACCCCGACTACGCGGACGTGCTGCTGCACAGCGAGGAGAGCGAGAAGTACCGCGACCTGCCCTTCCGCTCCCCGGCGTCGATCGAGGTGTTCGAGTACGGCCGCGAGCTGGCGCGTCAGCGGCGCGGCGGCGACGGCACGGACCTGGTCTCGAAGCTGGTCAACACCATGCCGCGCGACGGAGTGCCGCTGTCCGCGCAGGACTTCGACAACTACTTCCTGCTCCTGGTGGTGGCCGGCAACGAGACCACCCGCCACACCATCACCCACTCCATGCTGGCCCTGCTCCAGCACCCCGAGCAGCTGGCCCGCCTCAAGGACGACCCGTCCCTGATCCCCACGGCGGTCGAGGAGTTCCTGCGCTGGGCCTCCCCCGTCTACCACTTCCGCCGCACCGCGACCCGTGACGTCGAACTCGGCGGCAGGCAGGTCAAGGAGGGCGACAAGGTCGTCATGTGGTACGCCTCCGGCAACCGCGACGAGCAGGTCTTCGGCAACCCCTACGACTTCGACGTCGCCCGCGAGAACAACGACCACGTCACCTTCGGCAAGGGCAGCCCGCACCTGTGCCTGGGCAACCTGCTCGCGCGCACCGAGATCCGCATCATGTTCGAGGAGCTCATCCCGCGCATCGCGGACATCCGCCTGGCCGGCGACGTCCCGCGCGTCCGCTCCAACTTCGTCAACGGCATCAAGAAGCTGCCGGTGGAGGTGACGCTCGCCTGACCTGGGCGAGTCCCTCTCTCCCGTCCGGGACCGCTCCCGGGCACCAGGTCCTCCCCACCTCACCTGACGGTTTCCCGCCGGGCCGCCCTTCGGGCGACGGCGGGAACGGTCAGGCACGTCCCGGCTGTATCGATCACGAGCGTGACTGACATTGACGGGGCTTGATCATGACGGAGACCTGCGGTGTGGTGGAGCCGTCCAGGACTGCACCGCACCGCACACCGACCACCTGTCACCCGCACAGCCCCGACCGGCTCCTGCGCTCGTCGCGGCCGTCCACCAGGTTCAGTCCATGGCGACCAGCACCTCTCCATCGTCGTCTCGCCGGCCGATGCTCACCGCGCCGTCGCAGTGGGGATGCTGGAGCCGCGACCACGTCTCAAGCCCACACCGCCCTGACCACGGCGTGGCCTGCTGCAGCCGCCCGCCCGTAGAACCCTTGGAGGTTCCTGTGATGTTCGAGGAACCTCTGCCTGACCTCCGCCTCGTCCCAGCCGGACCAGACGAGCTGGGCACCGGCGACCTTCCACAGCTCGTCGAAAGAGACACTCGCGAGGAAGCCTGCGGCTTGTGACACCCCAGGCGGCTCCAGAATCCCCAGGGGTGGGTGGGAGGGATCGGCATCAGCGCTGTGCGCCACGGGGCGCCCGCCGTAGATCGGCAACGTCCGGAGCTCGTCGGCATCCGCATCGAGGACATCGGCAGCGGCATAGAGGTCATTGACGGCATCCCAGACCTTGTCGAGCGAGACGGCGATGCCCGCTGTGTACTCGCCGGGGTGGTTCTCCCAGGCCTCCCACATGAACGCCGCGAGCCAGGTGTGGTCGTCCCTGATCGCGGATTCCGCGACGGCGCGCAGGTGCATGTGGATGCTCACAGCGACGTTTCCTCCAGCTCGGCGGCCCGCCTGTCAGGCCGAACGCACAGAACCTACTCGACGACACTGACGGCGAGACCTCCCCTCTCCTGACGCGGGATCCCAGGCGCTGCGAAGACGCCCTCCGGCACCCGAGCGCCGTGTGTCGTCGACACCAACCGCTGCGGACAAGCCGTCCGACCGGACTCTCGCAACGGGCCCTGATGGGCCCCGTTCCGGCGAGGCATCCGTCGATGGGGTCGGGCCGGTAACGGGACTTGGCGAAGGCCCTGTCGCAGGGTGTCCAGCGGGTGGGTGGGGTCGGTGAGGGCGGCTCAGTGACAACGAGCCGGCCCGCAACCAGCCGACCCAGATCGCCAGGGCCGCCGCCGCGTTCCTCAGGAGGATCGTCGGCTGCGTGCGTCTCGAAGGACCTGCAGTGCCGCCAGCCGTCCGGAGGCCGCGTTGTTGCCCGCCCCCGGCCAGGTCGCCGCGCCGGTGAGATAGAGACGGCGAACCGCTGTGCGGTAGCCGTTGTGTCCGCTGCCCAGCGGGCGGAACAGGAAGTTCTGCGGCAGGTGATGGCTGCCCGCAGTGCTGTCGCCACCGACCAGGTTGGGGTTGGCTGATTCGAGGTCCTGCGGCGTGCGGACGGCGCGGCCGGCGATCCGGGAAGAAGCGCCGGGCGCGTAACGCTCGAGCTTGCTCAGCACCCGATCCCCCATCGCTTCCGCGATCTCGGACCACGCCGTTGCCTTGATGGTGCCCGCGGCGTCACCGCGGACGACGGCGGGCACGGTTCGTACCTGGATCCACGCGATGTGCTTTCCAGCGGGGGCGCGTGTCGGATCGATCGCCGTCGTCTGACCGACCACCAGCAGCGGGTCGGTGGGGAGGAGCCCGGCCTGGGCCTCCGCGTAGGTCCGCGCGAGGTCGTCGACGTACGGTGCGACGTGCACGTATCCGAACTCGCCGAGGTCCTCGCCCCCGGACCACGGCAGCGGCCCGTCGAGTGCGAGATGGACCATCAGGGTGCCCGGGCCGTATCGAAAAGCGCGTGCCCGGCGTCGCACGTCGGCGGAGACGTCCTCCGGTTCGAGGAGTCGTTCGTACAGTGCGCCGGGACCCGTGTTGGCGATGACCGCACGGCGTGCATGCAGTCGGGTGCCGTCCACTGTCCGCACGCCGACCGCGCGGCCGCCCTGGCACAGCACCCGGTCCACTTCTGCTCCGGTGTGGACCTCACCGCCCTTCTCGGTGAGCAGAGCCGCGAGGGTGTCGGGCAGTCGTTGTGCGCCGCCTTCGACGACGGACATGCCGTTCTCCATGTCGGCGAACAGCTCGAGCAGCGGGAACATCGCTCCGCCGGCCACATCGGGAGCAAAATCGAGGTGCATGCCCCAGCAGGCTGCCATGGCTTGCGCCTCGCGGCTGGCGAACCAAGTCTCCCCCAGTTCCCGGGTGCTCATGAGGAGTGTCCGGACGAGATCCAGAGCACCGCCCTTCCCCTGCCTGCGCAGCAGACGGACGACCTCGCGGGTGGCGGCCCATGACGGAAGTGCGGAGCCGTACAGTGCGAACAAGTAGGGGGCGTAGCGCTGGTAGACCGCGTACAGGCGGTCGAACCCGTCGGCGTCCTCAGGGTCATGGGCCACGAGCGTGTCGCGGGTTCTCGCGTAGTCCTGGTGGACCCGCAGGCTCCGACCGTCGGGAAAGACATTGGCGTACGGGGAAGTTGTGACACGGAACTTGAGGCCCAAGCGCGTGAGGTCGGACCCGAAATCCGCGTAGGCGGCCGACCCCAGGAACAGGTTCTGGTTCGTCGAGTACAGGTCGTGGACGAAGCCCGGCAAGGTGACCTCGCCGCTTGCGATCGCGCCGCCCACGACGTCGTTGCGCTCCAGAACCGCCACCGACCAGCCGGAACGGGCGAGATACAGCGCCGCGACGAGGCCGTTGTGGCCTCCACCGACGACGATCGCGTCGTAAGTGGTCATCGTCCCGGTACCGCCCGTGCCTTGCCGGCCTCGGGTCGCCGCTCGACGTCGGCTCCACGGTGCCTGGCCTGGCCCTGCCCCTGCCCGGTCAGGGTCCGGATCCGGCCGAAGGTCGTCTCGACCCGCCGAGGGTCGGCCATCAGCTCCTCGAACACATTTCCGCCATGTCCCATCGCACGTGTGCCTCTCACTGGACCTCTCGGGGCGGGTCTGTTCCCGCCCGCACAGACAGTGATCCCCCTCCCGCCGGGGCCTCGTAAGGCGCCAGACATGCGCCTCACCCCTTTGGAGGCAGCGTTGGGCCTCCGCCACTTCGGTGGGCCGGGCCCAGGACAGGCGTCATGACCTCACCACCTCAACCTGGCACCATGACCGCCCGGCCAGTCACCAACGGCCCACGATCCGCGGTGTCGTCAGGACCGCCATGAGGCCGCATGCCGCCTCGCCCGGTCCGCGGCGGCAAGGATCTCGAACAACTCCTCGCACTGCCGGGCGACCTCGGCCGGCCGCGTCACCGACGTGTCCGAACGGCAGGCCTAGTGCGGTACGCGGTAGCGGAGGTAGACGACGCCTGAGTCGAAGATTCGGGTCTGGACGAGTTCGAGATCCACCTGGCGCTCGTGCTGGGGAAAGAACGGAATGCCGCCGCCGACCAGCACCGGATAGACCCTGGCCCGGTACTCGTCGATCAGACCCGACGCGGCCGCCTCTGCGGCGAGAGTCGCGCCGCCGATCGCGATGTCGCCCTCCGCCGGCTCGGCTCGCAGCCGCTCGACCTCCTCCGCCAGACTGCCGGAGGCCAGGCGGGCACTGCCCTGTACCGCGGACAGTGTGTTGGAGAACACCACCTTGGGAAGCGGGTTCCAGAGCCCGGCCCACTCCAGCTTCGAGTCGTCGAGCGAAGGATCCTCGTCGGCGGTCTCCCAGTACAGCATCGTCTCGTACAGCCGTCGTCCCAACAGGTGAACGCCGACCTCTCGGATCTCGTCGATCCAGGAGCGAAAGACCTCCTCGTCGGGTTCCGTCCAGTCGAAGTCGCCGTTCGGCCCGACGATGTAGCCGTCGAGCGAGACGTTCATCGAGTAGGTCACGCTGCGCATCACAAGCCCTCCTCGGTTACGGGTTCGACAGTACGACCGCCGGACACCGCAGGACTCATCGCGGCTCGCGGTATCCCCTCGGATCTCCCCGCTCCGGGCGGCCACCGTCGCCAAGGGCCGCGCCGCTTTCACAGCACGGCCTGGTCGGGTTTGCGGGACACTGCACGAAGTCGAGCGCCCTCACCACCACCTGCCGCGTGTCACCACCACTCACGACGGCAGGTGGCATCTCACCCGCCCGTGCCGACCATCGGTCCGCTACTTCAGTTCACCCTCGGTGTAGTAGCCGCTCGCCACCAGCACACGCCGGTAGTTGGTCTTGTCGACGCCCTCCGGCTGGAGCAGATACGCGGGTACGACCTTGGAACCGTTGTTGTAGGTGCTGGTGTCGTTCACGTTCGGCTCCCGGTCGTGGAGCAGGTCGTCGGCCATCGCCACGGCCACCTCCGCCAGGTGCCGAAGGTCCTTGTAGACGGTCTGCGACTGCCGGCCCGCGATGATGGACTTCACCGAGGCCAGCTCCGCGTCCTGACCGGTGACGACCGGAAGGGGCTTGGCAGCGGAGCCGTAGCCGTCCGACTCGAACGCGGCCAGGACACCGATGGAGATGCCGTCGTACGGCGACAGGACTGCGTCGACCCTGCTTCCGCCGTACGACTCGGCGAGGATGCGGCCCATACGCTTCCGTGCGGTGGCGCCGTCCCAGCGCAGGGTGGTGACCTCATCCAGTTTCGTCTGCCCGGACCGGACGACCAGCAGCTTCTTGTCCATGTACGGCCGAAGGAGCTGCATCGCTCCGTCGAAGAAGTACTTGGTGTTGTTGTCGTCCTTGGACCCCGCGAACAGCTCGATGTTGAACGGACCCTTGCCGTCCTCGATGCCGAGCTTCTCGATGATGTAGCGGGCCTGGAGCCGGCCGACCTGTTCGTTGTCGAAGGAGGCGTAGTAATCGACGTTCTTCGTGCCGAGGATGAGCCTGTCGTAGGAGATCACCGGTATCTCCGCGTCGGCCGCCTGCTGAAGCACCTTCCTCAGCGACCTGTTGTCGATGGCCGCGACGATGAGGGCGTCGACGTGCTGATCAATCAGATCCTGGATCTGCTCGACCTGCTGCGCCGGGTCGTCGTCCCCGTAGACCAGCCGAGTCTTGTACCCGTTGCCCTTCAGGTCCCTGACGATGGTGTTGCCGTCCGTGATCCAGCGCTCGGACGCCCGGGTGGGCATGGCGATGCCCACGGTGTCCCCCTTCGCTGAGTCCTCCGGATCACTCTTGCCGCAAGCTGACAGAGCAAGGGACACGGAGGTGGCCCCGGCGACGACCAGGAAGACGGTTCTTCGGTTGTGCACGGTGATCGTTCCTTGTTCTTCTCGTCGTTGAGAAAACTGACAGACAATCAGGACGGCGGTGCGCAAGGCGGGAAGGGGCAGAAAGGGGCGGTAAGCGGGTACGGACTCAAAGCCGGTCGGCCGTACCCGTATCCCTGGCTCCGATCCCGGAGTCGCGGCGCAGATCGTTCTACGGCGTTTCCCCCAGTCGGGACCTCGACCAGGGCGGCATTCGCGCCTCGGGCGGCTCGGCGGTCCCACCCGTCCGTACGCCTGCCGAGATCGTCAGGATCTTGGTGCACTGCACTGCGGGAGCCGACCCCTATTCACGTCAACTGTGTTGCCACACCAGGCTGTTGCTCAATCGATGTTCGAAATTTCGTCATACGTTCGAATCGCTGGCGTGACCTTAGGAGTCCGGGTGCAGGGTGTCAACTACGGTGACAGACAGCAGCTTTCGCCCGCCCCGGCGCCTTCGGCTCTTCCACGATCGGGGTATGGCACCCGGCCGGGCTGAGCAGTTGAGCTGCGACGTCGTCGAAGGCCGACGCCGCCTTGGTCCGGAGAGTCAGGCCGAAGGCCTCTTGATCAGCCGTTCGCTCAGCTCCCACAGACGCTGGGCGGACCGGGGGTCAATGGAGTGTGGCACGACGTCGGCCGGGACCTCGGTGTCGGGATCGGTGAGATCGATGGGTTTCGGGTCCTCGTCCAGCGGTGAGATGTCGCTGTTGTTGAGGTAGACGCCACCGATGTCGGCGAGCAAGGGGCTGGTGGCCGCGAACACGATGGTCGCGGCGCCCTGCTCCGGCGTCTTCTTTCCACGGTCCGGGTCGATGATCGGCTCACCGGATTCGTCGATGAGGCCCATGGCGCGCTGTGCCTCCTCGCCCACCGACCTGTTGAAGGCAGTGGCGGGCACGATGCCCGGGTGGGGGGCATAGGCACGGATTCCGTCGGCGGCCCAGCGGTGGTCCAACTCGACCGTGAACAGCACGTTGGCGGTCTTCGACTGGGGATAGGTGAGGCTGGGGTCGTACCGGCCGGTGGTGAAATGCGGGTCGTCCCACAGGATGTCGGACATTCGCTGGGCGCCTGACGTGGTGTTGACGACCCGGGCGCCGCCGGCTGCACGCAGTGCGGGGTACAAGCCCAGCGTCAGCTGAAAGTGGCCGAGGTGGTTGGCCGCGAACTGCGCCTCGTAGCCGCGCGCGTCGTGCACGATCCCGCCCGAGCCCGGGAAGCCCGCGTTGTTGATCAGGATGTGGAGGGGCCGGCCGGAGTCGAGGTGGCGGGCGACGAAGGCGTCGATCGAAGCCGGTTCGAGCAAGTCCAGCTGACGGACCTCGATGTCCGCGATTCCGGCGACCGCCTTCTCGGCACGGTCGGTGTTGCGGGAGCCGACGGTGACCGTGGCACCGGCCTCGGCCAGCGCGCGTGTGGCCACCAGCCCGAGCCCGGAGTGACCGCCGGTGATGATCACGTTCTTGCCCGTGAGGTCGATGCCCTTCATGACGTCGTCGACCGTCGACGCGGGAGTGAAGCCGGATCCGATGGGGCGCTGATCGTGCGTGGTGCTTGGTGTCATACCTTCAGCCTGCGCCGCGGCGCGTGGATTCTGAATGCTTGTCGATCCGCATTTCTTTCGCAACAGTACGGAGATGGACAAAGATCAGCTCTCCGAGGTGTTCGACCTCATCGAGGTCCGCGGTGTGCTCTCCGGCGGGTTCGCGGCACGCGGCCCGTGGGTCTCGCGCGGGTCGCTCGGGACCCCGTTGAAGTTCTTCGCACTGGTGAGTGGTTGTGCACGGCTGTCCACGGACGGCGTCGACGCGTCGGTCGAGCTCGAGCCGGGCGACGTCGTCGTGCTGAACAACCGGTCGTGGCTGGAGCTCGAAGGTGGCACCGGCGGCGCGCCGCGCCGCGAGATCCTGCCCGAGGAAGACGACCTCTCGGCCGATCTCCTCGGTGCCGACTTCGACACCGACGACGTCGTGGTCGGTGGCCGAGTCGAGCTCAACCCGACCGGTCAGGCACTGCTGCAGCAGGCGCTCCCACCGGTCGCGCACGTCCGGGGATCAGCCGCCACCGCGAACAACCTGCGCGGCACCATCCATCGACTGTTCGACGAGGTGAGCACACGCCGGATCGGCGCAGAGTTCGCGATCCGCCAGCACGTACAGCTCTTGGTGCTGGAGATGGTGCGTGCCTATGCCTGCCAGGCCGAACTGTCCCCGGGCTGGCTGCGACTGCTGACCGACGAGCGGTTGCGCCCGGCGATCGAGCTCATGCACGCCGATCCCGGAAAGCCCTGGGGCTTGGACGAGCTGGCCCGCGCCGCGGCGATGTCACGCACCTCATTCGCCGACCGCTTCCGGACCGTGGCGGGCGTCCCGCCCTTGGCCTACCTCGGCCGCTGGCGGATGCTGCTCGCGCAGCAGGCACTGCGCGACGGCGACGTCCGGGTCGGAGCCCTTGCCTCGAAGCTGGGATACACGTCCGAGAGTGCGTTCAGCACCGCGTTCAAACGTCAGGTCGGACTGTCGCCCCTGCGATATCGGCAGCGCCTACGCACGCAACAACTCGCGGGTCCGCGATACACCGGATCGTAGGAGGGCCCACGGCACCGGCGCGCGCAAACCAGCGAACTGCCCCGCCCGCCCCATCAGACGATCAAGAACACGCACAGCCGCCTGGCAAGAGCGCGAGCGCGGATCTCCCCATCACGCCGGACGCCTCAACCTGCAACTTCAGGACAGACAAGGCTCACAGAGCAAGTCAGCTGATCCACAACTCGCGACGATCACTCGACTCCGCCGACCTCACCCTTACTCTGCCGGAGGCATCTCCCGAGGCCCCCAGACATGACCCAGCCCGATCAGCACCAGGCCACTCAGCCCGATGGCGGTCCGGACGCCGAAGGGCACGAGATGTGCCGTCGCGAGTGTCGCCGCCAGCAGCAAGGCACCAATACCCCATACGCCCGGTCGCCTCACTTTCCCGCGCAGCCAGGGAAACGCCACACGTCCATGCGCCAGGGCAAACACACCTGCCACGCCCATCGTCAGCGCCATCGCGTCGCCGACCACAACAGCCACCATCAACACGACCCCGCCCTCGCGTCTTCCCCAAGCCACCCGTCGGCATGGTCCCCGTACTCACGGAGGGATCACAAAGCCGGAATCCGGCAATGTCCGCCTCACCCAGATGAGCATCTCGCCAGCCATCGCACTTCGGCAACGCTCCCGGGATACCGTGCCGTTGGCAGATCAGACGGGGAGGACGACTTGGACGCGGGGAGCGAGACCGACGACTCGATCGAGGCCGCCTGGGACTTTCGGGCGCGTGCGGCCGAAGCCTGGGACGAGCGGTCCCGATCCTCCACCACTACGTGGGTTCCGCCCATCTTGGCGGCCCTGGTCCACAGGGCGCGGAACAGCGCGCTGGGGCGGTTCTACCCGTACACCAGCCATGCAGCGCTTGCGTTCAGCACCGGACCTCGTCACTGGCTCGGCGAGGGTGAGGTCCTGCCGGTGGCCATCGAACTCGTTCCCGAAGGTCTCTATGTCGTGCGTACCCGCTCAGCCGGCATGGTGCTCGAAACGGCCAGCGCTGATGAGGCAGTGACCGAAGCGGAGCGGCTGGTCGAGCGTCTGACGGGCGACGGCCAGGCCTCGGCTCGGGGAGTCTCGGGGCCGTCCAACGGCGACCGACGATGACGGACGCAGACAGCCGTTGACGGCTCGGTCGCAGGTCATGGGCAACACATGCACGACTTGGTCAGCGCACTCGTCCGGGCCGACGACATCTCCCGTCCGTGGCCGCGCAGTTGGAGCACGGACCCGACATGATCTTCTGCAAGTCGCGCTGGACAGCGATCACAGGTCCAGCTCATGGCGTCGGGAAAGTTGGGGACCGGAGGCGGTGAGTTCAAGACTGACGACACTGCGTCCGCAGCGTGATGGAATCGCGGCCAGGGTCCCGAAACTCTGCTGACTGCCGCGCGCCCACCAGGCTAGGGTCCAGCCATGTCCAGCGATGCGCCTGATCCCTTCAAGGAGGTCATGACGCGAGAGTCTCTCGCCGCCGTGATCCGCAACCTCTGCGACGACTTTCACCGACGGGGCGAGGAGTGGGAGAACCGCACCGTAGAGGACTACCTCGGTGCACTGGCCGCGTGGATCACGGACTCGCCCGGTTCGTACCGATACCTGGGCGAAGAGATGCCACCGGAGGGCGACTGGACGTTTTTTGCGCGAGCACTCAGCGCGGCCGTGGTCTACGAGTAGCCGGAGGACAGCCACCGGTGCTGCAAGCCAGGGGGACGCACAGCTTGCAACCGGCCCGCGGCGGCCGACATCAACGGTTGACGCCAATAGATGCGGACAGCGACGACCGAGGCCGGACCTCGGCGGAGGATCGACCTGGGCGCAGGGTCCGTTGGTAGACGCCGACAGTCCTCCTGTGATCGACCGGATAAAGATGGGGTCATGTCTCAGGACTTGCCCCTTTCGCGAGGCGCCATGGCACCGGATGCATATTCCGGGTCAAGGCAGAACCAGAGAGCAAGCGGAATGACCTCATTGCTGTGCGAAGCCACTCGCTGGGCGCTCGATGACGACGACGACTTCTACCCTGGATGGGTCGAGGTGCGCCTGACCGACGCCCATGGCCGGCAATGGGTCTTCTTCGACAAGCCGCCGATCTTCGGTGGTGGTGATGCGCTGGGCCCCAAAGCCACGTACCCCATCGCGGTGACGATGGGCTGCGTGATCTTGAGTCGCACCTCAGATCCGGACGGCAACGAGGTCGTCACGATCTCTACGGGCGGACGGCCGGAAGCCACAGAAGGCGACCGGAGCGAGTTCGACGTTCGACCCGATCAGCTGGTGGAGCCGTGACCCCGAGAGGAAGGCACGGCGCGACCTGCGGGTCGTGTCACTCTCGCGCCAGAACGGGCGGGGAATCACAGGGAACTGAAGCGCGGAGCGGGCAGCGCAGCCGCACTGCGCCCAGCCAGTAAGCCCGCAGCGGGGGCCCGCGATCGCCCAACCTCGCTCCACAAGCGGGGGGAGCAGTTCGCAGACTCCTCCCGTCGCAATCATTGCCGGGCGGCGTCACTCATCCTTTCCCGGAGCGAATCAAGGGCGCAGGCGCCAGTCGCGCAACAGAGGAAACCACCCCTGGTATGAGGAACCATGCCGGGCCGGCATTCCGACGGTGAGCACCACTACGGACAGCAGCAGTTGCATCCCTGCCACGAAGCGGCCGAACGACCGGTTCGGAGGCAGCCAGGGCAGCGCGGCCCAAGCAACGGGCAGCAAGAGCCATAGAACGAGCGCGACAACCATCAGCACCTTCTGTCTAGTCACTCACCGGCTTGGCGGCTCCGCAGAGTTCGGAGTCACTCGCGACCTCTCGCATGGGCTGCCGACACCGAGCGCGTTGACCATATACACCTCGGTGCTACTGAACTTGAATGAGTGATGTCGGGACGGCGCCCGGCCGACTGGTGATGACGGCTCGGCTTCCACAGACTTAGCCGAACAGGTCGTCGGGGAAGCCTGCGGCCTGTAGTAGCGCGTCCTTGGTCATCCACAGCGACACAGTGTCCATCGCGAGCGTCCTGTCGATGAAGCAGTCGCTCGGGATCTCCAGCTGGTCGTCAAAGCGAACCCTCCGCAGACTTCGCTCCGGGCTTCGCGGACCTCGCGTCACGGTCTGCCAGAACTCGTCATCGGTGTGGATGACGGCCCAGCGCGTTGGGCCGATGGCGAGGCTGAGCGAGTTCTCGGGGATGTCGGCACCCCGCCACAGAGATACGCCGGCTGGGCAATCGACCCCTGCTGCCAGATAGATCTGCGCGGCCTGGTCAGCGTGCGCGACGACTTCGGCGACGCCAGCCACGTGGCATCCGGTCTCCACCTGGGCGGTGGCCTGCCCGTACCTGAGGTAAAAGGCTCCTGTGGTCCCTTGGTCGGTCATGCCGCCTCCGTTCAGGGCTCTTCCTCCCCCAGCAGCAGACGGCTCCGGGCGGGTGCTGCTATTTGAGCACGGGTCTGTGCAGGCGCGACCAGATGGTCAGGCGTCCTGCGACAGGCCGGTGCCTGTCAGGAGCCGTCGATGACATCTGGACGGTACTGGAGGCCTTTGAGCTTGCGTTTCACGGCACGGGTGACTTCACCGAGGTTGGCGGCAGCGAGGTTGCAACGTCTTCACCCGTGCCGGCGTCCACCGCTGATCCGCCCAGCCGTGCACCAGCGACCCCCGCTCCAACTCCCCTGCCAGACGGACGATCTGGACATCGGACAGCCGAGGCCGGCCAGGCGAGCCCTTCGAGATCACCCCAGCCTCACCCTGCTCCCGCCAAGCCCGGCGCCACCGCTCCACGGACCGATCGCTCACCCGTAACGCGTCAGCGATCTCTCGATTCTTCTGACCGCTCTCGAAGCGTTCCACGGACTGCAGCCGCACCCGCTCTCTCGCGGCCCTCCCCGCGTCGGACAGCCCTCCGCCCTGCGCGTACCTCACACCAGAGACCTACCGGACCAGCCCAACTCCCTTCAGTCGACGTTCCACTCACCCGGCAGGACCTCGTCACAGAAGACGCAGACGAAGTCCTCCTCGCGCACAATGTTGAGCTGTCGGCAGGTGGGGCAGCGTCGGAACACCACCTCGTGCGAGAAACCGGACGGGCGAACGATCCCCGCCCGGTCCAGGGCCTCGGCAACGGCCGACCACGAGCTCACATCCGGGCAGTAGCCGGTCGATTGATTGCTGATCTCGTCGACCGCCCACCGCCCGGACTCCTCGCGGAAGCTGATCTCGCCGGCGCCCAGGACCGCTTCTCCACCAGCACACACCACGTGTTCTCTACGACGGGGCGCAAGACGCAGGACCCCAGCCGGATCCACAACGAAGGTGAAGGGCTCGGCCAACTCCTCAGCCGTCCGAGCCCGGACCCACTCGTCGAAGTCCTCCGGCGAACGCATGCTCTGACCCTCGCCATCCGGTCGGACGAGGCCTCTCAACTCGGCCGGTCCGACGTAGCCATAGCTCCACCCAGGCATGGTCATGCTCGCCAACCTAGACCCGCGCCCCGCCATGGACTGGGGAATTACGTGACTGCAGGGGTACGGTCAGCGGATCTGAGCCACCGCAGCGTGGTTGTGGCCGTTGGCCGAAGGCATGACCTCAGGTCGACTTCACCGCCGACTTCACGCTGCTGTCCGAAGAGCAGGGCAGCGTGGAGATCGTCTCCGGCGATCGCCTCCCCCCCCTGCTGCAGGGAGGCGCACCTCCTGCCGAAGCCAGGGTGCTCCGAAGCCCCACGAGGCTCGCCGACGACTGGGCCGTCCATGGATGGCCGGCGCGGACTGCCGTGGATTCGCCTACTTGCCGGCGCGGGCCATGAGGAGCGGCTGGAAGAAGCCGGTCTCCTGGGGGAGCCGCCACTCCGCGTCGACGAAGCCGGCCTCGGCCGCGAGGGACGTCAGCCGGTCCCGGCCGAGCGCCCAGTAAGTGGTCCGGCGGACCTGCACACGCCATTCTCCGCCCGTCGGGAGGAGTTGGAAGTGTTCCAAGTCGTAGTGCTCACCGTCGTTGTGCCAGTGCCAGAGCTGGAAGGTGACGGTTCGCTCCTCGCCGTCGGCGCCGTCGGCGCGCCCGTGAACTTGTGGTGGCATCGAAGCGGGGCGCTCGCGCCGCAGATCGTCGTAGGGACGTGTGCTGACCAGCAGCAGGCCTCCTGGACGCAGCACGCGACGCATCTCGGCCAGGGCAGCGTGCACGTCCCGCTCTGTCAGCAGGTGAGGCAGGGCGTTGTCGGCGCAGACGACAGCGTCGAACCGGCCGTCGGGAAACGGCAGGTATCGCATGTCGGCGACGGCGGTGCGCAGGCTCAGGTTCCGGTCGGCGGCCTCGCGGACAGCACGGGCGGCGGCTCGGGGGCTGAGGTCGGTCCCCGTGACACGGTGCCCGCGCAGCGCCAGGCCGATGGCCTGCGTGCCGATGCCGCAGGAGCAGTCGAGCACCTGCGCGTGCTCCCTACCGATCAGGGCGTCCAGAGCCTCTCCCTGCCGGCGGGCGCTCGCGTCCCAGTCCGGGTAGATCAGGTGGTAGTCGTCTGCCAGTTCGTCGTAGAAGCGCGCCACCGATTTCTCGGGCATGGCGCGAGATTATCGTGCGTGATTCCCCGTGGGCGGTCGCCACCATTGCGGGCCTCCTCCATGCCTGCAACCACCGTCGCTGCCACACCGCAACCAGGAATGGCGCACCCGGGTGCGGAGTGGGGAGGGATCGCCCGCGCACAGGACCTCAAGGAAGCATGTCGCCGCGGTTCACGCAGTTGTACGAGCCGTCGTCATTGCGCCCCACGCTGTCGTACGACCAGCAGTGAAGGGCTGGCGCGAGCGTCCACATCCGAAGTGCCATGAGTACGCCGATGCAGGCGACGGCCGCCCAGCCCGCATGGGACCGCCATCCGGAGAGCGCCTGTCCGCCGACGGTCACCAGAGCTGCGAACCCCAGCATGTAGACGATCAACGGCCCCATGTTCTCCCGCAGCCCGGGAAAGGACTCCATCTCGATGGTCCCCCCGAAGCTGATCAAAACCACGAGCACGGCACACGCGAATACGAGGGCCGCTGTGCAGCCACGGGCTGCACGCGCGTATGGCCCGGGCGTGTACTCGCCTTGTTCCAACGGCTGTTCCTCGTTCAAGGCCATTCCTCATCTTCGCGTGGGCCGTGATCGTAACGGGACGACCGAGCGGGACGAGAGACGGTGGGGCGTACTGCCCCAGGGTGCTACGGCTCTGCCGCACGCCCGGCCCCGCAAGGCCGGCATGGTGCAACCCCGGTGCAAAAGCCGCGGGGACGCTGTAGTCCGGGGTCATTTCCGTATGGCCGGTGTCAGGCGACGTCTGCGACACCGGACGGGCCGAAGTGATGTCCGCCTGCCTTCACGGCACGAGACAGCGCCCCCTCATTTCAAGGTCTGATCAGTCACATCACTGCGGCTGCTGCCGGACCGGGTCCATGACGGAGCCCGCCGCCTTGGGTCCGCACAGCTGCGAGGAGTTCGAGATGCGCAAACTTTCGTCACTGTCCATGGCCACCGCCCTCGTCGTCGCAGTAGGTGCGACGGTCTTCGCCGTACCGGCCCAAGCGGCGACCACGCCGCGCGGGACCACACTCGCCGGCGCTTCCGCAGGGGCGTCAGAGCCTGCCTCGCAGGACACGGTGAAGCTCATTCAGGGCTTCTACGCCGCCTTCGCCAAGGGAGACATTCCCACCGCGCAGAAGTTCGTGACCGACGACTTCATCATGCATGTGCCGGGGAAGGGCCTCAACGCCGGGGAGTACTGGGGCAAGGAGGGGCTTCGCGAGTTCATGGGCCGCATCCTCGGCTACAACGGCGGCACCTTCGAACTGAAGGTGCCGCACTTCGCGGTGAACGGCGACACCGCCTTCACCCGCGAGATCGTGACGCTCAACCGCAAGAAGGATCCGGCGAAGATCTGGACGCTGCGCTTCACCATGCAGTACAAGATCAAGAACGGCCGCGTCTCGGAGGCATGGACCATGCCCGAGGAACAGGACGTCTACGACGCCTACTGGACACCGTCGCTCGACACGCCCCGCGGCACACCGGCTTCCTCCCAGCCGGCGCCGTCCCTGCCCGACGCCGCGCACGCCGTCTCCCCCAAGAACACGGGCTTCCTGAACACCTTCTACAACACGTTCTGGAGCGGGGACCTCGACGGGGTCCATCGCATGGTCTCGGACGACGTCGAAGTGCGCATCCCCGGGCACTCCGACATCTCCGGCGTCTACAAGGGATGGGACGGCTTCCTCACATTCCGCGAGCGGGTGATGGCCACCGTCGGCAGCCGGTACAAACTGGATGTGTCCGCGATGGCGGGCGACAGTGCCGGGGGCTTCGCGCGTGAGTTCATCCGGATGAACCGCCCCTGGGATCCGGCAGTCAAGTCGATCGACGTGACCATGTACTACACCGTCCGCCACGGAAAGATCGTGAAGATGGAGGACGTTCCGGTGGACACCAACGCCTGGCAGGACTTCTTCACGAACCCGCACAAGGGAAGGTAGCCGCCCACCGCGCAGTGTCCGGGGCCGGCAACACCGTTGCCGGTCCCGGACGTTGACGGCCGAAGAGGGCCTGCCGCGGCGGGGGCACATCGACGTGGCGGTGGTGCTTCTTGCGGCCGACCGGGCAGCCGCCGCGCCCGCGGGCAGGAGTGTCGGCCTGGCCGCACGACCGGGTCCCGATATGTGGCACGTATGGCCGCTTCAGGCAGCGACCGTGCGAGGTCTGCGAGCTAGATTCGGCGGTACACCGTCCCAAGGCGGTACCGGCCGATGACCCCCCGCGGGTACGGGCGGACGCATCAACGGCTGCCCGGCCGCTGCCCAGCCTCGGTCATGCCCTTGGACCCCGCCCGCATGCCGGGGTTCTGCCCGGCAGAAACACCCAAGTCACCTCTCCCAGCAAGACGCCGTAGCTGTCGACGCCGTCCGCACCGTACATACGAAGGACCCGCTATGCCCGCCGTAACCGTCGAGGATCTCCTGGTCCTCCCCCGCCTCCCGCACCCCGAAGCGACCGCCGCCGACCGCCCCGTCCGTCACGTGGTCACCGCGCCCCAACAGCAGGAGGGGGCCGGCTTCATGGTGCGCCGCCCGTTCCCGAGCGCTGCTTTGCACGACGCGGACCCGTTCCTGCTGCTCGACCACGTCGGTGAGACCGTCTACCAGCCCTACGAGGCCAAGGGCGCTCCCTGGCACCCTCACCGCGGATTCGAAACGGTCACCTACGTCATCGACGGCACGGTGGTGCACCACGATTCCAACGGTGGCGGAGGCGTCATATCGGATGGGGACACGCAGTGGATGACCGCGGGGTCGGGGATCCTGCACGACGAAGTCCCCAGCGAGGAGGTCCTGGCCAAGGGCGGCCTCAGTCACGGCATCCAGCTGTGGGTGAACCTGCCCCGCGCCCGCAAGTGGGCGCAGCCGCGCTACCAGGACGTCCGGGCGGACCGACTCCGACTGCTCACCTCCGATGACGGCGGGGCGCTGGTACGCCTGATCGCCGGTGGTCTCGGCGGCTACCAGGGACCGGGTGTGACCTACACCCCGATCGTCTATGCGCACGCGAGTCTGCTTCCCCAGGCGCGGTTGCGGACGGGGTGGGATCCGCAGTTCAGCGCGATGGTCTACGTCCTGCAAGGAGCGGGGAGCGTGGGCCCGGACAGGCGCCCCGTGCGGGAGGGGCAACTGGCGGTGTTCGGTGCGGGCGATGTCATCACTGTGCAGGCGGGGCCCCATCAGCGCGGCCGCACCGGCCGCTTCGAGGTGCTCATGCTGGGCGGCGTGCCGCTGAGGGAACCGATCGCCCGCTACGGCCCGTTCGTGATGAACACCGAGGCGGAGATCCGGCAGGCCGTCGAGGACTATCAGCAGGGCAGGATGGGCCACATTCCCGCAGCCCACCTGGGAACGCCGTAAGGATGCGGCAAGGGGGCCGCGGTTGACTACGCCTGGGTCGACGCGGGCGCCGTCGTTCGATGGGGGCAAGGGCAGCGCCCGCCGGAGATGAGGGAACGGCGGGCGCCGCTGGGGGTGTTGTCGCCGTCAGCGGGAGCGGACGTAGGCGGCGAGGCCGGCGCGCAAGGGGGCGGGCACCGCGCGATACAGGGCGGTGTGGAGCAGCTCGCCGACGAAGGCGAGAGCGTCGCCGTCGGCTGTCAGGAGGCCGACGCGGAGGGCTTGTTCGACCTGCTGGGCTGTTCTCCAGCCGTCGGTGCCCGCGGCTTTGAGCAGCTGCTCGAAGGGAAAGGTGGGGCCGATGAGAGCCGCGGTGCGCAGCAGGTGCGTCATCGGCTCCCCCACGTGGTCGACCAGGTCGAGCGCCGCATTGATCAGTGTGTCGGGCAGGTGGTCCGGGTCGTCCAGGGGTGCGCCCGCGCGAGCGGCTCGCAGGGCCGCCAGGACCAGGGCGGGGCGGCCGGCGGTGAGCTGGTGGACGCGGTGGGCTGCTTGTGGCACGTCGTGGCGGGCGGCCAGCTCGGCGACGACGTGGGGCCCAAGCGGTTCAAGAGGCAGCTGGGTGGAGTGGGGCAGATGTCGTGCGATGCGGTCGGCGCCGTCGTCCCGCGCGCCGAGAACCACCATCACCCGGTGGCCGGCGGCGTCCTGGGACAGGTGGTGGAGGGTTTCCAGGGTGCGCGCGTCCGCGCAGTGGGCGTCGTCGACAGCCAGCAGCACGGGGTGGTCGGTGGAGAGTCCGCGCAGGAAGATCGCGGCTGCGTCGGCGTGTCCGTGCGCCGGCGGCCTGGCGCGCTCGTCGCCGCGGCGGTCGGGCCCGGTGATCGCGTCGATGTGCGTCATGACGGCCTGCGGCCGGTCGGCGATGCCGTCGGCCGCGCGGGTGACCTCTTCGGGCCGCGCGGTGCGGCAGAAGTCCTCGATGGTCTGCTCAAGTACGGGGGTGTCCAGGAGACGTTCGGGACCGGGGCAGCGTGCGGCAAGGACGGTGGCACCGTGGTGGTGGACCTGGCCGCGCAGTGCGGACAGCACGGCGGAGATGCCGACTCCGGCCCCGCCACGCAGCACGACGGTGGTGGGGTGCCCGGTCAGCGCCAGCCGCCACCCTGCCCGCAGTCGGTCGAGTTCTTCGTCCCTGCCGGTGAGGTGCTGGTGGGGTGCGTCGACCGGTGCTGCGGGCCGCGGCTGCGCGGGCGTGAGGGTGGGCCGGCCCTGGAGAATGGCCCCGTGCAGGGCCTCGGTGCGCGGGTCGGGGTCGGTTCCCAACTCGGTACGCAGGGTGCGGCGCAGCCGGCTGAAGGTGTGCAGGGCGGCGGCGGCCGAACCGAGACGGTACTGAGCGGCCATCAGGGCACGCCACGCCGGCTCGTCGTAGGGGTCGTCGTGCGCGGCTGCCGCGGCCAGGTTCGCGGCCTGCCGGTGGTCGTGCAGATGTTCCGCGGCCTGCCAGGCGGCTTCGCGGGCACGGCGCAACAGCCGTCGCAGTGTCCGGTCGAGGTCCGCGCTCCAGTCGGCGGGCTGGAACTCCTCGACCGCGCGGCCCGCACCGAGCAGGCCCAGTGCTCGGCGCGCGGCGACATCCGCGAACGCGGGTTCGCCGGCGTGCAGATGCCGCTCGGCCGCCCGGGTCAGGCGGGCCGCCTCGTCCACGTCGACCTGCCAGCCCTTGGTGTTGAGCCGATATCCGGAACCGGCGCGCTCCAGGCAGGTGCCGACCACTTTGCGCAGCCGGCTGACGAGGGAGGCGACCGTCTGCGTGGCGGTGGGCGGGGCGTGGTCGGGCCAGAGCGTCTCGATGATGGTGTCCTTGCTGACGACCCGGTTGCGGTGGACGGCCAGCAACGCGAACAGCAGGACCGCGCGTCCCCTGGGGAGGCCGGGCGGGTTCTCGGACTGTGCCCCCGTCAGCTCCAGGGGCCCGATGAGCCGCAGATGGACGGGGTCCCCCAGGACGAATGCGTTGGTGCAGGACGGCATGCAGGTGGTGCTCTTTCGTGGTGCGGGGCAATGACTGGCATCCAGCCTCGCCGCACCGCCCTCCTGCCCGCCAGCGGGCGGCGGGACGACAACCCCTCGGTTCCGGCCTGTGCCCTCGCCGCTCTCGCTGCTGGTGGGCGGCGTTTCAGCGCCGGTTGTGCAGCGCGTGGTGGACCACGGCGCGCAGGGCCGTGAAGGAGTCGGCGAAGCGCTCCAGCCCTTCCTTCTCCAGGGCGGCCATGACCTCGTCGTAGGCGATGCCGGCGGCCTGCAGCCGGTGCAGGACCTCGGTGGAGTCCTCGTAGGTGCCGCGCACGCTTCCGGGCGGGAAGGCGGCGTGATCTGCGACCGCGTCGAGTGTGTTGCGGGGCATGGTGGTGATGGTCCCCGGTGCGAGGAGTCCGGTCACATAGCGGGTGTCGCTGTAGTGGGGGTTCTTGGTGGCGGTGGAGGCCCACAGCGGTCGCTGCGGGCGGGCGCCCGCGTCGTGCAGGCGCCGCCAGCGCCGTGTGGAGAACTCCTTCTCGTACAGGTGGTGGGCCAGGCGGGCGTTGGCGAGCGCGGCCCGCCCCTGCAGTGCGGCCCGGGTGGGGCCGCCCTGTTGGGCGAGGCGGGCGTCGACGGCAGTGTCGACGCGGGAGACGAAGAAGGAAGCGACCGAGGCGATCGGGGCAAGGGGGCGTCCCTGCGCCCGGGCACGCTCCAGTCCGGTGAAGTAGGCGTGGATGACCTCGCGGTAGCGGCGCAGGCTGAACAGCAGCGTCATGTTGACGCTGATCCCTTCCGCGAGGAGCAGGGTCAGGGCGTGTGTCCCTTCCACCGTGGCCGGTACTTTGATCAGGACGTTGGGCCGGTCGACGAGCCGGCGCAGTCGGCGTGCCTCGGTGAGAGTGGCGGCGCTGTCGTGGGCCACCAGGGGGGAGACCTCCACGGACACATACCCCTCGATGCCGTCGGAGGCCTCGTAGGTGGGGCGCAGCAGGTCACAGGCCTGCCGCACGTCGTGCGTCGTCAGGGCCTGCAGCGCCTCGTCCACGTCCGCGCCTGCGCGCCGCAGTTCCTCGAGTTGCCCGCGGTAGGGGCCGCTGCCGTCGCCGATGGCCGCTTGGAAGATCGTGGGGTTGCTGGTGATGCCGGTGACTTTCCCGGCCTGGATGAGGCAGGACAGTTCGCCCGACTCCAGGTCGCGCCGGTTGAGATCGTCCAGCCACACGGCCACATCGTGCGCGGTCAGGTGGGCGAGAGGGTCGCTCATGGGTGTCGCTCCTTCTTTCCGGGGCCGGCGTGCCGCAGGCCACCTGGGTGTGCGGTGAGCCTGAAGGCCGGCGTTGCAGCCGGATTGCACTGCGCGGACGGGCGGGTGGTGGCCGGCCGTGCAAGAACGGTGCAAGGCGCCGCGTCAGTGTGGGCAGCGCGTCTTCATCCCGGGCGGACTCGTCGTGGCTGCCGGTCGCCGACACACCGTCGGTACCGGGGGCACGAACGTCCTGCACCGGCGGCCGTGGCCTGATGGGTGGGTCACGTGGCCGTGCGCGCAGACATGCCGCCGACCGGGGCGCGGGTTGACCCCCACACAACCACCCGCCCCGGGCCGCCCGGTGCCCTCGTGGGAGAGGGCCGCCCGGGGCCGCGGACGGGACGCACGGACAGCCGGCGAGGCCCGTGCCGAGGCCGGGTGTCCCGTCGGTACGCGTGTGGTCACGCGGTGATCAGGAGGATGGTGTGGGAACACAGAGTCGGCGCAGCCGCAGCCGGCACAACTGGCCTGCGTGGCTGAGCGAGTTCGTCTCGACCGCGATCCTGCTGCTGGTGATGGTCACCCTGTTCAGGCACCTGTTCGGCGCCGAGGGTCTGCTGGAACGCGCCCTGCCCTCGCAGGAGGGCCGGCTGGTCGCGGACGCCGTGGTCAGCGGTACCACGGTCGGCCTGCTGATCGTCTCGCCGTTCGGGCGGCGTTCGGGCGGCCACATGAACCCGGCCGTCTCGCTGGCGTTCTGGCTGATGGGAGCCCTCCCGGGACGGGATGCGGCGGCATACGTCGCCGCCCAACTGGCCGGTTCCGTCGCGGGGGTGGCGGTGGGCCGGCTGGTGTGGGGCGAGCCGACGGCCGGTCGCGCCGTCGGTCACGCCGTCATCCGGGCAACCGAGAACATCCCGTGGGCTGCCGTGTTCGCCTCCGAGGCCGCGGCGACCGCCGTGATGCTCGCCGCGGTGACCTTCGTGGCGGCGCGGCCCCGCCTGGCCTTCCTGCTGCCGGCGGTCGCGGCGTCGGTGATCGCCGCGCTGATCCTGCTGACCGGCCGATGGACGGGCGGAAGTTTCAACCCGGCCCGGCAGTTCGGGCCGGAGCTGTTCTCCCACGACCTGGCGTGGCTGTGGGTGTACCTGATCGCCCCGCTGGTGGGCGGCGGGCTCTTCGGCCTGGTGCGCAGGCGCCTGCCGCACGCGCCTGCGCTGCCCGCCTCACCACCGCCGCCACCGCCGGCGCCAGCGCCAGCGCCGCCAACGCCACCGCTGGCTCCGGCTCCGGCTCCGGGAGAGGGCTGCCGGCCGCACGCGGGCATGTGCGATGGCCCGATCCGTGGGGACCACGGCCCAGAGGCCGGACATGGCAACCCGCACAGCACGGGTTGAAGACCCGTGAAGGCGCTGCTCAAGCGCCGTGATCCTGACATCCGGATCGTTCGAGAAAGGCCCTGTGATGATCGACTCGACTGCCTCGGAGCGTGTGCGATGACCGCCTCATCGTCTCTGGCCGCCAAGCAGCGGCCGGAGTTTCTGGTTGCGTTGGCGTTGGCGGCCGGCCCGGTGGTGGCGCTGGGATTCACCCGCTTCGCGTACGCGCTGCTGCTGCCGGCCATGCGCGAGAAGCTGCACTGGAGTTATGCGGCGGCCGGCGGGATGAACACCGCCAACGCGCTGGGCTACATCATCGGAGCCGCCACCGCGGCCTGGTGGTCGCGCCGCTTCGGCTCCGGGAAGGCGTTCGTGTGGGGCATCGTCATCAGTGCGCTCACCCTGCTCGCCTCCGGGACGACCGACAACTTCGCCGGCCTGACCGTCCTGCGGTTCATCGGCGGCCTGAGCACCGCGGTGACCTTCGTGGTCGGTTCGGCTCTCGCCTCCCGCGTCCACAGCGGCGGCCAACAGGCCCGCTCGGCCTCCCTGGTGGGGATGTACATGGCCGGAGTCGGCATCGGCGTGGTGCTCTCCGGCGTGGTCGTCCCCGCGGCGCTCACCGCCTGGGGCGCGTCCGGCTGGCAGGCCGGTTGGCTGCTGATGGGGCTGCTCGCCCTCCTCGCCATCGGACCCGCCTCCTGGGCCGCACGCCAGGTCCCCGAGCAGGCCGGCAGCGGTGCCGCCCACAGCGGCCGGGCCGGCCTCAAGCCGCTGACGCCCCTCTTCGTCTGGTACGTGCTGTTCGGCGCCGGCTACGTGTCCTACATGACCTTCGTCATCGCCCTGCTGCACAGCCAAGGCATGAAGGTCTGGGGCACCGGCACGTTCTTCATCGTGCTGGGCGCAGCCTCCGCGGCCGCGACGCTGCTGGTGTGGGGCCGGGTGATCGGCCGACTGCGCGGCGGCACGGCCCCCGCGCTGGTCTCGGCCGTCGTGCTGATCGGCGTGCTGCCCGTGCTGTTGTGGCACGGGATGGGCGCCGCGATCGCCTCGGCGATCATCTTCGGCGGCTCGTTCATGGCCGGGCCCACCGCCGTGACCGTCCTGGCCCGCCGGATGCTGCCCGCGCACGCCTGGACCTTGGGCATCGCCCTGCTGACGGTCGCCTTCAGCGTCGGCCAGGCCGTCGGTCCCCTGATCTCCGGCCTGCTGTCCGACTCCTCCGGAGGCATCGCCAAGGGCCTGTGGCTGTCCGTCGTCCTGCTCGCCGTCTCCGCCGCCGTCGCCCTCGTCCAGCGCGAACGGACGGCAGAGCACCACCACCAGGAAGCGCCGGCGGCCGCCCCCGCCCCGAGCGGCATCCAGCGCTGACCCCACCCCCCTCAAGGAGCACGACCCCCATGTTTCACCGCATCCTGATCGCCGTCGACGGCAGCCCCGCCGCGCACGGCGCGATCCGCACCACCGCCGAACTGGCCTTCCTGACCGGCGCGCAGGTCCGTGTGCTGCACATCGACACCTCCGAGGTGGTGTACGACACCGTCGTCGGCCTGGAGGACGATCCCACCGCCCACCGGGTCCTGGACTCGGCCGTGGCGACCCTGCGGCAGGCCGGCGTCCAAGCCGACGGCGAACTGCTGGACGGGCTGGTGTCGGACGTGGCGCAAGCCGTGCGGGAGGCCGCCGAGGCCTTCGACGCCGACCTGATCGTCGTCAGCCCGCATCACCGCGGTCGTCTCGCGGGCTGGTTCTCCCCCAGTGTCAGCACCGCGATCGCCCACAACAGCCGCACCGCCGTGCTCCTGGCTCCCGAGCAGGGCTGAGATGTCCCACGGCACGGTGCACGTCACCGATCAGGCGGGCCAAGCCCGCCTGATCGCTGTCGGGGCCGACCCGTCCCTCACCACGGTGCAGGTCGAACAACCAGTCGTCGGCGGCGGCGCCGGCTCCTGACAAGCAAGGCGGCCCCGGCGCCCCTCGGCCCTCCCGGGCCGGCAGGCGCCGGGGCCGCGAGAAAGGCATCATGGCAGTGCCCCAGCAACAGATCATTCTCGTCCGGCACGCGGAGACGGCCTGGAACCGTTCCCGCCGCTACTACACGGGGCAGGACGATCCCGACCTGACCGCCGCAGGCAGGCGCGAGGCCGGCTTGCTCCTGCCGCATCTCGAGGCCTACCAGGACGCCCATGTGCTGTGCAGTCCAGCACTGCGAGCCCGCCGCACCGCACAACTGGCGGGCCTGACCGCTGAGATCGACCCCGGCCTGCGGGAGTGGAGCTACCAGCTGCCCGACGGCCACACGGTGGACGAGCGCTGCGGAAGCGAACCGTGCCGCCACGACATCTGGGACGACGCGCTGCACACGGAAGCGTGCAGGGGCGAATGCCTGCCAGAGGTGACAGCCCGGGCGGACCATGTGCTCGACTGCGCCCGCCGCCTCACCGCCACGGGCAGACCCGTCGTCCTCGTCTCGCACGGCAATCTCATACGGCTGATGACCGCCCGCTGGCTCGGCCTGTCCGCCGCGGCCGGGGCACACCTGGCGCTGCGCACCGCCTCCATAGGACGCCTGGCCCCCTACGACGGACGTCCCAGTCTGCTGGGCTGGAACTTCAGCCCGCCCTTCGACGACCGGTTGCTCGCCCGGCCTCCGGCAGCCGTCGACGCCCCACGGCATCGCCCGTGAACCCCACTCCTCTGCCCCCTCTCCTGGAGGATTCGTTGGACACCCACCCGCCCGTACACCTGGATCCGTATGCCGAGCGCTTCCTGACACAGCTGGCGGCGGCCGACGCGCCGCCGCTCGAAAGCCAGTCACCCCCCGAGGCTCGGGCCGACGCCCTGGCGTCCCAGCGCGCGGCCCAGGCGGTGCTCCAGCCCGTCCACATCCACGAGCAACACCTGCCCATCGGGCCCCGCGGCACGGTGCTGGTGCGGATCGTGCGGCCGGAAGGCTCCTCGGGCGTGCTGCCGGCGGTGATGTACTGCCACGGCGGCGGCTGGGTGCTGGGCGACCGCTTCTCCTACGACCGCACCACCCGCGACCTGGCCCACACCGGTGGCGTCGCCGTGGTGTTCGTGGAGTACACCCGCTCACCGGAGGCCCGTTACCCTGTCGCGCTCGAAGAGGTCTACGCGGCCACCGCCTGGATCGCCGAGCACGGGCAGGAGCTCGGCCTGGACGGGTCCCGGCTGGCGGTGGCCGGGGACAGCGCGGGCGGCAATCTGGCCACCGCCGCCGCCCTGCTGGCCAAGCGCCGGGGCGGCCCCCACCTGCTGCAGCAGGTGCTGTTCTACCCGGCATTGGACGCCGGTTTCGACACGCCGTCGTACGAGCAGTTCGCGGACGGCTTCTTCCTCACCCGCGCGCAGATGCGATGGTTCTGGGACCACTACGCCCCCGACCGCTCGGTGCGCACCGAACCGACCGCCGCACCGTTGCGGGCCACCGCACAGGAGCTGGCCGGGATGCCGCCGGCCCTGGTGATCACGGCCGAGGCGGACGTGCTGCGTGACGAGGGCGAGGCGTATGCCCGCAGGCTCACGCAGGCAGGTGTGCCGGTGGTCGCGGTCCGCTACCTGGGGGCGGTCCATTCGTTCACCGCGCAGGACGCACTGGCGGCCTCTCCCCTCACCCAGGCCGCGATGAACCAGGCCGGGCAGGCACTGCGGCATGCTCTGGCCGCACCCCGAGCCGAGACGGGGGGCCGCTGATGTCGACGGCCCTGGTGCTCGGTGGGGGCGGCGTGACGGGGATCGCCTGGGAGCTGGGGGTGCTCCAGGCCCTGCAGGAAGCGGGCGTGGACCTCACGGGCGCCGACCTGGTGGTCGGCACCTCGGCCGGATCGGTCGTGGCCGTCCAGGCCACCAGTGGCATCGACCTGCACCGCCTCCTCGCCGACCAACTGGCGCCCGCCGGCACCTCACAGGAGGTGAAGGCCGTCTTCGACCCGCAGGACACGGCGGCCGCCCTCACCAAGCTGACAGAGGGCGCCCACGACGAGCGGGAGACGAGGGCTCGGATCGGTGCCATGGCCCTTGCGGCACACACCGTCTCGGAGGCCGAGCGGATGCGGACCATCCGAGCCCGACTCCCCGTCGACACCTGGCCCGCCCGCCGGCTGCTCATCACGGCGGTGGACGCGCACACGGGCGATCTTGCCGTGTGGGACGGCACCTCGGGCGTCCCGCTGGCATCCGCCGTGGCGGCCAGCTGCGCCGTGCCCGGCGTCTGGCCGCCCGCCACCGTCGCCCGACGGCGCTATGTCGACGGCAGCGTCCGCTCCGCGACCAACGCCGACCTCGCCCTGGGCCACGACGTGGTGGTCGTCCTCGCGCCCGACACCGGCCCCGGCCTCAACCCCGCATCGCAGGGACTGGCCGGCGAGATGCCGCTGCTGCGCCCGCACAGCCAGGTCCTGGTCATCACACCTGACGACGCCGCACTCGACGCGATCGGCCCCAATCCGCTGGACCCCGCCCGGCGGCCCGCCTCCGCCCGCCACGGCCGGCGGCAGGGACAGGCGCTGACCGGCACTGTGCGAAAGATCTGGCCCGCTGCCACCGCCCGATAGGCCGCACGCGATGCCCGGGCCGGCCGTCGGCGGTCTCGCTACCCGTGCGGCCGCCCCGCGACGTACCGTCGAAAGGTGCTCCGGGAAGAAGCCACCGGCTCCGCCACCGCGCCTTCGGATCGCCGCCCGCTGTATGGGCTTGTCGACGCGGCTTGGGAGTTCGTACTGACTTCGGTCCTGCTGTACTGCGTGGTCACCGCCGCCCGCTGGCTGACATCCCCGGACTCGCCGCTCGCCGTGAGCAGCCCCCGTGCGGCGACAGCCGTCGTGGGGGTGGTGGTCGGCATCCTCCTCGTGGTGCTGATCACCTCCCCGCCGGGGCGCTGCTCCGGCGCCCACATGAACCCCGCGATCAGCGTCGCGCTGTGGCTGATGGGTGCCTTCCCCGGGCGCTATGTGCCCGTCTACGCCGCCGCGCAGTTGGCAGGCTCGGTGGCGGGCACCGCGCTGGGGCGGTTGTGCTGGGGTCCGGTGGTGTCCCGGCCCTCGCTGCGCTACGCCGCCGTGCACCCCAGCCCGGCGTGGAGCACAGCCGCGCTGGTGGTCACGGAGGCCGGCTGCCTCATCCTCGTGGTCGTGATGGTGGGGTTCTTCCTGACCCGCCCCTCCATCAGCCGCTGGCTGCCCTACGCCGTCGGCGCGGTGACGGCCCTGATCATCGCCGTGCTGGGGCAACTCAGCGGAGGTTCGGCGAACCCGGCACGCCAGCTGGGTCCCGCGCTGCTGTCCGGTGGCACCCGACTACTGTGGGTCTACCTGGCCGCCCCGCTGGTCGGCGCATCGATCGGGGCCGCGGTCCACTGCCTGTTCCAGCGTCGCCTGGGCGCCCCCACACTGTGCACCTACCGGCTGTGCGGGAGCGACGCCGCCGTGCGAAAACGGGCCCGTCAAGTGGCCTGAGGTGGGTACGCGACGGGTCGGTCGGCCCAGCCGTCACCGCTCGCTGTCATCCTGCGGATCGTTCCTTTCGGCCGCGGCGACCTCAGGCCCTAGGGGTCGAGCGGGACAGGCGGATCGCCGAGACGAGGAAGAAGATCCCGCCGAGCGTGGCGTAGCCGGCGAGGGTGGTCAGCGAGGGGTCGTCCTGTGTGGCGCTTCGGATGAAGGTCCCGCCGGCGAGGACGGAGATGCCGCCGCTGAGGATCATGGCCCACTGGCCGCCCATCGGCCGGCGCGCGACGCCCACGAGGAGCTGGATGAGGCCGGAGACGATCGCCCACGCGCCCCAGACGCGCAGCACGTCGGCGACGCCCGAGGTGCCGGCGATCGCGACACCGACGGCGGCGAGCACGCTCGTGGCCATGTTGGCGTAGAGGCCCTTGACCGGCCCGGTGGCGCGCGCCGACCTGGCGTCGACGACGGCCGCGGCCACGTCGAAGGCGGGATAGAGGACCAGCAGCAGCTTGGCCCCGACGGTGAGCTCTGAGCCGAACAGCAGCAGGAGCGCGGCCCACGCGGCGGCGAAGACGAAGCGGATGACGTACAGCCGGCGCAGGGCAGACGTGGCGCCGATGGGCTCGGCGGAGGCAATGGTTGCCATGGGGGTCCTCCAGTGACTTCGTAGTAGAGAGAACGATCTTTCTTGCTTGAAGCCTGGCACACCGGCTCCGCGAAAACAAGAGAGAGCGTTCTACCCGCTAGGATGGGCGGCATGACGAAGACGGAAACCGGCACAGGCACCGGCAGGCGAGTCTCCGAGGCCCGGGAACGACTCCTGAGGACCGCCGGGCAGCTCTTCTACGCGGAGGGCATCCACACGGTGGGCGTCGACCGTCTGGTCGCCGAGTCGAAGGTCACCAACGCCACCTTCTACCGGCACTTCCGCAGCAAGGAAGATCTTGCCGTCGCCTACATCGAAAGCGTCGACCAGGCGATCCGCACCCAGATCGCCTCGCTGACGGCCGCGGACGTGCCGGCCGACGGCATCCTGCGGGGAATCGGTGCGTCCCTGGTCGAGCAGATCCGCTCGCCCGGATACCGCGGATGCGCCTTCCTCAACGCGGCAGCGGAATTCCCCGATCCCGAGCACCCGGTGCACCGTGCCGTCGTGCAACACCGCGAATGGTTCCTTCAGACGATCACCGCGCTGTTCGCCGAGATCACGACCGCACAGGCCGAGCACGCCGGGCGGCACTTCACCATGCTCCGCGACGGTGCGATGAGCGCCGGCTATCTCGGCGACCCCGTCCTGGCCGGCGAGACCTTGCTGCGCGGCATCGAAGGACTGCTGCGGATCCACACCGCCCGTGGGCTCGACGAGCGCGCCGCCTCCGAACCCGGCCAGGCCCCCTCGGCGGCCACGGCGGTCTCCGACATCGACTGCTCGCCGCCCAGCGCGTAACCGCGGTCGGGGCGTGACCGGCCGCGTTGCGCGCCCGGCGGGCCGAGGCGCGGTCCACTGCCGCAGTGGCGCGCAAGAATCCCAGGGCCGCGGTGCGGACCGCAGGGGCCGGTCGGGCGGGCCCCACACGAAACGGCGCCGGGCACTGAGCTTGACGTTTGTCGTCCAGCGTCGAGTACGGAGCCTGGCTCGGGCATCAGTCCCACGCGTTGAAGAGCACTCCGCCCAAGGTGGTGATGCCGTAGAGGCGAACCACGCGCCACTCGCTCTGGGTCAGGACCGAGGTGTCGACGTCCGAGAGCGGCAGAGTGAGTTGGACGCGATCGAGCACTGCGAACCCCAGGTCGGCGAAGGCATGGGCCCACGGCGGCG
Source organism: Streptomyces sp. NPDC025784 (assembly GCF_055558435.1). Taxonomy (NCBI): domain Bacteria; kingdom Bacillati; phylum Actinomycetota; class Actinomycetes; order Kitasatosporales; family Streptomycetaceae; genus Streptomyces; species Streptomyces sp. NPDC025784. The sequence goes on from NZ_JBVHMN010000005.1 coordinate 179,652, forward strand.
GTGCGCAAAACTCCTCGGTGTACCAGTCCCGGCGTTCCCGGGCGAATGCGATCCAGGGGTGGTGGGCGTGACACAGGATGACGTACTCGCCGGTGGCCTCGACGACCGTTGCGGTGTGGAACGTACGCGGGTACGTCTGGTCCTCCAGCTCGCCCACACGGCCCTTGGCCGCCCGGGCGGCTGCATACAGCGCCGCGCGGAACGTCCGCTGGTCGGTTTCCGGTAGCGGCCCGTTCTTCGGCTGGAAGAAACCCGTGGCGCCTCGCGGAAGTGTGAACGCCGCGTCCTTGTCTACGCCCATGGGGCTCATTCTGCCGAAGAGGCCGGACGCGGCCTCAGCCGTTCTCCCCCCCCACCCGACGAAGTGAGGGCCGAAAGCGTGGAAAGCAGGTCCGAAAGCACGGCCATGTCCGCACAGCCGCACCCGGTTGTCCCCGGTGTAGCGACGGATCCTCCGTCACACCGGCACCCTCGGAGATCGCCATGCTGTCCCGTCCGCGTCATCCACTGCCAGCACGTCCCCAGGCCGTACGGGCCGTAGAGGCCCCGCGCCGGACGACGTCGCCCGGGACAGGTGCCGCTCGGACGGCTGTGCTGGCGCTGCCCGCAGAGCCGGCCAGCGTGAGCGTGGCCCGTCACTGGACCACCGACCTGCTCACCCGGTGGGGAGTGAGTGCGGACGACCTCGATGCGGCCGCACTGGTCATCAGCGAACTGGCCGCCAACACCGTCCGTTACGGTCACGCGGAGATGACCATCCGCCTCCTCCAGCATGCGGACCGGCTGTACCTGTGTGTGACGGACTCCGGAGTTCCTTTGGTGGCCCACCGTCTTGTCGTCCCGCAGGAACTGGCCGAGCACGGTCGCGGCCTGGCCATCGTCGAGGCACTGGCCGAAACGATCGAGGTGACCCGCGAGCCGGAGGGATGGCGTGTGGGTGCGGTGCTGCGTGTGACGACGGCCGGGAAACCGACGGCGCAGTCCGCCGCCGACGTGGCCGGACGGTAGAAGGAAGCAGACCGGGGCGATGGCCGCCCTCGTACACAGTGCGGCCTTGGGGTACGAGAGACGGTGCCGTCGGCAGATGGATGGCCGGCTGTCCCACTCCGCGGTCCCACCGCTGCCCTCGTGCCCCGACGCCGCACGCCAGGCCCCGGCTGCGCTCCCTCACAGCGGCTTGGGGCCGTCGACGAACCGACCGTCGTCGTCATCCACGTACGGGTTGGCCGTGCCCCGCCGAGCCCCTTGATCTGCTGCGTGATCACCGGAGCCGGCAGGCCAAGCCTTGTCGCGTGGCCGACTCCGCAACATGCGAGCACAAGACGGTCAGAATCCCATCGCGGGCTCGGCGCCGCATGCCGCGAGTGTCTCCCCGTCACCGACGGGTGGCGTGCCGTCGGACGGCCGCCAGCCGGCGTCGATGGGGTGGGAGGAGGTCATGGGACACTCCGGCTGTGTACTGCGAAAGCGTGCGCGGTAGGCGCCGGGAGTGATCCCCAGCTCGCGCTGAAAGACACGGCGAAGCGTTTCCGCCGATCCCAGTCCGCTCCTGCGGGCGACCATGTCCAAGGGGTCGGTGCCCGATTCGAGCATGCTCTGCGCCGCTTCCAGACGGATCTGCTCGACGAACCGGGCGGCCGTGGTGCCGGTCTCCTGGCGGATCAGTCGGGTGAGGTGACGCACGCTCACCCCCGCCCGCGCCGCCAGCGCGGGCAGTTTGTGGTCCGCCTGGGGAGCGGCCGTCACGGCGTCCAGTACCGCCCGCACGCCGGCGCTGCGGCAATACCGTGCGCGCAGCCGGACACTGAACTGGGACTGCCCGCCCGGCCGGGCCATGAAGACCACCAGGTCCTTCGCCGCAGCGCGCGCCACCTCCGGGCCCAGGTCCTCCTCCACCAGCGACAGCGTCAGGTCGATGCCCGCGGTCACGCCCGCCGAGGTGATGATCCGTCCGTCACGGATGAACAACGCGTCACGGTCGACATGCACCGACGGGAAGCGGGCGGCCAGCTGGTCGGCCTGCCGCCAGTGGGTGGCCACGCGGCAACCGTCGAGCAGACCCGCGGCCGCGAGCGGGAAGGCCCCGGCGCACAGGGAGGCCACCCGACCCGCCGAGCGCGCCAACCGCGTCAACTCCCCGATCAGCCCGTGGTCTTCCACCGGCACGTGCCAGTTGGGGCTGCCGGGAACCATGAGCGTCCCGATCCGCCCGTGCCACTCCTCAAGCCTCCCATCGGCAGCAAGCCGCAACCCGGACGTGGTCCGCACCTCCTTGCCACCGGGAGACAGCGCGACAACCCGGTAGCGGCCCCCGTGGTCGTTGGCGGCCGCCAGGACGTCCAGCGGTCCGGTGACGTCCAGCGCCTGCACCCCGTCGTAGAGGACCATCACGACGAGGTGGGTGCGCGGACGCCTGTCAGCGGCGGCCTGACGGTTCGAGGTGACCATGACTGCCAGGGTCGGGCCAGGCCCCACGGCGGGGCAAGGACCGATACCCCTCGCATCCGGCCATCGCCGAGAGGACGGCCCTGACGGGTCCCGGCCGGGCAGCCTGCGGGCATCGGCTGGTCGGACCGCCTGGCGCGGCATCACCGCCGCCCCGACCGCGACATCGGCTGCCACGGCCGTCCAGGCGGCAGACCCGCGCCGGCTCGGTGACCCCACGGCGGGACACCATTGCCTCGCTCCGGGCCGTCCCTGTCCTGCCGACAGGCCAATTCCCGGGCAGGAGACCTCTCTTCGCCGGTCAGGGCCGGTGCCTGCCCCTGCCTCTCCCCCGCCTGCCGCCGCGGGTGGGGGGCCGGGTCCCCCGGCGTACGTGACCCGCCGCGGGTGGACCTCCGGTCTCGTCCGGCAGACGCAGGCGCACCCCGTCCTCCCCCGCAAGGCGGGGCCCGAGGGTGGTCCAAGGGACGGACGTCTTTCGCCCCGGCGGCATCGAGGCTGGTGACGCGCCCATCCCCCTGCGCAACCATCCTTCCTCCTGGAGCCCCCATGACCCGTGACACCGCCACCCCTGTCCGCCCGACACGCCATCGCGGCAGGTGGATGGCCGCCCTCCTGTGCGCCACGAGCGTGGCCGGAGCCGTCCTTGCCCCCAGCGCCACGGCTTCCGGCCGCGGCCACGGCTCGACGCCCTCCCCCACGTCGGTCCACCACACGGCCACATCGGTCCACCACACGGCACCGGCCCACCCCTGGGCCACCGAGCGCGCCGCCCGGCAGGCCGTCCGCCGGGTGACCAGGGCGGGACTGCCCGGGGCGATCGCTCTCGTCCGCGACCACGGCCGCACCGCGATCGCCGCGGCCGGCTACGCCGATGTCGCCACCAAGCGGCCCATGAGGAGCTCCGACCATCTGCGGATCGGCAGCAACACGAAGGTGTTCACCGCCACCGTGGTGCTGCAACTGGTTGCCGAGCACCGGCTGAGTCTGGACGACACCGTGCAGCATGTTCTGCCCGGCATCATCCACGGCGGCGGCCGCATCACCGTGCGCCAGCTGCTCAACCACACCAGCGGGCTCCCCGGCTTCGAACAGGATCCGGCCTCAATGGCCCCCTACCTGCGGGGGGACGCCGGATACTACTGGTCGCCGCGCAAGCTGGTGGCCCTGGCCGACAGCCATGCACGGCTGTTCGCACCCGGCACGAAGTTCTCCTACTCCAACACCAACTACTTCCTGCTCGGCCTGATCATCGAGAAGGTCACCCACCGCGCCTACGAGCAGGAACTCAACCGCCGCATCATCATCCCTCTCGGACTGCACGACACCCGGCTCCCCCTCCGCACCCTGAAGATCCAGAACCCGGCCGTGCACGGGTACATGCTGGGCCGGCCGGGCCACGCACCCCGGGACATCACTTTCGGCATCAGCCCCTCCACCACCTGGGCGGCGGGCGCGCTGACCTCGACCGTCAACGACCTGGCCCGCTTCGACAAGGCCCTGATCACCGGCAGGCTCCTGCCGAAAACGCAGCTGGCCGAGATGACCAAGCCCGGGCCCTTCACGGTCGATCCGGCCGATCGGACCAAGGGTTACGGACTGGGCCTGGAGAAGTTGACGCTGTGCGGCGTCACCATGTGGGGGCACACCGGAACCGTTCTGGGCACCCAGACCAATGCCTTCATCAGCGCCGACGGCACCCGTCAGCTCGTGCTGGCCACCAACGCCGACCCTGACACCTGGAGCGCCGACCAGATCTCTGCCTGGCTCACCGCCTCACGCACGACCCTTTGCGTCCCGTAGGCCACACGGCTCGAAGAGCGGGATCGGCCCCTTCCGCAGGCGGCTGCGCGGCGGCCGGACTGTGGCACCGGCCCCGGCACCGGCCCCAGCCCCAGCCCCAGCCCCAGCCCCAGCCCCAGCCCCAGCCCCAGCCCCAGCCCCAAGAACGATGCACTCCAGGTGCCCCGGCCCGCATCGGGTCGGGGCACCTCGGCGTGACGGACCCGACCGCCTGGCCGGGGATGAGAGCGGCGCTGTCTCCTCCCTGCGGCGGAGGGTGGAAACCGCCCGTGAGACAGAGGGAAGGACCGCCGGGCGAAACCACCATGGAAAGCGAAGCCGGACGGGCCGCAAGGGGCCCGTCCGCACGTTGAAAGGGCGCAGCATGCCTCACAGTTCATCGACCGGCGACCGCGTTCGGCCCGTCACCCGGCGTCGGACGCTCGCCGTGATCGGGGCGGCGCTGGCCGCCGGCACGGTGGTGGCGACCGGTACAGGAGTCCAGGCCTTCACCGGCGACCCTTCCCCGGCGCACAGGACCGTTTCGAGGCAGCCGGTGATGCGGACGCTGACGCCGCAGGTCCGCGCCCAGCTCGACCGCGCCGTCCAGCACGTCCTGAGGACCACGCACACCCCCGGGGTGACGGTGGGCCTGTGGGCGCCGGGCAAGGGCAGCTACGTCAGGGCTTTCGGCACCGCCGACAAGGCGACGAAGCAGCCGATGTCCCCCGGCTTCAACATGCGCATCGGCAGCGTCACCAAGACCTTCACGGTCACGGCGCTGCTGCGTCTGGTCGACCAGAAGCAGGTGAACCTGGACGATCCGATCTCCAAGTACGTTCGTGGCGTCCCGAACGGCCGTCACATCACGCTGCGTCACCTCGCGGGCATGCGCAGCGGCCTGTTCGAGGCCCTGGACGACGACGCCTTCGCCAAGGCCTACTTGGCCGACACCAGCCGCACGTTCACCAACAAGGAACTGCTGGCCTACGCCTTCAAGCACCCGGTCGCCTTCCCGGCGGGCAGCCGGTACCAGTACAGCAACACCAACAGCATCCTCTTGTCGATGGTCGTGGAGAAGGTGACCGGGCAGCCCTTCGACCGTTACCTGAACCGGCATGTGCTCAAGCCGGCCCACCTGAAGTACACCTTCATGCCCAAGGGCACCGAATTCCCCGCCCCCCACGCCCACGGGTACACCGACCAGGCGTCGAACGACGGCTCGATCACGGACGCGACGAACTGGGCCCCGCCTGGCGGCGCGTCCGGGGTGATGATCTCGAACCTGCACGATCTGCGGTCCTGGGCATCCACCCTTGCCGACGGGAAGCTGCTGTCCAGGGCGACGCAGGCAGAACGGCTGAAGATGCTGCCGACGGGCCGGAAGGGCCTGGGTTACGGCCTCGGCATCTTCGACATCAACGGGTGGATCGGGCACAACGGCTCGCTGCCCGGCTACCAGACGGTGATGGTCCATCTGCCCAAGGCCGACGCCACACTCGTGGTGCACACCACGAGCGACATCGCAGTCCAAGGCAAGTCGCTCACCACCAAGTTCGCCCATGCGGTCACCACCATCGTGACCCCGAAGAACGTCTACGGCATCCCCACCTCCTAGCCGGTGTCTCACCGCCCCCCGATGGTGTGCCCGGCCCGCGACAGCGGACCGGGCACACCCATGAACGTCACACCGGATCGGGCTGCACGACGCGCGTGCCGTCGACGCCGTCCGCCCGAGGAACGCGGTGTCCCGGCGGGACCGGAGGCGACCGCCCGAGCCTCCGCCCGCTGATCCGTCCTCTTGGGGTCCGGCGACGAATGCGAGGTGCCCATCTGGTGCTCAGCGACGAAGACGGCCGAGGTGCGCCGGCTGGATGCTCCTCCGCATCCGCCACGGTGTGCTGCTGGAGGCTTCTCATGAGACTGCACGGATCCAAGACAGCGATGATGTGTGTGATCGCGCTCGCCGCCACGGCCTGCTCCACAGGAGCCTCGGGCTCAGGCGCCGAGGGGCAGGGCGCCTATGTCCGCAACGGCACCTTCACGTCGACCCTGTCACAGGACCCGGGCAAGCTCGATCCGTACCACACCGTCGTCGCCGCGGCCAACAACCTCCTGTCCTTCGCCTACGACCCGCTGGTCACCCTGGACGCCGAGGGAAACCCGATCCCAGGCATCACGACCAAGTGGGACGTCACCCCCTCGTCGGTCACCCTGACCCTCCGCAAGGGCGTCACATGCTCCGACGGCTCGGCGGTGACTCCGAGCGTCGTCAGCAAGGACCTGGACTATCTCAAGGACCCCAAGGCCTCCTCGCCGCTGCTCGGCATCGTGCTGCCGGGCCCGGACTTCACCACCAAGGCCGACGACGCCGCGGGCACCGTCACCATCACCACCGGCAAACCCGATGGCCTGCTGCTCCAGTCACTGGCCGCCTTCTTCGTGGTGTGCGGCCGCGGCACCGCCGACCCCACGGCACTCGCCAGGACCACCAGTGGATCGGGCCCGTACGAGCTGACCGAGGCCGTCCCCGGCGACCACTACACGCTGGTCCGCCGCGACGAATACGCCTGGGGGCCCGACGGCGCGAGGATCGACGTGCCCGGAGCCCCGCAGAAGATCGTCCTGAAGATCGTCAACAACGACACCACCGCGGCCAACCTCCTCACCAGCGGCAGCCTCAACGGCAGCATCGTCAACGGACCCGACCGGGAGCGGCTGGCGGGCAGCATGAAGGAGTACCGCTTCGAGGACGGCGGGACACTGGCGGTGTTCAACCAACACCCGGGCCATCCCGGTGCCGACCCCGTGGTCCGCAAGGCGCTCACACAGGCCCTGGACCGCAAACAGATCGCTGATGTGCTCACCGACCGGCAGGGCAAGATCGGTAACACAACGATGGGCGTGCCGCCGCAGATCTGCGACGACTCCGGCGCTGCGGCGGGAATCCCCGCGTTCGACCAGGCGGCGGCCGCCGCCGCGCTGGACGAGGCGGGCTGGCGCAAAGGCTCGGACGGGACCAGGTCGAAGGGTGGCAAGCGCCTGGAGCTGACCGCGATGTACTCCTCCGAGCGGCCGAACGCGTCGGCGGGCATGGAGCTGTTCTCGGCCGCGTGGCAGAAGCTCGGGATCGACGTGAAGGTCAAGAGCCTGAACTCGGCCGCCTTCCTCAAGGCGGTCTTCCAGAGTGACAACTGGGACGTCGCCCCGGAGATCAATCTGGCCACCCAACTGCCGTCACAGAGCGTCAGCTTCTTCTCGGGTCCCGGCGCTCCCAAGGGATCCAACTTCGCAGGCATCCACAACACCGCCTACGAACAGTTGGTCTCCGAGGCGGTGCAGACCCCCGGCCGGCCCGGCTGCCAGTTGTGGACCGAGGCCGAGAAGGCGCTCTTCGCCCGAACCGACGTCGTGCCCATCGCCCAGCGGTACGTCAGCTACTTCGGGCGCGGCGCGACGTTCGAGATCTCCGGCGAGATGCCGCTCCCGACCAGCATCCGTCTGCACGCCAACTGAGGAGACGTCACCTCATGGCTCAGCCATCCCCGGCCCCCGTGACGGTCCCGAATGACGGTTCCCGGGCATTCGTCGCCGGCGAGGGGCGCCAGGGGGAGGACGTCCGGCGCTCCTCCCCCTGGGCACGGTTCTTGATCAGACGGGCGGTACGCCTGGCGGTCTCGCTCTTCGTGGTCGTCACGGCCTCGTTCCTGCTCGTCCATCTGGTCCCCGGGGATCCGGTGCGCGCCGCTCTGGGCGCCACGGCCGACCCCGCTGTGGTGGCGGCCCGCCGGGCCGAGCTCGGCCTGGACGAGCCCTTGCTGACGCAGTACCTGAACTACCTGGGGGGCGTCTTCAGCGGAAACCTCGGTACCTCGCTCATCAGCGGCGATCCGGTGTCGTCGGTCATCGCCACCCGGCTGCCGGCGACCGCGGAGCTGGCAGGTCTGGCGTTCCTGCTCACCGCGCTGGTGGCTGTCCCCGTCGGTATGTGGGTGGCCGTGGCGACGTACGGCGGGCGCCGCCGCGGCACGGATCTCGCCTTCACCAGCGTGACCGGGATATGCACCACCGTCCCCGACTTTCTGATCGGCGTGGGCCTGGTCTTCGTCTTCGCGGTGACCCTCCCCTGGCTGCCACCCGCCGGCGCCGACACACCCGCCTCCTACCTTCTGCCCGCGCTCGCTCTGGCGCTCGGTCCGAGCTGCCAGCTCGCCCGCATCATCCGCACCGAGACCACCCGTGTCCTCGGTCAGGACCACCTGCGGGTCGCCCGCAGCAAGCGCCTGCCCGCGCGACTGCTGTACCTGCGCCATGCACTGCCCAATGTGCTCACCGCGGGGCTCACCGTCGGCGGCATCCTGTTCGCCTCGCTGGTCGGAGGCAGCGTCCTGGTCGAGAACGTCTTCGCCTGGCCAGGACTCGGCAGCACCGTGGTGGGCGCGATCGTCGCCCAGGACTATCCGTTGGTGCAGGCGATCGTCCTGCTCCTGGGGGCGGTGGTGCTGGTGGTGAACCTCTTCGTCGATCTGGCCCTCGGTCTGCTCGACCCCCGCTCGACCCTCACGAGGAGCTGAGGAACGGTGACCAAGCAAGGCAACCGGTACGCCTCCCGGATCGGCCCCACAGCAATGATGGGCGCACTCGGCCTGCTTCTCCTGCTCTTCCTGGCGGCCTGCGGCCCCGTCGTCTGGGGCGCCGACGCCTCGCACCTGGATGTGGCCGCGGCCCGGCAGGGACCCTCCGCGCGGCACCTGCTCGGCACCGACAGTCTGGGCCGGGACATGTTCGCCCGGGTGATGGCGGGGGCCCGTCTTTCCTTGATCCTCGCGGCGCTGGCGACCGCCCTGGGTTCGGCGGCCGGCGTGCTGCTCGGCGCGTTCCCCACCGTCCTCGGCCGCCGCGGCCGGCGGGCATGGGAGTCGGCGATGAACACCGCGATCGCGTTTCCCGCGCTGCTGCTGGCGTTGTGCGTCGCGACCGTGGCGGGTGTCGGCGCCAAAGGGGCGGTTGTGGCCCTCGGTGTCGCGACCGCACCCAATTACGCACGCCTGACGTACACCCTCGCCTCGTCGGTGTCCGGTTCGGACTACGTCTCCGCCGCACGGATGCTCGGCGTGCCCCGATCACGCCTGATGCTGCGTCATGTCCTGCCCAACATCGCGGAACCGCTGATCGTGACCACGACCCTGCAGGTCGGTGGCATGCTCATCGCCCTGTCCGGGCTGAGCTTCCTCGGGCTGGGCGTCCAGCCGCCCTCCTACGACTGGGGCCGTCTGCTCAGCGAGAACGTCAACCGCATCTACACCGCCCCCGCTGCGGCCCTCGGGCCCGGCGTCGCCATCGTCATCGCCGGCCTGGTCTTCAATGCTCTCGGCGAGACCGCGGCCGCGCTCGTCCGTGACGACGCGGTCGCCTCCGCCCGGGACGCCCGTCCGCGCTGGTTCGGTGGGGCACGGAGCCGCACCGCCGCGGGCCTGCCGCAGGCGGGGACGGCCGGGCAGGAGACGGCCGTGCCCGTGGCCGACGCCGACGCGTACGCCCTGCGCGTGCACGGGCTTCGGGTCGTCTTCCCCGGACCGGCGGGGCCGGTGCACACCGTCCGGGGCGTCGCCCTGGACGTCCGGCGCGGTGAGACGGTCGGCATCGTCGGCGAGTCGGGCAGTGGCAAGACGCTCACGGCCATGGCGATCGCCGGGCTCGTTCCGGAGCCTGGCCAGGTCATCGCCGGCCGGCTGGAGATCGCCGGACGGGACCCCTCGGCGTTGCGCGCACCCGAGCGGCGCAGACTGCTGGGTTCGACGACCGCTGTGGTCTTCCAGGACCCGCTGAGTTCGTTCAACCCCGCGCTGAGGATGGGACGTCAGCTCACCGAGGCCAGCGAGGTCCATCTGGGTCTGCCGCACGCGGAGGCGATGCGGCTCGCACAGGACCGGCTGACCCAGGTACGTGTGCCCAGCCCCGCCATCAGGATGGCCCAGTACCCGCACGAGTTGTCCGGCGGCATGCGACAGCGCGCCATGATCGCCATGGGGCTGATGGGGAGACCCGAACTGATCATCGCCGACGAGCCGACCACCGCGCTCGACGTGACCGTGCAGGAACAGATCGTGCGGCTCCTGGGCAGGATCAACGAGGACACCGGAGCGGCGGTCCTGATGATCTCGCACGACATATCGGTCGTGACCTCGTTGTGCCGGCGGGTGGTGGTGATGTACGCAGGCCGGATCGTCGAGGACGTCGGCGTCGGCTCTCTGCTCGACGGCCCCGCCCATCCCTACACCGAGGCGCTCCTGGCTGCCGTGCCCCACATGGGCAGCGACCGGGATCAGCCGCTGGCCACCATCCCCGGGCGGCCCCCGCAGTTCTTGGAGCTGCCGCCCGGCTGCGCCTTCGCGCCGCGCTGCCGCTTCGCGTCGGACAAGTGCCATGGCGAGCAGCCGCCATTGGAGTTCCGGGACGGTCGGCGGGTCGCCTGCTGGCATCCGCGTCCTCCTTCTCCGGCGGACCGTATCGATGCGACGACCACCAAGGCGGGGCCGGCATGACCGGATTGCGGATCGAGGGACTGACTGTACGGTTCGGGCGGGGTCGCCGAGCCATGACAGCGGTCGACGGCGTGAGTCTCACCGTGCCCCCGGGAAAGATCGTCAGCCTGGTGGGCGAGTCGGGCTCGGGCAAGTCGACCGTCGCCCGCGCCGTCGTCGGACTCGTTCCCGTCACCGCGGGCCAAGTCCTGCTGGACGGCGAGGACATCGCATCGGACACGGCCCGCCGACGGCGGATCCAGATGGTCTTCCAGGACCCGTACGCCTCGCTCGATCCGCGGATGACGGTAGGGGCGACCCTGGACGAGGCCCTACGGGCGCGCGCCGGTACGTGCCCGACCCGCGAGCAGCGCCGCCAGGAGGTCGGCCGGCTGCTGGATCTGGTCGCGCTGTCCCCGGAGCACGCGGGCATCCTCCCCCGGCGCCTGTCGGGCGGCCAGCGGCAGCGGGTGGCGCTCGCGCGGGCGCTCGCGGTGCGCCCCGACGTCATCATCGCCGACGAGATCACCAGTGCCCTCGACGTCTCCGTACAGGGCGCGGTGCTCAACCTCGTCCGCGACATCCAGGCCCGCTCCGGCACCTCGATGCTCTTCATCTCGCACAACCTCGAAGTGGTCCGGTACGTCAGCGACTTCATCGCCGTGATGTACCTGGGCCGCATCGTGGAGGCCGCGCCCGGGGAGGAGCTCCTCGCCCGGCCCCGCCACCCCTACACACGGGCCCTGCTGGCAGCCGTGCCCCGGCTGGGCCGGTCCTGGCGCGAGATCGACACGCCGTCCGGGGACCTGGACGCCCCCGATCCCCACCACCCTCCACAAGGCTGCCGCTTCCACCCCCGCTGTCCCGTCGGGCCGCGCGCGAACGCCTCCCGTTCGGTGTGCCTGACCCTGGACCCGCAGCTCGGCGCCGCCGGGCGGCCCCACCGGGCCGCCTGCCACTTCGCCGAAGGACCCGACGGCCCGTCGAACGGCGAGCACGCCTCGCCCGCCGCGGTGGCCATCACCGATGACAAGTCCGCTACGAAGGAGCGACGTTGACACTGGACCAGGCAGAACTGGGACGACGACTCGAAGAGCTCGCACGTGAGTACCGCGTGCCCGGCGCCTCCCTGGCCGTCCACGCCGGTGGCCGGACCGTTCTCGCGGCGGCGGGCGTGCTCAACCGGGGTACGGGAGTGGAGACCACGACCGACTCGCTGTTCCAGATCGGTTCCATCACCAAGACGCTGACCACCACCCTTGTGATGCAGCTGGTGGACGAGGGACTGCTCGATCTCGACGAGCCGGTGGTGAAGGTGCTGCCGGAGTTCAAGGTGGCCGACCCGGACGTGACCGCGTCGGTGACGATGCGCCACCTGCTCACCCACACCAGCGGCATCCAGGGCGACGTCTTCACCGACGTCGGCCGCGGGGACGACGTGCTGGAGCGGTTCGTGGCCCGGTGCGCGGATCTCGGCCAGTCGCACCCCATCGGTGCCACCCAGTCGTACTGCAACACCGGCTTCGGCGTCGCCGGCCGGGTCATCGAGGTCCTCACCGGCAAAGTGTGGGACACCGCCCTGCGCGAGCGTCTCCTCGCCCCTGTGGGCATGGACCGCACCTTCACCCTGCCCGAGGACGTGTTGCGCTTCCGGGCGGCCATGGGACACCTGCCGGTGCCGGACGGCGGAGCCGACGACTGGCCGCGACCCGCGCCACGCTGGGACGTCCCGCGCTCGGCCGGACCGGCGGGCATCGTCGTCGCCACCGCCGAGGACCTCGTCGCCTTCGCGCGTATGCACCTCGCCGACGGCGCGGCAGCGGACGGCACCCGCGTGCTGTCGGCCACTTCCGCACGCACGATGCGCGAGCCGCAGGTGACGGTGCCGGACCGCTGGACCATCGCCGGCCACTGGGGCCTGGGCTGGTTCCTGCCGACCTGGGAGGGCCGTGCCCTGTACGGGCACGACGGCGGCACCATCGGACAGAGCGCCTTCCTGCGCGTCCTCCCCGACCGGGACGTCGTCATCGTCCTGCTCACCAACGGCGGACGCACCCGTGAGCTCTTCCGGGCGGTCGCGAACGAGGTGCTCCCCGAGACCGCCGGGCTGCGCGTGCCCGGTCCGCCGCAGCCGCCCGCGGAGCCCCTCCCCGTGGATCTCGCCGACTGGTACGGGAGCTACGAGCGACACCACGTGCGCATGGACCTCGCCCCTTCCGAGGACGGCACGCCGGAACTCACCGTGACCGTCACCGAGGGACTGGCCGGCCTCGACGAGCCACCGCACCGGATGCCGCTGACCGCCGTCGATCCGGACGCCGGCCTCTTCGTCACCCGGGAGCAGGACTTCGCCGCGTGGACGCCCGTCGTTCTCTACACCCTGGCCGACAGCTCCCGCTACATCCACTTCGGTGGTCGTGCCACGCCGAAGACCGGCTGAGCGCACGGCTCCTGTGCCGGTTCCCGAGCCGAGGGCGGACAGTTGCTCAGCCGGTGCCGAGCAGCCGTCCGACGAGCGCCGCCATGAGCGCCGCCCGCTGCGGCATCGCGGACAAGTCGGCGTACTCGCCCGGGGCGTGAGCATGATCCCCGACCGCGCCCAGCCCGTCCAGGGTGGGCACCCCGAGCCCGGCGGTGATGTTGCCGTCCGAGCCGCCGCCGACCGCAACGCCGCGCAGGGGGGCCAGCCCGAGCGCCCGGGCCTCCTGCGCGGCCGCGGCGAACAGGTCCGCCGAATGGGAGGCCTCCAGCGCGTACCGGTTGACGCCACCGTCCAGTTCCATGGCGGCGCCGGCGACCACGGGCTCGAGCCCGCGCAGGACGGTGTCCACCCGTGCCAGCTCGGCCGCGGTCCATGCCCGCACGTCCACCTGCACCGAGGCCCGCTCGGGAACCGTGTTCATGGAGGAGCCGCCCGACAGCACGGTCGGGGTCACGCTGGTGCCCACGGTGGAGTCGCCCAGCGCGGCGATGCGCAGCACTTGGTGGGCGACCTCCACGGTCGCGTTGATGCCCTTCTCCGGCTCAAGTCCCGCGTGCGCCGCCCGCCCGCGGACGTCCAGCCGGTAGGTGCCGATGCCCTTGCGCGCGGTCTTCAGCGCCCCGGCCGCGCTCGGTTCCGGCACGAGCACGGCCCGGCAGCCGCGGGCGGTGTCCTCGATCAGCTGCCGCGAGGACGGGGCGCCGATCTCCTCGTCGCCGGTGAGCAGGACGGCGACGCCCTCAGCCGACGGCAGCAGCCGCAGGGCCGCGAACATCTGCACGATGCCGGCCTTCATGTCGAAGACACCGGGGCCGGTCGCCAGATCACCGTCCATCGTGAACGGCCAACCGGCAAGCGTGCCCGTCGGCCACACCGTGTCGAAGTGGCCGAGCACGAGCACGTCGCCGTCACCCGAACCCGGCCACAGCAGATGAGGCCGGCCTCCCAGCTCCAGCCGCCTGGGCGCGCTTCCCAGCGCCTGTGCGCCGAGTTCCGCGACCAGGTCCGCGCACGCGTGCAGGGCCGGCAGGTCCGAGGAGAAGGACTCCTGCTCCACCAGTTCGGCGAGCTGGGCCCGCATCCGTGGCGCCTGTGCGGCGGCCGCGGCGAGCAGCGCGGCGTGTGTCATCCCGCCACCGCCGCTCCGGCGGCTCGCTCGCCATGGCCGGCCCGCAGCACGCGACCTCGCCGCTCACCGGTGAACTCCCCGGAGTCCACCACGACGTCCCCGGCCAGCACCACGTACGGGATGCCCGTCGGCCTGGCGTCGGGCGCGGCGTAGGTGCCGTCATGGCCGACCTTCTCCGGGTCGATGACGCACAGGTCGGCGATGGCGCCGGGCCCCAGCCAGCCCCGTGCGGCGAGACCGAACTGGGCGGCGCTCGCCGAGGTCGCCTTGCGGACGGCCTCCGGCCAGTCCACCACTGCCTCGTCCCGCACGTAGCGGCCGAGGAAGCGTGGGAAGCAGCCCCAGGTGCGCGGATGATCCAGCCCGGTGGGCATGCCATTGTCCGAACCGATGCCGATGAGCGGATCGGCCATCATCGTCCGCATGTCCGACTCGGCCATCATGGTCGGCACGATCATCGCGTTCACGTCGGCCGTGATCAGCGCGCACAGGGTCTCCCACGCGTCGCCCTCTCCGCCGACCTCCTCCAGGGTCCGACCGGCGGCCCCGGTGTCCCGGTGACGGGTGATCAGTACGTCGGCGGGCGTCACCTGGCGCCAGAGCCCCGCCGCCATCGCCCGCGCCGGGTCCTCGGCCCTGGCGCGCAGCCGAGCCCGCTCGGCCGGGTCGGTCATCCGGGCCAGCAGCGCCTCGGCGCCTCCGGCGAGCGCCTCGGGGGGCAGCAGCGCGTGGAGCATGGTGCCTCCGGCGAGGTAGGGGTACAGGTCGCCGCGGACGTCGACGCCGGCCACCCGCGCCGCGTGCAGCTTCCCCAGCAGCATCGAGGACTTGCCGTGGTTGGGCCGGCCGGCCGCCTTGCAATGGGAGATCTGCACCGGGATGCGTGCTCGCCGGCCGATCTCGACCGCCTCGTCCAGTGCGGCCTCCAGGGCGTCGCTCTCGTCCCGCATATGGGTCGCGTACGGGCGTCCCCACCGGTGGGCGACCTTGCCGAGTGCCACCAGTTCCTCGACGTCGGCGTACGCCCCGGGTGTGTAGATCAGACCGCTGGAGAAGCCGACGGCTCCCGCGGCGAATGCCTCGTCCGCCAGCGTGCACATGGCTGCCAGCGCCTCGGGGGCCAGCTGCCGGCGCATGCCGTTGGCGGTCAGCCGCAGCGTGTGGTGCCCGACCATCACGGCCATGTGGTTCGTGGGGCCGACGGCCTCGATGTCATCCAGGTACGCGCCGAAGGAGCGTGCTGTGTACGCGGCCCCGGCCGCGAGGTCGCCGAACAACGCCTGGGCCTCCTTCGCGGCCGCGCCGTCCATCGGGGCGGCGGAGTAGCCGCAGTTGCCGACGATCTCGGTGGTCACGCCCTGGAACAGCTTGAAGGGCTGCGGATCGGACATCATCGGGACCATGTCCGAATGGCTGTGGGGGTCGATGAACCCCGGCGCGACCGCCATCCCCGCGACGTCGATCTCCCGGCGGGCGGGCCCCAGATCGCGGCCGACCGCCATCACACGGTCGCCCGTCACGGCGACGTCCGCCCGCACGCCAGGAGAGCCCAGGCCGTCGTAGACGGTGCCTCCGCGCAACTTCAGCTCGTACACGCCATGTCTCCTCACTGTGGTTGCCTGCGCACGGCAGTCTCGCCGGAGGTCCGCACCCTCACCTCGTCCTCCGCGACCAATCCGGTGCGGCGATCATGTGCCCCCGCACATGTGCCCGCCGGGTGCGGCGTGCGATCGTGAGCGGCATTGGAAGGACGGAACGTGACGACCCCTTACGCACATCCCTCCCTTGCGCGGATAGTCGACCTGCTCGGGACATCCGCCGCCCGCCTGCTCGCCGCGCCGGCGGGATGCGACAACCCGGTGACCGGGCACAGCATCCTGGACGTCACCGAGGAGGAGGGTGCGGCCCACCAAGGGACGATCCTGCTGGCCGTCGGTATGCGTCCCGACGCCGCGGCCCTCCTCGACGCCCTGCCCGCGCTCGGCCGGGCAGGCGCCGCGGCGATAGCTCTCAAGACCCGCGGGGCGGACACCGGCCCGCTGGTGGATGCCGCCGACGCCGCCGGGGTCGCGGTGCTCGCCGTCGCCGACGTCATTCCCTGGCGGCATGTCGACGCGCTGCTCGCCGCCGCCGCGGGCAACTCCGGGCAGGACGCGCCGGGTTTTCCCTCGGCCGCCGCGGTAGGCGACCTGTTCGCCCTGGCCAACGCCGTGGCGGCGACGGTGGGCGGCGCCATCACCGTCGAGGACCCCCAGCAGCGGGTCCTCGCCTACTCCAACCTCCCCGGTCAGCCGATCGACGACGCGCGCCGTGACACGATCCTCGGACGCCAGGTACCTCTGGACGACCACTACATGCGGATCTACCGGCGGCTGTGGCGCGCGCCCGGCGCCATCCGGATCGGCGACGCCTCGCCGCTGGCCCGTCTCGCGGTGGCGGTCCGGGCGGGTTCCGAACTCCTCGGCTCCATCTGGGCGGTGGAGTCGGGCACCCCGTTCCCTCCCGAGGCCGAGCAGGCACTCACCGAAGCCGCCGGGGTGGCCGCGCTCCACCTGCTCAGGCTGCGCCGTGCCACGGAGCTGGAGCGCCGGGCCCGCGGCGAACTCCTTCGCTCCCTGCTCGCCGGCAGGACCCCCTCCGCGGCCAGGTTCGGCATCGACTCCGGCCGGATGACCGTTCTCGCCCTCGAACTGCCCTCCTCGTCCGGCACGCCGGCCGACGTCCTGGGGCTGCAGGTCGTGGACCTGGTGACCGCCTGCGCCGAGACGTTGACCTCCTCCGCCTCCTGTGTGGTCGAGGGACAGGTCGTCTACGCCCTGCTCCCCCTTCCGGAGGAGGTGCCGCAGGCACGGGTGGCGTCCCTGGCCGAGACCGTCATCACCCGCTCCGAGGAGTCGCTGCACACCCGGCTGCGGGCCGGCATCGGATCCGCGGTGGCAGACTTCGCGGACGTGCCGCGCTCGCGCCAGGAGGCCGACCGGGTCCTGGCGGTGCTCGCCGCCGAACCACATCGCGCCCACGTCGCTTCCATCGAGGACGTACGCTGCCAGGCGATCCTGCTGGAACTCGAAGAGACCATCGCCGACAACCCGCGGATCCGACTCGCCTCCGTCACCGCCATGCTGAACCACGACGCCGAGAGGGGGACCCGGTACGCCGAGACTCTCCTGGCGTACCTCGACGCCTTCGGTGACACCACCGTCGCGGCGGACCGCCTGCACATCCACCAGAACACCTTCCGGTACCGCATCCGCCGAGTCGGGGAGCTGTTCGGCGTGGACCTGGGGGACGCTGACGAACGCCTGGTGCTCTGGCTGCAGTTGCGGCTGACGGCCGCCGAGGGAAGAACAGCGCCGACCGTAGCCGGACGCCTCAACGTCGTCGGCCCCCACCAAGTCCCCGGCCGGGATTGATCTGCTGCGACGAAGCACTTGCCCGAGGATGCAAACAGAGTGAAGGGGTGGCTACTTCACCCTCGGCCGCCCTCACGGGCGCCGCACCCGACGCGCCGGACCGGGCGGCGGCCGCCGCGACGGCCGCCCAGGCCCGTGCCCGAGTAGTGGTGCGCGAACTCACCGACATCCCTGCGCTGAGAAGCGCGGCCCTCCTGTTCGCGGACATCTGGAACACCGACCGGCCGCCGATCAACACCGACGTCCTGCGGGCGCTCGCCCACGCCGGCAACTACGTGGTGGGCGCCTTCGACGGCGACGAACTTCTCGGCGCCTCCGTCGCCTTCCTCGGTCTGCGCGACCGGCCGACCCTGCACTCCCACATCAGCGGCGTCCACACCGGCGCCCAGGGCCGCAGCATCGGCTACGCGCTCAAACTCCACCAGCGTGCCTGGGCGACCCGCCGTGGGATCGAGAGCGTGACCTGGACCTTCGACCCGCTGATACGGCGCAACGCCTATTTCAACCTCGTCAAACTCGGCGCCCGGGCGACCGAGTACCTGACGGACTTCTACGGCGACATGACCGACGGAATCAACGCAGGCCAGCAGAGCGACCGGCTCCACCTCACCTGGCCCCTGCTCGACCCCCACGTCATCGATCTGCTCGACGGCATGCCGAGCAGCCGCGCCGCGGAACCCGATGCCGCCCACGCCGCGCCGCGGCTGGTGCAGGGCCCGGCCGGCGCCCCCGAGCCGCACCCCACCGACGCCGAGGCCCAACTGTGCTGGATCCCCCCGGACATCGAGGCCGTGCGCCGCGAGGACCCCGCCCGTGCCGCGCAGTGGCGGCTCGCGCTGCGCACCGCCCTCACCGGCGCCCTCGCCGAGGGCTACGAAATCCGGACCTGCACCCGGTCCGGGCACTATCTCCTGACTCGGAGGAACCCTTCGTGAAGATCACCGGATGCGAACTGCGACGCGTACGGCTGCCGCTCGTCGAGCCGTTCCGCACCTCGTTCGGTACCGCGCACGCCCGCGAGTTGCTGCTGCTGCGCATGGTCACCCCCGACGCGGAGGGCTGGGGCGAGTGCGTGGCGATGAGCGACCCGCTGTACTCGGCCGAGTACAGCGACGGTGCCGAGCACGTCGTCAAGCACTTCCTCCTGCCCAGACTCGCCGCCGTTCCCGAGGTGTCGGCCGCCCATGTCGCCCCGTTGCTCGCACCGGTCAAGGACCATCGCATGGCGAAGGCGGCCGTGGAGATGGCCGTTCTCGACGCCGAACTGCGTGTCGCGGGCATGCCCTTCGCCCGCTACCTGGGCGCGGTGCACGACAAGGTACCGGCCGGCGTCTCGGTCGGAATCATGGACTCGACCGACCGGTTGCTCGACGCCGTGGCCCGCTACCTGGAAGCCGGGTACTTGCGCATCAAGCTGAAGATCCAGCCCGGCTGGGACGTGGAACCCGTCCGGGCCGTGCGGGAGCGCTTCGGCGACGAACTGCTCCTCCAAGTGGACGCCAACACCGCGTACACCGTCGCCGACGCACCCAGGCTCGCCCAACTTGACCCGTTCGGGCTGCTGTTGATCGAGCAGCCGCTCGCCGAGGACGACGTGCGCGGCCACGCCGAACTGGCCAGGCGCATCCGCACACCCGTCTGCCTGGACGAGTCGATCACCTCGGCGCGCGCCGCGGCCGACGCGCTGGCCATCGGGGCCTGCTCCATCGTCAACATCAAGCCCGGTCGTGTCGGCGGCTACCTGGAGGCCCGGCGCATCCACGACGTCTGCGCCGCCATGGGCGTCCCGGTGTGGTGCGGCGGCATGCTCGAGACAGGCATCGGCAGGGCCGCCAACGTGGCGCTCGCCGCGCTTCCCGGCTTCGTCCTGCCGGGCGACACGTCTGCATCGGCGCGTTACTACGCCCAGGACATCACCGCGCCCTTCGTCCTGTCCGACGGGCACCTGCGGGTGCCTGACGCACCCGGTCTCGGTGTCGAGGTCCAGCCCGACGTGCTGGAGGAGGTCACGGTCTCGCGCGAGTACGTGAACCTGGAGTCCGTGCGTTAGGCCCCGGGATGCGGGCCCGAACGCCGTCGGCAGCCGGATCCCGGGGATCCGGCTGCCGACGGTGTTCGCCACGGGTCGGTGCGCGACCGCACCCGGGCGTCGAGCGACGCCCGGGGAGATCAGTCGGTCGGCTGCGCCGCCCGGATGCAGTCGACGGCGGCGCGGGCCACGGTGCCGATGACGGCGTCGGCCGGAGGGTTCGCGTAGGCCAGCGCATCGGGGCATGTGAAGACGGCGACGGCGTACCGGCCGCCGTCCGGGTACTCCACCACGCCGACCTCGTTGCGGACGAAGGGCAGGGTCCCGGTCTTTCCCGCGACGGCCACCTTGTCGTCCGGGAAACCGCTGCGCAGCCGGTGCGGCCAGACCTGCAGTCCGAGGGTGCGGCGCATCGCCGCACAGGCCTCGGGCGACGCCGCGCGGTCCCGCCAGATCATCGAGAGGAGGGTGGTGATCGAGCGGGGTGTCCCGCGGGTGGCGGTCGGGACGTGCAGCACGCGGGAGGCTCGCAGCCGCGCGACCTCCGTATCACTCAGGTCGAGCACGTCGGCGCCGCCGAGTTCTTCGTCGATCGCGTCGTAGACGTCCCGGCACGTTCCTTCCAGCCGGACCTCCTTCAGTCCCAGGCCGCTCATCCTGGCGTTGACGGCGTCGAGGCCGAGCAGGTCGCACAGGACGTCCGTCGCCGCGTTGTCGCTCACGCTGATCATCCAGTAGGCCAGGTCACGCAGGGAGAGGTCGACCGGGTCGAGCATGACCGACAACCCGGTCGGTCCGGGCGACCGGCCGGTGGCCCGGACATGCACGCGACTGCTCAGATCGACCGTGCCCTCGTCGGACCGGGCGTACAGCTCGACCAGCACCGGGATCTTGCAGACACTGGCCAGCGCCACCGGGTCGTCCGCCCCGTACTCGAACTGCACGCCGCTGTCGATGTCGACGGCGTGGACGACGCCGCCGGATCCGGCCGCCGCGAACGCTGCGGCAACGGTGCGCCGCACCTGCTCGGGTTCGGCTTGTGTCCTGTCGCCTCCGCCGGGCGGGCTGCCGACCTTCGACCCGCTCTCCTCCATGACCGTGACCCCTTCCAGAATGTCGAATTCGCTCCGAGGCACCCCACCCATGTCATCCGTACCGGAAACGAGCAGAAGGAGGGCGCGGAAGCAGCATGGGCACCGAGGGAGGGCCGCGTCTTCGTCGGCGGCGACAAGGTCGGCGGTCGCGATGCGGTGGGTCGGCCCATGGCGCATGTGGCGTCCGCAGGGACAGGTGGGGAGTGAAGGTGTCGATCCGGCTTTGTGCGCGGGCAACGCCGGCACCGCGCAGGTTCGTCGGGTCAAGGTCTGGCCCTGCTCCAGGAAACGGAGCGCGCATGTCGCGGAGCCTTGGGACGGTGATGTGCGGGTGTCACCGAGAGTCGGGCGACACCTGCCGCCGGGAAAGGGCCAGCCTGCGCCGCTTTCGGTCGACCTCCGTGACCACGACCGTCACCTCGTCGCCGACCTCGACGACATCCTGTGGACTTGCCACCGGCGTCCAGGCGAGCTCCTCAAGATGGACCAGCCCCTCGATGCCCTCGGCGACCCGGACGAAGACGCCGAACGGGACCAGCTTGGTGACCTGTCCCCGCACGGATTGACCAACCGTCAATGCCTGCCACGGATCGGGCTGTGTCCCTTTCAGGGACAGTCTGGCCTCGCCGTTCCATGTGTCGAACTGGAGGAACTCGCACGAGACGCGCTGCCCGACCTGAACGACGTCCGAGACCGCTTCGATGTGGCGCCAGGACAGTTCAGGAATCGTGATGAACCCGACGCCGGGGAAGACCGGATGCTCGGGGCCGTCGTCCAGCGCCACGAACACACCGAACCGCTCGACGGCCGTGACCGTGCCGGAAAGAATCTCGCCGCGCTGACGTGCTTTCAGAAAAGCCCACAGTTCCGGGTTCTCGGCGGCGGTCATCGCCAGCCGGACATGGCCCTCGTCCAGATCAAGGGCGATCACCTCGGCGCTGATCCGCTGACCTACCTTCACGGCCACCGACTGATTCCAACTCCACGAGACGTCCAAAGGCCAGACGACCCCCAGCGGGCGTGCCGAGTATCCGTCCAGGGTGACCGTCACCCCCTGAGACCGCGTCACCTCTGCGACGGTCCCGCTGCAGAGATCGCCGATGCGGATTCCCGCCAAGAACTCCCGACAACCCGGATCATCCGATGCCGCCCCCATGCCGTCCAGCCTCTCATGAAGAATTGTGCGCCGGCTCGGCGATGGTGTTGTCGTCAGGGTGCCACCGGGTGCCCGTCGCACCGGTTCGCCGCAAACCGCGACGGGTCATGCGCCCGCCGTGAACCAGTACGAAGACGGCCGGGGCTGCCGATCGTCCGCTCCCTCGCCCGATTCACCGCGTTCAGTCGGAGCCGCGCGCCAGAGCTCAGCCGACGAGAGCGCGCAGGCGCAGGATGACGCCGGTGGGGCCGGCCACGGCCGCCCGTGCAAGCCGTGTGCAAGGACTCCTCGGAACCTGCTCGACGGGTCTTCCGACCGGGCCGTCAAGGAAACCTCATGAGCGGCCCGGCCCGGTCGGAACACCCGTACCCGGCCTGCCTCCGGGGCCCCGTGAGCACGAGCGATGCGCGCCGCCGTCCTCGACCCGAGTGGACTGCACGTGGCCGTGGGGCCGTCCGACGGCACCGCTCGTCTGAGCGGGGATCTTCGCCCTGCTGCGGTCCCGGGTGCGGACGGCACCTCCGCCG
This sequence comes from Streptomyces sp. NPDC025784, assembly GCF_055558435.1. Classification (NCBI taxonomy): domain Bacteria; kingdom Bacillati; phylum Actinomycetota; class Actinomycetes; order Kitasatosporales; family Streptomycetaceae; genus Streptomyces; species Streptomyces sp. NPDC025784. The sequence goes on from NZ_JBVHMN010000005.1 coordinate 202,233, forward strand.
ACCTGCCCGCTGTGCGAGCGGCGCTCCTGTCGGGTCCCGGTCCGCCCGACGGCGGCGCAGTCGTCGCCGCGTCCCCGCGCCGACCCCCGGAGCCGACCCCCGGAGCCGATGGCCGGAGCCGAGGGCTCCATGGCCCGTCGACCAGCCATCGGTGCCCACGACAGGGCGGTTCGTACTGATCGTGCGCGCCGGGAACCGATTCCGGTCCGGGTGCGAACGGTCCACACGTCCGAACGTCCGAGAAAGGCCTACTGCGATGTCCGACTCGACTTCTCTGAATCTCCGGGAGCCCGCGACGGCCTCCGCCTCCACTCCGGCGGCGAAGTCTCGGCCGGAGTTCCTGATCGCGCTGGGCCTGGCCGCCGGTCCTGTGGTCGCGCTGGGCTTCACCCGGTTCGCGTACGCGCTCCTGCTGCCCGCCATGCGCGAGAAGCTGCACTGGAGCTACGCCTCCGCGGGCGGCATGAACACCGCCAACGCCCTGGGCTACATCATCGGCGCCGCCACCGCGGCGTGGTGGTCCCGTCGCTTCGGCGCTCGGGCCGTGTTCCTGTGGTCCATGGTGATCAGCGCCCTGGCCCTGCTGGCCTCGGCGTCCACCGGGGACCTCGCCGGACTGGCCGTCCTGCGGTTCGTCGGGGGCCTGAGCACAGCGATCACCTTCGTGGTCGGCTCGGCGCTCGCCTCCCGCGTCCACAGCGGTGGCCACCAGTCCCACTCCGCGGCACTGGTGGGCGTGTACATGACGGGCGTGGGCATCGGTGTGGTCCTCTCCGGTGTCGTGGTGCCCGCGGCTCTCACGGCCTGGGGCGTCTCCGGCTGGCAGGCAGGATGGCTGCTGATGGGCGTACTCGCGCTCGCGGCCGTCGGCCCCGCCGTCTGGGCCTCACGCCACGTGCCCGAGGCGACCGGCGCGGCGGCCGCTCAGCGCGGCAGGGCCGGCCTGAAGCTGCTCGCACCGACCTTCGCCTGGTACGTCCTGTTCGGCGCCGGCTACGTCTCGTACATGACCTTCGTCATCGCCCTGCTGCACGGCCAGGGCATGAAGACCTGGGGTACGGCGATGTTCTTCATCGTGCTGGGGGCCGCTTCCGCGGTCGCGACCCTGCTGGTGTGGGGCCGGCTCATCGGCCGGCTGCGCGGCGGCACGGCACCGGCGCTGGTGTCCGTCGTCGTCCTGGTCGGTGTGCTGCCGGTGCTGCTGTGGCACGGCACGGTCGCCGCGATCGTCTCGGCGGTCGTCTTCGGCGGCTCGTTCATGGCCGGACCCACCGCCGTCACGGTGCTCGCCCGCCGGATGCTGCCCCAGCACGCCTGGACCTCCGGCATCGCACTGCTGACCGTCGCCTTCAGCGTCGGCCAGGCGGTCGGCCCGCTGATCTCCGGCCTGCTGTCGGACTCCTCCGGCGGCATCGCCAAGGGCCTGTGGCTCTCCGTCGTCCTGCTGGCCGTCTCCGCCGCCGTCGCCCTCGCCCAGCGCGAGCGCGGTGGCGCCGAGCACCGGCACCAGGACGCCCCGACCCTCGTTCCCGTTCCCGTCGGCCGGTCCGCCGCAGAGCGCTGACCGGTCCACAGATCCAAGGAGTCACCGCCATGTTCCACCGCATCCTCGTCGCCGTGGACGGCACCGCTGCGTGCCACGGTGCCGTCGAGACCACCGCCGAACTCGCTTCGCTGACCGGCGCGACCGTACGGGTCCTGCACATCGACACCTCCGACGTGGTCTACGACACCGTGGTCGAGCTGGAGGACGACCCGACCGCGCACCGGACCCTGCAGGACGCCGTTTCGACCCTGCAGCAGGCGGGTGTCGAGGCGGACGGCGAACTGCTCGACGGGCTGGTGTCCGACGTGGCACCCGCCATCGAGGAGGCCGCGCAGCGCTTCGAGGCCGACCTGATCGTCGTCAGTCCGCACCACCGTGGCCGCCTCGCGTCCTGGTTCGCGCCGAGCGTCAGCGACGCCATAGCCCACTCCAGTGGGACGGCCGTACTCCTCGCTCCTGGAAGGAACTGAGATGCCCGCCCGCCATGTGCTGGTCACCGAGCGGGCGGGCATGGCCCGCTCGGTCGCCGTCGGCCCGCACCGGATCGCCGCGGACGAGCCGGTGCCGGTCGGCGGCGACGCCGGTCCGAACCCCTTCGAGTTCGTCCTCGCCGGCCTGGGGACGTGCACCTCGATGACGCTGCGGATGTACGCGGACCGTCATGGGTGGCCGCTGCGCGACGTCCGGGTACGGCTGCGGTTCGACGATCCGGCCGTAGTGCGGGAGATCTTCCTGGAGGGGGACCTCGACGACGAGCAGCGACGCAGGCTCATGTCCGTGGCAGAGCGCTGTCCCGTCCACCGGATGCTCAGCGCGGCGCTGCCGATCACCACCGTGGCCGCCGAGATCGGCGGGCAGACCCCCGAAGCAGCGGACACCGTGCAGAAGTAGCAGAAGTAGTGGCAGGCGGCCCGGTGTTCCGAGGGGCCGCCCGGCCGCACCCCCTGAATGGCCGACGCCACGATGCGCCAGATCGTCCTCGTCCGGCACGCGGAGACCCGCGAGGAACCGGTCTCGGCGTCACTGCACCGGGCAGGACGACCCGCCCTGAAGCCCGCGGGCGGGAGCGAGGCCACCCGAGGCCACCGCACGGGCTGACCATCGTGCTCGCCTGAGCTCGTTGCCTGCTCACGGGAAGCAACGACCTGGTGCTGTGGTGCTGGTGACCCACGGCAACCTCATCGAATCCTGACTGACGCCCCGTGACTCGGCTCGCCCGCCGCCGCGGGCACACACCTGGCTCCGCGCACCGTCAGAGGCCGTCATCGGCACCGGCCGTGCCCGAGTCGCTCTGCCCGCTCCTGTTCCGCTCCCAGCGCGTCGCCGCGCCGACGAGTGCCGACGGCGTGGGTGAACGCCCCGGGGAATTCGGCGAGTTGCACCCGTCAGCCGGATCTCCTCGACGTAGAGGCCCACGAGGTCGGCGTACAGAAGCGACTCGCCGAAGGCGTACCCGGTCTGTTCCAGGCGACCGCAGGGGGCGAGTACGGCCGCGTGGGGATGCCGCAGAGGTTGAACGTGCCCTCGCTGCCGCGCACTCCGTCGACGTACGAAGGGGCATCAGGAAGGCTTCCGTCTCCTCGACGACACCCAGGGCGAGCAGCGCTCCCGACGGTGTCCCGGAACCGGCCGTAGTAGTAGTCCCGGTCGCCCTCGCCCCCGATCCGCTCGGGCAGGACCGTGGTGGCCGCTGCCACCGTGGCGCCGGTTGGCGCGTAGGCCGGGAGCTTGAGGGCCGTCGCCGAGCGGTCGCGCTAGTCCGCGCGGTGCGGGCGGGCATCCGCGTCGCCGAGCAGCCGGTCTGCCAGCCCGGTGAGGGTGACGACGCGGCGTACCGCGACACTCGCCGGTGCCACGCGGAAATCCCGTCCCTGCCGGTGGCAGAGCGCTTGCGCGTCCGCCAGCGGGCGGACTCCTGCCGCGTCGATGAAGGCAAGCCCGGCCGCGTCCACCGTGATGCATCCGGGCTGCCCGACGCACAGTGCCAGCACGGACGTCAGGGCGGGAGCCCCGGCGATGTCGAGCTCTCCCTCGAGCCGGACGAGGGCACCGCTGCTGCCGCTCGACAGGGTGATCCGCAAATGGTCCGGGATCTGGACCGGGACCGGCGACGACTTTCCGTGCACCGGGTGTGAGGGGTGCGGAAAGGCCGGGAGCGGGCCGGGGAAAGCGTCGATCGCGGTGGGACTCACGGATTTCCTCTGGGTAGTTCGGCATGGTCGGCGGCGCTCTCGGGTGTGACCGCTCACCCTTCCCAGCCTCCGTGCTCTCCGACCGCCAGGCATCGGCCGCTCCGCTGATTCGTCCGTTCACTCGCGAGGATGAGGCCCGTTCAGCGCCTCCGCCGCAGTGTCCTGCCGCACCGTCATCCCATGACGACGCGTTCCGTCAGGGGAAGCCCCGCGCGCACGACGAAGCCTCCTTCGGGACGTGGGCCGACCTGCAGGGTGCCGCCCACTGCGGCGACGCGCTCGCGCATCCCCGCCAGGCCGTGCCTCCCGCCGACCGGCAGTACGGTCGTCTCGCCACCGACGGGTCGCCCGTCGTCGCGCACGGTCACCGTCAGCTCCTCGTCCCCCCAGCAGAGGGCAACGGCCACGCGGGTGAACCCTGCGTGCTTGAGGCTGTTGGTCAAAGCCTCCTGCACTATCCGGTAGGCGGTGAGCCCGGTTCCCGCCGACACCGGACGGGGTGTGCCGGCCGAAGTCCACTCCACGCGCAGTCCGGCCGCACGCACGGCGCCCAGCAGACAGGGAATGTCCGCGATCCCGGGTTCCGGTGTCTCCTCCGGTCCGGGACTCTCCTCGGCACGAAGAACATCCAGAGGATGAGGCCCGTTCAGCGCCTCCGCCGCAGTGTCCTGCCGCACCGTCATCCCATGACGACGCGTTCCGTCAGGGGAAGCCCCGCGCGCACGACGAAGCCTCCTTCGGGACGTGGGCCGACCTGCAGGGTGCCGCCCACTGCGGCGACGCGCTCGCGCATCCCCGCCAGGCCGTGCCTCCCGCCGACCGGCAGTACGGTCGTCTCGCCACCGACGGGTCGCCCGTCGTCGCGCACGGTCACCGTCAGCTCCTCGTCCCCCCAGCAGAGGGCAACGGCCACGCGGGTGAACCCTGCGTGCTTGAGGCTGTTGGTCAAAGCCTCCTGCACTATCCGGTAGGCGGTGAGCCCGGTTCCCGCCGACACCGGACGGGGTGTGCCGGCCGAAGTCCACTCCACGCGCAGTCCGGCCGCACGCACGGCGCCCAGCAGACAGGGAATGTCCGCGATCCCGGGTTCCGGTGTCTCCTCCGGTCCGGGACTCTCCTCGGCACGAAGAACATCCAGCAGACGGCGAAGTTCGACGACGGTGGACCGGCCTGTCTCCTCGATGGTTTCGTGCAGAGCGCGGATCTTGCCCGAGTCGCGCTCCCGGACGCGCCGCGCGGCCGCGGCCTGGATCACGATGAGGCTGACGTTGTGGGCGACGATGTCGTGCAGCTCTCGGGCGATCCGGGCGCGCTCCTGCGTGACGGCCGTGCGCGTCCTCGCCCGATGCTCCCGTTCGGCGGCGGCGTACGCGAGCGTCCCCGCCGTCGTGGCCCGGCGCACCCGCAGGGGACATCCCGTGGCCCATCCGATCGCCGCCGCACCCAAAGCCGTGACGATGAGGCCCAGAGACGTGGTGGCGCCTCCGAACGGTCGAGACAGCAGGAGCACGGCGGCAGCGCCCGCCAGGGACAGGGCGAGCAGTGCGGCGACCGTGGGAGGGAGCACGCGCCACCCTGCGAACGCGGGTCGGCCACCGGTCTGGTCCGTCACAGCGTCAGTCTTGGAGTCGGCCGTGGAGTCCGCCATGGAGTCGGTCATGGTGACAGTTCCTTCCCGCGCCGAAGCTTGTCCCGGTCGAATTCCGGGCAACGTGTCACACCGCTCGGCGCTGTTCGGGAAAGGCCTCGGCGGACCCCGCACATTTCCGGACGGAGACGTCTCTACCGGATCCGAGGCAACCACGGCCGGATACGCGTGGCGGGCGCCGACCGTCAGCCTCCGGCCCCGGTCACGCGCTCCACGGTGTGGGCGCTGCGTGTGGTGCGGAACCGCGCACGGTAGGCGCCAGGGGTGACGCCGAGCCCGCGCTGGAATGCGCGGCGCAAGGTCTCCTCGGAACCGAAGCCGGAGCGCCGGGCGACGACGTCCAGAGGGTCGCTGCCGGACTCGAGCAGCGCCTGGGCCGCCTCGATCCTGATCTGCTCCACGAAGTGAGTGGCGGTCGTGCCGAGTTCACTACGGAAGAGGCGGGTGAGCTGGCGCACGCTCACTCCCGTCCGACGGGCCAGGGCGTCCAGGCTGTGGTCGCCGGCCGGGTCGGCGGCGACCGCGTCCAGAGCCGCCCGCAGCGTCTCGTGCCGGGGCTGCCGCGCCGCTTGGCGGACGCTGAACTGCGACTGCCCTCCGGGGCGCGCCATGAAGACGACCAGATACTTCGCCGCCGCGCGTGCCACCACGGGCCCGAAGTCCTCCTCGACGAGGGAGAGGGTGAGATCGATGCCGGAGGTGACGCCTGCGGACGTGATGGTCTTGCCGTCCCGGACGAAGATCGAATCGCGATCGACGTCGATCGCGGGGAAGCGTTCCGCGAGGTCCGACGCGAGGCACCAGTGCGTGGCCGCCCGGCGTCCGTCGAGCGCTCCGGTGGCGGCGAGCGGGAACGCGCCGGCGCACACCGAAGCGACCCTGCGGGAGGGCTGCAGCAGACGGCCGATCCCGGCGATGAGCTCACGATCGGCCACGGCCGCCCGCCAATCGAACCGCCCCGGGACGATCAGCGTGCCGATCCGGCCGGAGACCTCTTCGAGGGCCGTGTCCGCGACGAGCCTGGCCCCGGCCGTGGTGTGCACGTCCCTGCCGCGGCAGGAGGCGGTGAGCAGCCGGTAGTCGGCGCCGTGATCGTTGGCCGAGGCGTACACCTCCAGGGGGCCGGTGACGTCCAGCAGCTGGACCCCGTCGAAGAGCACCATCACCACCGGGTGCGGACGACGCCGTCCCGTCCGACCTTCCATGACCACAGCCTCCGCCCGCTGACTCCTCGGGGCAAGGCGGGCACGACTGCCGTGGCCGGGCGTGCCGTCGCCGGCCGTCAGGAACCAGCCGCCGGGCGTGCCAGGCCGGTGTCGTAGGCGAGGATCACCGCCTGTACCCGGTCGCGCAGTTGGTACTTGTCGAGGATGTGCGCGACATGCGTTTTCACGGTGGCCTCGCTGACGTGCAGTTCCCGGGCGACCTCGGCGTTCGACAATCCCCTGCTGAGTGCGCGCAGCACGTCCAGTTCCCGGGCGGTCAGCGCGTCGAGGGTGGGCGGAACGGCGGGCGGGGACTGGTCGGCGAGCCGCGAGAAACGGTCGAGCAGTCTGCGGGTGACCCGCGGGGAGATCACCGCGTCGCCCCGGGCGACCGTACGGATCGCCTCCACCAGGGAATCGGCGGGACCGTCCTTGACGAGGAAGCCGCTCGCACCCGCCCGCAGAGCGTCGTGAACGTGTTCGTCGAGGTCGAACGTGGTGAGGATGATGACGCGGCTGGCCGAACCCGATTCGACGATGAGCTCGGTCGCCTCGACACCGTCCAGACGCGGCATGCGGATGTCCATCAGTACGACGTCGGGCTGAAGCGCGCGAGTGTCCTCGACACCGGCCTGTCCGTCCCCTGCCTCCCCTACGACGATCATGTCGGGTTCGGCTTCGATGATGAGCCGGAAGCCGGTCCGGATCATGGGCTGATCGTCGACGAGAAGCACGCGGATGGCGGTCATGGGGCCTGTTCTCCTTCAGTCGTGCCACAGTCGCCCTCGGCGGGCACCGGAACGGTGGCGTGAACGCAGAATCCACCGCCGGGGCGCGGTCCGATGTGCAAGGCGCCACCGACGGCGGCGATACGTTCCCGCATGCCCACCAGTCCGTGTCCGGCGCCTTTGACCGCCGCTCTGGGAGTCGGCAGGGTATTGCCCGGCTGCCGGCCCTCGTCGCACACGCGCACGGTCAGCGTCCGGTCCGGCCCCCAGTCCAGGCTGAGGCGCGCGTGGGTGTGCCCCGCATGCCGGAGTGTGTTGGTCAGCGCCTCCTGGGCGACACGGTAGACGGCGAGCTCGGAGCCGGCGGGCAACTGAGCCGGCTCACCCGTGGACACGAAGTCGATGTCGAGCCCGGCCGTGCGCACAGACTCCACCAGCCGGGGGATCTCCCGCAGCGTGGGCTGCGGAAGCTGCCGGCTCGGGGCGCCGTCCTCGTTCTCGTCCGCCCTCAGCACGTGCAGCAACTGGCGCAGCTCCCCCACGGCCGCCCGCCCCGTCTGTTCGATGATGTGGTGCAGCTCGTGGGTCTTGGCGGCGTCCCGGTCCTGCACCCGGTCCGCTGCGATGGTCTGCACGATCATGAGGCTGACGTTGTGGGCGACGATGTCGTGGAGTTCACGGGCGATACGACCACGCTCCTGAGCCACGGCGGCGCGGGCGTTCGCATGCTGTTCCCGCTCCAGGGCGGCGGCCTTCTGCACCGCGTCCTGGGCCAGCGCCTTCCGGGCCCCGGACAGCCGGCCGAGTGCCCAGGCCGCGACCAGCAAGATCGTCATGGTGGCGGCGTTGGCCGTGCGGAAGCCGGGCTCCATCAGCGCTTCGGCAACGGCTACGGCGGGGATCACGGCCGTGACGACGACCGTGGCGACGCGGTGCGAGGACCGAACGGCGGTCAGGAAGACGGCTGCGGCCGCGCCCAGGTAAGGAACCCCGATCGAGGTGCCCGTCGGCCCCACCAGCGGGGGAAAGTAGTAGCAGGCCTGAAGGGCCGCGACGGCCGCGACGACGCTCAGCAGCACGGGCAGCGGCCACTTGCGGTGCACGGCCAGCGGGAGCCCCGACAGCAGCGCCAGCAGCAGCAGTCGTGTGTCGGGGGCTGTCAGCGGCGGTCCGGCCGGGGGCCGCTCCGGGACGGCCAGTGCCCCGACCGAGACCAGCAGGGCCAGGACCTTGTCGACGACGGCCTGCGGCACTCGGCGCCGCGCCATCGAATCGAGATAGGTCATGTATGTCACCGTAGACGCGCTTCGTCCCCACGCCCTCTACCACGAGAGCGACCCCTGAGCGGCCTTCTCGTCCTTGTGGCTGTCATCCCGGATGAGGAGCTCCTCCGCTGTCGCGACGGCGCTGACCGGCGAGTCCTCGGCCCACCGGCCGATGCACGCGCGACGGCTCCTTCCATCGGCGGATCCGCTGTGTCGCCGCCTCGGCCGAGGTATCGGTGATCCGTCCGGCATCCACTGGGAGAGCGGTCCCGCGCCGGCGCCCGACCGCCTCCCGACCGGATGAGGAGACGTCCACATGATCGGCTGGAAACGACAGCTGCACAGCGCCGCGGGTGGCACCGCCACGGCGGTTCGGCTGCACGAGGTCACCAAGCGCTACGGGAAGGGTCCACAGGCGGTCCTGGCCCTGGACCGGGTCAGCACGGACATCGCACGCGGCACCTTCACCGCGGTCATGGGACCCTCCGGGTCCGGCAAGAGCACCTTCCTGCACTGCGCGGCCGGGCTCGACCGGCCCACCAGCGGCTCGGTGCGGCTGGGTGGCACGGAACTCGCCCGGCTCAACGAGGCGCCGCTGACGCGGCTGCGCCGCAGCAGCATGGGGTTCGTCTTCCAGGCCTTCAACCTCGTGCCGTCGCTCACCGTGGAGCAGAACATCACCCTGCCGCTGCGGCTCCAGGGCCGCAGGGCCGATCGGGCGTGGTTCGGGGAGATCGTCGCCAGGGTGGGCCTGGCCGACCGTCTGCGTCATGTGCCCTCGCAACTGTCCGGCGGTCAGCAGCAGCGTGTCGCGATCGCCCGCGCCCTGGTGAACCGCCCCGAGGTGATCTTCGCCGACGAGCCGACGGGCAGCCTGGACCCCGACACCGCGAACGACATCCTCGGACTGCTGCGCCAGGCCGTCACGGACCTGCACCAGACCGTGGTGATGGTGACCCATGACCCGGTCGCCGCGGCCCACGCCGATCGGGCCGTGTTCCTCGCGAGCGGGCGCATCGCGTCCGGCATGACCTCCCCGACCGTGGAGCGCGTCACGGCCGCCATTGCCGGGCTGCGCGGGGCTGCCTGATGCTGCGCCTTGCCCTCCAGACCCTGACGGCGCGCAAGGGCGGCTTCGTGGGTACCTTCGTGGCCCTGCTCCTGGGCTCCGCCGTCCTCAGCGTGTGCGGTGTTCTCCTGGAGTCGGGGCTGCGTGCGTCCCGGCCGCCCGAGAGGTACGCGTCCGCGGACGTCGTCGTCTCCGGCCACCAGCAGGCCAGGAGTTCGGGCGGCATCCGGGGGGCGACGGCCGCTCTTCCGCAGCCGCTCGTCGAGCGCGTGCCGGTGCCGGCGGACGTCGAAGGTCGTATCACCGCGGTGGACGGTGTCGCCGCCGTAGTCGCCGACATCGGCGTGCCCGCGCAGGTGATCGGTCCGAACGGGCGCCCACTGCCCGGTGCTCACGGCGTCCCGTCCACGGGGCACAACTGGTCCGGCACCCGCATGGGCGCCTACCGGCTCGCCGAGGGCCGCGCGCCGACCGGGCATCGAGAGGTGGTGCTGGACGCAGGTCTCGCCGCGCGAGCCCGGGCGACGGTCGGCGACTCCGTGTCGCTGACGACCGGATCGTCCCCCGAACGCTTCCGCGTCGCGGGGGTGGTCGCCCTTCCAGGAAACCCGTCGCCACGCCGGTCGGTGGCCTTCTTCTCGGACGAGCTGACCCGCACCATGGCGGCGCGGGACGGTGCCGTCGACGCCCTCGGCGTCCTGGCGGATCCCGGAACCGACACGAGGAAGCTGGCCCGGGACGTCGCACGAGCGCTCGGGGAGCCGGGACTGGACGTGCGCACGGGTGACGGCCGGGGCGAGGCCGAGTTCCTCGACGTGGCCGCATCGGGCTCCACGCTGCTCCTCCTGGCGTCGGCGGTCGCCGGGAACGTCCTGCTGGTGAACGTCTTCGTCGTCGCGAGCACCATGTCGCTCGCCGTCTCACAGCGACGGCGCGAGACGGCGCTCCTGCGCGCCGTCGGGGCCACCCCGGGCCAGGTGCGTCGCATGCTGACGGTGGAAGCCCTGACGGTGTCCCTCATCGGTGGAGCGCTCGGCTGGCCACTGGGTGTGGTGGTTGCACGCGCGTTGAAGGACCGGCTGGCGGGCTACGGTCTCGTCCCGGCCGACTTCCAGCCGTCGATCGGGCCGCTGCCCGCGGCCGCCGCCGTGCTGACCGCTGTGCTCACCGCCTACACGGCCGCTCTCGTCTCGGCCCGCCGCGCGAACCGGATCAGGCCGACCGAGGCACTCGGCGAGGCCGCCGACGAACGCACCGCACCCGGCCGGGGACGCCTGATCACCGGAATCCTCCTCGCGCTGGCGGTGGCCGGCATGTTCGCCACGGGCCTGACGCAGGACGGTGACATCGCCGTCCTGACAGGGCTCGCCAATACCCTCGTGCTCGTGACCGTGATCGCCGTGGCCGTTCTGGGCCCGCTGCTGTCACGGCCGGCGATGCGCGTGCTGGGACCCCTGCTGCGTACGTCGCGGGTCACCGGATACCTGGCCGCGGCCAACCACACCGCACACCCCCGCCGCCTCGCCGCCGCGGTCACTCCGCTGATCCTCGCCGTGTCCTTCGCCGCGACCGTGGTCTTCGCCCAGACCACGCTTCAGCGTGCTTCCGAGGACCAGATGCACCAGGGCCTCAGGGCCGACCACGTCCTTTCGGCGGCGGGGGGCCTGGCTCCGGGCGTCGCCGCGGAGGTCCGCGGCCTGAAGGAGGTGCGGGAGGCAACCGGCGTGGTCACATCCACCGTCATCGGCATGGCCGGCACCGACGGGGCCGGCCACGAACAACTGGTGTCCCTCAGCGCTCAGGGCGTGGAACCCCGGCGTCTGGACGACGTCATGGATCTGAAGCCCTCCCGAGGCAGCCTGGCGCGTCTCGGGGCGGACACCGTGGCACTCAGCTCCGGCGCGGCGTCCCGACTGGGGCGCGGGCCCGGCGACACCGTACGTCTGCGCCTGGGGGACGGAACTCCGGTCACCGCGACCGTCGTGGCCGTCTACGAACGGGGCCTGGGATTCGCGGACGTCACCTTCGAGCACCGCATGCTGCTCGCGCACACGACCTCACGTCTGGACACATCCGTCCTCGTCCGCACGGCGCCGGGGGCGGTGGGCACCGACGCGGCGCTGAAGGAGCTGGCCCGGCGCCATCCCGGGGCGGTGCTGCAGGGCCGGGCAACCAGCGGACCGCACCGACAGCAAGAGGCCAACGCCTGGGTCAACTACCTGCTGGCCGGCCTGATCCTGGCGTACGCCGGGGTGACGGTCGCAACCACGCAGGCGATGAACACCACCGCCCGGCGCAGGGAGTTCGCTCTGCTCCGGCTGGCGGGCACGACGCCGGCCCAGGTGATGCGGATGATGCGCTGGGAGAGCCTGGCGGTGGTCATCGCCGGAGTGGGCGGCGGCCTGCTGGCCTCGGCGCCGGCCCTCGTCCTGGTGTCCTTGGCCGTGACCGGAAGTCCCTGGCCGACTGTTCCGCCCCTCGTCTTCCTGGCGTTCGCGGGGGCCGCGGCGGCGCTCGCGGCGCTGGCAGCACTGGTTCCGGCACGGGTCGTGCTGCGCACCCGTCCGGTCGAGGCGATCGGCGACAGGCAGTAACACTCAGCGGCCACGGTTCGGCGGCGGACAAGCTCCCCACCGAACCGTGGCCGACGCATGCGGTCAGGCGCGAGCGGACATCCGCCGCATTCGGTCAAGCGCAAGCGGACATCCGCCGCGAGATCCCGTCACCTGCCCCCAGGCCCATGCAACAGGCGCACGTGAAGGCCTGTCGGAAGCGATTCCGCACGCCTCACCGACCGGAATCCCCACACCCTCCACCGGATCCGGCGAGCTGCTGCCACGACGACGTCCGTCGTTCCACCGCGACACGGCCGCAAGACGAGTTGTCCTGCGCGAGGTTGCCGGTTCGTCGTGGACACCGAGAGCGGCCTCTACGGCGCAGTGGCTTCGGGCCGCATCTCACCCCTGCCGACCGCGCACCCCGCTGAGGTCGGTCGTGCACCGGAAAGAAGGCGCAGGACAGCGGGATCCAGGCCCGGCCAAGGGGGAAAGAGCCGTGCGCGGCAGCCACCTCGAACGGTGGAGCCCGGCTCCCTCGGTGAGGGAGCCGGGCTCGGTCGCGAGGTGCCGAACGGCTCATGTCACCTGCGGACGGACTCGTCGTATCGGCCTTGTCCCGGAAGGCAGTTCACCACCGTGGGACCGGCGCTCTCGCTTGCCCCGTGCAGCTTGCGGCCCTCGACATCGACATCGGGCAGAACCCTGCGCAGCCACGCCGGCAGCCACCAGGCCGCCTCTCCGAGCAGCGCCAGCACAGCGGGCACGATCGCCATACGAACGACGAAGGCGTCCAGGAGTACGGCGACCGCGAGTCCCAGACCGATCATCTTGACCGAATCCTCGCCTGCCGCGATGAAACTGCCGAAGACCACCGTCATGATCACCGCGGCCGCGGTCACCACGCGCCCGCCGTGGTGGAATCCGGCGACGATCGCCTCGCGTGCTGTCTGCCCCGCCGCATGAGCCTCGCGCATCCGTGTCACCAGGAAGACCTCGTAGTCCATGGCGAGACCGAAGACGATGCCCACCATGAAGATCGGCATGGTGCTCGCGATGGGCCCGGTCTGCTCCACACCCAGGGCGTCGGACAGCCAGCCCCACTGGAAGACGGCGACGACCGTGCCGAGTGCGGCCCCGATGGACAGGAGGAATCCGAGGGCTGCCTTGAGCGGGACGAGTACGGACCGGAACACCAACATCAACAGCAGGAACGCCAGGCCGACCGTGATGCCCAGGTAGGGCAGCAGGGCCCCGTTGATCTTCGTGGAGAAGTCGACCTTCATGCCCGTCTGTCCCGTGACGAGGACCGGGGCGCCCGTGGCGTCGCTCAACTCCGTTCCCACGTCGCGGATCCGGTGGACCAGGCTCTCGGTCATGGCGCTGCCCGGCTTGGTGCTCGGCACGACCGTGATCACCGCAGTGTCGTGGGCCGGGTTGAAGGTGGCCCTGCCCACTGTGGCCACACCGTCCAGGTCCCGCACCGTGGACCTGACCTGCCGTGCGGCTGCGTCGGCATGACGGCCGCGGTGGGCGTCGACGACCACCGTCAGAGGGCCGTTGACCCCGGGTCCGAATCCTTCGGAGATCAGGTCGTAGGCCTTGCGCTGCGTGCTGGCGACCGGCATGGCACCCTCGTCGGGCAGGCCGAGCTTGAGGGAAGCGGCCGGTACGGCGAGCGCGCCGAGTCCGATGACCGATACGACCAGCACCGCTACCGGCCGCCGCAGCACGAACCTCGCCCAGCGAGCACCGACGGTCGACCGGCCACCCGACTGCTTCGCCGGTGCCCGGTGGCCCGACTGCTGCGCCAGGACCCGGCGGCCCCGCCGGCCGACTATCCGCTTGCCCGCGATCGCCAGCAGTGCCGGGAGCAGGGTGAGCGCGACGATCACGGCGAGGGCGACCGTACCGGCCGCCGCCAGACCCATCTTGGTGAGAACCGGGATACCGACCACGGACAGGGCCGCCAGGGCGATCACCACGGTGAGGCCGGCGAACACGACCGCGGAGCCGGCTGTTCCCGTGGCACGGCCGGCGGCCTCCTGCCGGTCCCGCCCTTCGGCCAGTTCGGCCCGGTAACGAGTGACGATGAACAGCGCGTAGTCGATGCCGACCGCCAGGCCCAGCATCATCGCCAGGGTGGAGGTGGTATCGCCGAGATCGAGGGTGTGGGCGAGCGCACTGATCGTGGAGACGCCGATCCCCACGCCCAGCAGCGCGGTGAGCAAGGGCAGACCGGCAGCCACCAGCGACCCGAAGGTGAGGACCAGGACGACGGCGGCGATCGCGATACCCATGATCTCCGCCCCCGAGTCCTCCTCGTCCTGCTGCACGGCGCTGCCTCCCACCTCGACGGTCAGCCCGTCGGTACGGGCTTTTTGCACCGTGCTCAGCAGCGCTTCCTTGGCCGTCTCGCTCAGAGCGGCGGCGCCGACCCTGTAGGTGACCGGCGCATAGGCGGTGGACCGGTCCTCACTCACGGTTCCGGCTCGGAACGGGTCGGCGACACCCGCCACTTGAGGGGAACTCCGCTTCACCGCGGCGAGGGTCTTCTCGATGGCTGCCCGGCTGCTTGGTTCGGTGACCTTGTGGCCGCCCGGCGCCTTGAAGACCACGCGGGCCGTCGCGCTGTCGGCTCTGGCATCGGGAAAGCGCTCCTTGAGCAGATCGACGGCCCGCTGGGCCTCTGTCCCGGGCATGGAGACCGAGCTCGGGGTGGGGGGCGTCGCCGCGGACGCCCCGAGGCCGCCCAGGACGAGAAGGGCGATCCAGGCCACGACCACGCCGTACCGGTGCCGGAAGGCGAATCTGCCCACTCTGTAGAGAAATGTAGCCACGCGGCTGTGCTCCGCTCGCAGTCGATGTGCTCAGGAAGGGGAAGTGCCCGCTGGTCAGGGCACTCGTTCAGTCTTGGGCGACTGGTCACCCGGTCCTTCCGCACTCACGACGAACTTCGCGCTCAGCCTTGGGAATGAGCTGCCTTCGAGGTCATCCACGAGGCCGACACGATCCCCGGCAGTCGCAGGTCAGCGACAAACGCCCACGCTCCACCGACAGCGGTGCGAGGACTGCGCAGGGGACGCGGGACCGAACTCCTGAAACGGTGGTCGGCAGGGCGTGGCGCGGGTGTGCGTGCCTGACTGCCTGCAGATGGACGCGACCACACAACTCGGGTCGGCCAGGCAGAAGTTGCCAGCTTGGAGTCAGGCGGGCCGTCCGCTTCGCCGGCCTCACAGGATCGGGCCGTGCCCGTCGGCCTCACCGGTCGCGCTGAGGCCCGTGTGCTCACGGATGACGCCCTCCACGGCGTCGGGATCGTCCGGGGTGATGAACGGACGCACGCCCCAGCCGATGTCGAGGATGAGTCCAATGCTCTTTTCCGGCCTGTGCGGATCCAGGCTCGCCCAGTACAGCGGGTTCGCTGTCCCCCAGATGCGCCCCCTTCCTGTGAAGGCGCTCATCGCGACGCGCCGGACCGAGCGGATTCTCGGGTAGGGGATGTACTTCGTCCCCCAGGGGAAGTAGTAGCCGCGGATCCGAAGGGCCTCGGCCGTGCATTCGATCCAGCGATCCTGGTACGTACGAGGCATGATCTTCTCCGGTTGCAGAACGTGATGGGCCGGTGCGAGTGAGCCGCATGCTCCGCGGAAGCCCGTGTCTCAAGTAGGCCGTGGCCGATGCGTGGCGTCATGACACTGCAGTTCGTGGCTTGACACCTGCACGGCCGCGACCCTCGCTTCGGGAGACTGCCGCGCGATCGCACGTCAGCGGCCCGCTCGCCGCTCCACAGCACCTGGATCGCCGAACTGGCATCACCGGCTGACGCCAATCACGGTGAACAGCAGCGAGTCCAGGCGACCAGGGCTGGATCCGCAGGCGACCACGGGCGCGCCAGCAACCATGCGGCAGGCGCCTCATGCATCCGCATTTAATGCTCACGCATTAGATGCACTTGCATTTCATTTACGAGCATGTCAGCGTATCGACATGAGCCCAACCGTGCCATCGCCTTTGCCGACGTCCCCGCTCAGCTGGAACACGCGGCAGTGGGGAATCCTGCTCACCGTTTCGATCGTCGGGTTCCTCGACCCGCTGGACGTGAACATGGTGGGTGTCGCCCTGCCCTCGATCCAGGCCGACGTCGGCCTGTCCACAAGCGCCCTGCAGTGGATCGTCAGCGGCTACGTCCTCGGCTACGGCGGCTTTCTGCTGCTGGGCGGACGCGCCGCCGACATCCTCGGCCGCCGCCGCGTCTTCCTGGTGGCGGTCGCCGTCTTCAGTCTGACCTCGCTCGTCGGCGGCCTGGTCGACGACGGGACCCTTCTGATCGTCACTCGTTTCCTGAAGGGCGTGTCGGCGGCGTTCACGCTTCCCGCGGCACTGTCGATCATCACGACCACGTTCGCCGAGGGGCCGGCCCGCAACAAGGCGATCGGGATCTTCACGCTCATGGGTGCCAGCGGCTTCTCAAGCGGCCTGGTGCTGTCGGGTGCACTGACCGAGCTCGGCTGGCGCTGGACATTCCTGGTGCCGGTCCCCGTGGCACTGGTCGCCCTGGCAGCGGCCGTCCGCATCCTGCCGAAGGACGGCCCGCGCGCAGTCGGCGGCTACGACCTGCCCGGCGCACTCACCCTGGTCGGCGGAATGCTGCTGCTCGTCTACACCGTGGTCGAAGTGCCGCAGAAGGGCTGGGTCGCGGCGAGCACGCTGGTGCAGTTCGGGCTCGCTGCCGCACTGCTGGCCGTGTTCGTCGTGGTCGAGCTCCGTGGCGCCCATCCGCTGATCCGTCTGGGCATCCTGCGCTCAAGCTCCCTGGTGCGCGCCAACGTGGGCCTGTCGGTGTTCTTCGGCGCCTACGTGGGCTTCCAGTTCGTGGCGACGCTGTACTTCCAGCAGGTGCTGCAGTGGTCGGCGCTGCAGACCGCGCTCGGCTTCCTTCCTGCCGCCGCCATCGTCACCGTCGCGTCGCCGCGCATCCCCTACCTGATCGCACGATTCGGCACCTCGCGCACCATCGTCGCCGGCGTCAGCACGCACGTGGCCGCCTACGCGCTCTTCCTGGCCATCGCCCGGGACAACCCCTACGTCATGGGTGTGCTACCCACCATGCTCCTGCTCAGCATCGGCATGACACTGGCGTTCGCACCCTTCCAGATCGAGGGCACCTCGGGAATCCCTGACCACGAACAAGGCCTGGCCGGCGGCCTGCTGAACTCCTCCATGCAGGTCGGCGGCGCGGTCGGCCTCGCCGTCGTCACCGCGGTCCTGACCTCAGGAGGCGAAGGCAGGAGCGGGCCCGACGCCCTGCTCGCCGGTTTCACCCCCGCCATGATCACCGTCACCGTGCTCGCGGCCATCGGCCTGCTCACCGCTCTGTCCGGCGCACTGGGACGCCGCCCGGCGCCCGTGCAGACGGACGGAAACACCGACCAACTGAAGCTCGACAAGGTCACTGACGTCACCGGGTGACGGGCCGATCGCTGGGCCTGAACTGCCACATCCGACCCTGATTCGAAAGGCAAGACCATTCTCATGAGCAAGATCGTCCGTCTTCACGCCGCCGGTGGGCCCGAGGTCCTGACACTGGAGGACGTCGAGGTCCGCGAACCCGGACCGGGCGAGGTCCGCATCCGCACCCGGGCTCTCGGGGTGAACCGCGCGGATGCCATGCTCCGCAGCGGCCACCTCGCGGAGTTCCCCGCCGGTATCGGCTGGGAGGCCTCTGGTGAGGTCGACACCATCGGCCCTGATGTCGACGGGTTCACCGTCGGCGATGCCGTCAGCCTCATCCCCTCCTTCAGGCCCACCGATTACCCCATTCACGGCGAGCTGGCCGTCGCACCGGCCACCGCGGTGGTCAAGCACCCCGGCACACTGTCCTGGGAGCAGGCCGCGGCCCTGTGGGGGCAATACCTGACCGCCTACGGCGCCCTCATTGAGACCGCGGGCCTGAAGACCGGGGAAACGGTGCTCATCCCGGCCGCCTCCAGCAGTGTCGGCCTGGCAGCGATCCAGATCGCCCGGAGTGTGGGGGCCCGGCCGCTGGCATTGACCCGCAGCAGCGCCAAGCGCCGACGGCTCCTGGACGAAGGCGCCGAGGCAGTGGTCGTCACGGGCGAGGAGAACGTGGTCACCCGCCTGGAAGAGCTCACCGGCGGCCAGGGCGCGCGCGTCATCTTCGACCCCGTGGGAGGGCCTGCTCTGGCGGACTTGATCCGTGCCGCCACGCCCGGCGGGACCGTGATCCTCTACGGTGCGCTGAGCAGCGAGGTCACGGCGCTGCCCGTGCTGCAGACGATCGGCCGGAGCCTGACCATCCGTGGATACAAGGTCTTCGACATCACCACCGACGTCGAACGCCGCAAGGTCGCCGTCGACTGGATCGTCGACGGTGTCGCCCGCAAGGTCCTGCGGCCGGTCATCGACAGCGTCTACCCGCTGGAGGACATCGTCGAGGCCCACCGTCGTCTCGAGTCAGGATCCCAGGTCGGCAAGATCGTCGTGACCGTCCCCCGCTGACCCGACACACCTCACGGGCACCAAGAACCGCGTCCACACCTGCACAACGCGAGTGCCTCGCCTTACTCGTTCTACTCGCCTTAGGGAGATGTCCACCCATGCGATACACCACCTTCGGGCGCAACAACGGCCTGCGCGTGTCCGAGTACGGCCTCGGCACCGCCAATTTCGGCACCGGCTGGAGCGCTGGTGGCGGCTGGGGCCCCGGCGCCGAGCCCGCCGAGGCCCACAAGATCTTCGACCGGTTCGCCGAAGCCGGCGGCACGCTCATCGACACCGCCGAGAACTACCAGGCCGGCGAATCCGAGCAGCTGCTCGGCGAGTTCCTGGGCACCGACCGGGACCACTTCGTGCTGGCGGGCAAATACGGCATGAACGGCGTCGGACCGCAGACCGTCTCCAACACCGGCAACAGCCGCCGGTACATGATCCAGGCCCTTGAGACCAGCCTGCGTCGCCTGAACACCGATCATCTGGACATGTACTGGGTGCACGCTCCTGACGGACTGACCCCGATGGAGGAGATCCTGCGCGGCCTGGTCGACCTGGTCACCGCCGGAAAGATCCGCTATTTCGGACTGTCGAACTTCCCGGCCTGGCGGGTGTCACGCGCCGCCGCCGTCGCCGAGCTGCGCGGCTGGCCCCCGGTCACCGGTATCCAGGTCGAGTACAGCCTGGTCGACCGCACCGCCGAGCGGGAGCTGCTGCCCATGGCACAGGCGCTCGGCCTGGGCGCGACGCTGTGGAGCCCGCTCGGCGGCGGTCTGCTGACCGGCAAGTACCGCCAGGGCGCCACCGGTCGAATCAGCGACCTCAAGGCCGTCGGGTTCTTCGAGGACACCGAGCGGAAGACCGCCATCGTCGACGCCGTCCTCGAGGTCGCGGACGAGCTCGGCGTGCCGGCCTCCCATGTCGCCATCGCCTGGATGCGCGAGCAGGGAGCGCGCGCGGCCACGGCATACGTGCCGATCGTCGGGCCGCGCAGCGTCGCGCAGCTCGACGACTACATGGGCGCACTGGACGTGACGCTGTCCTCGGCGCAGTTCGCCCGGCTCGACGAGGTGAGCGCCATCAGGCTCGGGACCCCGCACGAACTGAACGCGTGGAGCGTGGGCCCCATCCGCGGCGGTGACGCAAGCGTGATCGACGAGCCCGCGATCCCGGTAGCGTGACGTCAGGCGGCGGACCAGCTTCGAGGACATGGAGTGGCCCGGTCGCGCACTGCGCGGAGTACGACGGCCTACTCACACACGTTCCGCGACGGCGGACGCCGATCACGGCCGCCATGCTCGTTGTGCCTCACCTGGCACCACCTTTCAGTGGCATGGTCGGCTCTCTATGTCCTCGACCATGCCGATAGCGAAGGGGAACGACTCCGGGAACTCCCGCCGCGCGGGATGCCCCTCCGCTTCGGCCAAGCCTGCCAGTACCTGCAAGAGTCGTTCGCGTTGGCCTGAGGGCAGTTGCAGCAGCACCCCGCCCACGCTCTCCGTCGTCTTCGCCGTGGAGCCGGGATCTACTTCCTCGTCCCCACAGTTCGCCAACCACCGAACGGCGTCGACGAGTAGGCCGGTGAGTGTCAGGCCGATGACAACGCCCATACACAGCGGCGGAATGTCGTGCTCCGCCTGCCCCGGCGTGCCTCTCGGCCTCGCGTGCACCGCAACGTGCTGCAATGAGGCATGGCATCGTCCTGGACTGGTAGACGGGTACGCCTGCGCGCCATCGAACCCGACGACTGGACAGCGTTCGCGCGCTTCGCCGGCGAGGACGGGCGGCGAGGGCGCCGGCTGGATCTACCGCGGTCCGCCGAGAGTTACCGCGCCTGGGCGAAGGAGCAAGCCGTGGCCAAGTGCGATGACGACCGCTTCCGGTTGGCCGTCGAATCGACGGACACGGGGGAGCTGGTCGGCACGATCGGCTCCCATCGCACCGGCGCTCGATCGGGCTGGTTCGAGTTCGATGTCACGATCGGCGCCGACCACCGGCGCAAGGGCTACGCGACAGAAGCCCTCGTGCTGCTGCTGCGCTTCATGTTCGCCGAGCGGCGCTATCACAAATGCCTGGCAGTGATCCTCGCCCACAACGAGGCATCGTTGGCCCTTACTCGTCGGCTCGGCTTCACCGAGGAGGGGCGCTTGCGGGAACACGTGTTCTTCGCCGGCCGGCACCACGACCTCGTCATGATGGGCATGCTCACCGACGAGTTCGACCAGAGACACGCGATCAGCGGACCATGAGCTGGTCGTCCGAGCTTGTGCGGAACGGCACTTGAACTTGATCGGTGTTCGCTGTTCGCGGGTGGCGGAGACCCGTCACGGACGGCTGGGCTGCCCTCAGCTGCGCACGGTGGCACGCAGGCGCAAGCCGGCAGTTGTGAGACCTTCGAAGGTGGTGACCTGGAAGCTGGGGTCCGGCCCGGGCGGCTCGCTCAAGCGGTAGCGGCGGGCGGTCTGCGCGGTCAGGAGTGTCAGCATCGCCATGGCCAGAGCTACACCCTCGCACCCATGCGGCCCGGTACCGAAGGAGAGGAAGGCCCCGGGTTTCGCCGGCGAACCCGAGTCGTCGAGCCAGCGCTCGGGCTGGAACCGGTCCGGCTCGGAATGCTCCCGTGCGTCGCGGTGGGCGGTGTAGGGGCAGACGAGAACGGTGGAACCGGCGTCGATGGTGTAGCCGGCGAGCTCGGTCTCTTGCGCGGCGCGCCGGGTCAGCAGCCAGCTCGGGGGGTGCAGTCGGAGCACCTCGCGTACCAGTGCCTGGGTGTACTGGAGGCTTTCGAGGTGGGCGTTGGTCGTCGCGGCCGGGTCCGCGGGCAGCGAGGCAGCCTCGGCCGAGACGCGGTCCGCCGCCTGGGGGTGCCGGGCCAGGTAGAGCAGGATCCATCCGGCTGCCCGGGAAGGTGTCTCGAAGGTGGCGACGGTGATTCCCGGCAGAACGTCGAGGACGGCCTCATCCGACAGGAGGCCATAACGGGAGGTGGGCCGGAGCATCTGTCCCAGCAGGTCGTCACCGAGCCGCCCCGATGAGCGGCGCCGGCGGACGATGGGCCGCAAAGCGTTCGTGAAGGCGACTTGCTGCCGTGTGCGGAACCGCCGTGCCGGTGTGGGGATCCAGCGCGGCAATATCCAGCGCGAGGGGCGTACGAGCACTTCCCGGGCCAGGAAAAGCCGTGAGGCGAAGGGCAGCAGGGTGGGAGCGTCTTCGGAGAAGAGGTAGTGCACGCCGATCTCCGCCAGGGCTTGCCTGACCAGGGGCAGAATCTCGACGTCCTCACCCGTGGGCCAGTGGTCGGCGAATCGAGCGGCACTGGGCGCGATCTCACCGATCCGGGCGGCAACCGCATGCGCCCGCAGCCCACGCATGCGGGCGGCGTGAGCGTGGGCACGCTCCTCGCGCGTCGGTGCTCCGCTCGACCGCTTCAGCGGCGGGAACAGAGGCGAGGGTGCCTTGGGGAACTCCTCCGCGTTGCGCAGGACCTCTTCACACGGCCCGGCCGCCGCGGCTACGTAGACACCCGGCTCCAGCTGCCAGACGTCACCGCACTCGTCAGCGCCACGGCGCGCCACGGCCAGCCGGTCGCGGCTCCAAGCCGCGAAGCCGCCTTCGGGCAACCGCGGCGGCTCGTTCGTTCGGCCCATGAGATCGTCCCTGGCTCTCGTACCTGTCCAGGCCGATGTCGTCGGCAGTGAGGCTGGGAGTCGGCGGGCGCCCGAGGGCTCCCGCCGGCAGCGTGGTCAGGCCGAGTCGGCGCCGGCGTACGCGTCCCATTCGTGCTCGCCGTACGCACCGTAGTGGCGGGTGAAGGACAGTTTTCCGAGCAGCTTGGCGATCATGATGTACTCCTCTCGCCTGTTTGAGATCTCCCCGCTGAGGGTTCGCTGACGAAGCTCCCATCAGCATTAAATGCCACGCATTCCATGGTGCCACATCTGTCAATTCGACCTACTCGGACTCTCCGTCACGCGCATGGATATAAGGCGCGTACTTTCGGGCCCACCGCCCGCGGTGAAGATGTCGCCGCTGCGCCGGAGAACGTGAAGACGCACGGGCCTGACGGCATGAGGCACCGGCCGCTCCACGCGCAGTCACCGTGAAGATTCGAACCCTTAGTTCAATGCCGAACGTTCAAATTTCGACCATGCACGGCCGGGATTTTGCGGCGAAATTACACATAGCTCATTCGGTGAGGCACAGGCTGTCTTTGCGCGATATTTACTCATCGGTTGGCCGCAAAGAATTGGTCAAGGATGTGTCAACGTCCGCCGCCCTCAGGCTCTACGTTTCTCCGTGACCAGTCGGCGACGCTCAACCAGTCACCTTTCGCCCTTCCTCGGAGAAGGAGATATTCGTGGAACGTCGCGACGCCGCCGGAGCGTGGCCCGCCTGCCGCCTCGGGTGGGAACAACCGCGACCGCGTCGGCGCCGTAGTGGGCGTCGGCGCGGTCGCGTGTACGAGGCGGTCAGCGGGACGCGGGGAAGCCCAGGTCCGGCCCCGCCGCCACTTCGGCGGGGTCCGGCCAGCGGCTCGTGACGACCTTGCCGCGTGTGTAGAAGTGGACGGCTTCGCTGCCGTACATGCGGTGGTCACCGAAGGCCGAGTCCTTCCAGCCACCGAAGGAGTGGTAGCCCACCGGCACCGGCATCGGCACGTTCACGCCGACCATGCCCGTCTCGACCTCCAGCTGGAACCGGCGGGCCGCGCCGCCGTCGCGGGTGAAGATCGAGCCGGCATTGCCGAACGGAGAGCCGTTGATGATGCGCATCGCCTCCTCGTAGGTCCCCGCACGGACCACACACAGAACGGGGCCGAAGATCTCGTTCCGGTAGGCGTCCGAGTCGGTGCTGACCTTGTCGAGGAGAGAGACACCCATCCAGTGCCCGTTCTCGAAGCCCTCGACGGTGAAGTCCCTGCCGTCGAGCACGACGTCGGCCCCTTGGACTGCGGCGCGCGCGACGTAGCTCGCGACTTCGTCCCGGTGCGCCTTGGTGACGAGCGGACCCATCTCGGACGCCGGGTCGTCGCCCGGTCCGATCGTGACCTTCGTGGCCCGCTCGGCGATCCGGGACACCAGCGCGTCGCCCGCCGAGCCGACTGCGACGACCACGGAGACGGCCATGCAGCGCTGCCCCGCGGAGCCGTAGGCGGCGGTCACGGCGGCCTCCGCGGCCGCGTCCAGGTCGGCGTCGGGCAGAACCAGCATGTGGTTCTTCGCTCCACCGAGGGCCTGGACGCGCTTGCCGCCGGCGGATGCCCTGCTGTACACGTGGCGGGCGACCGGCGTGGAGCCCACGAACGACACGGCCGCCACGTCCGGGTGGTCGAGGAGCGCGTTCACCGCGACCTCGTCGCCGTGCACGATGTTGAGCACGCCATCGGGCACGCCGGCCTCGGCCGCGAGTTCCGCGAGCAGCATGGACGCGGACGGGGCCTTGCTGCTCGGCTTGTGGACGAAGGTGTTCCCGCAGGCGATCGCCATGGGGAACATCCACATGCTGATCATCGCGGGGAAGTTGAACGGCGAAATTCCGACGATCACCCCCAGCGGCTGGCGGATCGTCGCCACGTCGACGTGGCTCGACACCTCCGTGGAGGTGTCGCCCTTGAGCGCCATGCCGAGCCCACAGGCCAGTTCGACGATCTCCAGGCCCCGGGCCACCTCACCGAGGGCGTCCGCGTGCACCTTGCCCTGCTCAGCGGTGATCAGCGCGGCGAGATCGTCGCGACGCGCGTTCAGCAGCTCTCGGTAGCGGAAGAGGATCGCTGTCCGCTGCGCGAGCGGGGACGTACGCCATGTGGCATAAGCCTCCTTCGCCGCGCCGACCGCGGCGTCGACCTCGTCGGCGCCGGCCATCGCGACCCGTGTGGTGACCTCTCCGGTCGCGGGGTCGGTCACGGGGCCCCAGACACCGGGGTCGCTCGAAGCGTCCCCGAAGGGCTTGCCGCCGATCCAGTGGGTGACGGTCTTCATGGGTGGAACTCCTTCGAAGGTGACGGCGGCGCCGAGGTTCCTGTCGTTCACCTCACGGGCCTTGACTGCAGCAGCCGGACGGACCGCGGTCCAGGCCACGGAAACGCCCCCACACGCCCGGAAGAGCGGGACTGCCGACATCGAAGCTACGTCCCTGATCTGCGCGTTCAGGCACTTCGGAACCTGGCGGCCCGAAGTGCCGTCCTTGGGTCCCACACTGTGGTGGGGCGGATCACTGACATGCCGAGCGCCGCGCTCGCCTTGAGATCGATCCCGCCGCTGCCGGTTCGCTCGGACACGGAGCGCGACCCGACAGTCCCGACGTTCAGGCGCCGTGACGGGCACGAGCTTCGCTGCCGCGGACGTTCATACGAGCCGACCGACAGGACGGAGACCGCCCCGGCTCCTGATGATCCTGGTCGTCGGATCAGCCTCGCGGCCCTCGCGTCCGCGGAGGCGTCCAGGTCCAGCACCTAAAATGCATTTGTGTGGGGATTTACCGGGTGAATCCATCCGCCCTCATCAGCCGCTGGCCGCCGCTTCGCCTTCCCACCCCACTCCTCGCGAGGACCCTGACCGGCTTCATCAACGCCCTGGCGGCGATGCGATCAGTTTGGGACGGCAGAAGCTCGGCGGATCTGCTGCGGGCGACCGTCGACACCCTGCTCCACGGGGCGGCCGCCCCACATCGCACCGGCATCGACGACGAACGACTCGGAGCGCTCATTCCGGCGGACCGTGACGACGACGAGGAGGTGAGCCCATGACCGGGGCAGACGGCAGGGTGGCTCTGGTGACAGGGGCCAGCAGCGGAATCGGCGCGGCCACCGCACACGTTCTGGCCGAGCGAGGTATGCGGGTGGTGGTCAACTACCTCAGCAGCAGCAAGGCAGCCCAGGAGGTCGTGGCCGACATCCAGGCCGCCGGCGGTCAGGCCATGGCCGTACAGGCCGACGTACGCGAAGTATCGGCCGTCGACAGCATGGTCGAGCAGGTGCGGGCGTCGTGGGACGGCGTCGACGTGCTCGTGCACAACGCGCTCATCCCGTATGCCGTCAAGTCGTTCAAGGACATGACGTGGGACGAACTGGGCGGCAAAATCGAAGCCGAGATGCACGCGGCGTTCGCGCTCACCAAAGCCGTCCTGCCCGACATGACCGCACAGAGCTGGGGACGCATCATCTATCTCGGCACCGGCCTCAGCCGCCGGCCCCGCGCGGGCATGATCGCACTCGGGACGGCCAAGGCCGCACTGGAACAGTTCGCCCGGTACCTCGCCCAGGAACTGGGCCCACAGGGCATCACAGTCAACGTCGTGGCGCCCGGACCGGTCGAGTCCCGCATCGCCAAGGACGTGCTCGACGACGAGACGAAGCAGCGACAGGTGGCGGCCACCCCACTGGGCCGCCTGGCCCATCCCGCCGACGTCGCCCAAGCGGTCGCCTTCTACGCCGGCGAGGACAACTCCTTCATGACCGGCACCACCGCCGCGGTCAACGGCGGAATGGCCATGTACTGACGCCTCGCCGTCCCCGGCGCACGCCGAACCGTCCCCGTCCGGCCGACAGCCTGACCGCATCCGGCACACCGTCACCCTGAGCATCATGCGCCGCGGCACCTGTGACCGCCATGGGCATGCAGACGTTTCTCGGTGGACACACCCCGGACGAAATCCGGGCGCACTACGAGGCGTTCATCGCACCCCACTTCACCGCCGACGGCCAGGTCGACCTCGCGATCGGTGACGCCGCGATCCACGCGGTGGCAGCCGAACTCGGCGTCCCCGCCACCGTCACCGCGGCCGAGTTCTACCGCACCGCAGGCTGAAATGTGCCCCGGGCAGTCGGCGCACGTCCAGCGCGAACACGTCCAGTCGGTCGTCATCGCCCGCAGCACGCGGGAGCCGATGGTCAACCGCCTCAGCCGTACGCGCTGCGGGCCGAAGAGCCCTGACGGCACGGTGGTCTGACCACCTGTTAGCGTGCATGGATGGAAGATCTGGGACCCGTGGCCTGGCCGCCGGAGCCGATCAGGACCGCGAGGCTCGTGCTCCGTGAGCCCGAGGCCCGGGACCGTGCGGCGTTCATCGAACTGCTCGCCTCGCCGGAGGTGCACACCTACCTCGGCGGCCCCCGACCGCGTGACGAGCTCGAGCACGAGACGCCTGAGGTGCCCGAGCGGTGGCCCGGGAGCTTCGTCGTCGATCTCGACGGGTCGATGATCGGCCAGATCCTGCTGAGGAGAGCAACCGGGCACCGTCGCCCGGCTGCCGCGGGGAAGGCCGACCTCGGCTACCTGTTCCTGCCGCGGGCGTGGGGACGCGGGTACGCCGCCGAGGCGTGCACGGCGGCGCTCGACTGGCTCACCGGTGCGCTCCCTGGCGAACCGGTGGTGCTCACGACCCAGACGGCCAACGCCGGCTCGATGCGCCTCGCGGCGAAGCTGGGGTTCACCGAGGTGGAGCGGTTCGAGGCCTGGGGCGCCGAACAGTGGCTCGGTATGTGGTCGCGGGTCACGCCGTCCGGTTGACTTCGCGACGGAGCTGTCGGGGCTCCGGGCATCCACACGCCGGCGCCCTGCAACCGCGACGTGCCCGCACGCATGCCGGGCATACCTCTGCCCAGGTCCTTGCCGCACGCCCCCCTCCAAGGTCGTCGCCGCCGCCGTCACCAACTCCGACCTCGACTGCGTCGGCTACGTCCCGATGCCGACCCACCAGACCACCCTGCGCACGACGGAGGCGCCGAGGGCCGGCCCGTTCTGAAGTCAGTGGTGGAGTTGTCCGAGCCTGCGGTCGAACAAGTGCCGCGGGGCTCGGGCACGCCGGTCTCCGGCCCTCGCATCGGCGTCGTAGTGGGCGTCGGCGCCGACGCGGGCCCCGCTACTCGGGCCAGTCGGAGTTCTTGATGACCTCCACGAAGTCGCCGCGTACGAAGCCGGGGGAAAAGTGGGCCAGCACGTCGGCCTTGACGTTGCCGAACGTCGTCGCGGGGCGATCCTTGATGCCGTCGGTGAAGGCGGCGAGGATCCGGTTCTTGAAATCCGGGCGGGGGTGGGCCGCAACGACGGCCGCACGTTGTTCGTCGGAGATGGCGTGGTAGCCGATGCCCAGGACGTCCAGTTCCACACCACGGGTGACCAGGGCCACTTCGGGTGCCATGTGCAAGGGGATCTCCGGGGTGGTGTGCAGGGCGACAGCCGCCCAGACCCGGTCGGCCGGCTCGCCGGTGATGCCGTGGGCGTGCAGGAAGCGGCGGGCCTCGTCGGCACCGTCGATCTCGAAACGCTGGTCGGTACGGCGGAAGCGCTCGGTCAGTCCCAGGTCGTGGAACATCGCGCCCACGTACAGCAGCTCGGGGTCGAAGTGCAGCCCCTCTTCCCGGCCGCGGAGGGCCCCGAACAGGAACACCCGCCGGGAGTGGTCGAACAGCAGTGGCGAGGCGACATCCCGTACCAGCTCGGTCGCCTCCCGCGTCAGCGCACTGTCCGGGATCCGCACGCTCGCAATCGATTCACCCATGGTGACCGCCTTCCTCTCCGTTCTCGATCAGTGACCTCCTACAGCTTCGTCGCGTGCCCTAGGCTGAAGCCATGTCCTTCCTGCCACACAAGCCACAGATTCAGACATGACGCACCGTGTCGCCTTCTTGGTGTTCGACGGTGTGACCCTGCTCGACGTCAGCGGTCCCTCGGAGGTGCTGCATCAGGCGGCACGCCTCGGCCACCCCTACACGCCCGTCCTGGTCTCCCCTCGCGGCGGTGACGTCACGACCGCGTCGGGCCTGGCGCTCGCCCGGACCGTGGCGGCGGTCGACGTCGGGCCGGTCGACACGTTGGTGGTCGCCGGAGCCGACCGGCTCGCCGAGCAGCCCTCGGGGGAGGAACTGCTGGAGGCGGCAGCCACCCTCGCCGAAGGGACCCCTCGGGTCGCGTCGGTCTGCAGCGGTGCGTTCGTCCTCGCCGAGCTGGGCCTGCTCGACGGACGCAGGGCGACCACACACTGGCGGCATGCCGAGACGCTCGCCCGCCGCTACCCCCGGGTCCATGTCGAGCCGGACGCCCTCCACATCCGGGACGGCCGGTACGTCACCTCCGCAGGTATCAGCGCGGGCATCGATCTGGCACTCGCACTGGTCGAGGACGACCACGGAGCGGCCGCGGCCCGGGAGGCCGCCCGCGAACTGGTCGTCTTCATGCAGCGGCCGGGCGGGCAGTCGCAGTTCTCCACGGCTCTGGCGACCCCACCGGCCCGCAGCGACCTGCTGGGCTCGCTGACCGCGTCCGTGCTCGCCGACCCGGCCGCCGATCACAGCCTGCCCGCCATGGCCGTATCCGCCGCCGTCAGCACGCGGCACCTGACCCGGCTGTTCCAGACCGAACTGAACACCACACCCGCGCGATGGGTCGAGCGGGTCCGCCTCGACCGCGCGCAGCAGCTGCTCCTCGACGGGCACAGCGTGACCTCGGCCGCGCAGCGCAGCGGGCTCGGCAGCGACGAGACCCTTCGCCGCGCCTTCGCCCGCCACCTCGGCACCACCCCGACCGAATACCGCAGGCGCTTCACCACCACACGTCCGCAAGGTTCTCCGGAGTGAGTCGCACCCAGTGGTGCATGACCCCGCGCTGCGTCTGCCTTCGGCGGAAGCCGACGCGGGACCGCTCCTCTGCACATCGAGCACTCGCCCCTCGCGCACTCACGCACTCACGCACTCGCACAGGACACCGCTGACCTCGGCCCCAAGGTGCGGCGCGAGCGCCGCCCGTGTTGCTTCGTCAGGTCCATGCTTGCTCGTGCTCGCTGTCCAGCCATAGGCCGGCTGGGCGTCCGCGAGGCGGGTGGTAGGAATCGCGAAGATTCCAAGCCCGTCGCGTCGCGGACTCCGCACAGCGCGACCGGTTCGATACTGATCGGCATGCGCGTCGAATACGACCCCGAGGCCATGGACAGGGCGGTCTTCTACAGGTTTCTGACGTCCGTCGTCGTTCCTCGCCCGATCGCCTGGGTCTCCACGATCACCTCGGACGGAAGCACCGAGAACCTCGCCCCGCACTCCTTCTTCAGTATCGCCAGCACCGACCCCCCGATCGTCCAGTTCACCTCGATCGGGCGCAAGGACTCCCTGCGCAACGTGGAGGACACCGGAGAGTTCGTCGTCAATTTCTCGTCCGAGCCGCTCCTGGACATGATCAACGCCACCGCCATCGACTTCCCCCGGTCCGTCAGCGAATTCGACACCGCCGGCATCCAGCGCGAAGCCAGCAGGTGCGTGCGGCCACCCAGGGTGGCCGCATCTCATGTGGTCCTGGAGTGCCGCTCGCACACCACCTTGCGGATGGGCAACTCCACTCTCGTCTTCGGACGCGTGGTCCACGCTGCGGCGGACCGGGACTTCCTCGCCGACGACCGTCCCAGCAGCACCCTGTTGCGCCCTCTCACCAAGCTGGGCGGCGACGAGTGGGGCACCCTGGGCGAGGTCATCCACCTGAGCCGGATTCCGTACGAGGAGCCCGACTCCGAGTGATCCCGCAGCCGTACGGGGCGGTCTGTGTCTGACCCTGCGTTCAGGCAGTGGCTGCGGACGCGTGGTCCAGCATGTCTTGGGTGGTGTCGGCGGCCACGACGACGACCGGATCATGGGTGGCGACGAGGGTGACGCAGCCGCGTTCGTGGGTCGTGCGGGCGATGAGCGCGATCAGGTCTTCGGCGCGAGTGCGGTCGACGACGGCGGTCGGCTCGTCGACGAGGAGGAGTTCGGGCCGGGTGAGCAGGGCGCGTGCCAGGGCCACGCGTTGGCGTTCGCCGCCGGAGAGCTGGTCGGGGCGATGACGAAGCCTGTGGTCGAGTCCGACCTCGGCGAGCAGTTCGCGGGCCTGACTGCGAAGGGTGCGGGGTTTGTGCCCGGCCAAGGAGGCGGCGGCGAGGAGTTGTTCCTCGGTGGTGAGGCCGGTCAACAGGTTTCCGCTCTGGAACATGTAGCCGATGCGGGTGCGGCGGGCGTGGGCGCGTTGCCGGTCCGTGAGGGCGGCCAGGTCGGTGCCGTCGAGGAGGGCCTGTCCCCGGTCCGGGCGGAGCAGTGCGCCGGCGACGGCCAGCAGAGTGGACTTGCCGGAACCGGAGGGACCGACGAGGGCGGTGAGGTCGCCCTGCCGGAAGGAGGCGGTCAGGCCTTGGAGGGCGGTGGTGCGGGATGCGCCGCGGCCGAGGGTGACGGTGATGTCTTTCAGGTGGAGGGTCATCGTGCGGCTCCCAGCATGGTCATCGGATCGACGGTGGTGACACGCCGCAGGGTGAGGGCGGCCCCTCCGAGGCCGACCAGGACCACGGCGGCCATGGTCGTGGTGAGGGTGGACGCGGGCAGGCTGAAGGGCACCTGCTCGCCGACGAGGAGGCCGACCGCGGCGGCGAGTGCGGCTCCGAGGGCAGTACCGGCGGCGACGACCACGGCGGCCTGGGTGAGGGTGTGGCCCAGGAGGCGGCGGCGGGATGCGCCCATGGCGCGGAGCAGGGCGAGTTCCGGTGTGCGCTGGACGGTCCAGATGGCGAAGAAGGCGCCGACGACGAGCGGGGCGATGAGGAAGAGGAACGTCTGGATGGAGGTCATGGTCAGGCGCTCCCCCTTGTAACCGGGGGCGGCGGCGAAGGCGCCTTCGAGCGGGACGGTCGCGGTGCCGTGGCGGCGGTCGGCCTCGGCGAGCGCCTCGTCACCGAGGTCGGCACGGGCCTTGAGAGCCATCGCGCTGTACTGGGCGGGGAGGTCTGGGGACGTGGTGTGCGCACCGGGGGTGGTGAAGCGGATGCGGCGCCAGGTGTCGGTGCTCATGTAGGCGACCGGGACGTGGCCGTAGGAGGACCGGCCCGTGGTGCCGACGACCTTCAGGTCGATGCCGAGCCGGTCGATGGTCAGGGTGTCGCCGATGCGAACTCCGTCGTTCACGAGCTGTCGGGAGACGACGATGCCCTGGGGCGTGGCCGTGTCGAGGTGGTGGCCGTCATCGGCGCCGGGATCGGTGAAGGCTCCGGGTTCCACACCGAGGGCGGCGAGGTCGATCTCGACATCGCGGTCGGTGGTACCGCGGGTGATGGCGATGCCGATCGGCGTGGCCTCGATGTCCTTCTCCCCCGTCCAGCCGGTGGCGGTGCGCTGGTCGATCAGGCCGCGCGCGAACTGGTCCGACTTGGTGCCTTCGGCGAAGGCGACGTGGGTGGCATGCAGCTTGCGCAGAGCGGACACGGTGTCGTCGCCGAGGCCGGTGGTGAAACCGGAGACGATGCCGACGAGCGCGGCGACGAGGACGACGACGCTGCCCATCAGCAGGAAGCGGCCTCTGGCCGCTTTCAGTTCCAGCAGGGCGAGGTACATGGGCACTCTCCAAAGATAGGGACAGAGCGTCCCTAAATTTAGATGATGGCGACGCGGCGTCCCTAAGTGGGATGGGGTTCTAGACTGACCGGGTGCCCAAGATCCATGCCGCTTCAGTCGCCGATCACCGTGCCCAGCAGCGCGCCACCCTTCTCGACGCGGCATACGAGCTCCTCGCCGAGGGCGATGCGGCCGAGGTGACGTTCGCGGCGGTCGCCCGCCGCACCGGGCTGGCCCGCAACAGCGTCTACAAGTACTTCGCCAACCGCGGCGAGCTGCTGACCGAGGTGGTACGGCAGGCCGCGCCACGCTGGACCGAGCGCATCCGTGCTGCCCTCGCCGCCGCCGGCGACACCCCCGAAAGGCGCGTCGCCGCCTATGTCAGGGTGCAGTTGGAGATGGTGCGCGACGGCGAGCACCGCATCGCCCGGGCCACCGCCGACAGCCAGGACGCCGCGGCCTTGCGCGCAGGCGCCGACGCGGCACACCGGGCCCTGCTCGACCCGCTCGTGGACGCCCTGAGCGACCTCGGCGACGACGCCCCCCTGCGCACCGCCCGACTGCTGCAAGGAGTCGTCAACGCCGCGACCACAGCGCTGGAAGCAGGAGACGACTACGCCGCGGTCACGGATCGCGCGGTACGGCTGACCGTCGCCGCCCTCGCGGGCCTGACGACCGATCCGCTGCCCGGCGAGCCGAGAGACGACCAGTCCCCGCCCGCCTGACGCCCCGATGCGTCCGTGAACTGCCGGTACCGGCCGTGCTCCGGTGTCGGAGAAGCCGGAGAGCTGGACCTATGCGCCCGCAGGCGGACACGTGGCCTGGCCCGCGCCCACTTCGCGCACCCTCCCGGCACGGCGTCGCCACGAGGTCGTCACCAGGACCGCCCTCCGGCGTATGTACGCCAGGCGGATCAGGGGCATGACCACCGAGCTTTCGGCGCCTTCGGGCGGTGCGGGCCGCAGGAGCACGGGGCGGCGTCGGGCCCGGCGCCGCCCCGTGCCTTCAGCGATGGCGCGGAGGTGTCTGCGTCGTGCACGTCAGCGGCTCGTCGGTCGGGACGAGCCGCTCGACCGATCCCGGACGCCCGTGCGTCACCTGCAGTTGTTCGGCGTCCAGGTAGCCGATGAACAGTTGCTTGCCCTTCGGCATGGCCGAGGGCGTGAACACGAAGGTGACGCGGCCGTCGCCGGCGCGTTCTCCTCGCATCACCTTGTCGACGCCCGGTCCCACGCCGCTGGGGTCCAACTCCCCGTCGTGCGGCCCCCGGCAGAACTCACCGACCTTGATCAGTACGGGGAATCGGGCCTGGTTCAGGGCGCGTTCGAGGCCCGCGTGATCGGCGAAGTAGCGGCCCTTGTCCCAGGTCACGTGGATGGTGCCGTCCGTCTTGGTGTCCACGGAGTAAGCGGCGGTGCGGACGTGGACCGCGCCCGCACCGGTGCTGTCGCCGGCCTGCGTCGGCGGGGCGGTACCGCCGCCGGCTCCCGGCACGGCGAATGCCAGAGCCGCCACCGCCGCGCAGGCGCCCGCTGTCGTCACGACGCGACGCCGGGCACGCCTGTTCCGCCCCCTGGCTTCGATCTCCTCCACGGAAACGTCCAGACGCACCTGGCCGAACGCTTCCTGCAGCACGCCTCGGACGTCGCTCAGATCGTCCCTCATTGTTCGCCCTCCTCAGCAGTCACGAGATGTCCGCGCAACGTGGTGACGGCTCGCGACAAATGGGCGGTGACGGTCCCCTCGGCGATCCCGAGTGCCTTCGCGGTCGCCCGGGTGTCCAAGTCGAGCAGGAACCGCAGGGCAACAACCTCCCGTTGTCGCTGCGGCAGCTCGCGCAGCACGGCGAGGAGCATGGGGTCGAGTCCTCCCGAGGCCGCCGGGTCCGTTACGGCGGCGGTCTCCGCGACACCGTCGACGACGACCTCGCGGCGACGCCGACGCCACCACGACACTCGTGTGTTGAGCGCCGTCCGCACGATCCACGCCCGCGGTGCAGGATGCCGGGACACCCTCGCCCAGGACACCCAGGCCTTCGTGTACGCGTCGGCCACCAGGTCCTCGGCGAGCTGCCGGTCCCCGACACACGCGAGTACGGTCCGCAGACACTCGCCCTGACTGGCACGGTAGAAATCCCTGAACTCCAGCTGCTCCACGCCCTCTCCACGCCTGGGAGCGCCGGCTCACTTACCCGGCCCGCCAGAAATCCGCTTCCCGCACCAGAGTGCCTCCGTCGGCGGCAGTCGCGGGACACGACCAGGGGGACGGGCGTCGGGTGAGAGCGGGGCGGGCGATGCGTGCTGATCGTTCTGCGTCAAAGCCCACCGGTGGCACCGCCCGTCTCGGACGCTCAGCCGTCCACCCCGGCCTCCCGCTTGCGCACGCGCAGCACATGGTCGCTGAAGAGGTGCCGGCTCCGGTCGAGGAGTTCCCCCACCTCCGCGTCGCCGCGCCGTACGTCCGCCGACGGATGCCAGCGCTGCACGGATTGCCCGGCCCAGGTACGCAGCTTTGCATCCGGGTCCTCCAACAGGCCGACGGCCGCCCGGAGCGCGACGATGCCGCCACGCGCGTCGAGGAGCCGGAATGCGCCCACGCGGACGTGCCGCGGCCGGTCGGAGCGGGTGCGCTCCAGCAGCCGGTCGGCGGGCAGTTCCTTGGCCGAGGGCAGCAGGGCCACGGCTGTCTCGCGGACGACACCGGCGGCGGGGTCGTCGAGGAGCGGCCACAACCGTTTCGCGTCCACGCAGTCCAGTGCCCTCAGTCCGGCCACCGCCCGCGCCCGCACCCCGGGTGCCGGATGCGCGAGCAACGGCCGCAGCAGCCCGGTGTCCGCACGGTTCCCGCACTCGGCCAGCCCGATCACCGCACCGGGCGGCAACTCGGGATCGTCCGGTGCCCTGCACCGCTCTCGGTACCAGGCCGCCGGATCGCCTCCCAACTGCCGCAGGACATACCGGGCGCAGGCGCGTACGAGGGCGGACCGGTCGCCGAGATACGACTCCGCCTGCTCCGACCGCCCCGCGCGCCGCAACGCGGTGACCCCGGCCGCACGGGTGCCCGGGTTGCGCGCGGCCAGCAGTGGAGACAGCACATCCTCGTCCGCCTGCTCATCCCCCAGAGCCGCGAGCGCCGCTGTGGCACACAGGTCCTGGACCACAGTGTCCTCGTCCCGGGCGGCAGTGCGGGCCAGCTCGGCAGGACGGAACAGACGGCCCTCGACGGCCAGCCGGTACGCGAACCGACGGACGTAGCGGTCCGGAGCAGCCAGGAGAGGAGCAAGCCGACCAGCAGATGCCCCCCGCAGGACCTGGCCGAGCACATCGACGCCGAAGGCGCCTCTGTCGCGGCGGCCGACACGGAGGATGAGCGGCGCGAGGTCGACCGCCGCGTCCACATCCAAGACCGCGCGCAGCAGTTCCCGGGCACGCTCGCGCACGGGGCCGACCCAGTCGGCACAGCGGATCACGATCAACGGCAGCAGACCGGGGTGACGCACCGCCGAGCGCAGCGCCGCCTGACGGATCCGCCCGTCGCGGTGGCAGAGCGCGAGCGCGAGCCGGGGCTCGTCCAGCCGAGTCGGATCCACGGGCAGCGGGGCGCCGCGCTCCCACTCCGGCAAGAATGGCGAGTGACGCCAGGCCACCTCACGCACACCTGCGTCCAGCGCCAGCCAGTCACCCGGGTCGGCGACAACAAGCGTGCTCCGAAGCGGCGCCCCTCCCGCAAGCAACACCACTGCTGACGCCGCGCCCTCGATGTCCTCGATCATTCCCCACTCCCCCCAGCCGTACTGGGTGATCGTAGAGCGCGGAGCCCGCTCGCGCTCCGGGCGCGTACCGCCACCGGGAGCGTGTCGACGTGCTCGTGGTCGTATGTGCCGTTGGCGATGCTCCGTGCCCTGTTACGTCGGTCGTGGGTGACGAGGTGTCGGTTGGATCGTGCGGATCCGTGGGGTTGGAGAGTGGGATGCCCGGCGGGTCTGTGCCTCGCATGGTCGATGGGGCTGAGGGCGGAGCCTGTCCCCGTTCGAGGCGATGTGCGGCAGCGGCAGGAGCCGGTGCCCGGCATCAACTACTCCTCGTCGACCGGCCGGTGGTCACCCTCAATCACCTGCGGCACGACCGTCCGCACTCGAAGCCGGGGCGCTCCTCGACGGGACACACCGACCTCGCGACCCGGTCGGTGCCAGGCCGTCAGCCCGCTCCGAGCGGACCCTGCGGGGAGATCAGGCCGCTCTCGTAGGCGAGTACGACGGCCTGTACGCGGTCCCTCAGATCGAGCTTCGACAGGATGCGGCCGACATGCGTCTTGACCGTGGTCGGGCTGAGGCAGAGGCGGTCCGCGAGTTCGGCGTTGCTGAGGCCGGTCGCCAGCAGGCGCAGCACTTCCAGTTCGCGCGGGGTCAGCCCGGACAGGTCGGGGTGGACGCGGACCCGCGGGGACTCCTGGCGGTGGGCGAAGCGCTCGATCAGCCTGCGGGTGATCGTGGGTGCGAGCAGGGCGTCGCCGGAGCGCACGAGGCGCACGGCGGCCACCAGGTGCTCGGGGGTGACGTCCTTGAGCAGGAAGCCGCTCGCTCCGGCGGTGAGCGCCGCGTACACGTAGTGGTCGAGGTCGTAGGTGGTGAGGATGATGACCCGGGTGCGGTCGAAACCGTCGAGGCCGCTGCCGAGAATGCGGCGGGTGGCCTCGATGCCGTCCATCCGCGGCATCCGGATGTCCATGAGGACGACGTCGGGCCGGGTGCGCCTGACGGCCTCGACCGCCTCGGCGCCGTCCGCCGCCTCGGCCGTCACCTCGATGCCGTCGGCGGCCAGGATCATCCCGAAGCCCGTGCGGACCAGGGCCTGGTCGTCCGCGATGACGGCGCGCAGGGCAGGCGCGTTCACACCGCCTCCCACGGGATGCGGGCCGTGACCCGGTAGCCACCGGTGGGCGTCGGTCCGGCGGTGAGCTCGCCGCCGTAGAGCGCGAGCCGCTCGCGCAGCCCGATCAGTCCCCGGCCGTTGCCGTCCACGGCTGGCGAGTCGCGCACGGCTCCCGTGTCGGTGACCTCGATCTCGAGCCAGGAGCCGGCGAAGC
This sequence comes from Streptomyces sp. NPDC025784, assembly GCF_055558435.1. Taxonomy (NCBI): domain Bacteria; kingdom Bacillati; phylum Actinomycetota; class Actinomycetes; order Kitasatosporales; family Streptomycetaceae; genus Streptomyces; species Streptomyces sp. NPDC025784. Next base: position 239,378 of record NZ_JBVHMN010000005.1, read on the forward strand.
CGATAGCCACGGTCGCACCGGCGCCCGCCGCATGCTTGATCGTGTTGGTGAGCGCCTCCTGGACCACGCGGTACGCCGTGAGTTCCATCCCGGGGGGCAGCGGTCCGGCAGGCAGCGACACGGTCAGGTCCACGGGTGTGCCGGCGGCCCGTACTCGTTCGGCGAGGGCATCGAGTTGCCCGAGGCCGGGCTGTGGTTCCAGACCGTCGGCGGGGGTGTCGGCGCCCGTGGCCGGGCTCGCGAGCAGGCCCATCACATGACGGAGTTCGGCCATGGCGGCGCGGCCCCCGGCCTCCACCGCCAGCAGTGCCTGCTTGGACCGCTCCGGGGCCGCGTCCATCACCTTGCGCGCCGCGCCCGCCTGAATGACCATCACGCTCACATTGTGGGTGACGACGTCGTGGAGTTCGGCGGCTATCCGGGCGCGCTCCTCCTCGACGGCCCGGCGCATGGCCTTCTCCTGGGCCTCTTGCAGGTCCGTGAAACGTTTTCGGCTGGCCTCCAGGCGCAGGCGCCCGAACCGGACGAGGCTGGCCAGCACCCCGACGACCAGGAGCACGACGGCGGGGCTGGACCAGCCGGGGAGCACGGGGTCCGAATCCCGGAACGCGACACCGGCCAGCACGGCGGCGACGATCAGCGCTGCCATCGCCCGCGTCCGGTAACGGCTGTGCGCGACGGCCCCGTACGCGCCGATACTGCAGGTCAGCACGTTGATCCAGGAGACGCGGTCGCCTATGGCCAGAGCGGCGGCGGCGACCACCCCGAACGCGAGCAGCGGATACCTGCGCCTGGCCACGAGCGGCAGCGCCGACAGCACGACCAGGGCCCAGGGCGCGGAGCGCTCCGGCTCGTACACGACCCCTGGACGGGGAATGGCCGGCGGGGACGGGATCGTGCCCCGGTTCTCGACGACGGCCTTGGAGCTGATGCGTACCGGCCCGTCGCCGGGATAGCGCGCGGCCACGATCAGCGCGACGACGGTCAGCAGAACCGCCAGCACCACGTCCACGCGCATTGCCCGCCGCGACAGTTGGGCGGGCTCCCCCTCGGGCCGTGTCGCGTCGCGGACGTGTGCCCACCACGTGCCCGGCCGCAGCACGTCACCGGCCCGCTCTCGCCATGAGCCCGCCCACAACGCCTCGCGCGGCCGCCCGCACGGCTCCTCCTTCTCCATGCGCACATTGTGTGGCCCCGCTGCGCGCCTCCGCGTCCACCTGCGTGACCGGCGCACCTGTCCGCCAGGAGTACTCCTCGAGGATGACCCCGTGGCCGGGTCCTCCGCGGGGAGGGCCGTATGTCGGTGCCACGGCCGACGCGCCGCCGAGACGTCCGCCCGTACGTTCACCGGGCCCGCACAGGGCATCGGCTTCCCGACCACGAAGGACGGACCCACTCATGACTCAGGTGATCGAACTGGAGGGCGTCGCGAAGCGGTACGGCGGCGCCGACGCCGCGGCGCTCGGACCGGTCGACCTCGCGGTGGCCGAGGGCGAGGCTCTCGCCGTGACGGGTCCGTCGGGCAGCGGCAAGTCCACGCTGCTCAACCTCGTCGCCGGTCTGGACCGGCCGACCGAGGGCACGGTGACGGTGGCCGGGCAGCGCATCGACCGGCTGAGCGAGCACGCGCTGGCCCGGTTCCGCCGCGAACGGATCGGTATGGTCTTCCAGTTCTTCAATCTGCTCGACGACCTCACCGTCGCCGACAACATCCAGCTTCCCGCCCAGTTGACCGGGACCGCCCGGCGGGCGGCGGCATCCCGTGCCGGGGAGCTGATGGACGTGCTGGGAATCCAGAAGCACGCCCGCGCCTACCCGGGACGACTGTCCGGTGGCGAGCGCCAACGGGTCGCGGTGGCACGGGCCTTGGTGAACCGGCCCGCTCTGCTGCTCGCCGACGAACCGACCGGCGCGCTGGACAGCGCCTCGGGTCAGGAGGTACGTGAGTTGCTCGTCGACCTGCACCGCGGCGGCCAGACCGTCGTCCTCGTCACGCACGACCTGGAGTTGGCCCGGGCGTGTGCGCGGCGCACGATCCATCTCGTCGACGGCCGCGTCGCGGTCGACACGCACGCGGAGGCTGTCCGATGAGGCGGTTCGGCAGCGGTGCCCTGGGGCGTGTCGTGCGTTCCGGGGTCGGCAGGCGACGCGTCCAGACGCTGGTGATCGCCGTGGCGACGATGATGGCGGTGGCCTCGGCCGTGGTCGCCGGGTCCCTGATGGTCGCCACGAACGCTCCCTTCGACCATGCCTTCGCGCGGCAGCACGGGGCGCACCTCACCGCGGAGTTCGACCCGGACCGGGTGAGCGCGGCACAGCTGGCGAGCACCCGCCGCGTGGAGGGGGTCACGGCGAGCGCGGGACCGTTCCCGTCCACGACGATCAGACCGGTGGGCCCGGACGGCGGACACCTTCCCGCGCTGACGCTGGTCGGACGGCCCGGCCCGGGAAAGGACGTGGACGAACTGGACCTGAAGTCGGGCCGGTGGGCGCGTAAGCCCGGCGAGATCGTGTTGTCCTCCGACTTCTCCGGCCAGTTCCTCGAGCTCGGTTCGACGCTGAAGAGTTCCGACGCCGCAAGCGCGCGGACGCTGACCGTCGTCGGCTTCGCGCTGTCGGCCGGCGACAGCGCCGAGGTCTGGGCGACCCCCGCCCAGGTCAGGTCCCTGGCGACCGGGGACACCGGCCTCACCGGCCAGATGCTCTACCGCTTCGGCTCCGCGGCGACGAAGTCCCAGATCGCGGACGACCGCAGGAAGCTCACCACCGCCCTGCCCAAGGGGTCGCTGATCGGTACGCAGTCGTGGCTGGACACCAAGCGCGCCGCCGATCAGGGCGCGGCAGCGACGATCCCCTTCCTGTTCGCCTTCGGAGTGCTCGGCATCGTCATGTCGGTGATCATCGTCGGTAGCGTGATCAGCGGCACGGTGGGCACGAGCCTGCGCCGGATCGGCATCCTCAAGGCCATCGGGTTCACCCCGGGTGAGGTCGTACGGGCTTACGTGGCACAGGCGTTGATCCCGGCCGCGGCCGGCATCGCGCTGGGGGTCGCCCTCGGCAACCTGCTGGCCGTGCCGCTGCTGGCGGACACCGAGTCCGTGTACGGAACGGTGTCGCTCTCGGTGGCCTGGTGGGTCGATGTCGTGGTGCCCGCCTGCGCGCTGCTCGTGGTCGGGGTCGCGGCGCTGGTGCCCGCGCTGCGGGCCGGGAGGCTGCGTACGGTCGAGGCGATCGCCGTCGGCAGGGCGCCGCGCACCGCGCGGGGTCAGTGGGCGCATCGCGCGGCCGGGCGGCTCCCGCTGCCCAGGCCGCTGACATACGGTCTCGCGAGCCCCTTCGCCCACCCCGTGCGCGCCCTCGCGATGGTGCTGGCGGTGACGTTCGGGACGGTGGCCGCGACGTTCGCGGTGGGACTGACCCAGTCCCTCAACGCGGTGGCCGGCGCGCAGGATCCCGAGAACCGCGCCGATGTCACCGCCATCAGCGGCGGACCCGACTCGGGTCCCGGGCCGCGCCCGGTGGAGAAGAAGCAGAAGCCGCCGGCGGCCGGCGCCGAGCGCGCGCCCGCCGCCGCGGGGGCGAACCAGGGGCAGTCGTCGGCCGATCCGGACGCGGTGCGTGCCGCGATCGCGGCGCAGCCCGGCACCGCCTCGTACTACGGCACGGCGATGGGGGACGCCAGGGTGTCCGGGATCTCCGGCACCGTCCGCGCCATGCTCTACCAGGGCGATTCCCGTCCGGGCAGCTACGAGATGATCCATGGGCACTGGCTCTCCGGGCGGGGCCAGGTCGTGGTGCCCACCCGCTTCCTGGAGAGGACGGGCACCAGGATCGGCGAGACGGTGCGCGTGACGTTCGAGAAGGAGACCGTGAGCCTGCGGATCGTCGGCGAGGCATTCGACACGTCGGACGACGGCATGCGGGTCCACGCGGATCTCGACAGCTTCGCCAAGGCGCAGCCGGAGGCCTTCCACATCGAGGTCGAGTCGGGGATCTCCCCCGCCGGCTACGCGCAGAAGCTCGGCCAGGTGGTCGAGCCACTGGGCGGCGACGCCTTCGCCGAATCCGCCCCGGAGGGAGAGAACATGATCGTGCTCCTGGAGGCGATGGCCGCGCTGCTCACCCTGATGCTGGTCTCCGTGGCAGGCCTCGGAGTGCTCAACTCCGTGGTGCTGGACACCCGCGAGCGCGTCCACGACCTGGGTGTGTGCAAGGCCCTCGGCATGTCTCCGCGTCAGACGGTCGGGCTCGTACTCGCCTCGGTGGCCGGGATCGGTGTCGTCGGCGGGCTGATCGGCGTCCCGGCCGGGTTCGCGCTGCACGGCTACGTGCTGCCGGTCATGGGAGAAGCCGCGGGCACCGGCCTGCCGCCCTCGGTCCTCGATGTGTACGACCTCCCGCAACTGCTGCTGCTCGGCCTGGCCGGCGTGCTCGTCGCACTGTTGGGCGCGATGGTCCCGGCGGGCTGGGCTGCCGAGGTCCGCACGGCCACAGCACTGCGCACCGAGTGACCGACAGGCGGTCGGCACCGTGCGGTGCGCGCCGAGACGTGCTGGGGGGCCGCATCGTGCGGCGCCCGCCGGACGCCGCCGTCCGGACCGGGCCGGCGTTGTTGTCCGTACCTCCGGCTACGACCGGCCTCGATGGGCCGGACGCGGATCGATCGTGAGGGACTCGCGGTCATGGGGGGGGTGGGTCGTACAGGCCCCGGCACCCGGTTCGGGACTGAGGGTATTTCGCCGTGTCCTCACCCCTCGACTCGGCGCGCTGGTCGAGGACATGTCGAGAGAAGCGCGGTTGACCCCGTGGCCGGCTGCGAACGCCCGGGGAAACGCGCGCGTGGCGGATCAGCCGCCGCGGATCACCCTGCTCCCCCGCCCACACCCGGGGCGGACACGGCCACGCGGAGGGTTTCGTAACGCGCTCGATCCGTGGGTCGTCCGACCGATCCCGTCGATCGCCGCACGCGCCATCGTGGCGGCATGACTGATACCCCCCACCACGACCCCGCCGAGCAGGCCGGCGCCACCCGCAGATCCGTCATCGCCACCCTGGGCGGCGCGACTCTCGGCGTGGCAGCCCTCGGATTCGCGGCTTCGCAGGCGGCCGCCGAGGACCGAGGCGGCACCCCTCGAGCCACCGCCGCGCCGGCCGCTGCCTGTGTCCTGACGCCCGAACAGACCGAAGGGCCCTACTATCTGGATCTGGAGACGGTCCGCAAGAACATCACCGAGGGCAAGGCTGGTGTGCCGCTCACCCTCCGCGTGACGGTCGTCGACATCGCGACCTGCTTCCCGTTGCCCAACACGGCGGTCGACATCTGGCACTGCGACGCGCTCGGCGTGTATTCCGGCTATGTCGCGGGCGGCTCCACCCCGGACACCACCTTCCTGCGGGGCGTGCAGCTGACCGACTCCACCGGCGTCGCCGAGTTCACCACCGTCTACCCCGGCTGGTACGTCGGCCGCGCGCTCCACATCCACGTCAAGACCCATGCCGGCGGCACCGTCTCCAACGGGACGTACCACGGAGGCCACGTCTCCCACACGGGCCAGCTCTACTTCCCCGAGACCTACAACACGAAGATCGCCGCCCTGACGCCCTACCGGAACAACACGGCCGGCCGAACCCTCAACGCGAGGGACGGCATATACCGCAACGGCGGATCCTCAACCGTGCTCACCGTCACACAGGCCGGCAGCGACGTCGGCAAGGGAGTGACGGGCGCCGTCGTACTCGGGGTCGATCCCGCCGCAACGCCCTGAGGCACGCACACCCCACCAGGGCGGCCGGCCGATGCGGCCGGAGGGTTTCGCCCAGGGAGCCCGCGGCCAGGAATCGGGAATGACCCGGCATCGAACATGTGAGTCATGCGGGGCGGCGCTGGCCGCCGGACCACACAGCGGCAGGCCGGCCAGGTACTGCTCCAACGCATGCCGGCAACGGGCGTTCCGACAGCGTTCGACGCGCGCGGGTTCCGGGAGGCAGCGGCCGACCACGCCCGCTGCCTCCCCACCGGATCCGGGCCGTGGGCTGCCGTCGGCGCTCGACTCCTTCGTGGGGCGTCGAAAGGAATTGTCCGACCTGCGCGCCCTGCTGAGGACGTCGCGTCTGCTCACGCTGACCGGCGCCGGCGGCGTCGGCAAGACACGGCTGGCGCTGGAGTTCGCCAAAGGGCTGCACCGGCGCCACGCTCGGGTGGATGTGGTCGAACTCGACTCGCTGCACGACAGCGCCCCACTCGCGCTGTCCGTGGCCACCGCGTTGGGTGTGGGCGAGCGGGCCGGGCGATCCGGCACCGACGCCCTGGCCCGCGCGATCGACGGCACCTCGCGCCTGTTGATCCTCGACAATTGCGAGCATCTGGCCGAGCCGTGCGCACAGCTCGCCGCGACCCTGCTGAGCCGCTGCCCCCGGTTGCGGATCCTGGCCACCAGCCGGGAGGCGCTGCGGGTTCCCGGCGAGACCGTGTTCCGGGTCGAGGAACTGTCCCTGCCACCGACCGGCACCGAGGACGACCCTGCCACCCTTCTGCGCTTCGATGCCGTCCGGCTGTTCGTCGAGCGCGCCACCAGCCGCGCACCCGGCTTCACGCTCCAGGCGGGCAACGGTGCGACCGTCGCCGAGATATGCCGCCGACTCGACGGTCTGACCCTGGCCGTCGAACTCGCGGCGCGCCGCGTCGGCACGCTCCCACTGGGCGACATCCTCGACGGGCTGGACGACCGGCTCTTCCAGCTGTCGCTCCTGACCGACGGCAGCAGGACCGGCCCCCGTCGCCACGACGGACTGACCGCCGCCATCGACTGGAGCCATCGCCTGCTCGAACCGGCGGAACAGGCGGTCTTCCGGCGTCTCGCGGTACTCGTCGGCGGATTCGACACGGGGGCGGCGCAGGCTGTCTGCACCGGCGACGGTGTCGTGCCCCGCCACATTCTGCGCGTCCTGTGTGCGCTTGAGGCCAAGTCGCTGATCGTGCGGCTGCCCGGCGACGCACATCCCGCGCGGTTCCGTCAGCTGAGCGCCGTGCGTGCCTGCGCCATGGAACGTCTGGTGGCGTCCGGTGAGCTGGACGCAGTACGGGGACGGGCCCTGGAGTGGCTGAATGGTCTCGCGGAACGCACCGGTGGCGAGGTGTTCGCCGACCAGGCCGGCGGACTGCTCACCGCCGAACGGGACAATCTCGCGGCGGCTTTGGCCGACACCGGTTGCCGCGACGGCGCCTTGCGCGACCGGCTGGCCCTGGAACTGGCCCGCGTGCACTACCAGCAGGAGCAGCCTTCGGCGGCCCGCCCGCTGCTGGACGGACTTGTGCGGGACCCTTCCGAACCCGTCCTCGGCGGCGCGGTGGCGGCGCTCGCCACGCGCGTGGCCTGTCAACAGGCCGACCTGGCAGGAGCGTTGCGCCTGGGTGAGCAGGCGGTACGCCAGGAACGCATGCGCGACCACCCCGCCGGTCTCGCGAACGCCCTGGACGCGCGGGCGGCGGCACGACTGTGCCGCGGCGAGTTCCCTGCCGCCGTCGCGGACCTGCGCGAGTGCCTGCGTGTCGTCTCCGCGCTCGGCCGACCGCAGGACACCGCATGGTGCACCCATCACCTCGCCTGGGCCCTGCTCCAGGCCGGCGATGAGGCCGAGGCCGACGTGCTCATGGCTCGCTGTCTTCCGGTACTCAGGTCACAGGCGCACTGGAGCCGGACCGCTGCCGCGCTGCACACCGCCGGTGCCGTACGGCTGTCCCTGGGGCGGCTGGACAGTGCCGAGGCACTGTTCGACGAGGTGCTCCGGATCGTCCCCGAGGCGAGTTTCCACGCGCTGTACCCGATCGAGGGCCTGGCCCTCGTGGCCGCCGAGAGCGGTGACATGCGGCGAGCCCTGCGGTTGTACGAGGCGAGCGCGCAGGCCCGCAGCCGGCTGGACACCGAGCCGGAGGACCCATGGCGCAGACGGGTGGAACTGACGGCGGCTCGTGCGCGGACCCGGCTGTCATCGACCGCGCGGGACGCGGCTGTCAGCAGTGGTCGCCAGTTGCGCGGGGACCGGCTCGTCGCGTACGCCCTACGGACGGGAAGCGGCGACCGTCGTGCGGCGACGGACGTCACGGCCGTCGCCGTGGACCAGTCCCCTCTCACCGCAAGGGAGTTCAGGGTCGCCGAACTCGTCGCCGAAGGGCTGACCAATCGCCGGATCGCGGAGTGCCTCGGTCTTTCGGAACGCACCGTCGCCACCCACCTGGACAAGGTCCGCGACAAACTGGGCCTGCGCTCACGCACCCGGATCGCCCTGTGGACGGCCGCACGGACCCGCAGCAGATCCTGACGACGCGAGGCTCAAGGTCACGCCGGTTCGGCCCCGGGCTCACCTGCGGGTCGGAGCGGTTCCCGGACGGCCTTCGCCCTCGGCGTGAACGCCGGAGCGCCGGCCGTGATCAAAGGTCGAAGCACAGCGGGTCACCCTACGGAGCAGTCCTCTGCGACAAGGCAGCGGATGCCTTCTGCCGGTGAGGCTCGGGTCGCCGCCACGTCTCGGCCGTCATCGGGGCAACGCGATCGAGGCGAGGAAGTCGTCGAGGATCGTGACCTGTACGTCCTCGGGGAATCTGCCCGGGTCGAAGAGGGCCTGGACGACCAGTCCGTGCGTGAAGGCGACGGCGGCGGCCGCGAGTTGTTCCGGGTCGGCGGTCGCGGGGAGTTCGCCGAGATCACGTGCTGCTTCCATGTGCGGGCGGATCGTCGAGCGCAGCCGGGTGTAGCGGTCGGCCTGTTGCGTGGTCAGCTCGCCGTCGGCGAGGGAAAGGTCCCAGGAGCTGACCCAGATGCGGTTGCGGGCGATGTCGCCCGGCGTCAGCGGCAGGATGTCCAGGAGCATGGCGCGCACGGTGGCGAGGCCCGCGCCGGGACGCGCGCGGCGGGGCCTCTCCGCGGTGCGCTGCTCCAGCAGGTCCAAGGCGTGCGTGATCAGGGCTCGTTTGGTCGGGAAGTAGTGCATGAGCATCCCGGTCGAGACACCCATGACCGTGGCGACGGCACGCAGGGTCAGCCCGCCGAACCCCTTGTCGGCGAGGACGTGCCACACGGCCTCGGATACGTCTTTGCGGCGGGCTTCACGGTCTCCGGGCGCGGGTGGCATGGTGCTAGCTTACGTACCGAACGCTTGTTATGCACCCACAGAAGGGACTCCCATGTTCATCCAGCCGCTCGGCACCCATGCCCAGCTCCGTCCCCTGGAGCCTTGGCAGGCGCAGGAGTTCCTCGCCCACATCGATCGCGCCCGGGTCACGGTGGACCCGTGGATCCCCTGGGCGACGTTCAGCACCGACCTCGAATCGGCCACGGCCACCCTGCAGCGCTACGCCGACCGTCTGGCCGCGGACACCGGCCGGATCTACGGCATATGGCTGGACGGCGACCTGGTCGGCGGCGTCATGTTCACTCGATTCGACAGCGCCGCCGGCGTCTGCGAGATCGGATGCTGGCTGGAGCAGGCCGGGGAGGGACGAGGCCTGGTGACCCGAGCCTGCCGGATGCTGATCGACTGGGCCTTCCGGGAACGCGGAATGAGCCGCGTCGAATGGTGGGCGGCGGCAGGCAACACCCGCAGCACCGACGTCGCACGCCGATTGGGCATGACCCGCGACGGCGTGCTCCGGCAGCGCTATCCGTATCAAGGGGTGCGACAGGACAGCGAGGTCTGGTCGGTCCTTTCGGAGGAATGGCCGTCTGTCCAGGAAGAGTCCAAGTCCGCCGTCCTGGCCGAGCTCGACCGGCTGATGGACGTGTTCGTCGGCGCCTTCACCAACACCGGCGACCGCCACCCCGACCTCAGCGTCATCCGCGACGTCTTCATCCCGCAGGGAAGGATCATCGCGAACGTCGGGGACGAACCCGTGGTCTACGACCTCGACGCGTTCATCGAGCCACGGCAGAAGATGCTCACCGACGGGACACTCACCGAGTTCACCGAACGGGAGGTTTCCGAGCGGACCGAGATCTTCGGATCGATCGCGCACCGGTTCAGCGAATACCGCAAGTCCGGCTACCGGCACGGCAAGCGGTTCGAGGGCGGGGGCTGCAAGACCACGCAGTTCCTCCGCACGCCGTCAGGATGGAAGATGTCCTCGCTGGCCTGGGACGACGAACCCACCGCCGTCACGGAATGACCGGTCGCTCATCACCCTGGCCGGGCGGCCGCCCCGGCCTCAACGACCGTGTGAGGAAGGTGAGATGGGAGGTTCGGACGGTGGGGTGAGCCGTATCGTGCCGCCTGGGTCGGTGCAGCCGTGCGCACCGGAGGTAAGGATGGTGCAGGCTCTTGCGTCGGACGGCGTGTCGGCCGCGACCATGGGGCTGTAGACGTCGGTGTCATAGTGCACCGTGTCCTGCTGCGTCGCGCCTTTCGTGGGCACGACACGTGCTATGTCGCCCACGCCTCCCCAACTGATGCGTGCCCAGGCGGCCTTGCAGGAGTCGCTGTAGCGCAACTCGACGTAGACGCCGTGGACCTTGGTGAGGGCGGAGGTCCAGGGGTCGCCGCATCCCTCCGTCTTCGGGTCCTTGCCGGTACAGCTCTGCTCGAAGCAAGTGATGTCGAGCCGGTTCCTGCCGGAACCGCCCGTGGGGGAAGACCGCTGGGTCTCGCCCGAACTCCTGGGAGGGTGTGTCGCCCGCAGCGCGATGGTGGCCCCGCCGATGACGAGCACCATAGCGGCGGCCAGTACGATCCAGCGGCGGGCGGCCCAGTCGGTCCACGGCTTGTCGGGGAGTGTTCTGCGCGGCAGGCCCGTGATCGTGTCGGCCGGCAACCGTGGGTCATCGGTCTCCGCCGGGGTCTCGGAGGACGGACCCGCCGCTGCGGGCTGAGGAGAGGCGACATGCTCGGCGGCCGCGGCGGGCTTGGGTGGAGCGGCGGGATCTGGCCGTTCCCGCCGCTCCGGCGAGCCCTGTCGGCTCCAGGCCCGTGCCGCCAGCTCCCACAGCGCAGCGAGCCGCGCCGGGTCCGCGCCGACCATTCGTGCCAACGCGTCCGCGGCCTGCCGGGGAGGCAGTGACTTGCCGTTCAGATACCGCTCCCATGACGACTTGCTGTGCAGCGTGCGCTCGGCCAGCGCGGCCAGGCTCAGGCCGCTGCGGTCCTTGAGCCGTCGCAACTGCTCCACGAGGGCGCGCAGGTCAGGTTCGAGCGTGTCGGGAAGCGGTTTCCAGTCAGCCATGTTCCACCTCGGTGGCTCTCATCCGTCATAGCTCCCCACCCTTCTGGAAGCGCAGTCCCGAGCAGGCCCCCTGTGGGGCGGATCGAGCCAAAGCGATGACGGAGTGTCGGGGACCGGGGTATGACGGTGCTATGAACTCGCATGGCGGCGTCGGCCGACGGGCGGCCCTGTCGGCCGCCGTCTGCTCGGTCGTCTTCGCTGCGACCTGCGCCGCGAGCGCGCCATCCGCCGATCACGCGACGTATGTGACCGGTTCCGGTGCCTTCGCCGACGACTGGAGCGAGGAACCGCTCTTGGAGGAGGGCCGGATACCGCGCAGCGATCTGGTCGGGCTGTGGCAGGCGATCTTGTGGGCGGACGGTTACCTGCCCAGCTCGGGGATCACTTGCGCGTTCGATGCCGCCACGAGCAGGGCGACCCGGACGTGGCAGACCAACCATGGCCTCGGCGCCGACGGGATCGTCGGGTCGGCCACCTTCGGCTTCGCGGCCCGAAGGCTCGTATCGGCGCCGCCGTGGACGGCGTACCGCGGTGAGACGTACACCCTGCCCCTGCTCCGTGGCCGCGGTGGGGTGTACGAGGTGTATGACGCGGGTCTCCTCCGCGGGCTACGGACGAACGAGGTCACCCTGACGAGCTGCCGCCGCTGACCGGTTCCACCCAGCTGTCGTGCTCCGTCACACAGAGCTGGTGATCGAGGGACTGATCGGCCCCGCCGTCCGAGCGGTCCGAGCGGTGTTCTCCATGCGAGACCACGACGCAGGCCAGCGCTCCCCGCGGAGTTGCGACCGTCATCGCCGTGCGCGAGGCTTCGGGACGCGCGTGCTGGGTCGCGGCGCCCTGGGCGGCGACGAGCAGCCGCTCCGTTCCCCGGGCCGGTCCCGCCTCGGCCCAGACCGCGTGGCAGGCCGGGCTGTACCGGAGGGTGAGGACGGTCCCGTTGGTGCGCAGCGCGTGCACGACCGTGCTGAAGCGGTCGCACCTCTCTCGGTAGGGGTCCTGTCCCTGGCAGGCGTGACCGCGGCAGCCCACTCCCGCAGCCCCTGCGTCCGACGAACGCAGCGGCCACGGCCACGTCGGTGCACCCGGCGGTGCCCCACGCGGCACGACCGGTCTGCCGGGGCCACCGGTCCAGGGGTGGACGAGGGCCAGGACGGCGCACAGGGCGCCGGCTCCGACGACGGCACCGACAGACACCCTTCTTCGGCTGACGACAGCGGCGACCGCCCTCCCGAGACCGCTTTCGGGGGGAGGGATGGATTCGGCCGGGCCAGGCGGTGCCGGGGCTCCCTTCGTCGGCCCGGGAGAAGGCACGTCCTCCCCTGCACCGGACCCGGCGAGTCCGGTGGTCCCGTCCTGCCAGGCCACCGCAGCCGACTCCCACAGGACGCGTAACCGCCCCTCGTCCGCGTCGGCCAGCTGGCCGAGCAGCTTGACCGCCCGCCACGGGGGCAGCTTGCGTCCGTTGAGGTAGCGGTGCCAAGACGTAGTGCTGTAAGCGGTCTTGGTGGCGAGCGAGGCCAGGCTCAGCCCCGCACGGTCCTTGTACAGCCGCAGCTCTTCGACCAACCGGCTCACCTGACGAGGGAGTTCGACCCGTAAAGGCCGCCATCGGCTCATCAGCATCCCTCGCCCCGGCCTCGTCTTCCCTGGCTGGCCAATGTCTCACCGCGTGTCCCGCGCCGTCCCGGCACCGTGCCAGACCGCACCGTCCTTTCACAGGTCAGCGTGTCGGACGTCCCGGCCTTTTCCCCGCTGCCCGGCCTCTCTTGCGAGATCGAAGGCCGGCCCGGCACGGTCGATGACGCAAGAACACGAGCCGGGCGGCACGGCGCACGCCTGACACGGCACACGCCGGACCCGCCTGCCGACACGGGGAGGTAGGCACCAACATGTACGCACGAAGCAGCACCGCACGAAAGCGAGTCGTCCTTGCCGCAGCCGCCGCTGCGCTCGGCGCCGGCCTGGCCGTCGCGCCCTCAGCGAGCGCCTCGACGGCCGGCATGAATCCGCACGCCGCTCCGCTCAGCGGGCCGTTCAAGGCGTGGACCGCCTCGCACCACGCGTCGGACATCGCGGGAGCGTGGGCGCACGGCCACAGGGGTGCCCTCGACAACGGCCGGATCATGGTGGACGGAACGCTGTACGACACCAAGTACGACCACAAGGCGGCCTGCGTGCAGATCCACGCCAAGTACGCCGACGGCGGCACTCGCGACGAGTGGGTGTACACGAGCAGCAAGAACGGGAAGTCCATCGGTCCCGGTGGCGGCTACACCTTCGCGTCGAGTGTACGGACGATCTGGGTGCGCGAGGGCCTCGGCAACGGAGGTCACTGCACGAGGATGGCCAGGGGCGTGCACACCATCTATCAGCGCTGAGGACTCAGCACTCAATGCTGAGTGCGGCGCGCCGCCGGGCCGAGGCGACGGGCCGCCGGGAACTCTCAGGTGATCGAGCCGGGAGTGCGGAACGGGGCTCGCGGTGGAGGGGGAATCCGCGAGTCCCGTTCTTCGCAGCGTCCGGATGCGTCGGCCCTCGTCGGCCACGAGGGCCGGGTACCGCCGAGTTCGGTGAACCGGAGAGGGGCCGGAGGCGTCCATCTCGGCCTCGGCGGACGAGAGTTGCCGGCTCCACCCGACGGAGTCCCAGTGCCGTCTCCATCGTCGTCGGCGTACTCTGCTTGGCAGTGGGTGCCGGGGTCCGAGAGCATCGACGGTGATCAGTGACCGGGGGCGATCATGAACGTCGGGTCCGAGCAGCGGCCTCTGCGTGTTGCCGTCATCGGAGTGGGCGTCCTCGGAGCCTGTGTGGGCTGGAACTTGTCGCGGCACGGGGCCGATGTGGTCTTCGTCGACGCGGGCCTGCCGGGCGAAGGGGTCACCAACTGGTCCTTCTCATGGGTCAACGCCAGCAACAAGACCGTGCGCAGGTCCTACTTCGATCTGAACGTCGCGGGCATGGCGGCTCACCGTGAGCTTGCGGAGACCATCGGGCCGGACTCGTGGTGGCATCCCGGCGGCCATCTGCGCTGGGCCGGCGATCCCGCGGCTGAGGCGAAGTTCCTGGAAACAGCCGAGCTGCTGGCCAGTTGGGACTACAGGGTCGAGGTGCACACGGGAGACGAGGTGCGCCGTCGCCTCGAACCTGCTCTCACCGTGCCCGGCAGGACTCCGGTGCTGTTCTACCCCGACGAAGCGTGGGTGCACGGCCGCCATCTCGTCGGCCGCCTGGTCGACCGAGCCGTCGAGTCCGGTGCCGAACGCCGGTTCGGCACCGCGGTCCGTGACATCGGCATCGCCACTGACGGGGGCGTCCGGACAGTGACTCTGTCGGACGGGAGCCGTCTCGACGTCGACGCCGTCGTGAACTCAGCAGGACCCAGCGCCTCCCGGGTCGCCGGGCTCATCACACGGCACCTGCCGATGCGCCGGGAACCCGGCGTCGTCACCCGTATCGGCTGTGCTCAGGTCCCGGTTCACCGGGCCATGCACGCGCCGCACATCGAGATCCGTCCTGACGGAGATGCGTCCATGGTCCTCCACAGCCGTGAAATCGACGCACTCATCGACACAGGTGAAGAGCCGACGGAACTTGCGCGGCTGCTCCACGAATCGGCGCGGCGCGTCATTCCCGAACTCGGCAACTCCCGCATCGCGCAGACACGGGTGGCCCACCGACCCATTCCAGCCGACGGATTCCCCTCGGTGGGAGCGGTGCCGTCCGTGCCGGGCTACTACGAGGCGGTCTCCCACAGCGGCATCACGCTCGGGCCGGTGATCGGTCGACTGCTCGCTTCGGAGATCCTCACCGGGAAGAGGGACGGGTTGCTCGCGGACTTCCGCCCGGAGCGGTTTCCCCAGTGACAGCGTTCCTGTCCCGGCCGTCCGAGAAGAGGACGACCCGCACCCGCCACGCCCTCGGTCACTGAGGACCTCGGTCCTCGGCTCACCGTGGACGCACCCGATGGAACAGGACCGCGATCGGCGTGCGGCGCGCTACGGCCGGAAGCCGTCGATCGCCAGTTCCATCAGGCGGCCGGCCTGGGCGATGCCCTCCGGACTGTTCGGCGTACGCCACAGGCAGCTCATGAGCATGATGGCGTCGACCGGGTCGATGCCGGGGCGTACCTCACCGGCCTGTTCGCAGGCCTCGAGGAGTTGTCGGACGGCGGCGGTCACGGGGGCCAGGAGTCGCTGATGACGGCTCGGGCGAGGAGATCCTCGGACGCGCTCTGAAGGATTTCGCGAACCGTGACGACGTCGTCATCACCACCAAGATCCGTCACTCCATGCGCCCCGGCAGCCCCAACGGCGGCGGCCTGTCCCGCAAGGCGATCATGGCTGAGATCGACAACAGCCTGGGCCGCCTGGGCACCGACACGTCGACGTCTACATGATCCACCGCCTCGACAACGAGACGCCGCTGGAGGAGACGCTGGAGGCGCTCCACGACGTGGTGAAGGCCGGCAAGGCCCGCTACACACCGCGCCACGACTTCCAGTGCGTCTCCGACGAACGCGAAATGGAGCGCATCAAGGCCGGCATCCCCGGCTACGCCAACATCTGACGCCACACCGGCCGCGCCGGGACCTCGCCCCGGCGCGGCGCAGGGCCGGGACCGCGCGACGACCCATCGATTCCACGTTTGCCCGACACTGATCTCCTGCACCTGCATGCTGGTGCAGGCCGACAGAAACAGGGGGGTTCAGTGGAAGCAAGCACGACCCGCAGCGTGGCGCGTGCGCGAATGGGATCGGCTCTGGCGGTCGCGCTCCTTCTGCTGCCCTTGGGCAGCTACGGACTCGCCCGGATCGGGGCAGCGCCTGAAGGCACACCGATCGTGCTCGGCCTGTTGGCCGGGATCGGCGGCTTCGTCATGCTTCCCACCCTGTGCGAGGAACAAGCCCCGTTCAGGCACACGTCGTCACGTCTGACCGCGCGCACCCTGACCGGCGAACGGTCCGTCGACCTGAACCGGATCGCCAGTGTCCGACTGCTGACGACCTTTTCCTACGGCAGGGCGTACCGCACCCTCGTGGTGCGTGACAGCCACGGTGTTCGCCTGGGCATCACGACCGAGAGAAGCCGGCGGAAGCTTCGCCGAGCGGTCGAGAAGGCTGACGCCCACTCCCGGCCCGGTGCCCCCGGACCCCGAGTGAGCCGTGCGGCCCGGACGTATCTGGGCCTCGCTCCCGAGCAAGGGCTCACGGTCCATACGGTTCTCGCCTTCTTGCTCGTGACGACGTCCGCGAGCCTGTACGTGATCGCCGCGCTTCGACTCGGCGGACAGTGAGGCTTCTGCGGCACAGAGGCAGCGGGCCGACGATGCGGTCGGCCGTGAGGAAACGGCCCTCGAGGCAGGCTGGATGAAGCACTGGAGCGGCTCCCGCACAGCCCTCGCGCAGGTCTGCAGATGCGCGCGACCAGGCCACTCGGCAATTGAATCGCCCCTCCCCGATGAGGGTTGCGAGGCAAGGGGCCCAGCTCAACCCTTCGCTTGCAGCACGTTTCGCGGCGAAGCCTGAAGCACCATCGCGGCGAGCTCCTTCGCGAGCCCGACCGCCCCTGGGTGTGCGTCGTGCTGCGCGTTGGCAACTGCACCGTCGTACAGCAGTCGCAGCCGGTCCGCCGTGTCGGCGGGGTCGACGAACCCGGCTTCCTCGGCGAGCGCACGGAACATGTCGGCGAGCCAGTCCCGGAAGGTGCGCAGCGCCTGGGCCTCTACGCTGCCGGGGGCCGCCTCGGCGTTCGCGTTCGCGAACGGGCAGCCGTTGTATCCGGGTGCACTGACCACGTCCTGCAGTGCGTCGAACACCGCGAGAATCTTCCCGACCGGATCGCCAAGCCCTTCCAGGTGTCGCGCCACCCGCTTCCGGCGACTCTCGTCGCGACCGGCGAGGTACGCGGCCACCAGGCCGTCCTTGTTCGAGAAGTTGTAGAAGAGCGAGCCCTTGGCCACCCCGGCTTCCTCGATCACCCGGTCGATGCCGACCGTGTGAACGCCCTCGGCATAGAAGAGCCGGTCGGCGGTTTCGAGGAGCCGCTGTCGGGCGGGCGTGCGCTTCGCGGTCACCCTTCGAGCGTATCAGACCGATCTGTCTAAATGAGGTTGGCATTCTTTGAACAGACCTGTCTAAACTGCCAGCCGGTTAGACGGATCTGTCTAAAGGAAGACTTGATGTCACGCACACTCTCGCCCACCACAGCGTTCGCCGGAGTCACCGCCGTCTTCGCGGCGTTTTTCCTCGCCGCCGGCGCCCCGACCCCCCTCCTCTCCCTTCGTCAGCAGGAGTGGGGCTTCTCAGCCGGCACGCTGACGTTCGCCTTCTCCGTGTACGCCATCGGCCTGCTCGCAGCGCTCTTGATCGGAGGCTCCCTGTCCGACCACGTCGGCCGACGCCCCGTCCTGCTCGCCGCGCTCTACGGAGAACTCGCGTCGATGATCGTCTTCCTGGTAGCGCCGGACATCACCTGGGTCATCGTCGCCCGTCTCGTCCAAGGGCTGGCCACGGGCCTCGCCACCAGCGCCTTCAGTGCGGCCATCGTCGAGCACGCCCCCGCTCACCGAAAGAAGCTCGCCGGAGGCCTCGCGGCCGCGTCCGTGGCTGGAGGCCTCGGCGTCGGCGCACTGCTGACCGGAGTGGCTGTCCAGTTCACCCGGTTCGCGAACACGCTCGTCTTCGGCATTCTCGCCGGGATCATGCTTCTCGCAATCGGCTTCGTGAGCTTCACCAGCGAGACGGCCACCAAGCGGCCGGGCGTCGGCCGCTCGCTCATACCGCGCATCAGCCTGCCGTCCCACATTCGCCGCGAGTTCTTCGGAGGGATCCCGGTCCACATCGCGGGCTGGATGTTCCCGGCGTTCTTCCTCGGCCTCTCGCCGGCCGTGCTCCGGCTCCACTTCGGGCTCCACGGCGGACTGGTCACCGGTTTCACGGCCTTCCTCGGCCCGTTCACCGCCGCGCTCTCAGGCTTCCTGTTCGGTCGCCATGCCCCACGCCGGAGCACGCTGACCGGCGTGAGCCTGGTGCTCGCCGGAATGGTCGTGGTGCTCGTCGGAGTCACGGGCACCTGGCTCCCGATCCTCTGGATCGGCGCCGTCGTCGGAGGCTTCGGCTTCGGCGGGGCCTTCGGCGGCAATGTGCGCCTGATCGCCCCGCACGTCCAGCCGCAGGAGCGTGCAGGAGTCTTCGCCGGCATCTACACCGTGGCGTATCTGTCCTTCGGGATCCCGGTCATCATCGCTGGTCAGCTCGCGCCGCGATGGGGACTCATCCGCACCTTCGAGTCGTATGCGGGTGTGGTGATCGCATTGGCCGCGATCAGCATCGTGGTTCAGGCCGCGCTCGCGCGGCGAGACGCCGCCACGCACCTCCAGGCACCGGTCGGCGCCTCCGTGCAGGAGCCAGTCCGCGGGTGAACGAACGCCGCGCCCGGGGCTTGTCCTCCGGGCATCGGGCGGGGAACGGATCGCCGTCAGGCGAGGCCTTCAGGTCAGACTGAGCTTCTTCGAGTCGGCCACTGGTCGGACGACGGACGAGGGCGCATGACGAACAAGGCTCCCGGACAGTCGAGCGAGAGATCTCACGTCTCAACTCGTCTGCCGAGGAGCCTTGTCGGTCACGGCCGGCGATCATCCCTGGCGCCGCCCACCGGGCGGCGGAGCAGGCTCCGCGGGCAATGCTGTCGACGCTGACGGAGTTCCTGGCCCGGTATCGCGCAGGTGCTGCGTCTTGTTCTCCTCGGTAGAGAGCGTGGCCCACACCATCGGGCTCTCGTGGCGCGATCCGAGATGAGCTCTTGAGCTCGTTCCGACAGCCAAAGCCCGTCAGCGAAGTTCCGACAGATCGCCGGCTTCCGCCCCGATCTCGAAAGCCCCGACTTCGGACGTCCTGCCCGCCGGGAACCCGGCGGGCAGGACCGGGACGAACCTCACGCTCCAGGCCCGCTGTGCGGCTGAAAGCAGATGGTGGCCGTGGCGTGTCCGGTGCACATCGTCGCGGGTGCCGGCACTCAGCCCAGGTAGAAATCGCGTCGGGCGGCCACATACGCCTCAATGGTCTGAGCAGGCACGCCGGTCACACGCTCGACGTCGCCAGAGATGCGGTCGTAGCGGTTTTCCTGGTGCAGTCGCCCCATCGTGAGAACGTGCTCTTCGATGTGTGCCGGCAGGCCGAGCTTGGAGAGCCCCTCGGCTCGCCACTTCTCCAATGACACGTCCACGTACGAGACGGGGCGCCCCAGTGCTCGCGTGAAGATCTCGGCCATCTCTGTCATGTCGACGGAGCGCGGCCCCGTCAGCTCGTACACCTTCCCGATGTGCGGTGCCGGTGCGGCGAGGACGGTCGCAACCACTCGGGCAACGTCGTGAACGGCGACGGGCGAGGTACGTCCGCTGCCGAACGGCAGAGCGATCGTGCCGTTCTCGCGGATCGACCGTGCCGCGATCGAGGTGAAGAGCGGATTGTCCAGGAACGAGGTCGGGCGGACATGCACCACGGGCAGCCCCGACCAGTTCAGCACCTGCTCTGCCAGCCAGTGCAGCCGCTGCTGGTGCGACTCCTCAGTGCTGGTCACCGTCATCTGCGACACAGTCATCTGTGACAAAGCCACCAGGGCGTCCAGCTCGCCGTGCTCCTTCGCCACGCTGGCCACCACAGTCGTGGCCAGCAGGTGGTCCTGTGACACGGGCATCGCGAAGTACATCCTGTCGACGCCTTCCAGCGCCGCCGCAACACTCTCCGGCCGGGTCAGGTCGCCCACGACGACCTCCGCCCCCAACTCGCGCAGCTCAGTCGCTCGATCACCGTCCCGGCGCACCATCACGCGCACCGGCACATCATCCGACCGCAACTGCTCAAGAACGGTACTACCCACACCGCCGGCGTTGGCGATGAGAACAAGCTTGCTGGAGCCCACTGATCAATCTCCTTGTGAGACAACGGAGGAAAGGCGTGAACGCATGTGATCCCGCCCTCCTGGCAGGGGAACGTCGAATGACCGACCTCGTCCGGACGGACCCGCTGCCGACCCGTTCCTGATCCCATGGAGCCCAGCAGGTTGTGGAGCGAAGCGGCCGAAAGTACCGCTGCCTCGTATCCGACGAGCACCGACCGGGACCTCGGCTCTTTACGCGGTGGCGTGCCAAGACATGCGGTTCGAGGTCCGCGTTCCCAGTTAGGAGTATATGCTCGTATTTGAAGTCTGCAACGGCTTCGCGAGACGAACACGGACCACCCCGTCGACCGGGCCGTCGATCACCGGCAAGTCCGCCTGAGCCGGCAGCCGGCACGTGACCCCCGAGAGCCCCGTCGACGCCGAACCGTGGACCTGCACAGCCCTCGCGCCCGGCGATCCACTATCGGATAATTACATATCACCCAATTCGCCTCAGATCGTCACCGGCTGTACCGCTCCTCATGCCGGAGGGAGCCGTTCCGTGACCCGCATCAGTTCAGCCGAGAGCCGACCATCAGCAGCTGGCGCAGGCCCTGACACGAGCTTGGCGGAATTGCTGCACGCCGCGGTCCGGGAAGCCTTGGCGCGGCTGGAGGCTGTGGCAGCCGCGATCTACTTCCTGGACAAGGAGCGCAACGAACTCACCCTCGCGATGGTCGCCGGCAGCCCCCCGTCCCTGTTCACCGTTCCGGGGCGCATATGTATGGATACTTCAGCTGCCTCTACGCGTGCGGTCGTCTCGGGAAAGGCGGCCGAGAACTTGGGAGCTCCGGAGCCCGGCGATCCTGATTCTGACGATGCAGACCAGGAGTACGTGCTGCCCTACCCGTATGCCGCCCTGTCGGCCCCTGCTACGGCCGGCAGTGCCCGCTTCGGCGCCATCACGGTCCTGCGCCTCGAGACCCGTCGCCCCTACGACGGGGGTGACCGCACCGAGCTTGAAGGCATCGCCTCCAGGCTGGCCGGGGCGCTCGCCGAACTCGTGGACACCCCGGCTCTCGCAGCCAGAGCGTTTCGCGGACGCCCTCTGTTCCTATCGCAAGGCCGGCCGTCGGATGCCGGATCAGATGCGTTCGACGGACCAGTTGCGGCTGAGGCCTACCTTCCTCTGCCAGGAACCAAAGAGCTCTTCAGCATCCCGGTCAGCCCGAGCACCCACGTCATCGGCGTCTGCTGTCTGCAGTTCCCCGGCCCTCGGGACTTCCCGCCCGAGGAAAGGGCAGTGCTGAGCATGATGGCCGGACTGCTGGGAGCCGCAGTGGAGCGAGTCGAGCTGGGGGCAAAGCAGCGTGAAATCGCCGAGTACCTCCAAACGGGACTCCTGCCATCGGCCCTGCCGGAGACGGAACGCCTGACCACCGCGGCCCGCTACCGGCCGGCCACGGCCACGTCCAAGGTGGGGGGTGACTGGTACGACGTGATCAGGCTGTCGGATGAACGGACCGTGCTGGTCGTCGGAGACGTAGAAGGTCATGCTCTGGAGAGCGCCGCCGTCATGGGTCAGGTACGCACCGCGGTGACCGCCTACGCGACTGAACGTCACCGCCCTGCGGTGGTACTCGACCGTGCCGGCCGGCTGCTTGCGCAGTTGGGTACGCATCTGATCGTGACCTGCTGTGTTGTCGCTCTGGACACGGTGGACGGTGCCGCAGAGGTGGCTTTGGCGGGTCACCCCGCCCCGCTGGTTCATCTGCCCGGCGGCAGCGTCGGCGCCCTGGACGCACCGGCCAACCTCCCCTTGGGTGTTTCCGCGCCGGACGGCTACCAAGGGCGCGAACACTCCGTCGAGCCCGGTTCCGTCCTGATGCTGTACTCCAACGGCCTGATCGACTGGAATTCGGACGACCCGGAGATCCGCGCACAGGCTCTGCTCGCCGCCGACAACGGAAAAGCCGACTCCGATCTTCAACGACTGGCCGACCGCATGCTCGCGGAAGGCTCCGCCACCCAGGAACGTCGCGATGACGCGGTCCTGCTCCTCGCCCGCTACGAGGGCGCCGGTACCGCCGACACGTCGCGGACGGGAAGCCTGCACATCCACCGTCGCGACCTGCAGGGTGTCAGGACGGCACGAACTTTCGTGGACCACCATCTGTCGTCCTGGGGTCTGGCAGAGCTGACAGACCCCCTTCAGCTGGTGATCTCCGAGATCGTCACCAACGCCCTCATCCACGCAGGCAGCGACGTTGACGTCCGCCTGCGAGCGTACGCGGATCACGTCCGGCTGGAAGTACGGGACTCCGACAGCAACCCACCGGTCCCTTCACCTCTCGCCTCCTCCGAGGAGTCCAACGCGGAAGCCGAACACGGCCGGGGCCTGCTCATCGTGGAGGCACTGGCCGAACCGTGGGACAGCTCCCCCAACGGACGGGGCAAGACGGTCTCTCTGAACATGCCGATTCCAGTGGATGAGCTCTGACGCCCACCCCACCGGCGGCCGGACCGTGCACGGCTGCCCGCGACCAAGCTGCACCACGAAGCCCTCGGCACGTCCGGTCGGCTCGATGACGAAGAGCTGATGGACCAGCTCGGCCACGATGTGGCCCGCAGCTACCTCAGTCCTGCCGGCCCACGCCCACTTCGCCGTGCCCGGCTGCCGATGCAACCCGTCACCGCCGTCCCGGTGTTGGGCCACTGCACACGGCACCGCATGCAACGCTGCCGGGCGACTCGGACGACATACACATGCGCATACACGTGAACGACAGTCGACGGTACACATGGACGACAGTCGACGCCCATACATTCATGACAGGTCACCGAAAACCGGGCCGGGTCGCATCAAGTCGGTTCCGTATGGGACCTGCATCGCAGGCAAGGAACGTGTGCGCGGGTCACCTCAAGCACACGTGCACCAAGAGGAGCAAGCAACGTGGATTCCTGCACGATACGTGCGGCGTCGATGTTCGACGGTCACAACATGTCCGGACCCACCACCGTCACCGTCACCGACGGCGTCATCAGGAATGTGGACACCACCGGCGCGCCACCCCCGTCGACCGACACCGTTGTTGATCTCGGCCCGGACTCCTGCCTTCTGCCTGGCCTCATAGACAGCCACGTACACCTCGCCTTCAACGCCGGCCCGGACCCCGTCTCCGCACTCGGAGAGACCGACGACGCCGAGCTGCTGACACAGATGAGGGCCGCCGCCCACTCCGCATTGCGCGCCGGAATCACGACCGTCAGAGACCTCGGCGACCGCAGCTACCTGGCTGTCGCTCTCGGCGAGGAATTCAGGCAGCAGCCCCACCTCGGGCCCGAGATCCTGGCCGCCGGACCTCCGCTCACCACACCCCTCGGCCACTGTCACTTCTTCGGCGGCGAGGTCGAGGGCACCGAAGCGCTTCGTCAGGCGGTACGCGAGCGGCACGCGCGTGGGTGCGCTGTCGTCAAGATCATGGCCAGCGGCGGGAACATGACCCCGGAATCGGCCGCACCGCACGTCTCGCAGTACAGCCTCGACGACCTACGCGTGGTGGTACAAGAAGCACACCGGCTGGGCCTGCGCGTGGCGGCCCACGCGCACGGCGTGACGGCCATCATGGAAGCCGTGGAGGCCGGCGTCGACACTCTCGAGCACGTGTCGTTCTTGACGGCCGCCGGGAGCAGGCCCGAGCCGGATTCGCTCGCGGCCGTCGCCGACAGCCAGAGTTTCGTCAGCCTGACCCTGGGGCGCGACCCGCGCCACCCCCTGCCGAACCATCCCGCCATGCTGTCCCAGATCGAGGTCCTCCTCGGCGCCTTCCGCGACCTGTACAAGCTGGGCGCCAAGATTGTCTTCGGCTCGGATGCCGGCATCGGCCCCTTCAAGCCGCACGACGTGCTTCCGTATGCCGTTGCGGATGCGGTTGATCTGGGGTTCTCTCCCCTCGACGCGCTTGCCTCCGTGACGAGCGTCGCGGCCGACGCCTGTGGGCTCGAGGGCCGGAAGGGACAGATCGCGATCGGCTCCGATGCCGACCTCCTGGCGGTGAGCGGCAACCCCGCCGTGGACCCGGCTTCGCTGCGCAACGTCCAGGCGGTCTTCCGTGCTGGTGTCCGAGTGCGCTGAACACCGCCCGCGACACCACGTCCCGTAGCGGCCGGCAGGAGGACGCGAGAGGCGGACACCCACCGATCACCCGCGTCAACAACCCTTCAGGTCAATACGTCCAGCGGCCGTCCCCCTGTCGTCCTGTTCCTCAGAATGTCGCCAGAACCGGTGGGTTACCATCACGCTCTTGAGGACCCGTCAGCAGCGGCCCGACCTCGCCGGTCAGCTGCGGGCCCTCGGCCTGCCAAGTTCCCACCGGTCACAACTGCGCTCTTCGCGAGCGGAGTTGCACCGCATTTCGCACAGCCCACGGGTGTGACCTGAGTCACGGAGATCTCGGGGAACCCGGTGTCGCGCGCGGACAGGATCAGATGTGGAACTTTCCCTGCGCGCCCGGCTGCGCTCCGGTGATCCGGACGCCTTCGGGTCGATATTCGACGAACATGCTCGGACGGTGCACCGGTACGCGGTCCGGGTCACCGGGAACTGGGCGACGGCCGAGGACGTGGTGTCGCTGACCTTCCTGGAGGCCTGGCGGCTGCGCGAGACGGTGCGGCCCGAAGGCGACGGCCTGCTCCCGTGGCTGCTGGGCATCGCCACCAATGTGCTGCGCAACATCACGCGGGCCGCTCGCCGTTACCAGGCCGCCCTCAGCCGTGTCCCGCCGCACGACGCCGCCCCGGACTTCGCCGACGAGGTCGTCGAGCGGATGGAGGACGCAGGGCGACTGGCCGCGGCGCAGCGGGCCCTGCGGCGGCTGCGGCGCAGCGAGCGGGAGGTGTTCGCGCTGTGCGTGTGGGCCGGCCTCGACTACACGGCGGCGGCCGAGGCACTGGACGTGCCGATCGGCACGATCCGCTCGCGCCTCTCCCGCGCCCGGCGCCGGTTGCGGCAATTGACCGACGAAGAGCTCGCTTCCGACAGGACGGAACCGGCGTCCCGTCCCGGACAGCAACAGGGTGGCCGCGAGATCGCGGCCCGGTCGATCCAGGAGCAGATCCGATGAACGCCAAGACGCCTCACGACGACGGCTTCGACGCAACAGAGTCCGCTGAGCGCGCGGACGCGGCCCGGCTGCTGCCGGTCCCAGGTGCCCGGGATCTGCCCGATGACCGCCTGCGCGTCCTCAAGGAGCACCTGATGAGCGAGATCCATACGTCAGTACCCGGGGTCGGCCCCGAGGCGGACGCCGTGGTGGCGCGGAAACGTCGAAGGAGGCGCTGGGTGCAGATCGTCGCTCCGCTTGCCGCGGCCGCCGTCGCGGCCGTGGTGCTCACCGCCGGCGTCGACCACCACGACCGGCACGCCGGCGCCGCGCAGCCGGCCCGCTCCAAGGCGTCGATGCTCCTGGAGAACGCCGCCGCCGTGGTCTCCCGCGACCCGGCCGTCGAGGTCGGCCACCACCAGTACGTGTACATCCGCAGCGTGTCCGCCGGGAGGGACAACCCCCTCCAGGCGAAGTGGACCGACAAGCACGGCCATGTGCACAAGCAGTACTCCAAGGTCGCTGGAAAACTCACGAAGTTGCAGACTCTTCGGGAGTGGATTCCGTGGTCGCGCAGCCAGGGCGGCGCCCAGGCGTACGGCGACGCGGCCCCCGAGCGCTTCGAGTTTCCCGGCCCCGGCGAGGGGACCGTCGGAGGCCCCGGGCACACGCAGAGCCCCTTCGAGGACCTGGCAGCCCTTCCGCGCGACCCGGCCGCGGCGCTTCGGGCGATCGAGGCCGACTGGCGAAGGCAGATGGACAACGCGGAGAACACCAAGGGGAACACGCGCCCCACCGTGAGCATGCCGTGGGTCTTCGAGTATCTCGGCGGAATGCTCCAGGAGTCCGTGGACCCGCAGACCACGGCGTTCCTCTACCGTGTCGCCGCCCAGATCCCCGGCACCACGGTGATCCCCGACGCGGTGGACGCCGTAGGCCGGCACGGTGTCGCGATCACCCTCGACGGTCAGGCCGAAGACCGGCAGGAGTGGATCTTCGACAAGTCCACGTACGCCTTCCTCGGCTTCCGCGATGTCACAAAGGAGGACACGGTGATCGGCAGGGCCGGCAGCGTGATCCAGACCACCGCGGTACTCCAGCGCGCCGTGGTGGACCGTGTGGGCGAAGAACCCCACAAGAGGCCCTGAGGAAATTCCTGGGCGATGTCGATGCAGGCGTCAACGGGGTCAATGTGCAGTGACGAGCCACGTGCACTGAGGCGTCGCTACACGGAGAACTACAGCCCGCTGGGTATGTGGTCGGTCCGGTTCAGGTCGTACGTCGCGACAATCGGGCGCGTCGTCGCAGTCGGGCCGAACTGGCTGTGGCCCCTGGGCTCGACCTTCATGGAGGCCGTGGCCTACGTGGTGGACGGCGATGGCGGCGCCGATCGTGCAGAACAGGCGGACTGGCTCACCAACTGGCTCCCCGGCAGGTGAGACGATCTTGCGGTGGCCGGTGTGATCACGGCGTCGGAACCGCCCTGACCGGCGGTGCTCCTGCCCCGGCGGGCCGAAGGTTCGGATCTTCAAGGCCATGAGGTCCGGACACTTGAAGATCCGCCGTGTACCGCGTCGACGCCCCATCCGACCAGGACTGCCCGTCCGGTACCTCTTCGGTACCGGCACCCTGGCGGCGGGGCGATCGGCCCCCTCATGGGACGGAACCGAAGAGGGCCGGAGTCACCCTCCGGCCCCGCTCCCGCCTGTCAGAGCTTTCCGCCGATCTCACATGCCTGGCACGGCGGCCGGCCGCAGGTGCACTGCGTGATGGCCTCGAGGACCTCACGGTCGTGGTACAGGCACTCGTCCTTGCAGGTGTGGCGCGGGATGAATCCCGCCGGGATCTCACCGGGCCACGGCTCGTGACCGTCCCTGCAGCGGACGAACCGCTCGGGATCGTTGGAGTGCAGGTCGTGCATGCTCGACCGCGCCTCGTCCTCCAGCTCCCGCACTCGCTCCACCAGGCTCTTCAGCTCGGCGGCGATGCTGGAGTACCGGTCGGCGCCGGTCCGAACGTGTGCGGCACGCAGTGCCATGGCTGCGTTGCCCAAAAATCGGCCGGCATCCTGAAGATCGGTCACGTGATGCATCTGAATGCCGTTCACGCCCCGTACCCACACGGCGTCCATGCTGCTCACTGATCCACCTTCCCGGCATTCGCCTTGGTCAACGTGCGAAACAGTATGCGCGGCGCCAGCGCCTCCGCATAGGAAAATCTGTCCATTAAGCACGCTAAAGGTCCCGATCGCTCCTAGCCAGCAGAATCGGAGTGAATCGGGTCACGAAAGGCATGGGCTCTCATCAGGCATGACACAGCCGAAGACCCATTGCGCCACGCATGGATCTTCGGCTGAATCTTCCAATGGATCTTCTGTTGATTTCTTGTCCACTGTCCGCCGACTGCTACCAGCCGGAATTGTTGGATTGCCGTCAGTCAGGAGCGGGACGAGCTGTCGCCGTCGCCCGGCGGTGACTGCGCCGTACCGACTCGCACCCGCTATCCGGCGACCGTGTAGGAGCGTGCTCCCGTTCCGGCAAGCCCTCCGCCGTCGACGATGAGGTACTCCGGGCGGATGGGGCGCCCGTCGAACCAGCATTCCAGGATCTCGCGGGTTCCGGCCGCGTACCGGGCCTGCGCGGAGAGCGTCGAACCGGATACGTGCGGAGTCATCGCCTCGAACGGCATGGTGCGCCAAGGATGATCGGGCGGTGGCGGCTGCGGGTACCAGACGTCGCCCGCGTAGCCGGCCAGCTGACCGCTGTTGAGGGCCGCCACCACGGCGTCCCGGTCGACGATGAGCGCGCGTGCGGTGTTGACGATGTACGAACCGCGCCTCATGACCCCGATCATCTCTTCGTCGAAGAGGTTCTGCGTCTGCGGGTGCAATGGCGCGTGGATCGACAGCACGTCGACCGAGGCCGCCAGCGAACGCGCGTCAGGATGCCAGGTCAGCCCGAGTTCTTCCTCGACCTCCCGAGGCAGCCGGTGCACGTCGGAGTAGTGCAGGTTCACCTCGAAGGGCTTGAGGCGGCGCAACACCGCCTGGCCGATGCGGCCGGAGCCGAGGACACCGACGTCCATGCCTTCGAGGTCGTAGGCGCGCGAGACGCTGTCGGCGATGTTCCAGCCCTTCTTGCCGGTCACCCAGTCGTGGGCGGGCACGAAGTTGTGCACCAGGATGAGGATCTGCATGACGGCGTGTTCGGACACGCTGATGCTGTTGCTGAAGGTCACCTCCGCCACGGTCATGCCGTGGGCGATCGCGCTCGGCAGGTCGACGTGGTCCGACCCGATCCCCGCGGTGATCGCGAGTTTGAGCCGGGGAGCGGAGGCGATCCGCTCGGCGGTCAGATAGGCGGGCCAGAAGGGCTGCGAGATGACCACATCGCTGTCGGGCAGCTCGCGGTCCAAAGTGGAGTCCGGTGGTTCCTTGTCACTGGTGACGACATAGGTGTCGCCTCGGTCTTCCAGGAAGCGTCGCAGTCCCAGTTCTCCCGAGACGCTGCCGAGGAGCTGCCCCGGAGTGAAATCCAGGCCTTGTGGGGTCGGCGTCGCCTGACCTCCCGGATAGCCGGTGATGGCCGGAATTTCGTCGCGGGCGTAGTCCGGAGGATAACCGTCCACGGGGTCGGGATAGAGCACCGCAAGGATCTTTGCCATGGTCGTCCTCCATCGGTGGTTCCGTTGTTCCGGCGAAACCGGTCGGGTACCGATGATCTTCAATTTTAATTGAGTCGACGGCTGTGTCGCAATCCCCGCACTCGTCGGGCGGTTGAGCCAATGGATAGGGATGCAGTCATTTCGATGAGGCCTGCGTCAGACGATCGGGCGACGGCGTCCGCAGAGCCGAACTCACCTGAGGGAGAGCCGAACCCGGCGGCAGAGCTGACGTTGTGCGCACGGATGGCGCCGGCCTGTGCCGGCCCTGCTGTCGCACCCGTCCGTGGGGTCGCCCGGAGTCTGCGCATCTCCGTGGGCACGGTCGGCAACGGCGGCGGCCGGTCTTGGTCGCGGCCCGACGGCTCGGTCGAGCGGCTCGACAGCTTGGCCGGTGAGGGGCGTTGCTCGCCGGGCGCCTACGCGGCCGGGCTGTCCGGAACGACCTGCCAGGCTCAACGACCCCGCCCCACCAGCAGTTGTCGCTTGTGAGAGCTCGTCAGGCGACTGAGCGGAGCGAAGTCACTACAGCCGATCAAGGGCCGGAAGCCGATCAGAGGCTTGCGGACACCTTCCCGGACTTGACACGCGGAATTGCGAGACGAATCCTTGAAGTTAGGAATCATGCTGTGGCATACGCCCGTCAGGGCGCGCCGCAACACACCAAGGTTGGCTGGCGTCCACCGAAACCCGGAGGCTGCTGATGGCCACCTACGAATATCTATGCAGCCGTTGCGGGCCGTTCGATGTGAAGCTGGAGATCGGGACGGCTCCCAAAGGTTACGGCTGCCCTGTCTGCGCCGCCATCGCGAGACGCGTGTTTTCCTCGCCCGGCCTCTCTCTGACCTCGAAGACGGTCGCCGCCCTCCATGTGCAGGAGGAGCAGGCGCGCGAGGCCCCGGCAGTAGTCTCCGAAGTGCCGCCACGCACGAAAGTGCCACGGCGCCCTCACCCCGCACTCTCGCGGTTGCCGCGTCCCTGAGGGCGGTGGTGGACAAGGCAGAACGTCTCGCACGACATCGAAACGACGTCGTCCCGTAGTGGTGCGCAGAATGCGGAATCACCTCACGCGGGCTCACAGCTGAGGCACATACGCGGCAGCTCATCAGCAGCCCGCAACGCAACAACTACGCGATTCCGCCCCGCCCACGCGGACCTAGGAGGTGCGTCCCCGTGGGAAACGTGGGACTGCTCTTTGTCGGTGCGGTGCTCTTCATGAACGGTTTGCTGCTCCTCGGGAAGGTGGATGCCCGGTCGGGAGCAGTGTTCAACCTCTTCGTAGGCGCACTGCAGGTACTGACGCCGACCTACCTCATCTTCACCGCGAACAACGACAACATGAAGATCCTGGCGGCATCCGGCATCTTCCTGTTCGGCTTCACCTACCTCTACGTAGGTATCGGCCTGCTCATCGGTCTCGACAGCAGCGGTGTCGGCTACTACTCGCTGTTCGTGGCGATTGTCGCCCTGGGGTACTCGTACGTCAGTTTCCGGCTCTTCAAGGACTACCCCTTCGGGGTCATCTGGCTCTACTGGGCCTTCCTGTGGTTCCTGTTCTTCTTGCTGCTCGGTCTCAAGATGGACAGCCTCAAGGTCTATACCGGTTGGGTCACGGCGATCGAAGGCTGGGTCACCGGCGTGATCCCGGCGGGCCTGCTGCTCTCCGGCTACTGGAAGCACCCCGACGAGACCGCCATCGCACTGGGCGCCTTCGGCGTGGTCGTGTTCGCGGCCCTGTGGCCTCTCACCCGGAAGACGCCCCGCGCCACCTCGCCCGCCCCGCCGGCCGGAAGCGTGGGCGCACCGACGTGACCGGATCAAAAGAATGAGGAGTTCTCATGCCTGAAATTCTTTTCAGCGTGGACCATTCCAAGTCGATGCGTGACCAGGATGTGCCCGGCCACAACAGGTGGCACCCGGACGTCCCGACCGTCGCCATGGTGAAGCCAGGCGCAGAGTTCCGCATGGAGTGCCGCGACTGGACCGACTGCCAGGTCGGCAACAACGACACCGCGAACGACGTACGCGACATCGACCTGACCATCCCCCACATGCTCAGCGGCCCGATAGGCGTGGAGGGCGCCGAACCCGGCGACCTGCTCGTCGTCGACATCCTCGACCTCGGCCCCGTGCCGCAGCAGACCGGGGACGCGGCAGGACAGGGCTGGGGCTATACCGGCATCTTCGCCAAGGCCAACGGCGGAGGCTTCCTGACTGACTACTTCCCGGACGCCTACAAGGCGATATGGGACTTCCACGGGCAGCAGGCCGTCTCCCGCCACCTTCCCGGGATCAGCTTCACCGGAATCACCCACCCCGGGTTGTTCGGAACCGCCCCGTCCGCCGAGATGCTCGCCCGCTGGAACGCCCGCGAGAAGGCACTCATCGACACGGACCCCAACCGTGTCCCGCCCCTGGCCGTACCGCCGGACAGCACCAACGCCCTCGCCGGCACGGCCACCGGAGACCTCGCACAGCGCATCGGCGCGGAAGGCGCGCGCACGGTGCCGGCCCGCGAGAACGGAGGCAACCACGACATCAAGAACTTCACGAGGGGATCGAGGGTCTTCTACCCCGTGCACGTGAAGGACGCCAAGCTCTCCGGAGGCGACCTGCACTTCAGCCAGGGCGACGGAGAGATCACCTTCTGCGGCGCCATCGAGATGGGCGGCTTCATCGACTTCCACGTCGACCTGATCAAGGGCGGCATGGAGACGTACGGCATCTCCACCAACCCGGTGTTCATTCCGGGCAACGTCGAGCCGAGGTACACGGAGTTCATGACGTTCATCGGGATCTCCGTCGACCACGACACGGACACGAACTACTACCTCGACGCGACGCTGGCCTACCGCCGGGCCTGCCTCAACGCCGTCGAGTACTTCAAGAAGTTCGGCTACAGCGGAGAGCAGGCGTACCTGCTGCTCGGCTCCTCCCCGATCGAGGGACGTATCAGCGGCATCGTCGACATCCCCAACGCCTGCTGCTCGCTCTACGTACCCACCGCCATGTTCGACTTCGACGTCCGTCCGACCGCCGCAGGCCCGATGAAGGCCGACCGCGGCCAAGCCGCGTTGACCACTGCCTGAACCCGACAACGAGGGGTGCGCGAAGGCACATCTGCCGATCGGCACAGGGGCGTCACCGAAACTCTCGGTGGCGCCTCCTCTCTTGCCCTGGTGGACGCGGCCTCTCCGGCTCCAGTGGACGCGGCGCGCTCTAGTGCACGCGGCGCGCCTTGTGGCTGCCGACGTCGAGACGAGCTCGGACAGGCAGGTGGGTCACTCCGGTGCAGTCGCGTGCGCGCGCGACCGGGCCCTGACACAGCGCCTCCAGGACGGAGGCGGGTGTGCCGTGCTCGGTCAGTGTGAGGGCCGCTCGGAGGCGCGGGTGCGCCGGTCGTCCGCTGATGTGGACCTGCGCGTGCCCGACGTCGGTCAGAGCACGTGTTTCGGTGGTGATCGCCTGGCCGAGGGCGCCGGCTCGCAGTTCGACGTTGTCGGGTGGTGGCGTGCCGCCCAGGTCCACCGAATCGGGACGGTGGCGACGCAGTTGGGCGAGCAGCCAGAGGAGGGCCAGGACGACGGTCAGGACGAGGCCGGCGATGACAGCGGGCCACCACCAGCCCTGGTCGCTCCAGCGGGTGCGGTCGGCCCTGCTGAGCAGGACGTCGTGTGGCACGGCCAACGGCCAGTCGGCGGGCGGCGCCACGTGAAGCCGACGGTAGAGGTCGAGGCCGGCTGCCAGGACCAGCAGGCCGCCACCGAGCAGCACCAGGCCGCTGACGGTCAGGAGGAGACGGTTGAGTGTGGATCGACCGTTCATGGCACGCTTCCGGAGGGGCTCAACGGGTGGGATGACGTGTGCGGACCGCCAGCCGCGGCGTGTGTGCCAGAGCGAGCTGACGGCACTGTTCGTGCAACGCTTGGACGAGTTCTCCGCGGACGGTCTCGGCGTCGCGGAAGCGGACGTCCGCGCGGGCGCTGACGCGGTGGCGGCCGACCCGGACACGGGCCCGGCTGACGCCCGGGACCCGCAACGCCGCATCCCGCAGCAGCAATTCGGCGCCCCGCCGATTCAGCCACGCCCCCACCTCCGTGCACCCCTCAGGCGTCCGGAGCGGCAGCAGGCGTCGCATGCCGGGGGTGACGGCGAGGACGAGCAGCCACAGACCGAGCAACGCGGCGACGGCGCCGCCGATCAGCAGCCAAGGGTCGTCCACCGGCCGGGTGGCCAACTCGTCGGCGAGACGGGTGCGCCACGCCCCGCCACGCTGTCCGGAGCGCACCGCGATCACGTCGTACAGAAGCGCCCCCGAGGCGCAGAGCGTCACCACAGCGACCAGGGCTGCCGGGACGCGGCGCGACGACCACAGGCGCGGTGACCTCGTACCCCCGTCGTCAGCCGGCGGGGGCTGCGCCTCGGGAGCGCGCCTGCCCCGCCGTTCGGTGTCGGCAGCCCCTTGCGCGTCGAGTGTCATGACGACCCTCCTTTGCCGGTCCTGTGGCGCTCGGACGGCGGTGTCATCGGACGCGGCCCGGCCGGTCGGTGGTGGCCAGCCGCCGAATGATCACCGTGACGTCACTGATGTCCATGCCTGTCAACTGGGCCACCCGGTCCGCTACTTCGCGTTGCAGGTGCCGACAGGCGTCTGCGATGTCCGTGGGGTACGGAAGGTCCACCGACAGCGACACGTGCGCCGTCCCCTCGTGCGTGCTCACGCGAACACCGGGTGCGGCGAGATCCGTGAGCGGCTCTCGCGGCCCGCCGAGCCGGTGCAGTTCCGTACTCGCGACACGAGCGGCGATACGGGCCACGACCCGATCCGGTATCACCGTCGCGCCACGCTCGGCAGGCGGCAAGGGCCGTCGGGCGTCGGGCGCATGCGTGCCCCGCGCGTGCTGCGGTGAGCCGGCGGCCGGGACGGCGCTCACCCTTGCCGCCGGGTGGACATGTCTCGTTGCCGCCGGGTGAACACGTCCGTGTCGCCCTGCACCACGAGACCGACGACCAGGCCCACCGCGCCCAGGGCGGCCACCAGGAGGAAAGCCCAGAAGCCGCCGAAGTAACCCGCGAAACCCAGTGACATTCCGGCTGCCAGACCGACTGTTGCTGTATTCATCGCTCACTCACCTGTCCTCACCTGTCCCACCGACGGGTCATAGGACGCGTCCCTGAGCCGACTCGGTCTCTTCTTCCTCGTCGGGAAGCTTCACGTCGTCGATGACGAGGTTGACCTCGACGACCTCCAGGCCGGTCATGCGTTCCACGGCGGAGATGACGTTGACGCGGACCTCGGCCGCCACGTCGACGATGGCGTAGCCGTACTCCACGACGACATCGAGGTCCACAGCGGCCTGGCTTTCGCCCACCTCGACCTTCACGCCGCGGCTGACACCGCCGCTCCCGCCGCCGGGGACGCGCTCGCGCATGGCGCCGATGGCACGGGCCATGCCCGCACCGAGGTTGTGGATACCGGGTGCTTCACGGGCCGCCAGCCCCGCGATCTTGGCCACGACGCCGTCGGCGATGGTCGTTCTGCCCCGCGTCTCGGGTGAGGTGCCGGCGCCGGTGGGCCCCTTCAGCATGGTCACGGCCCCACGGGAGCCGTCCTGCCCGGTGGAGGGCCGGTCGGTGGTGTCCGTCATGACAGTCGCCTCGATCCATCGCTGCGGGCGCCGGCACAGCGCCCGTCACATGGTTGGACACACCCACCGGACAAATCGTCACGAACTCGAATCACATTCCTCAACACGGGAACACGTAACAACGCCAGAAGGAGGTGCAGACGTGACACACAACGCCAGCGCCTCCCCGCGCCGAACGGAAACCCCTGCCCGTCCCGGACAACCCTCTCGGCCCCCTCCCCCGAGCCCGACCGACAGGCTGCTCGGCACGCCGGACGACATACTGGCGACCCGGGCCGGCGAAGGCGACGAGGAAGCCTTCGCCACTTTGGTACGCCGCCACAGCCGCCCCTTGCTCGCCATGGCCTTCCACACGCTCGGCAACGCCCAGGACGCCGAGGACGCCGTGCAGGACGCATTCATCAGCGCCTGGCGGCGCCTGCCCGAGTTCCGTCACGCCTCGGCCTTCAGCACCTGGATGTACCGCATCACCGTCAACCGCTGCCTCAACTCCCTGCGCCACCGGCCGGCCCCGGTACCGTTGGACTCAGTGGCCGCACTCGCCGCCCCCGGCATACGCAGCTCCCCCGTCCGGTCAGCCGAACAGGACGCACTCACCGACGACCTGGTCCACGCACTCGCCGCCCTGGAACCGCAGCAGCGGCTCTGCTGGACCCTGCGGGAACTGCACGGACTGTCCTACGCGCAGATCGCCCAGGTGACCGGCACCACCGAGCAGACGGTCCGCGGAAGACTGTTCCGAGCGCGGCGATCGCTGAAGGAGGCACTGAGCTCATGGCGCTAGGCGATCGTCCCCCTCAGCCTCTGGAACCCGCACGTCGACGGAGGCCGCCGCACGACACGCCCCTCGACGAGATCGGCCGGCACGCCGACGACGACGTGCTCACCTGCGGGCAACGCCTCAGCCGCGCCTGGGAGCAGGCCCGCGACGACGTCGCGCCCGCCGACGCGCACCTGGCCGAGTGCCCCTACTGCCACGCTGCCGTCCAAGGACTGGCCGCGCTGAACGCCGCGACGACGGCCCTTCGCAAGCGCACGCCCCCCAGCACGCAGCACCTCATCGCCCGCGTCATGGACATCGTCCGGCACGAGGTACGGCTGGGGCCGACGCTTCCGCCGGCCGACCCCACACGCGGCCTGCAGATCACCGAACACAGCGCCGCCAAGGTGCTGCGCAGCGCGGCGGACGCGATACCGGGTGTCACCGCCGCGAGCTGCCGCATCACGCACGCCGGCCCTGACGTGGGCGTTCGCGTGAGCATCACTCTCTCCGCAGGCCTGGACCGGCCTCTGCCCGAGACGGCCGAACGGGTGCGCCGCTCGCTGAGGGACGCCGCCGAGCAGACCCTGGGGCTGGCGGTGACGGCGGTCGACTGCACAGTGATCGACGTGCAGGCCACGACAGCACCGCCTGAGCGTGCAGACACCATTCCCGGTGGGCCGGACAGCCCACCATGACCGCGTGCGCCCGTCGATGATGGCGGTCGAAGGACGGTACCGGTTCACCTGCCCCTCGCCGTCTCCCTCAGCGTGCGCCGGTCGGCCTCACGAGGGTTCCGCCGACGAAAGTGTGCGTGGGGTCGAGGCCGCGCAGGACGTCGCCGCGGCAGTGCGCCGGGTCCTGGTCCCAGACCGTGAGGTCGGCCAGCCGGCCGGGGCGAGGGCCCACGCAGGTGTTCCTCGCCGGTGAGGAGGGCGGCCTGCTTGGTGCGCAGGGCGAGCGCTGCTCACGACGCTGAGCAAGGACGGACGCGCCACCTGCACCGACCTGGCTCGGGGCGCCGGCACCACCGCGCATACCTGTGTCCGGCTTCACCTTCCACGAGGCAAGGCGTACTTCGACGTGGTCACCGCCTGACACGGCGGCGGTGGTCCCCGCCAGTCGTCCAGCCCGACTTCGTGGTCGTGTCAGTGGCCCCCTTTACGGTGGCGGCCATGGGATATGACGTACACATCACCAGGCGTACGCCCTGGTGGGCGGAAGAGGGCGAGCGGATCACGACGCAGGAGTGGTCGGCGGTGGTCGCTGCCGACCCGGACCTGGAGATGGTTCAGGTGGCCCGGGCTTCTCCACGCGGCGAGGACGCGGTGCTGGAGTACCGGCACGCATGGCTCGCGCAGATGGTCACTCACCCCGAACTGGGCACCGCCGGCGCCTGGTCGGACTGGCGCGACGGGCGGATCGTGGTGAAGAACCCGGATGAGCCGCTCCTCACGAAGATGCGGGAGATCGCTTCGGTGCTGGGGGCGCACGTCCAGGGCGACGACGATGAGTACCACGACAAGTGAACGCCGGTCCCCCGCAGCAGGAACAGGCACCACGCGCCGGAGGACTCGCCCGCCGAGCAGAACCATCCCCGGTACGGGTGCTTGCGAGACGCCTTGCGGACTGTGTGCGACCGTTCCGCCAAGGCGCCGGACCCGTACGAACACTCCCAGGCGTTGGACTTGCCCGAGTGCGCTGACACGTGGACAACTGGCCGGGTCCGATGCGGCAGGCAGCGAGTACGAAGGCGGGGGCGTCCCAGCGATGAGTCTGCCGACGCCCGCGGGTCTACATTGCGACCGAGACGACCAACTCATCAGGGGCACGCCATGG
The DNA here is from genome assembly GCF_055558435.1 of Streptomyces sp. NPDC025784. Taxonomy (NCBI): domain Bacteria; kingdom Bacillati; phylum Actinomycetota; class Actinomycetes; order Kitasatosporales; family Streptomycetaceae; genus Streptomyces; species Streptomyces sp. NPDC025784. The sequence continues at coordinate 276,475 of NZ_JBVHMN010000005.1, forward strand.
GTCTCATCCACATCGAACTGTTCACAACCCTCGACCTCGTCGGACAGGCACCCGGCGGCCCCGACGAGGACCCGGTGGGGTTCCCGTTCGGCGGCTGGCAGGCCCCGCTGCTGAACGAGGTCACCGGGGCGCAGATCAGTGCCGCGTACGAGGGTACGGACGCACTCCTCCTCGGCCGGCGGACGTACGACATCTTCGCCGCCTACTGGCCGTACCAGGAGAGCGGCAAGGGCAACGAGATCGCCACGCTCTTCAACAGCGTCCCGAAGTACGTGGCCTCCCGCGGCAAGGCCGACCTCTCGTGGGCCAGGTCCACGCAGCTCGGCCCGGATCTGGCCGGCGCGGTGCGCGAGATCCGTGACCGGCACGAGCACGTCAAGGTCGTCGGGAGCCTGGACCTGGTGCAGACCCTCCTGCGCGAGAAGCTCTTCGACCGACTCGACCTCTGGGTGCACCCGATCATGCTCGGTGTCGGGAAGAAGGTGTTCGACGGCGGCGCGGTGCCCACGAATGTCACACTCCTCGAACCGCCGGTGTCCGGTCCCCAAGGCACCGTGTACCTGCGCTACGCACTCGCCGAAGGCACGCCCGCCACAGGGGACATGAGCTAGGGAGCTTCGTTCGGCCCAGCTCGGGTCAGGCCGCGTGTCATCGGCGGTGATCCACGAAGGCCGCGGAGGCACGGCGCGAGGTGCTCGGCTGTCGTGCCGGGCCCGACGGGTGCGGTTTGTACTGGCACTTGGTCGTCTCGGGACGGCACCGGGGCCACATCTGGATGATCTGCGACATTGGCGCCGCTCCGTTCGGAGCGGAGTAAGGATCCACCCCCGCTGAACCCGGCTTCGCCGGCTGGGTTCGCCACTGGGCAGCCGACAAGACCTGGTGCGGCGCTGAGTGTTGACCGATCGCGGTGCCGAGCACGTAGGTTGAGCGGATGTCCACGCCGCCGGTGATTCTTCTCCTCTCGGGAAGTCTGCGAGCCCTCTCCACCAACGAGACCGTGCTGCGCACGGCGAAGGCCGTGGCGCCGTCCGCGGGAGTGCGCGCTGTCCGGTACGAGGGGCTGACGACACTCCCGCACTTCAACCCCGATGACGACGCCGACCCGCTGCCTGCGCCCGTGACCAGGCTCCGGGCAGCCATCGACCAGGCAGCTGGAATTCTGATCTGCACCCCGGAGTACGCAGGCACACTGCCGGGCTCCTTCAAGAACCTGCTGGACTGGACTGTCGGCGGCACCGAGATCGGTGACAAGCCGGTCGCCTGGGTCAACGCGGCCGCCCCTGGGCGTGGTCGGGGGGCCGAGGCCACGCTGAGGACGGTACTGGGCTACACCGGCGCCGGCATCGTGGAGTCGGCCTGCGTGCAGCTGCCGGTGGACCGGGGGACGGTCGGCGCGGACGGGCTCATCACCGACCCGGAGATCCGTCGGCAACTCGGCGAGGTGCTCGCCCTGTTGGCGACGTCCGGCGAGCGGGCCGCTCCGAAGCAGGCAAGCACGGGACGGTCAGGCACGTGATCCGAGTGCCTGACCGCACGGCATCCGCGAGGTACGACCGGACCTGGTCGCACCGACCTCCGCAATCTGCGCGAGTTGTGGCTCCGGGGCAACGCGATCACGCCTCTGCCGCCGTCCACGACCGGCCTCCCCGAAACTGCGTCACCTGGATCCGCGGGAGAGCGCCCTGACCGAACTGCCCGATTCCCGGACCGACTTGCCCCGCCTCCGCCAGCCGGACGTGAGGAGCAACCGCCTCACGCAGCTACCGGACCGGGTCGTCGACATGCCCTCGCTTGAGAAGCTGGACCTGCGCTGGAACGCCTGCGAACCCTCCTCGTCGCTACCGACCGAGCTGGAGCGGCGAGGCTGCCTCGTCCTGATCCAGGGCTTCGGCGCAGCGGCCCTCCGCTTGTACTCCCCCGCAGGTCGGCTCGGCATCCGCCCGGGCACCAAGACTCATGTCGTATTCGGTTGGCTTCAGCCGGGTTGGAAGAACGCGAGCATTTTCCGGCCGGCATCGGGCGACGCCAGGATGTCCTGGATGTGCGCGGACTGCCGGCCGGCGACGCTGGTGCGTTCGAACATCTCGGCTTCGTATTCCTTGACGGCGGCGGGAAAGTCGTCCGGCTGCGCGGCCAGCGCGAGGCCGAGCAGGGCTCCGTCGAGCAGCGCCATGTTGGCACCCTGCCCCACCGGCGGCATCAGGTGCGCGGCGTCGCCGAGCAGTGTGACGTCCGGTCTCGACGGCCAGGTCAGTCCGACCGGGAGGGTGCTGATCGACCGCGGCAGGACCGTGTCGTCGCAGGCCGCGATCAGTGCGATGAACCGTGAGTCCCAGCCGGTGAACAGGTCGATCAGCCGCGCCCGGGCGGCGGCTGGGTCACCGAACGGGGCCCCGCTGGTCGCGAACCAGTCCTCGGCGACGTTGTAGAAGCTCAGGTAGATGCGTACGCGGCCGTCTCCGTTGCGCTGCGCCGACAGTGATTGTCCGTTGCCGAGCGCCCAGTAGTTGCCGCGTCCGACCATCGCCGCGAGGTCGGGGTGGGTGCGGTCGATGTCGGGAATGCCGAGCTCGACGACGTTCTGGCCGGTGTGCGCCGGCCGGGCGTCGGTGAGCAGCGCGCGGATCCGGGAGTCCGCGCCGTCGGCTCCGACCAGCAGGTCGTACGTCGCACTGCTGCCGCCGGCGAAGTGCAGCAGACCGTGATCGGCGGATTCGATTGCGTGTCCCCAGCGCACCACGTGATCGGGGAGAGAGTCCAGCAACACGTTGCGCAGATCGGCCCGGTCGACCTCAGGGCGCTCGAGCGGAGCGTCGTCGGGCGTGTCCTCCTGCAGCAGCAGGGTGCCGTCCGGCTCGAGAAGACTCAGGTCCTGGCCTGCGCGACGGGCGATTGCGTGGAACCGGTCGATCAGGCCGGCCTCGCGCATCGCCCGCTGCCCGGTCCCGGAGTGCAGATCGAGCATGCCGCCCTGACCGCGCGCGTCGCGCGACGCCTCACGTTCGTACACGACGGAGTCGATGCCGTGCACGTGCAGCACACGGGCCAGGGCCAGGCCGCCCAAGCCGGCTCCGACGATGGTGATGGTCGCGCTCGTCGAGCCCCGGTCCTCGCCTGTCCCACCGTCAGATCCGGGCCCGCCGATCAGCCGGTTCACCGGCGGAGCCGGGGTGCGAGCACCGTACGCACGGCCTTGGCCACCTTGCTCGTGGCAGAGCCGTCTTCTTCTTCGGGCTCCGGTTCCAGCACACGTTGGATCTGCAGCAGCAGTTGGTTGGCCGACCGCCAGAGCGGCACGAACATGCCGGCGACCGGTCCGACACCCTGGATCGGGCCATTGGACAGCTCGGTGACCTTCTTGGCGATCGTGACCGTCGCCGGGTCCCGCAGGATCAGGTGCACCTCCTCGTCGACCACCCGGATCTCCATCCTGCGCGCGGCGGACTCCTCCGGGTTCGCGTCCGTGGTGGTCTCCGGATCCAGCTCGTCGATCTTGGCGGCGACCGCGTCCGGGTCGACCCCGAGTTCGCGCAGCGCCCTGGCCGCCATGCTGTTCTCCGCCCGCAGCAACGCCTCGAGCAGGTGATGGCTGCCGACCGGTGCGCCTCCGGCCAGGGCGCCGGCGGTGGACATGGTGTCCTCGGTCGCAGGTGTGCCGGCCGGCCATGGGCCGGCCGCGACGTCCTGTGATCCCTCCAGCGCTGCCAGCACCGCGGCACGGATCTTGCTGATCGGATCGATCCGCTCGGCCAGCACCTTCGCGCCGACGGTCTCGTCCTCCCTCACCAGGGCGAGCAGGATGTGTTCCGTACCGATGTCGTTGTGGTGCAGCTGCTGCGCCTCGCGCAGGGCGAGTTCCAGCGTCCTCTTCGCGGCCGACGCGAACGGGATGTGGCCGCTCAGTTCCCCCGTGCCGGGCTCGACCACCGCGGCGATGTCGCCTTGTGCCGTCTCCTTGTCGTACCCGAGCCGGTGCAGAACTCTCGCCGCCGTGCTGTCCGGCACATCGAGCAGCCCCAACAGGATGTGCTCCGTGCCGATCTGATGGTGCTTGAGCAGCCTCGCCTGCTCCTGGGCCGCGACGACCGACCGGCGGGCCTTCACTGAGAACCTCTCAAAAGTCATGGCTCCATGGTCCCAACCCTGTCAATACACTGCTATTGACAGGGTCACCGTGCTGAAGGGAGGGTGTGATGGAAACACCGTCGCACTGGGAGGACCGGCTCGCGCGCTGGCAGAGCGAGCTGGAGCTGTTCGAGCAGTTGGACGAGACACCCTGGGTCACACTGGCCAAGGCGGAAGCCGAGACCGGCGTTTCCCGCTCGGCCCTGCGATCCTGGTACCGCAACGGCGAGATCCAGTCCCGGCTGGTGGACGGCCCGAACGGGCCGCAGCGCCTGGTCCGGCTGGACGCGGTGATCGAGCGCGCCGCCGCGTCACCGCGTATTCAGCGCAGGGCGGAGCGAGAAGTCAGCCTGGAAGCCCAGGTCACCCTGCTTCGGCACCGGGTCGACCAGCTCGAACTGCGGCTGGCGGCACTGGAACGGAAGTGACCGGCGCGAGCAGCGCCGTGCCGTCAAGCCGGACCGTGCCACCACTCCCCCGCGGTGACAGCGCAGTTGGATCCGATGGGCAGCCCCCTTTCGTGCCCCGGGCAGGTCCGCCGTCTGCATGCCACGGGCAGCCGCTCAAGGCGACGTGACGGCGTGGCCGGATCGGGTCGGTGGGGAGTGCCGGGTGAGTGAAGGCTGTGGTCCCGGCGGGTGATCGGGGTGCAGGCCGTGTGGTTGTCCGGCCTGTTCGGGCTAGGGAACGTGGGCTGTGTGAGTCGAGTGAGGGGCTGGCCCGTCCATGTTCAAGACCGCGCTGCGGATCGCTTCCGCTGCCTCCCTTGTTGTCACTTCGTTGACGTTCGTCTCGTCCGCGGGTGCGGCGGCAGATCCGTACCCGGGAACCCCGGAGCAGATCCGTGACACCGGACCGTGCGGCCCGACAGGTGGCTACCGGTCGTCGGAGTGGACGCAGACGACGACGAACCGTGGTCTGCGTTCGCAGGTCGATGTGGCTGCGGTGCGCGAGGGCTGGTATTGGCGCAACGACGTGAACACGTTGTGGCGCGGCGACACCCGGCCGGACCCGCGGGCGATCTTCCGCAGCGGCTTCACACCGTTGGGGACGGACCTGACCCCGTTGAACAAGTGGATCACCGGCGGGGGTGGCCAGAACTCCGCCCATGTGAGCACGACGTGCGACCGGTGGGTGGCGCAGGGCTTCGCCACGGGGGGCGGGAAGGACGGCTGGGTGTATGCGATCCAGGCGCCGGGTGGGATCGATGTGAACGCCACCGCACGGATGACCGGCATCCAGTCGCAGTACCTGTGGAACAAGGAGATCGACTTCCCCGGCGGGGTGCAGGGCAGGTTCATCGAGGGGGCGTGCCAGTACCACTGGGCCGGCCAGGACCCGCAGACGAACGTGAACATCTATCAGAACCTGGGCTGCGTCACGAACCCGGATTTCCGTCCCTTCGACACCCGCCGGCAGGTCCCGCCCGCACGGTCCCACTGAGCGCCGAGGGTTCTGTCGACGACGGCCGCCCCGACACGGGCCCGCCCGCTAGGCGCGGATCGCTTGTCCGGGGTCAAGGTCCGCCGGGTCACGGGTCTGTCCCAGCGGGTGGCGGCCGCGGGCAGGTGTGGGAACGGCGGTGGGAGCCGGTGCCTCGGTCCGTCGACGGCATTCCCCTGCGCGCGGTGTTCGGGCCCCGTTCCCCACGCCGGACTGCGGCAGGGGAAGCGTCTACGGGGCCGGATGCAGGGCCAGGCGCGGCCGGGGTGTGACCGGTGGTGGTGCGCGCTGCGCCAGGCTCGGCGTGTAACAGGGATGTATTACGGGATGGTTGGGCGGAACGGTCTGCCGGGACGAGCGGCTCTTGGTGATCAGAAACGCTCGCTCGCACCGAGCAGCCGGAACCCCCCATCGACACCGAGGAAGAAGCGATGCGCGTTCACAAGGTCACCTTCGCCGCCCTGGCCGTTGCCGCGAGTCTCGCGCTCACGGCCTGCCAGAACGACAAGGACGGCACCGCGACGAGCGAACCGTCCAACGCGTCCAGCACGTCTTCCTCGTCCGGCGGCTCGGACGCGGGCAGTTCGGATCAGGACAGCGGGAAGGACTCCGCCGGGAAGAGCTCCGGCGGGCAGGGCACGGCCGCCGGGACCGGCTCGAACGAGGACGGCAAGGTCGCCAAGTGCCGCACCGACGAGCTGGAGATCACGGCGAAGGACAACACCATCGACGGCGCCCCCGAGGGCACCGTCGCGGTGCAGCTGACGAACCGCGGGGGCCGGGACTGCTCGATCTCCGGGTACGCGGGCGTCGACCTGAAGACCAGCGCGGGGTCGCTGTCCGCGAAGCGCACCGGTCAGCAGGCCGACCCGACGGTCCTCAAGGACGGGGCGTCGACGGCCTTCGGCATCACCTACCCGCTCAACACGTCGGCGGGCTCCGGCGTGCGCGTGACCGGGCTGCTGGTGACCCCGCCGGACGAGACGAAGACGGTCACCCTCGACTGGCCGGGCGCCGGCACACTGCCCGTCACGGACAGTCCCGGCTCCCCGGTGAAGGTCGGCCCGGTCGGAAGCGCCGGCCAGGGTGGCTGACCTCGCCGCACGCACGGCGCCGTTGGGCTGCCCACGCAGGGCGGCGGTCACGACCTGTGGGGGCCGGCCGCGCCGACCCAGCGATGGTAGGCGTCCACGTCGACATTGCTGCCACACACGATGGTGACGACGTGCCGGCCGGCGAAGCGGTCGCGGTCTTCGAGGATCGCCGCGATGCCGAGCGCGGCCGACGGTTCGACGACGAGGCCCGCGTGGTCGAGGAGCATCCGCATGGCGGTGGTGATCGACTTCTCCTGGACCAGGACGGCGTCGTCGGCGGTCAGGAGGAGGTCGTCCAGGACGGCCGGGATGGGGAGTCGGCCGGCGACGCCGTCAGCGATGGTGTCCGTCGAGCCGGTGGTGACGACGCGCCTCTCGTGCCACGAGAGGGTCATCGCGGGTGCGCCCTGCGGCTGGACGCAGATCACCTCGACCTGGGGTGCCAAGGCCTTCATCACATGCCCCACGCCGGTGGCCAGCGCCCCGCCACCGAGGGCGATCAGGACCGTGTCGAACGACGGCATGGCGTCCACCAGTTCCAGGCCGATGGTCGCCGCGCCCTCGCAGGTCTCGATGTCCAGGCTGTCTTCGACGAGACGGATACCGTCGCGCTGCGCGACGGCCGCCGCCCGTTCGCGAGCCACCTCGTGGTCGCCGTCCACCAGTTCCAGCCTGGGACCCAGCGCGCGGATGCGGTCCAGCTTGGCCACCGTCGCGCATCGGGACGCCACTACGGTCACGTCGAGCCCTCGGCCGCGACCGGACCAGGCGAGGGCCTGCCCCAGGTTTCCGGCGCTCGCGCACACCACGGCTCGCGCACCACGGTCGGCGAGCAGGCTCGCCACCACCTCGGTGCCGCGGGCCTTGAAGCTGCGGACCGGGTTGGCCGTTTCGAGCTTGATGCTCACGGCGCACCCGAGATGCGGCTCCAGTGCCTCGCAGCGGTACAGCGGGCTGTCGAGAAAGATCGGGTCGATCACCCGGCGGGCCAAGCGGATCCGAGCAGTGTCCAGGCGCGTCTGCTGCACGACAGGGGAGCATAGCGCCGCTCGCCCAGGGCCGGGCTGATCCCGCTGCGCCGGGGGCGTGCTGGTGGCGCGAACAGCGGCGGGCGCGGCGAGTGGCGCGCCGACTCACTGCCGTACGTATGCGTAAAGGCGACCGCTCCGACGCGCTAGGAGCGTGTCTCAATAACGTCGGTAGGCATAGCCGACAGGCTTACACCCTGTTTGCCGCACCCGTCGTTGGGCGGGCCAGCCACGTCCTGGCAGGATCGGGGTCGTGATCGACGTTCCCGCAGATTTCGCAACGGCGGCGGTGAACCGTGCGGGCCAGCGCGGAAAGGAGTGGGTCGACTCCTTGCCCGCACTGGTGGAGAGCCTCTGTGCACGGTGGGACTTGGCGGTGGACGGCGCGCCGCTCCACGGCCACTTGGGCCTGGTCGTCCCGGTGCAGCGTGGCGAAGAGCCCTGCGCGCTCAAGGTGTCCTGGCAGGACGCCACGACGCAGCATGAGGCGCTGGCTCTCGCCGCCTGGGACGGACAGGGGACCGTGCTGCTGCTTGACCACGAACCGGCCGCGGGAGCCATGCTGTTGGAGCGGCTCGACGCTGGCCGCACCCTCTCCGACATAGACGTCGACGAGGCGGTCACCGCCGCCGGGCTCCTGCTGCGGCGCCTGTCCGTCCCGGCCCCGCAGGGCTTTGCTTGCTTGCGAGATCTCGCCGCCCGGCTCCCCGCCCGCTTGAACCTTCAATGGGAGCAACTCGGTCGTCCCTTCTCCCGGCGCCTGGTCGATGCGGCAGCCAGCCTCGCTGCCGAGTACGGTCCCACGACGGCTGGTCAGTTGGTCAACGGTGACTTGCACTACGAGAACGTGCTGGCCGGCTACCGCGAGCCGTGGCTGGCCATCGACCCCAAGCCGCTCAGCGGCGATCCCGAGTACGCGGTGGCGCCTTTGCTCTGGCGGCGGTTCGCGGAAATGGAGGGGGTTGCCGGCATCCGAACCCGCCTGGCTGCCATTGCCGAGGTGGCCGACCTTGATGCCGACCGGGTACGCGCCTGGACGCTGGTGCGCACGGTGGACTACTGGCTGTGGGCCCTGGGGATCGGCCTGACCGAGGATCCGCAGATGTGTCGGACCGTCGCCGGTGCTCTCTCCCCCACCTTCCGCTGATCTATGAGAACCGCTCAACCGAGGCCGTAGTCCGGAACGGATCAGATCGGCTCCGGAGCCGGGGAGGACGCCGCACAGGCGTGGTGTGCGCCGAACCGGCATGCGGTCGACAGGCAGCCTCCCTCGCATTGATCACTTTGGGTATCCCTAGGGGTGCGTCTCGGTAACCGACAACCCGCCAACGGTTCGTGATCATTCATACGGGATGATCACGTCATGCATGGGTGGTGATGGGCTGTTCGAGGTCGAGCCGGTCGGGAAAAAGTGGCCGCAGGGTCGTCCGGCAGCGGTGGACAAGACGTTTCGGGCGTTCGATCCGCATCAGGTCCTGCTACTGCCGCCGTCGCTGGACGACTGGCTACCCGAGGGCCACCTGGCCCGGTTCGTCGCGGACCTGGTCGACGAGGTGCTCGACCTCGGGCCCGTCATGGCGGGCTACACCGAAAAGCGCGGCTACCCGCCTTACGACCCCCGGCTGATGGTGCGGCTGCTGATCTACGGCTACACCACCGGAGTGCGCTCCTCACGGGCAATCGAGCGCCGACTGTCCGACGACGTCGCCTTCCGGTTCCTGGCTGCCGGCCAGGAACCGGACTTCCGCTCGATCGCCCGGTTCCGCCGCCGCCACCTGGAGGCACTGGCCGGTCTGTTCACCCAGTCCCTGCGCCTCGCGCAGAAGCTCGGCATGGTCAGGATGGGACGCGTCGCCCTGGACGGCACGAAACTGGAGGCCCGCGTCTCCAAGCACAAGGCGATGAGCTACGGCCGCCTGATCGACGAGGAAGAGCAGATCGAGGCCGGGATCGCCCAGCGGGAAGCGAAGGCCAAGGGCCTGCTGGCCGACACGGAGGTCACCGACGAAGCCGAGGATGAGACCTTCGGCCCCGATGGCAATGAGATGGATCTGCCCGCCGAACTGGACCGGCGTGAGAAGCGCCTGGCCAGGCTGCAGGCCGCCCGCGCGCAGATCGAGGCCGAGGCCGCCGACAAGGCCCGCGCCCACGCCGAGGACAAGGAACGCCACCGCCAGGAACGTGTCGGCAGCAGCGACGAGCAAGCCGTCACCGACGCCGGGGAAGGGGCCGCCGCGAAGGCGCGTCCCAAGCCCAAGGCGCAGGCCAACTTCACCGACCCCGAATCGCGGATCATAAAGAACGGCGACGGCGCCTACATCCAGGCATACAACGCCCAGGCCGTCGTCGACGAGGAACACCAGGTCATCACCGCCGCCGACGTGACGACCAACCCCTCCGACGCACTGAACTACACCACGATGCTCGACCAGTCCGCCCACAACACCGGCGTCCACCCCAGGCAGGCCCTGGTCGACGCCGGGTACTGCTCTGAGAACAACCTTGAGGCCGTGCGAGAGCGCCAACTTGGCTGCGGTATCGACACGTTCATGGCCACCGGCCGACTCGCCCACGACGAGCAGGTCCCGCCCGGACCACGCGGACGCATCCCCAAGGACGCCACACTGAAGGAGCGCATGGCCCGCAAACTGCGGACCAAGCCCGGCCGGAAGGCATACAGCCGCCGCAATGCCATCGTCGAACCCGTCTTCGGACAGATCATGACCTGCCAGAACGGCCGCCAACTCCTCCTCCGCGGCGAGGACGGCGCCCGCGGCGAGTGGCGCCTGCTCGCCGCCTGCCACAACCTCCGCAAGATCTTCCGACACGCCTGGCTCGCCGCCCTGACCGGCTGACCAGCCAGACCGCCTGGCCCACGCCACGAGCCCTACCAGCCGAACACCTGCCGGGCAGCACCCAGCCACGGCCTCACAGGTGCCCACGGGACGGCCGCGACTGATCCCACCGATCGCGGCCAGCGGGCCCCTTGCTCGTTACCGGGACACGCTCCTAGCCGGAGCCGGCTCCTTGCCGTGGCAGACGCAGGGTGAACCTGGTCGCGCCTGGTTCGCTCGCCACGACGACGGTGCCGCCGTGGGCGGCGGCGACCGCGGCGACGATGGACAGGCCGAGTCCCGTGCCACCCCCGTCGTCGCGGCGTGGACCGTCGCCGTGCACGAACCGTTCGAAGAGGTGCTCGCGCAGAGCGGGTGGAATGCCGGGCCCGTCGTCGGTCACGGTGACCACGACGGAGTCCTGGGCCGCTGTCAGGCCCGTGGTGACCTTGGTGCCCGGCGGTGTGTGCAGGCGGGCGTTGGCGAGGAGGTTGGCGAGGATCTGCTGGAGGCGGTGGGCGTCGCCGGTCACGGTGACGAGTTCCTCGGGCAGTTCCAGTGACCAGTGGTGTGCGGGCCCGGCGGCGCGGGCGTCGGTGACGGCGTCCAGGAGGAGCCGGGTCAGGTCGACCGGCTCGTGTGCCAGGGGGCGGCCCGCGTCGAGACGGGCGAGCAGCAGCAGGTCGTCGACCATGGCGCCCATCCGGCCCGACTCGGCGGCGATGCGTTCCAGGGCGCGGGTCACCTCGGGTGGCACCGGCCCTGGGTGGAGCAGGGCGAGTTCGGCGTGGCCACGCACCGAGGCGACGGGGGTGCGCAGTTCGTGGCTGGCGTCAGCGGAGAAGCTGCGCAGTCGTTCCTCGCTGCGCTGGCGCTGGGTGAGGGCGTTCTCGACGTGGCCGAGCATGCGGTTGAACGCCAGCGTGACCTGGTCGACCTCCGTGCTGCGCGGGCGGGTGTCGGGGGCGCGTGCGGGCAGGGCCACTTCGCCGCTGGCCAGCGGGAGTTCGCTGATGTGCGTGGCGGTGCCGGCGATGCGGCTGAGCGGGCGCAGCGACCAGCGCACCCAGAGGGCGCCCGCGATGCCCGCGCCGGCCAGTGCCAGGCCGAAGACGCTGCCGGCGACGAGTTCCAGACGGTGCACCGCGGCCTCGACCGGCTCCAGCGGCAGGCCGGTGATCAGGACGTCGCCGTCGCGCCCCGGCCAGGCCATCACCCGGTAGTCGCCGGGCATGGACAGCTCGACGCTGTGGCCGTGCCCGTCGGTGGGCACGGCCGCCAGTGCCTGGGTGTCACCGCCACTGAGGTCGACGGTGACCAGGTCGGTCGTGTCGCTGCCCGGGCGAACCACGGCGGCGTTGGTGACGTGTCCGTCGACGAGGCGCACTCCCAGGGTGCCGGTGGTCTGGCGGCGGGTGTCGCCGTGCTCGTCGCCGTCGTGGTCGTCGCGGCCCGTGCCCTGGTGTTCCAGGCTCGCCGCGAAGACGCTGCCGGTGTCGGAGAGCTGCTGGTCGAGACGGGCGGTGAGGAAGCCGTTCAGTTCCAGGACCGCGGCGATGCCGACGGCGGCGCAGCCGACGGCGAGCAGCACCAGGAGCCCCGCGGTGAACCGGGCCCGCAGCGTGTGCAGGCGGGGCCGCCTCACCGGCCGCCCGCCGGCTTGAGGACGTAGCCGGCGCCGCGCACCGTGTGGATCATGGGTTCGCGGCCCGCGTCGATCTTCTTGCGCAGATAGGAGATGTACAGCTCCACGACATGGGCCTGGCCGCCGAAGTCGTAGGACCAGACGAGGTCGAGCAGCTGCGTCTTGCTCAGGACGCGGCGCGGGTGGCGCATGAGGCAGCGCAGGAGCTGGAACTCGGTGGGCGACAGCTCGACGGGGTCGCCGCCGCGGGTCACCTCGTGTGCGTCCTCGTCCATCTCCAGGTCGCCGACGACGAGGAGGGACGCCGCGGCCCGTTCCCTGGTCATGCCGGCTCGGCGCAGCAGTCCGCGCAGCCGGGCCACCAGCTCCCCGAGGCTGAACGGCTTGGTGACGTAGTCGTCGCCGCCCGCCGTGATGCCGGCGATGCGGTCCTCGACGGTGTCGCGGGCGGTGAGGAAGAGCACGCACACATGGGGCTGCTCCGCGCGCAGCTCGCGCAGCACGGAGAGGCCGTCGCGGTCGGGCAGCATGATGTCGAGGACGACCGCGTCCGGCTGGAACTCGTGGGCCTCGCGCACGGCGGCCCGCGCGGTGGCGGCGGAGCGCACCTCCCAGCCCTCGTAGCGCAGCGCGCCGGTGACGACCTCGGCGAGGTCGGGTTCGTCATCGACGACGAGGACGCGTACGGGTGTGCCGTCGGGGCGGGTCAAGGCCGCTGGGCGTGGGTTCATGGCTCTTCCAGCATCTCTCGGTCCGCTCTGAGTTTCCTATGAGCGTGCCGATCACGGCCCCGGTTCAGAGCCCACTCAGAGATTGCCGCACCACAGTGGGCAGCCCGAACCCCCGTGAGGAGCCGCCGATGGCCGCCGCAACCCACAGCCCGCCGCCCGTGCGGCACCGCGCGCCGCAGCGGACCGGCCGTCGGTCGCCCGCCGTGCCGCTGCTGGCCGCGGCCTGGGCCGGCGGCATCGCCGTCCTCGCCCTGTGGTGGCGGGACACCGCCTCCGTGGTCGGCGCGGACGGCTGGCTGACCGGCGCGGGCCGGATCACCGGGCTGCTGTGCGGGTACATGTGCGCCCTTCTCGTCGCCCTGATGGCGCGGGTGCCGTGGCTGGAGAACGGAGTGGGCAGCGACCGCACCGCTCGCTGGCACGCATCGGCAGGACGCTGGACGGTCGGCCTGCTCATCGGCCACATCGTGCTGATCACCCTCGGCTACGCGGCGCAGGCGCACACCGACCCGGTCACCGAGTTCACCACGGTGGTGTTCGACCTGCCGGAGATGCTGAAAGGCACGGCGGGTGCCGCGGCCCTGCTCGCCGTCGGCTGGACCTCGATGCGTGCGGTACGTCGCCGGATGCGCTACGAGACCTGGTACTACCTTCACCTGGCGACCTACGGTGCCGTCTTCCTCGCCTTCTCCCACCAGCTCGCGCTCGGCGCCGACTTCGTGGGTAGCGCACCGGCCCGCACCGCGTGGTACGCGCTGTATGTGTCGGTCGCAAGCCTGGTCGTCTGGTTCCGGGTGCTGATGCCGGTGCGATTCAACGCACGTCACCGGCTGCGCGTGGAAGCCGTCGTACGAGAGGCACCCGACGTGTACTCGGTGTGGCTGCGCGGTCGCCGACTGGACAGGCTCGACGTCAAGCCGGGTCAGTTCCTGCGCTGGCGGTTCCTGTCGCCCGGCATGTGGCACGCCTCACACCCGTACTCGCTCTCCGCCCTTCCCCGTGACGGATGGCTGAGGATCACCGTCAAGGCGCTCGGAGATCACAGCGCGGCCGTCGCCACGCTGCGCCGCGGCACCCGAGTGTGGGCGGAAGGCCCGTACGGCGCGCTGACCGCCGAGCGCCGCAGGCAGGACAAGGTCCTGCTCATCGCCGGCGGCACCGGCATCACCCCGCTGCGTACGCTCTTCGAGACGCTGCCCGCGGCGCCCGGCGGCCTCACCCTGCTCTACCGGGGCCGGACGGCCGAGGAGCTGGCCCTGCGCCACGAGCTGGAGCAGATCGCCGCCGCACGCGGGGCCCGCCTGGTCTACGCCCTCAACGGCCCGGACGGGCGCCGCGTCCCGATCACCGCGGACCGGCTGCGGGCCCTGCTGCCCGACCTCGCCCGGCACGACGTGTATCTGTGCGGCCCGCACGGTCTGTCGCTCGCCGCGTACGACGCCCTGCGCGCGGCAGGCGTACCGGCCGCACGTATCCACTACGAGTCCTTCGAACTGTGAGCCCTGCCATGCGCGCCCACTCCGTCCGACGCACGGTTCTGACCTGCGTCGCCACCATCACCGTGACGGTTCTCGCTCTTTCTCTCAAGCCTCATCACGTGGATCATGTCGCCGCCCCGTCCGCCGTCACGCCCTCCACCGCGCCCTCGGCGGACGGCTCCGGATCCGGTTCGTCCTCCGGCAGGCGCACGGTCAGCGGTTCGACGGTCCAGACTCGCTACGGCCCCGTCCAGGTGCAACTCACGCTGGACGGCTCGAAGATCACCGCGGCACGAGCTCTTCAGGCACCCGACGGCGATCCGCGCAGTCAGCAGATCAACTCCACGGCGATACCCACCCTCGTGCAGGAAACCCTGGACGCGCAGAGCGTCCACATCGACACCGTGTCCGGGGCGTCCTACACCAGCGAGGGCTACATCTCCTCGCTGCAGAGCGCATTGGACCAGGCAGCACATGGCTGAAGACACGGGGGCGCCCCTGCACCGCGTCGTCCACACCATGGGCACCGTGTTCTCCTGCACCGTACGCGACACGCCGACTCCCTCTCTTCACAGAGCACTTGACGATGTCGAGGCGCTGCTGTGCCACATCGACGCGGTCTTCTCGCCGTTCCGTACCGACAGCGCCGTCAGCCGCGTCACGCGGGGCGAACCGGTGCCCGAGGAGTGGGAGCCGGAACTGCGCGAGGTCCTCGTCCTGTGCGCCGAGGCACACCGACGTACCGACGGCTGGTTCGCGGCCTGGCGCGACGGCGGCTTCGACCCGAGCGGCCTGGTCAAGGGCTGGGCGGTGGAACGGGCGGCGAAGCTGTTGTGTGACGCCGGGGCCGAACACCTCTGCCTCAACGGCGGTGGTGACATCCAACTGCACGGCGGTCCCTGGCGCGTGGGCATCAGCCACCCGCTCCAGCCGGGCAAGCTCGCCGCACTCGTCGAGCACAGCGCGGGCCCGCTCGCCGTCGCCACTTCGGGCCCCGCCGAACGCGGCTGTCACATCGTCGACCCGCACACCGGGGCTCCACCCCCTGGCGGTCTGGCCTCCCTGACCGTGACGGGCACGTCCCTCACGGAGGCCGACATGGTGGCGACCGCCGCGTATTCGATGGGCGTCCAGGCCAGGGCATGGCTGTCCGGACTGCACCATCTCTCCGCATTCGCGGTGGCATCGGACGCGGTGACCTGGTCGACGAATTGGGGAGCCGACTGCCCGCGGACATGACCGCCGCCGTCGCCGAGGGGCGGGTCACGCCGAGGTCCGGAGCCGGGCTACCCTCTGACGATGTCGAATCGGGCTCTGGCAGGTGGAGTAGGTCTCGCACGGGTGTTGGCGCACTGCGGGGGCAGCCCCGCGGCGGCCGTGCACTATGTGGCGGGTGCCATCGCCTCCGCGCCCGAGAACCCCGAGCCCTATGCGGTCCTCGCCGAGTTGTGGCGGGACAGGCCGTCGGAGGTGGCCGAGGTCGTTCGGGATGCCGACTCCTTGAGGACGGTACTGGCGCAGTCGTACATCAGCTACCTCCAGGGCGACATGGACACCGCGGCGCTGGCGATCGGATCGGTCACGGGTGCGCGACCCGACATCCCGTGGACCGCAGCCCCCTGGTTCGGCGATGGACGATTTCTCGATGGGGTGAGTGGTGACGCCGTGGCCGAGGCCGCGATGCGGACGATGGACTACGGCCACGATCTGGACACCGACAGCACGCGGCAACGGTTCCGGCCCTGGTTCGAAGCCATCGACATCGTCTCGGCCCGCCGGCCGTCGCCGGATGCGATGGCCAAAATGGCGATCCTGCTCCGGGCATGCGGTCTCACCGATGAGTCGCTCGCCCTCTGCGACCAGGCGGACTCCGTCGAGCGGGTCATGCTGACCGAAGTCGTGCGAGCGGGAACATGGCGCAAGTTGGGTGATCCTGAACAGACTGTGGCGGCGTTCGAGCGCGCTCTCGCCTTGGACCCGGCGAACTGGTCGCTCTGTCTCGACCTGGCCGACGTACATGCCGAACAGGGCGACTTCGCCTCCGCGGTCCGGCTGATCGATCAGGGGATGACGTACGAGCCTGGTGAGCTCTCGCTTCGCGCGGCCGGGGCCGCCTACCGCGCACGGCTCACCGGCTCGCCTGCCGACCTGGGCGAACTCATCGAGCTGACACCGAATCTGCCGAACGACTCGTACCGGAGCCTGCTGATCGATTTCGCTTGTGCCGGCCCGAATCTGCCTGCCGAGCTCATAGCCGAGGCCCGCCGCATCCAGGACAGTTGAGGCTCCGCACCTCGGCGAACCGCCACGAACACGATGGCCGCCGGGCCGGGAGCCCGCCCGGCCTCCCGTCCCATGCGCGACGAGAGATGTCCGAGGGAGACGGATCCCCGGATCCCCGGCTGGCAGAGCGCTCAGTCGATACAGAACTCGTTGCCCTCGATGTCCTGCATCGGGATGCACGAGTCGGTGCCGTCGTACAGCGTTTGCACGTGTACCGCGCCGAGCGGGACCAGTCGCGCGCATTCGGCCTCAAGTGCGGCGAGGCGCTCCTTGCCCACGAGACCGGTGCCGACCCGCACATCAAGATGCAGCCGGTTCTTGGCGGCCTTCCCTTCGGGGACGCGCTGGAAGTACAGTCGCGGACCCACTCCCGAGGGGTCTATGCAGGCGAACCATGAATCCCGCTGCTCAGGTGGCTGCGACTGCCGGTAATCATCCCAAGTGGCAAACCCCTCCGGCGGCGGCGGTACGACGTACCCGAGCACCTCGCACCAGAAGCGAGCGAGCCGCTCGGGTTCTGCGCAGTCGAAGGTGACCTGGAACTTCTTGATCGCTGACATCGGCGCACCATAGCAGGGGGACTCTGCCGCTCATGCCGAGTTCAGTTGTGGGGAGCAACTGCCAAGAGGTGTGGGAGGGCTGGCCAATTGTGTCCGTCGCGGGGGTGGATAGCCTGCATCCATGGTTGCGGGCGAGGGGGCCGAGCGCATCGGCTCCGATCTTGAGGACCACGGCTGGGGTGCGACGCGCGCCTGGGTGGAGAAGGCGCTGTCCGAGGCCGAACGCATCGAGGAAGTCGCGCGGTTGCGTGGCGGATGGACGTCGGAGATGCGCCGTCTGGACATCGGCGGGCCGGGCGGTCGACGCTCGCTGGTTCTGCGGTCGTTCGTCAAGCCCTTCTTCGTTCGGCACGCGGAGGGTCTGCTGACCCGCGAGGCAGCCGTTCTGCGCCTGCTCGAGGGCACGGATGTGCCCGCAGCCGGGCTGGTGGCGGTGGACGCACCGGCGCAGTACTGCGATCACCCTTCCTTGCTGATGTCCCTGCTGCCCGGGACCGTGCGGCTGGGCGATGAGGGGGCCGATCTGCGTGCCGAACTGCTGGCCCGCCAGTTGCTGCGCATCCACCGGCTGCCGGTGACTGCCGGGGCACGGCCTCGTACTTATCAGGCGTGGACCTCTCCCGAGCGGGTGAGCCCACCCAAAGACACCGATCGGCCTGAGCTGTGGGCACGGGCCGTGGAGGTGATCCGCGGCGAGCCCCCGGAGTACCGGGCATGCTTCCTGCACCGTGATTTCCATCCCGGCAATGTCCTCTTCACGGGCGACGGCGACGGTGTGCGGATCAGCGGCGTCGTCGACTGGGTGGAGACCTCCTGGGGGCCGGCCGACCTGGACGTGGCCCACTGCTCGACCGCGCTGGCCCTGCTGCACGGGGTTTCCGCGGGCATGCACTTCGCCGACCGCTACCTCGCGGCGGGAGGGACACTGACCGAAGACGGCGCCGCCCATCTCTACTGGCGGCTGTTGGACGCCTTGGCCTTCGCTCCCGACGCCGAGAAGGTCGCCGTCCCTTGGCGCGAGGTGGGCCGTGCCGATCTGGCGCCCGCCCTGCTGGCCCGACGTCTGGAGGGATACCTCCAGGCCCTATTCGACCGCTACGCCTGACGCCGGATCGGCGACCCGCGAGCGGGAGGCCCGGCCGGCGGGCCTGTCCTGCCGCGAGTTGTGGCCGACCGCGGTCACGCTCACCGGTGTGCCCTTTGGCACACTGTCCCCATTCATGATCAGGCATGGGGTGGGGGCATGGCAGTGAGGGACGGAAGACAGCGGGCGACGCGGTGGCGACGTCCCGCGGCGCTCGCTTCCTTGATCGCTGTGCTCATCGCCGGTGTTGCCTGGCGTCTCATCGACCGGTATGAGGCGCAGCCCCGGTTCGTCGTCCTCTCCTCCCGTTCCTCGCTCCTCGGGACCTGGGATGTGGAGGACGGCTTTACCGGGCACGTCGAGTTTGCCGCCGACGGACGTTTCTCCGCGGTGGGACTGCCGGTCGAGGGATCGCCGGACAAGGGGTTCAGCGGGGCTGGACGTTGGTCGCTCGATGACCGTGGCGGGTCGGTGAGTCTCACGCCGGAACGTCCCCCGTCGGGCATGAGCCCGGACGCGAGCTTGGCAGTCGTTCGCGCCGACGGCCGAGTGCGGCTGTGTGTCACCTCCGGTTCGCCGGGAGTCCTGTGCGACTTTCTGCTGCGGCACGCGGCAGCACCTCAGTGACGCGATCGCCTGTCTGCACGGCAACCCGCGAGGTCAGCAGGCGAGCAAAGTGTCGTGCCGGTCCAAGGTGCGCCGGCGGCACAGGGAAGTCGCACCCTCATGGCGGCCTTCGGCGTCAGATCGCTGCCCAGCCCCGGAGTTGACGGGCGATGCGAGCGACACCGAGTGCGCCCGAGGCCGCGTCCCGTACGAGTGCGACGGCCGCCTTGGGCGGATAGTCGAGGCGTTGTTCGTTGAGCAGGAGGTATGCCTCGGTGGCGTGCCAGGTGAAGGCCTCGTTGGAGTGCTCCAGGCAGGGCAGTTTCGCCAGGGTCTGCAGGAGGGCGGCCGCCTTGAGATGGAGGGAGCCGTAGATGTCGCGTTCCATCGCGCGGGCGTCGACGCGGGCGACAGCGGCATAGAGCGGCCCCAGGTCGTCGACCTGGGGGTCGCCTTCGAGCAACTCGGCGGCGTGGAGGAGGAAGGACACGTCGAGCGGGTGCGGTTCGGGCAAGGTCACGCGGCGTGCCCTCGCCCCGGCTCATGTCCTTCGAGTTCCTGCCGTGCCTCGCGTTCGGCGGCTCGCTGCTTCGGATCGGGGTCCAGGCCTCCGGGTTCCGCGGCGAATGCGGCGCCGCTGCGGGCCATCGACTCCCTGAATCCTTCCAGGAAGCGCTGCTCCACCGCGGTCGCCCGGGCGTAGGCGGCGGACAGGATGTACTCCTGCATGCTGACCCCCTCCTGCCGCGCGGCGGCCGCGATCGCGGCACGCTGCTCGGGGTCGGGGAAGCGCAGGTTCATCGCCTTCGGCTCACCGGACATGGCCCCCATGGTACCAGCGGTACCACTCCGCCTCCAGCGGTCGTCGGGGGGGCGCCGTACGGGCTCGGAATTCACCGTATCGACTGTGCGCGAGCCCTCTCCGAATACGACCCTCGAATTTCGTCCGGACTGCGACACGAGTCAAGACGAAAGAATCAGGCTTCACCGTTTTTTGGACAGCGACCGCAGCATTGAAGAAACCAGCGAGCAGCATACGGACCGGAGTAATTCTGCAGCCGTCCGGACGCCGCGACAATGGCGGGAGCACGTGACATTCGCGCGACTGCACAAGTGGGAAGACCGACCCCGAGACCATCTCCCCAGAGCTCCAGAGATCGGTCAAAGGCCACCAACTCTACGGAATCGCCCTGCCCTTAGGGTGATGAGTCGGGCCTGCACGCCAGGCGCGACCGCGCCTCGGCCTGCCCGCCCGTCGACCCGGAACGACAAAACTCCCGTCGTGCCCCCTTTTTCCGGCAAGGAAGTTCCAAGACCTGCGCCCGTACCAACGAATTCATTGACAGTCACCTGTCGGCGACAACTAATAGGGCGCTGCGCATCGATGTATGCGCACTCCCTGCCACCGGCCCTTTCTTCAAGGGCATGTCACGACGGGTGATACGTGAAAATATCCAAGAGCGTGAGAAGCGGGCCGCCCGCTTCTCACGTCCTGCGCCGCGCCACCGCGGCCCTGGGCGTCGCCGCTGTGGTCCTGCTCGGTGTCCAGCCCACCGCCCAGGCGGCAGGCGCGGACCCGAGCCCGGCCACAGCCCCGACGAGGCTGCGCACGACCGCCGATGCGCCCGACACCGACCTCGTACCGGTCTGCGGCACGCCGGCCAAGGGTCACGCGGCCTGCTACGCCATGCGGTCGACCGACCCGGCTCCGGCAGCACACCGGAGCGCGGCGGCGCCTCCCGCGGGGCTCGGACCGCAGGACATCCAGAGTGCCTACAACCTGCCCGCCGACGGTGGGGCCGGCCAGACGATCGCCATCGTCGACGCCTACGACAACCCGAACGCGGAGGCGGATCTCGCCGTCTACCGCGCCCAGTACGGGCTGCCGCCCTGCACCACCGCCAACGGCTGTTTCACCAAGGTCGACCAGCGCGGCGGCACCGACTACCCCAGGTCGAACGAGCTCTGGGCCGGTGAGATCGCCCTCGACCTCCAGATGGTGTCGGCAGCGGCGCCACAGGCGCACATCCTCCTCGTGGAGACCGACAACGACGGGCTCGACCGTCTCGCCGCCGGCGTCGACAGAGCCGTCGCCATGGGCGCCAAGTTCGTCTCCAACTCCTACGGCAGGCAGGGCGACCTCGACAGCGACCAGCCGACCTACGGCGCCTCGTACGACCACCCCGGTGTCGCGGTGGTCGCCGCGAGCGGCGACTACGGCTACGGGGTCTCCTTCCCCGCGAACCTGTCCACGGTGACCGCGGTCGGCGGCACGAACCTGGTCGCCGACCCCGCCAGCCCCCGTGGATGGTCCGAGACCGTCTGGAAGCGTGACGCCTACGGACCGGGCTCGGGATGTGCGACCCACCAGGCCAAGCCCGCTTTCCAGACGGACACCGGCTGCGCCGGACGCAGCGTCGCAGACGTCTCGGCCGTCGCTGACAACGTTGCCGTCTACTCCACCTTCGGCTCGACCGGAACGGGCTGGCAGCGCTACGGCGGCACGAGTGTCGCCACCCCCGTGATCGCGGCCGTCTACGCCCTGGCGGGCTCCCCGCGCCCCGGCACCTACCCCAACTCCTACCCCTACGCGGCCGGCGGCGCGGGTCTGAACGACATCACCAGCGGGTCGAACGGCTCCTGCGACACCGCGTACCTGTGCACGGCAGGTTCGGGATACGACGGTCCCACCGGCCTCGGCACGCCCGGCGGCCTGGCCGCGTTCCGCAGCGGCCCGAGCGGCACCCTCTCCGGCGTCGTGAAGGACGCGTCGACCGGCAAGCCGGTCGCCGGGGCCACCGTCGGGGCGGGTGCCGACGTCGCCACGACCCTTCAGGACGGCACCTACACCCTGAACCTGCCCGCCGGCCGGGTCGACGGCCTGACCGTGACGCGGTTCGGCTACAGGACCACAGCCCCGTTGAGCCTCGACATCGCCGACGGTCAGACCGTGACCCACGACTTCACGCTCCGGCCGACACCTCGCGTCCACGTCCGCGGGACGGTGAAGGACGGCTCCGGTCACGGCTGGCCGCTCTACGCCCGGCTCTCCGTCCAAGGCTCGCCCGAGGCCCCGGCCTGGACCGACCCGGTGACGGGTGAGTACGACATCGCACTGCCCAAGGGAGCCGACTACAAGCTGGACGTCACCGCCGCCCTGCCCGGCTACGAACCCCTCACCCGCTCGGTCACGGTCAAGAGCACAGCGGTGACCGCCCGCATGGCCCTGACCGCCGACCCGGACGCGGCCGACGCCGTCGGCTACACGCCACGCCGCACCGACCACGCCGAGGCGTTCGACTCCCCGGACCACGCACCTGCCGGATGGTCCGTGTCCAACGCCGACGGCACCAGCAACGGCTGGCAGTTCGACGATCCGATCCAGCGCGGGAACACCACCGGCGGCAGCGGTTCCTTCGCCGTGGTGGAGAGCGACCAGGGACCCTTCGGACCGCACCAGAACAGCGAACTGATCAGTCCCGCCTACGACCTGTCGGCCGCTCAGTCCGCGGAACTCAGCTTCAAGACCGCCTACACGGCCAACCTCACCCAGCAGCACATGACGGTGGACGCCAGCACGGACGGCGGTACCAGCTGGGAGAACGTGTGGGCCGGCCCGAAGGTGAGCGACACCGTCGGCCATCTGACGGTCCGTGTGCCGCTGCGCCAGTTCGCCGGAAAGTCGTCCGTACGGCTGCGCTTCCACTTCGTCGCGGACTGGGGGTACTACTGGGCGATCGACGACGTGACCGTCCAGGCCCGCTCCCTGCAAGCCGTTCCGGGCGGCCTGGCCGTTGGTACGGTCCGGACGGCGGGCACCGGATCCGGGCTGGTCGGCGCCACCGTCGTCGACACCTCCGCCCCGGACAGCCAAGCGGTCACCGCCGCCACACCGGAGGACCCGGCCATCGGTGACGGTCTCTACATCCTGTTCCAGGCTCACCCGGGTCGGCACACTCTGCGTGCCTCCGCGCCCGATCACGCGACGCTGACTCGCACGACGGTCGTCCGCGCCGACCAGGTCACCTGGAAGGACTTCAGACTGGTGCACCGCGGCTAGCAACGCACCGGAAGACGAGCGGTGCGGCACCCATCAGCGCCGCACCGCTCCGAACCTGGCGCGCGACGATCTACGATCGAGCCCGGTCGAGCAAGATCCGACTCGGGTGCGGCCCGAGTCCCGGCGCGCGGGAGTGTCACACCGGATGTACCTCACGTCGGACGGCGACTGGGCGGGAATCGGGCTGAGCAGTCTCGAAGGGCAGGTGTTGGAGCAGCTGGTGAGCCTGCCGCCGACCGACGCAACCGCGGTGGCCGAGGCCGCCGGTGTGTCCCCGCCCGAGGCCGAACAAGCGTTGCAGCGCCTGGAGAAGGCCTCGCTGGCGATACGCATCGGCGATCGGCCGACACGCTGGGCCGCGAGCCCGCCCCGTTCGTCGGTCGGAACGCTGCTCGCACGCCGACGGACCGAACTGGCCCAGGCCGAGGACTTGGCGGAACGCCTGTACGCGGCGTACGAAGCGGCCTCGGGTCCGCGGTCCGCGCATCTGGTGGAGGTGCTGGAGGACGGTCAGGAGGTGTCGGCTCGCTACGCCCGACTTGTGCGGGACAGCCGGGACGAGGTCCTGCACCTTGCGAAGCCGCCGTACGTCACGGCCCCCGAAGGGTCCGGGCAGGAGATCGCCGTGGGATCCGGAGTACGTCTTCGCTCGGTGTACGAGACGGACGGTTTCACCGATGCGCTGTCGCTGGAGACGGCGATCCGGGGCACGGCCGGGGGCGGGGAACTGCGGCTGGCGTCGCACCTGCCGACGAAACTGGTGGTCTTCGACCGGACCACGGCGCTGCTGCCGACGCGCTTCGACCGGCCGTCGGCGGGTTCGCTGGTGGTCCACTCGCCCGCCCTGGTGACGGCACTGGCCACGCTGTTCGAGATCGTGTGGGAACATGCGACGCCCGCTTCGCTCGACACCCGGATCGATCGGCCGGTACCGGACAGCCACTCTCCGGGAGCGCAGATCGACGAGCGAACCCATGAGATCCTCCAGCTGATGGCGACGGGCATGAAGGACCACTCCATCGCACGGGCTCTGGGGATAAGCCGCCGCACCGTGCAGAAACACGTCAGCGACGCGGGCAGTGCCCTCGGGGCGCAGACACGTTTCCAGATCGGACTGCTCGCGGCGGAGCGTGGATGGCTCGAACGGCGTTCGTGAGGTGCCGACGTCACCCGCTGGACACCGCCGCCCTCGGGTTCCGTCGGGCGGATTCGGTGGCCGCGACGCCCGACACATTCGCGGATTCAGGTCCTCCACGCTTCGGAGGAGATCTGGAGAGGTGTGCGAAACCGCCCCGTGGATCAGCGACAGGGTGCAAGCCCGACACCCGCCGGGCTTGGGGCTTCACTCACCTGGCCGCGCCTGCCTGGAGGCGGGCACCGGCCTGGGGCATGTTGGTCGGGTGGCGGTCCGGGCGCTTACCCGAGCACTGAGCCCCGGGCCGCCCGAACGCGCGCACCTCAACCGCCTTGAGCGAGCGGAAGGGGGCACGCTGGCGAATGTCCATCGACAGTCCTCCGCCTTCCTGGTTCGTCCTCGACGGACCGCGGTGCCGCCTTGGGCCGGCCACCCGGCCCGTGCCGCTTGGGGGCACGGAGCGCGAGGGGTGGCCCCCGCGCCTTCAGAGGCTGCGGGCGGTGATGTCTCCGCAGATGGTGGTCGCCTTGATGGTCAGGGCCGGGGTGCCGTCGTTCTTCAAGGTGGTGTCGACCCGGCCGTAACCGGTCCCGGTGTCCAGGGAGGCGGAGACACCGTGGGCGGCGGCGACGGTGACGTCGCCCATCTGCGTGGTCAGGGTGAGCGTGCCGCGCACGGCCTCGGTGACGGTCACGTCGCCCTTCTGGGTACTGATCTCACCGGAGCCGTTCAGGCGGCCGATTTTGATGTCGGCGTCCAGACCCGTGAGGCGAGCACTGTCGGCCTCGTCGATCTTCACCGTGCGGTGGCCGCCGTCGAAGACGACGTCACCCAGGCGTCCCACGCCGCGGAACTCGGCGCCGACCGCCTTCGCCTCCACGCGGGAGCCGGCGGGAAGCTGGACGGTCACCTCGACGGAGCCGGAGGGCCCGAGGATCCGGTTCTGTACTTCCGGGGCCTCGACGCGCAGGACACCGTCGTCGTAGGTGATCCGGACCTGTTCGGCGGCCTTCACGTCACGGCTCTTCGCGGCGTTCGCGGGCAGGACCTCCACCGTGGTGTCGGCCCGGTCGGCCGCGATCAGCTGGATGCGTCCGGCGGGGATGGTGACGACGGCCTGGACGGGGGCGGGAGAGGCGAACTTCTGCATGACGCAGCTCCTTTGTCTGCCGGCGCGGACCCCTACGGCCCGCTGTTTCCGACAACGGAAAAGCTACGTTGCATTCACCGATCCAACAACATGCTTGTTGCGCAACAGCATCATCTTCCCAGGTCGATCGAGAGGAATCGTTGCAACGGCCCTGAAGGGAATGCAACCCACCTGTCACGACTCGTTGCAATGAAATGAGGGTGAACGCTCCGCTGGATACGGCACGGCGCAGCGCGGGACCTCACCGTCGGAGGCCTGCCTCGCAGACATGCCTGAGGCGATCGGCCGAGGTACGGTCGTTGTACGGCGTAGGCGCGGACCTCACAGCCGACGACCAGGCCGGTACCGCGGACGCTCCCGGGAGTACCCATGGCTCAGCAAGCGAACATCACCGCACAGACCGCTTTCGCGGAAGCCGTCGTCACCGGCAACCTGGACACCCTCGACACGGTCGTCGCACCCGATTCGGTCGACCACGATCCCGCCCCGGGACAGGTTCAAGGACCCGACGGGTACAAAGCCATGTTCGGCGAACTGCGGACAGCCTTCCCCGACTTGCACGTCGAGGTCGAGCATCTGCTGGCCACCGACGACGAGTTGGCCTTCGCCTACACGATCACCGGGACGCACCTGGGACCGCTCAGGGGGCACCCGGCGACCGGCAAGAAGGTGAGTTACCGGGGCATGCAGATCAGCCGCTTCGACAGCGACGGCAAGCTCGTCGAGCGCTGGGGCAGCAGCGACGAACTCGGCATGCTGCGCCAACTCGGCCTGGCCGAGTTGTGACCTGCCCGCTGCTCCGCTCCCCTCTCTCGGCCGTCCATGAGGCCGGTCGCCGTCTACGCGACTGCTGATTCCGCGGCGGCGCGACCGGGCGTATCGAGGGAGCCACGGGGGTCGCCGAATCGCCGAGCCAGGACGCGCCCCGGCCATGACGCAGCGTCAAGACGGCTCAACTGCCGGATTTGTCGAGCAGGTTGTGGACATCTGCGGCGGCCTGCGCCGCCATGAACGGTCTCGGCCGAGAGCAGTGGGACGCTGGCCTCCGGCGAGAGGGCGTCGGCACTGCGCTGCGCACCGCGCGGCGGGTGGAGCGTGAGAGCGACGGAACCTCCCTTCGGTACGATCCGGACCACAGTGGAATCACGGGGGATGAACATGCGACGTGTGGTGATGACGGCCACGGTCCTGGCCTGCGTGCTCGGGCTCGCGGCCTGCGGCGACAGCGACGGCGACAAGGCATCCGGCGGACCGGGCGGCGGCGCCGGCGGGAGCTCGGCCGCGCAAGGCGGCGGTGCCGACAAGGGCAAGGCGGGGACACCGCTCGCCGGCGTCGATCCGTGCACCCTGCTGAAGCCCGCCGATGTACCGCAGCTCAGTCAGGACAACTACGCCCAGCCCACGATGCTGGCCGTCCCGGGCAAGCCGACGTGCAGTGGTTACGACTTCGCGGTCGAGATCAACGACGGCGGCGCGGATGTCCACGACATGGAGTTCCACAGTTCACAGGCCAAAGCTCTGCCCGACATCGCAGGGCACAAGGCGGTGATGACGGAGACCAAGACCGGCGCGGCGAGGGATTGCGCGGTGTCGCTCGACGTCACCACGGAGGAATACGTACGCGTCACCGTCACAGCAGGCGACAGCCCCGCTCAGACATGCGACATCGCCAAGAAGGCCGCGGAGGTCGTCGCGGGCAGGCTGTCCTCCTGACACGGCACGCGGCCGTCCCAGCTGTCGGCGCACGGTTGAGCGCCGCGCCCGCGGGCCGCGGGATGCCACCGATCACAGCGTTCAGCGGCACGCCAGGCCCGACCGGCGCGAGAGGTCGGGCGCGCTTGTCCGACCTCGGAGCACGCACCGGCGTTCCGGATCGGGCGCCGTCTGAACTGCCCCCCACCGCACGGCCCGCCACACCGTCCAGGTCGCGAAGCCTGGGGCGACCGATTCCGTGACCGAAGCGCTCCCGGTTGGCGGCCGGCCGGGTGATCGGGTATCTGTACCGGACGACGGAACGGACGATGGGGGGAGTTGACCGTGGTGGTGCGATGGTGGCGGCCTGCAGTGCCTCATCTGCCGGGGGCCTTTCATGCCTGACTCCCGGCGGTCCCAGCGTCGGCGCGTGGTGTCCGAGCTGCGGGCGCAGGGCCGGTACGGGCCCGAACTGCGCGACGTGCTGCCGGTGTTCGCGGGCCTCGGCCTGTCCGTACTCGCGGCCGTCATGGGATTCGTCTGGCTCTACCGCACGCAGGGCATCGACTGCCTCGCGCTCGCTCTGCTGCTGGCCGCGATCGGCGGGAGTGCAGGGTTGCGTCTGCGCCAGGGAGTCGTCCGCCGGCGAGGTGGCCGCTACACCGCGGCGGAGCTGGCCGACCTCGACGACCAGGGCCTGGTGGTGGCGGCTACACGCATGTTGCGGCGTGACGGCTATCAGGTGGTCGACCTGACCGCGCGGAAGGGGCGGCCTCGCCTGTACGCACACGATGAGCAGGGCCGCGAACTCGACGTCGTGTTCCGCCCCGTATCGACGCCGGTCGGGGACGAGACCATCAGCGGGCCCGCTCCGCTACGAGAGACGGGACGCCCCGGCACCGGCCACCCGACCAGCATCGTCGTCCACCGCGGCGACTTCAGCCGCGCGGACGTGCTCTGGGCGTCCCGTCAGGACGGCCTCCACCTCCTCGACGGCCACCAGCTCCAGCGCTGGGCCACCGGGCAGTCGCTGGACGAACTGGGGCTCCCACCGCAGGCGCGGTAGGGGCTGGGCCGTCAACGCGAGCCGACGGGTGACCGTCGTCGATAAGGGCCCGCCGGCCGCTCTCGCCGGTCCACTCGCGGCCCGGACGATGCGCGGGGCCTGATGCGATCGCCTACGCACCAGCCGGGTTGTGGTGATGGCCGCGGCCGGGTGTGGACGTATTCCCGTACCGGGCACGTGTGTGACCCGGCCGCGATGGCCGGGCCACACACGAAGACGCGGTCGTGAAGGGCGGTCGCCTACGCGGCGAAAGGCACTGCAGGGCTTCAGCCGAACGATCGTCCCTACAGGCAATAGGTGAGGCCCGGGGACACTGTCCCCTTCACGACCACACTCCCCACAACAGCACGGACCCGGTGGGCATTCCCGCCCCACGGCCGGATGTCCCCGAGGGACGGAATCGCAGCTGTGGGCCGCCCCGCCGAAACACCGCGCGGTTGTACGGACCCGGAGCCGCAGGTCCGCACAACAGCGCGGCCAAAGCATGTGCAGCGGCGAGGAGTTGCCGGCCGACTGCCGCGCCGCCCTGACGCGTCTCACCTGACCCGCGAGCGCAGTCCGTCGTCGGCCGGGCCGTTGTCTCCCATGGGTGGGGAGGCGGATGCCGCGTGCCGGTCCGCGTCACCGACGGCCGGTCGGCAGCCGGCACGGACAGCGTCGGAGGTTTCTCGACCTCAGAATCCACGCACCCGTTTAAGTTGCGCACAATCAAAATGCTCACTAGGTTTCTCCATGTCGCCCCGGGCACCAGCCCAGGGCGGCAGAACGGGGCGCTGCCGTCAACGCCCGCCGACCAGAAGGAGATCCGCCATGAACCTCAAGTCCCTGCTCCGGCCGATCCGCACCCAGGCCGCCCTGGCGGGCTCCCTCGCCGCCCTGGCCGCCCTGTCCCTGGCCGTCTCGACCTCGGCGAGCGCCGCCAGGACCGGGCACCACCCGACCGGCCCGAAGCCCACCGTCGTACTGGTCCACGGCGCGTTCGCGGACTCCTCCAGCTGGAACGGCGTCATCAAGCGCCTCAAGCAGGCCGGCTATCCGGTCATCGCCCCGGCCAACCCGCTGCGCACTCTGGCCGGTGACGCCGCCTACCTGCACAGCGTCCTCAAGAGCGTCGACGGCCCGATCGTGCTCGTGGGCCACTCCTACGGCGGCGCCGTCATCAGCGAGGCCGCCGCCGACACCCCCGAGGTCAAGGCGCTCGTCTACATCGCCGCCTTCGCCCCCGACAAGGGCGAGAGCGCGCTGGAGCTGTCCGGCAAGTACCCGGGCAGCACCCTGGGCGAGAACCTCGACCCGGTGCCCTTCCCCCTCGCCGACGGATCCACCGGCACCGACCTCTACATCAAGACCGAGAAGTTCCACGACCAGTTCGCCGCCGACGTACCCACCGCGCAGACCGACCTGATGGCCGCCACCCAGCGCCCTGTGGCCGCCTCGGCCCTTGAGGAGAAGGCGTCCGCGGCCACCTGGAAGACCATCCCCTCCTGGTACCTCGTCGCCACCCAGGACAAGAACATCCCGCCGGCCGCACAGCGCTTCATGGCCGGACGCGCGCACTCCCGAACCGTCGAGATCAACGCCTCCCACGCCGTCTCCGTCTCCCGCCCCGAAGCCGTCGCCGACCTGATCCGGCAGGCCGCCGCCGCGGCCCGCTGACGTCGGTCCCCGAACAATCCCCGCACCAGCGCTCGAAGTCGTCAACTCCCCCGCACCAGTGGGCTGGTACGACGGCCTCCCTGAACGCTCCGAAGCCCCGGACCGCATGACGTCCGGGGCTTCGCCCTGTGCAGGAGTGCCCGCCGTCGGAAGCCGGGCTGATGTCGGGGCCCGTCAGGTGGCGTGGTCGGCAAGCGTGTTGACGTCGATGACGGCGCGCTGAAGGTCGCCCTGCGGCCGGTGTCCCAGGTCGTCGATCGCCACGATGTTCATGTTGCGGGCCAGTTCGGGCGATCGCCACTGCGTCTGGAGCTTGGTGACCAGCTGGGCGTTGAGGCCGTCGGCCAGGTGCATGAGGTAGTTGTCCCGTACGGAGGCCGGGAAGAAGGGTGACAGCAGCCGGATCATGAACAGTTGGGGTATCTGCAGATCCGGCTGGACGATGCTCGACAGGACGAAGAGGCGCCCTTGGTCCACGCCGGGGTCGCGGGCGAGGGCCTTCTCGTTGAGTGTCAGTGTCTGATCGTAGATCTGCTGAGGCGGGCTTCCGCTGAAGAAGGACTTGAGGATCTCCCACCAGGACGGGTTTGCCGCCGGGTAGCTGCCGCGGTCGGAGATGCTGTCCGCGTGCCAGGCCCAGGGCTGGTCGACCGCCGCTGAGGAGTCGATGAGCACGACGTTCTTCCCGGCCTTCACGAAGTCACCGTAGGGGGAGGTCGCGGACAGTTCGGTCCTGGTCGCGACCCGGGAGGCGAACAGGTCGCGCAGCCTGGTGATCGGCTCGCCCGCGTCGGCCCCCGCAGGAACGGCGGCCGACACACTGATGACGACCACTTCCGAGGGATGCTCGTCGATCCAGCGCTTGACCGAGGCCGCCTCACCCGAGGGGCCGTCGAAGAACAGTCCTCCCATCGGTGCGCCGTGGAACGTCCTCCACTGCCCGCCCTCCCGGCACAGCCGCAGGTCGAGATAGCGGGCGCCCTCGTCGAGCTGGCCGGTGAGGCTGCTGCTCTGGGCTCGCGAGATGCTGGCCGCCAGCCGTGGGTCGAGCGAGGCGGCGTCGTATGACCAGCCGCTCGTGCACAGGCCCGGGTCGGCCGGGATGCTCCAACTGCCGGAGTCGTGACTGCCGGGCATCGCGATCCCGTTCAGCGGCTGGTCGTCGAGATAACTGTGCATCTCGCCCATCCACCGCGAAAGGTCCACGGTCGCCGCCGAGGCCCGGCCGGCCGGCGCGACCGGTGCGGCCTGCGCCGGTCCGCCACCGATCGCCAGTGCCGCGGCGACAAGGAGCAGAGCGACCAGAGCGGCCGTTGAACGCCGTAAGCCGGTGCCGTGCGTTGCGCATCTTGTCTTCATACGCCCTCCTTGGGGGAAGAGGCCGAGGTCGGGCACCGAGGGTAGAGGGCGATCCCCAACAGGCCCAGACAATCTCCGCGTCAATCAGGTGTGTGCCTGAACAGACTGCTGCCGATGGCCATATGGGCGGTCCGCCTCCGCTCGATCACCCTGCAGGCGCGCGAGGAACGGAGGACGGGGGAAGTCGGGCAGGGTCGAACGCCTGGTGGGTCGGGGGCTATGGCCGTGTCGTCCAGCGGGGTGCCGTCTCAGCCCAGGCGGTGTCCCAAGCGGCCAGGTTGCGGCGGTGGAGGATGCGGGTGGCGATGCCGTAGGCGGCGGCCGCGGTGGCGTGCACGCCAAGGGCGGCGACGATGCCGGAACTCATGGCGCGGCTGCGGATCTGACCGGCGCTCAGGGGCGGGTCGGTGACCTTTCCGTCGGTGCCGGCCCATACGCGGACGGTGCTGCCCTCGGACAGTGCCGGCTGGACGTCGGTCGTGGCGGTGCGGGTGTGTCCCTCGGGATCGGTGAAGCGGACCTTGGCCGGGTAGCGGGTCTCCTTGGCTTCGGCTGAGCCGGGCTCGGGGTGGCGGGGGACGTCTTCGAGAAGGACGGCGGTGGTCCGGTGGCGGGTCTCGGCCTGGTACTGGGCGGTGCGGGTGTAGTGGCGGTAGGCGGCGTCGCCGCCCAGGAACATGGCGGCCGGGGCGGCTGCCGACGCGGCCAGGAGAAGGCCGAGGCCGATCCGTGCCTGGACCAGATCGCTGCGGCGGCGCAGGGGGTTGCGCCGCCGGCGCCACAGCACGCCCCGCGGTAGCTCCTGCGGCGGGGGCGGTGAAGGAATGCGGCCGGGCATGTGTCCTCCTTCCGACGATGGACGCAGCGGATGCGGGGTGCCGAGGAAATCGGGGACAGGCCCTGGTCAGGGGCGGGCAGTCGGCGGGGAGGAGGGGGAGACGGACGGGTGGGTGCAAGCGGCTTGCAGAAGCCTGGCGGCGCCGCGGACGGCTGCGGTGTGCGGGGCCGGGACCACGCGCAACGGCACGTGCAGCCGCCCGGTGAGGTGATCGGTGATCTCGGGGCGCAGGGCGCCTCCGCCGGCCAGGAGGATGCCCCGGTGGAGTGCGTCGAAGGTGAGCGAGGTGCCGTCCTGGCGGAGCATCTCGGCGAGCATGGCGGCCACCGCCTCGGCGATCTGCTCGGGCGTGGTCGATGCGTCCAGGTCGCCGGTGCCCAGGGCGGTGCGGCGCGCGTCGGTGATGGCGCCGTCGTCCAGCAGTACCGCTTCGGTGAGGTGGGCGCCGATGTCCACCACCATGAGCGGACAGGACAGGTCCGCACCGGCCGCCACGGCGACGGCCCGGGCGCTGGGCACGGTCAGGACGCTGCGCGGCCGCAGCACGTCGACCGCGGTGCGGGCCCGGGTGCGGTAGGCGACGCCGTCCAGGACCGGGGTGGTGACGATCACCAGGGGGCGGGTGAAGCGGGGCAGGCGGTCGGCGAGCAGCCGCTGCAGCATTCGGGCGCACCCCGGGGTGTCGATGATGGTGCCGCGTTGAATGGGGTGCACCGCGCCGGTGCCGGGGAAGGTCACGGTGGGTACGTCGACGACGACGCCTCTGCCCGCGATCCAGGCCCTGGTGCGGGCGCTGCCCATGTCCAGGGCGACGCCGCAGCACCGCCGGGCGATCGGCCAGGGCCGGTCCGTGGCGGCGGCGTGCGGGTGGGACGTGCCGGTCATGGGATGGCCTCCTTGACCTGCTGGCAGCGGGCGCAGTAGCGGGCCTGCGGGACGATCGACAGCCGTTCCCGGTCGACGGGACGTCGGCACAGATGGCAGGTGCCGTACGTGCCGTCGTCCATCCGGGCAAGGGCTGCCTCGACGTCGGCGAGGACCATGTGGGCGGAGGCGGCGAGCTTGATGTGAACCTCGATCTGGGAGGCGGCCTGCTGCTGGAGCCGGTCCTCGGTGCGGGAGGTGACCGGTCCGGAGAGCTGCTGCACCTGCTCCTGGCGGAAGAGGCGCTGTTCGTGCAGGTTCTCGCGCAGGGCGGCAAGGTCGTCGGCCGACAGCTGTGCCGTGCTCTGGTTGATGGTCTGGTGGTTCACCACTTCACCCCTTTGAGGGCATGGTGCGGGAGATCGAAACGGACGGTGGTCAGGTGGTGCGGCGTTGGCAGGCGACGCAGAAGCGGGTGTACGGGAGGATCTCCAGCCGTTCCGCGGGGATGGGCTTGGCGCAGCCCAGGCAGGTTCCGTAGGTGCCGTTCGCGATGCGGGCGAAGGCTCCCTCGATCTCTTTCAGGGCCCGTTGCATCGCGGCCTTCTGCTCGGACAGCAGGTAGTCGTCCGAGGTCCGTCCGGTCCCGTCGAGGGCCTGCAACTGCGCCAGCCGGGAGTCGCGGGCGTGCTCCAGGCGCTGTCGTGCCTCGTGCAGGTGGGGTTCGGCGCGGGTGACATCGAGGGACATCGTCGATCCTGTTCTCGAGGACGTGCCACACGCGCGGTTCGGCGCGGGTGGGCGCCGGACGACGAGCTGCCCGGTGGCTGTGCCCGGGCCGCCCGCCGACTGGCTTCTGGTGGCTTCCACCCTGGCCGGGCGGACGGCGGATACCTATCGGGCGCGGACCCCATTTGCGCCGGCCCACGGGATGCATGCGGCACCGTCGTGGGTGGTGCGCGTCGAGGGAAATGGGCTCTGGGCCCCATCGACGGGGCGCTCGGGACGGGGCAGGCTGTCCTGAAGATCACTTCGGGCTCCCGACACCGTGAATGTGGCGGGCTGCATAGTGGAGGTGAAGCGAGAAGGGGAGGCGTAGGGCCGGTGTCGTTGTTCTGGCGGATGTTCGCACTCAACGCCGTGGTGCTGGGTACGGCCACGGCGCTGCTGCTGTGGGCTCCGGTGACGGTCTCCGTGCCGGTTCTGCTCACCGAGGCGGTCATCCTGGTCGGCGGTCTGGCCGTCATGCTGGTCGCCAACGCCGCGTTGCTGCGGCTCGGTCTGGCTCCGTTGGACCGGCTCACCCACCTGATGACCACCGTGGACCTGCTGCGTCCGGGTCAGCGCCTGCCCGCCTCCGGCGGCGGCGAGGTCGCGCAGGTGATCCGCGCGTTCAACGCGATGCTGGAGCGGCTGGAACACGAGAGGGCCACCAGCAGTGCCCGGGCGCTGCTGGCGCAGGAGGCCGAACGTCGTCGTATCGCCCAGGAACTGCACGACGAGGTCGGCCAGAGCATGACCGCGATTCTGCTGGGCCTCAAGCGCGCGGCGGACGACGCTCCCGCGCCGCTGCGCGAGGAGTTGCAGGAGATGCAGGAGATCACCCGGGAGAGCCTGGACGAGGTCCGTCGCCTGGTGCGCCGGCTGCGGCCCGGGGTGCTGGACGATCTGGGCCTGGTCAGCGCTCTGACCTCGCTCACCGAGGACTTCGCCACGCATACCGGGCTGCAGGTCACCCGCCGCTTCTCCACCGACATTCCGGCCCTCGCGCCGGAGACGGAGCTGGTCCTGTACCGCGTCGCCCAGGAGTCGTTGACCAACGTCGCCCGCCACGCCGACGCCCAGCGGGTCACCGTGTCCCTGTGTCACGCGGACGACAGTGTGGTGCTGACGGTCACCGACGACGGCTCCGGTGTCCAGGCCCCCCGTGAGGGCGCCGGCATCCGCGGCATGCGCGAGCGGACCCTGCTCATCGGGGGCAGCCTCGAGATCGCCCCGGCGTCCCGCACGACCACGGGCACGGGCGCGGGCACTTGGGTCCGGCTCACCGCGCCCGTACCCAGGAAGCAGCCCTGACGATGCCCGACACGACCATGACCCCCAGGACGGGAACGGGCACGATCCGCATCCTGCTCGCCGACGACCACGCCCTGGTCCGCCGCGGCGTGCGGCTCATCCTCGACCAGGAACCGGACCTCGAAGTGGTCGCCGAGGCCGGTGACGGCGCCGAGGCCGTCCGGCTGGCCCGCACCCACGACGTCGACCTGGCCGTGCTCGACATCGCCATGCCCCGCATGACCGGACTGCAGGCCGCTCGCGAACTGGCGGCCCTCAAGCCGGATCTGCGGATCCTGATGCTCACCATGCACGACAACGAGCAGTACTTCTTCCAGGCCCTGAAGGCCGGAGCCAGCGGGTATGTGCTGAAGTCCGTCGCCGACCGGGACCTGGTCGCCGCCTGCCGTGCCGCGATGCGGGACGAGCCCTTCCTGTATCCCGGCGCGGTCACCGCCCTGATCCGCAACTACCTCGACCGGGCCCGCCACGGCGAGGAGACCCCCGACCAGATCCTCACCCCCCGCGAGGAGGAGGTCCTCAAGCTGGTGGCCGAGGGACACTCCTCGAAGGAGATCGCCGAGCTGCTGTTCATCAGCGTCAAGACAGTCCAACGGCACCGCGCCAACCTGCTGCAGAAGCTCCGCCTGCGCGACCGTCTGGAACTCACCCGCTACGCCATCCGCGCCGGCCTGATCGAGCCTTGATCTCCCTTCCGGTCCGGGCCGATCGAGCCCCGGCCTCCCTTCCGGTCCGGGCCTGAGCGCGCTCTGGTCTCGTTGCCCATCCCGGCCCGCGGCCGCCTGCTCCCGAAGGGAACACCCGAGCCCGGCCGGCACCCGCACACCACGAGGAAAGGGGACGGGGCATGCACCACGCTGCGCGCGTCGCCCCCGGCACGAGGAGCGCCCGGCATCCCGCCGCCTCGGTACTGGCGACCGTCGTCCTGACGTTGCTCGTCGCGCTCGGCCTCGCCGGGCCCGGGACGACGGGCGGCCCGGCGGCCGACGTGGCGGCAACTGCGGGCCACCATCCGGACGCCGGGTCGCGCGTCGACGAAGGATGCGACACCCTCTGCGTCGTCCGTGCGGCAGCACGTCAGGAGCCGCACCGCGAGCACCCTGCTCCGCGCTGCCACCTCGCCGTCCGCCCCCAGGGCACGATCGTCGCCCCGCCCGGCTGCGCGCGATTCCCGACGCCGAGCCGGCGCATTCCCGCTTCCCAGCCCTACGCACACCATGACCGTGGGCGGGCACCCCCTGCGACCTCCGGCGCCTGACACCCCTTCTTCCTCACCTCGACAGCACCCGGCCGCGCCCGCGCGGCCCTGGTGCGCCTGCCGGAGGCCCCTCGTTGAACCGTTCCCTGCGCGTGCGGGCGCTGCTCGCCCTCGCCGTCATCGCCGTATCCCTGTACATCGCCGTCACCGTGCCGGTCCGCCTCGGACTGGACCTGCGCGGCGGCACACAGATCGTGCTGCAGACCCGCTCCTCCCCCACCACCGAAGCCGACCGCGCGGCCACCGACCGCACCCTGGAGGTGCTGCGCGGCCGCATCGACGCGCTCGGCGTCGCCGAACCCACCCTCGTCCGCTCCGGCGACAACCGGATCATTGCCGAACTGCCCGGTGTGCAGGACCCGAAGAAGGCCGCCGACGTCCTGGGCCGTACCGCGCAGCTCACCTTCCACCCGGTGCTCGGCACCGCCGACAGCGCGGACGACACCTCCCGGCGACTGCCGAAGCGGCCCCGGGAAAGCGTCCTGCCCGACGAGAGCGGCACCCCGCTGCGCCTCAGCGCCGCGACCCTGACGGGCGCGCACGTCAAGGAGGCCGCCGCCCGCTTCGACCAGCAGGGCGGTGCCGGATGGCACGTCACCGTCGGCTTCGAGGGCGCCGGCCGCGACGGCTGGGCCCGCCTGACCGGCGAGGCCGCCTGCCACCCTGCGGGCGACGCGGCGCGGCGGGTGGCCATCGTCCTCGACGGCAAGGTCATCTCCTCACCCCAGGTCGACCCGTCCGTCGCCTGCCGGACCGGTATCCGCGACGGCGCCACCCAGATCACGGGGTCCTTCAGCCCCGAGGAGGCCCGCGAGCTGTCCCTGCTCATCAACGGCGGGGCTCTGCCCGTGCCGGTCGAGACCGTCGAACAGCGCACCGTCGGCCCGACCCTGGGCGCGCAGGCCATCGCGGCCAGTGCCTGGGCGGCGGCCATCGGCACCCTGCTGACCGCGCTGTTCATGATCGTCGTCTACCGGCTGATGGGGGTGCTGGCCGCCGTCGCCCTGGCCTGCTACGGCCTCGTCTCCTACGCCGCCCTGGCCGCGCTCGGCGCCACGCTCACCCTGCCGGGCCTGGCAGGTTTCGTCCTGGCGATCGGCATGGCCGTGGACGCCAACGTGC
Organism: Streptomyces sp. NPDC025784; assembly: GCF_055558435.1. Lineage (NCBI taxonomy): Bacteria > Bacillati > Actinomycetota > Actinomycetes > Kitasatosporales > Streptomycetaceae > Streptomyces > Streptomyces sp. NPDC025784. The sequence goes on from NZ_JBVHMN010000005.1 coordinate 313,665, forward strand.
TGGTGTTCGAACGGGCCCGCGAGGAGTACGCGGCCCGCCGCCGCCCCAGTACCCGCTCGGCGCTGGCGGCCGGATTCCGCAACGCCTTCAGCGCGATCGCCGACTCCAACATCACCACGCTGATCGCCGCCGCGCTGCTGTTCTTCCTCGCCTCCGGGCCCGTGCGGGGCTTCGGCGTCACCCTCGGCATCGGCGTGCTCGCCTCCATGTTCAGCGGCCTGGTGATCACCCGCGTGCTCGCCGAGTACGCCACCGGCCGCCCCGGGGTCCACCGACGCCCCCGCCTCACCGGCATCGCCACGACGGGCGTCGTCCGCGACCGCCTCACCCGTCGCGGCCCCCGCCTGATGCGTCACCCCCGCCGCTGGCTGGCCGCGTCCGCCGCCGTACTGGTACTGGCCGGCTCGGGGATCGCGGTGCGCGGCGTCGATCTCGGTGTGGAGTTCACCGGTGGCCGCCTCATCGCGTACGCCACCACCAGGCCCGTCGACCCGGACAGGGCCCGAACCGCGCTGGCGGAGGCCGGATTTCCCCACGCCGTCGTGCAGTCCTCCGGGGACACCGGCCTGAGCGTGCGCACCGATCCGCTGACCGACGCCGAGGAGGCCGAGGTCACGGGCACCGTGCGCGACCTCGCCGACGGTGCGGACAAGGTGCGTGACGAACTCATCGGGCCCAGCCTCGGCCAGGAGCTGCGGCGCGGCGCGCTGATCGCACTCGCTGTGGCCCTCGGAGCGCAGCTCGTCTATCTCGCGGCGCGTTTCCGCTGGTTGTTCGGCACCGCCGCGGTCGCAGCCCTCGCGCACGACGTGGTGATCCTCGTGGGCGTCTTCGCCTGGCTCGGCAAGCCCGTCGACGGCGTGTTCGTGGCCGCCCTGCTCACCGTCATCGGCTACTCGGTCAACGACTCCGTGGTCCTCTTCGACCGCGTCAGGGAACTGGTGCGCAGGTCCCCCGAGGCGCCGCTGCCCGGCATCGCCGACCAGGCGATCCTGCAGACCCTGCCCCGCACCGTGAACACCGGCATGGGCGCCGCCTTCATCCTCACCGCGCTGACCCTGCTCGGCGGGACCTCACTCACCGACTTCGCGCTGGCGCTCCTCATCGGCCTCGCGATCGGCACGTACTCGTCCGTCTTCACCGCCGCTCCCGTGGCCGTGGAACTCCACCGGCGCGGTGATCGGGGCCGCCCACCCCGCCGGCCCTGACGCGGCCGGCACATCCGCCCGTCGACTCGGCCCCGGCCCGGTGGCACGCACGAAAGCCATCGGGCCCTGGTGGTCACCACCGGGCTGGCGCGCTCCTTCGGAGAGCGGCTCACGGCGCTTCTCCGCAACTGCGGCCGGCAGAGTGAGGACCGCCGCCCGAAAGCCGGAGCGGCGTTCCCGTTGCCGGCGTATCGGCCAGTCCGACCAGGACGCCCATCCTGAGGACCATGGCGCTGACCCGGCAGCACGGTCCGGTCTTCGTCCAGCGGCTGCACGGCCGGGACACGCTCTTCGTCAGCAGTCCGGACCTGGTCACCGAGCTGTCCGACGAGCAGCGATTCCGCAAGGCCGTCGGGCCGGCCCTGGAGAACGTCCGCGAGTTCGCCCATGACGGCCTGTTCGCCGCCTACAACGACGAGCCCAACTGGGCCAAGGCGCACGACATCCTGATGCCCGCCTTCGCACTCGGCTCGATGCGGGCCTGCCACCCCGTGATGCTGCGCGTCGCCCGCCGGCTGATCGAACCCTGGGACGCGAGGTGTGCGGCCGGCACCGCCGTCGACGTACCGGGAGACATGACCCGGATGACGCTGGACACCATCGGACCGGCGGGATTCGGATGCGACTTCAACCAGGTCCGCCCCGCCCGGAGCGTGGGACTCTGGGGCGCGGGCGGCCTGGGGCCCACGGCATCCAGCTCGCCCGGCTGGCCGGTGCCGCACCGGTCATCGCCATCGACCCGCTGCCCAGCGCCAGAGAGCGCGCTCTCAACTTCGGCGCCGACCTCGCCCTGGATCCGGCCGACCCGGGCCTGGCCGAGGCAGTGCTCCGGGCCACGGGGGGCCGCGGCCTTCGACTTCGCCGGTGTACCGGCCGTGCGGGAGCAGGCCGTCAAGGTCCTCGGCCGAGGCGGAATCGTGGTCCTCGTGGGGCTCACCCCGCAACCGCTCACCATCGCCGACGGCACGCGCTTCAGCTGAAGCCGCAACCAGATCCGCGGCCATTACGGCTCTTCACCGGAGCACGTCGAGCAGTTGATCCGTCTGGCCTCCGTCGGCCGCCTCGACCTGTTCCCCTCCATCAGCGGGTACGTGCCGCTGGCTGACGCCTCGGAAGCGGTCCGGCAGCTGGAGAACAAGGTCGGGGACCCGATCCGCATCGTGCTCGTCCCCTGAGAGACGGGGCCCCCGCGCGCGAGCAACGGCGGCCCCGTGACCCGTGGGCCAGGCCGAGAGCGCCGACTCAGGTCCGCACTTGGGCCCCCACCATCGGCACGGCCTGCCGCTCGGGCCCGCCCGTCCCCCGTCCACCGAAATCCAGGCTCCCGCCTGCTGATTCGCCGCGGTCCACGACGGACCTCGCCACGGAAACCAGTGATCGAAATCGGGCTGAATTCGAGCGGCTGGATTGTTGCGCCGCGCCCCGGTGCCCCTATCGGAACGGCAGTCACTTGCCATGAACCCGCAGTTCAGGCCGCGTCGACAAAACGTCCGACCTGCTCGCCCCGTTGATCTTCAAGAAACAGATCGAACATGCCGGGGTGAACACAAAGAATCGAACCGGCTGTTCCGGTCCGTGACCCACCGAGGCCGGGACCGACATCACGCCATTCACCCGGTCCTTGAGGCGGTTTCGCTCGCCCCGGTCCTGCCGCCGAACACCGACGCGATCAAGACAGCAGCTCGTGGTCCGGGTCCACCGCCCCGACCGTATCGGGCACCCGCACCGGCACTCCGTAGCGCACGGACAGAGAGGGCTTGCTGCCGAACTTGGGGCCGCACAAGGCCCGTTGCACCTCGTGATCATCGACGTACGAGGGTCGCGCCGGGGCCGGTCGAGCCGCTGGAACGCGCCTGGCGCAAAGGCATCCGTGGGCCATCAGCGATCAGCGGACTCGGCTTCAAATCTTGAGCACAATTTCCACACATCCCTCTCTTCATACTGGTCCCGATGGTCTAGATTGACCGTGCTTCAGCAGTTCGGACACGAGGCGACCATTAATGATCTTTGGTACCGGCGCTACGGAAAGCCTGCAATCGCGGGACCGGCGCCAGCCGTGGGGGTGATCAATTCCGGGCCCGACAGGGGGCCTTGGGTGCGGGGCGCACCCGGGGTATCGACGGGCTCCGTCGCATCTCGAAAGTCCGACGGGACATGCGAATCTGCCGCCGCCGGTGTGGGTTGACCAAGTAGCTCTGAAACTGTCGGGACGTCATGCGCGGGGAGGCGAGGGGCCTCCCGATGGGAGGAACGACGCGGCGCGGGAGGCGGGGGCCTCCCGGGGGGAGAACGGCGCGGCGCGGGAGGCGGGGGCCTCCCGATGCGAGGAACAGGGTTGGGCGAACACGTCCAACCACTGGGGACCTTGGGGGGTTCTGTGCGGCAAGGGGGAGTAGTCAGCCCGTTTCCGTCAGCGCGCGAGCGGCTGGCGAACGGCGCGAGCAGACAGCCCGCGACCGAGTGGGAACAGCGGTACCGGCGTGCCGTGATGACCAGCGATACGGCTGCCACCGCCTTTGTGGTGGCTGCGATCGGCAAGTTCTTCGGGGCCCGGGACGCGGCCAACTGGCATGAGAAGTGGGGAATTCTCGCCTTCGGCACCGAGCTGCTGGTGCTGGGGGCGCTCGCGGTGAGCCGCTCGTGGGCTCCGGCCGTACTGGGCCAGGGCGCCGAGGAGTTCCGCCGGCTCGGACGCTCGATGTTCGCGGCGACCGTGGTACTGGCACTCGGCGGAATCGCTCTCACCTCCCGCAACATCAAGCTGTGGATCTTCGTCGCCATCCCCGCGATCGCGCTCGTCACCATGACGGCGCGGTATCTGCTGCGCCTGTGGCTGCACAAGCAGCGCAAGGAGGGTCGATGCCTGAGACCGGTCCTCGCTGCCGGAAGCCCGGCCACCGTGCACGACCTGATCACCCGGACCCGCAAGTTCCCGCACCTCGGTTGGCGGGTGGACGCGGTGTGCACGACGGACGGCCTCGGGCTCGACGGTGACCAGTTGGACGGAGTCCCGGTCGTCGGCCGACTGACGGACGTCGCGGGTCACGTCCACCGCGACGGCTACCGCGTCGTCGCGGTCACACCGGACCCGCACTGGTCACCGGACCGGCTGCAGCGGCTGGCCTGGAACCTCGAAGGCAGCGACGCCGAGATGGTCGTGGCCCCCGTGCTGATGGAGGTGGCCGGCCCGCGACTGCACGTCGACGCGGTGCTCGGAATCCCGCTGCTGCGGGTCAGCATGCCGACCTTCACCGGAGGCCGCCGCGCGGTCAAGGTGGTCGTCGACCGGATGGGCGCGGCGATCCTGCTGCTGCTGTTCGCGCCGCTGATGGTGCTGGTCGGGCTGCTCGTGGTGATGGACAGCCGCGGTGGGGTGTTCTACCGCCAGCGCAGGGTCGGCAAGAACGGCCGCGAGTTCACCATTCTCAAGTTCCGCACCATGGTCGCCGGGGCTCACGGGGCACGTGCGGAGCTGGCCGACCTCAACGAGGGCGCCGGCCTGCTGTTCAAGCTCCGCCGGGATCCGCGGGTGACCCGGGTGGGAGGAGTGCTGCGACGGTACTCGCTCGACGAGCTCCCGCAGCTTTTCAACGTGCTCACCGGATCGATGTCGCTCGTCGGTCCGCGGCCTCCGTTACCGGAGGAGTCCGCCGCGTACGGCCCGGACATCCGGCGTCGCCTGCTGGTCAAGCCCGGCCTCACCGGCCTGTGGCAGATCAGCGGACGCAGCGACCTGTCGTGGGAGGAGGCGGTCCGGCTGGACCTGCGGTACGTGGAGGACTGGTCGCTCGCCCTGGACACGGTGATCTTGTGGAAGACGCTGCGCGCGGTGCTCTACGGGCAGGGGGCGTACTGATGCGCGGGGGTCAGCAGGGGCTTCGTACTGCCGACGCACGGACCGCAGGCCGAGAGGGCCTGCTTGGGGGGAGGAACAGGTCGTGAGAGTCAGCGTTTTCGGGCTCGGTTACGTGGGCTGTGTGTCGGCCGCGTGCCTGGCCAGCATGGGCCACGAGGTCATCGGGGTGGACGTGAACCAGGTGAAGGTCGACCTGGTCAACGACGGCAAGGCCCCGGTGGTCGAGGAGCGCATCGGCGAGCTCATCGCCGACGTCGTACGGACCGGAGCGTTAAGTGCCACCGCCGACGTCCGCGAGGCCGTCATGAACAGCGAGGTGTCGCTGGTCTGCGTGGGCACGCCGTCGGAGGCCAACGGCAGCCTGTGCACCACGTACTTGGAGCGGGTCACCGAGCAGATCGGTGCCGCGCTGGCCGAGCGGGGTGGTCGGCACACCGTCGTGTTCCGCAGCACCATGCTGCCGGGCACCTGCCTGAACCTGCTGGTACCGATCCTGGAGAAGTACGTCGGCGGCACCGCCGGCGTGGACATCGGGGTCGCGGTCAACCCGGAGTTCCTGCGCGAGGGCACGAGCGTGCGGGACTTCTTCGACCCGCCCAAGACCGTCGTCGGCGAGCTCGACCCGGCGAGCGGCGACGCGGTGCTGGCGCTGTACGACGGCTTGCCCGGCGAGGTGTTCCGGGTGCCGATCCCGACGGCCGAGGCGATCAAGTACGCGGACAACGCGTTCCACGGCCTCAAGATCGGCTTCGCGAACGAGCTGGGCGCGGTGTGCCAGGCGCTCGGGGTGGACTCGCACCAGGTGATGGACGTGTTCCTGGCCGACCGCAAGCTGAACATCAGCCCCGCCTACCTGCGGCCCGGCTTCGCCTTCGGTGGCTCCTGCCTGCCCAAGGACCTGCGCAGCCTGGTGCATGCGGCACAGCGGGCCGACGTCTCGGTACCCATCCTCTCCCACGTGCTGCCCTCCAACTCCGACCATCTGCAACGCGCGGTGGAGATGGTCGAGCGCACCGGCAAGCGCCGGGTGGGCCTGTTCGGGCTGTCCTTCAAACCCGGCACCGACGACCTCCGCGAGAGCCCGCTCGTCGAACTGGCGGAGCGGCTCTTCGGCAAGGGGTACGACCTCAAGATCTACGACGCCAATGTGAGCCTCTCCCGGCTCCTCGGCGCGAACCGCGAGTACATCGAGAGCCGGCTGCCGCACCTCGCGCAGCTCCTCGCGGACTCCGTCGACGAGGTGCTCGAGCACGCCGAGGTGTGCCTGGTCGGGACCCGGGATCCGGCCGTGCTCTCGGCACTGCCCCATGGCGACAGCCCGGTGATCGTCGATCTCATCCACCTTCCCGACGCCGAGGCGCGCCGGGCCGAACCGGGGTACATGGGCCTTGCTTGGTAACACGACCAGTGGCGACCGGCGGGGCCGGCGCGCACTGATCCTGGTGGAGAACCTGTCGGTGCCGTTCGACCGGCGGGTGTGGCAGGAATGCACGACGCTGCGCGACGCAGGCTGGACAGTGCACGTCATCTGTCCTCAGGGAAGCAAGCGGGACACGGAGCCGGAGGTCGAGATCGACGGGGTGCGCATCCACCGCTACCCGTTGCGCGCGGCCACCGGAGGGCCGGCCGGCTATCTCCAGGAGTACGGCACGGCGTTGTGGCACACGCTCCGGCTGGCCCGCAAGGTCGGCCCGGTCGACGTGGTCCACGCCTGCAATCCGCCCGACCTGCTGTTCCTGCCGGCGCTGTGGCTGAAGCGGCGCGGCGCGCGGTTCGTCTTCGACCAGCACGACCTCGTACCCGAGTTGTACCTCTCCCGGTTCGACCGCGGTAAGGATCTGCTCTACCGCGCCGTGTGCGCACTGGAACGGCGGACCTACCGGGCCGCGGATGTCGTGCTCGCCACGAACGAGAGTTACCGGGACGTCGCGTTGCGCCGCGGCGGCAAGCGGCCGGCGGACGTCTTCGTGGTGCGCAGCGCGCCGGACATCGACCGGTTCCACCCGGTGCCGCCCGAGCCGGAGTTGAAGCGCGGCAAGCCCCATCTGCTGTGCTATCTGGGGGTCATGGGCCCTCAGGACGGCGTCGACTACGCCTTGCGAGCCCTGGCGAAGCTGCGTGACGACGTCGGGCGGACCGACTGGCACGCGGTGTTCGTCGGCGCCGGCGACGCCTTCGACGCGATGGTGGAGCTGTCCCACGAGCTGGGGCTCTCGAAGCAGGTGCAGTTCACCGGGCGCATCCCTGACGCCGACCTGGTGCGCTACCTGTCGACCGCGGACGTGTGCCTCTCCCCCGACCCGCACAATCCGCTCAACGACGTGTCGACCATGAACAAGGTCCTGGAATACATGGTGATGGGCCGGCCCATCGTCTCGTTCGACCTCCGGGAGGCTCGCGTCTCCGCCGGTGACGCCGCCGTCTACGCGCCCGCCAACGACGAGGCCGAGTTCGCCCGGCTCGTCGCGCTGCTGCTGGACGATCCGGAGAAGCGGGCCCTGATGGGCAAGATCGGCCAGGAGCGGATCGGCGGGCCGCTCTCCTGGCGCAACTCCCAGCGCTCGCTGCTCGCCGCCTACGCCGCCGCCTGCCGCGACGACGCTCCGGCGTCCGCGGACGACACGACTGCAAGGGGCGGAGGCCGCACCGTTGAACGATGACACGATACGCCTGGTCACCATCGGGCGGATCATCCGTCGGCGCTGGCGGCTCCTCACCATCCTCGCCGTGGTGGGTGCGCTCGTCGGATACGGCACCTCCTTGCTGTTTCCTCCGCGATACACGACGTCGGCATCGGTACTGCTGCCGGGGGCGTGGGAGGAGCGCGAGCTGCTGACGCAGACAGAGATCGCAACCAGTTCGGTGGTGCTCGACCACGCGGCTGCCACACTCCACTGGACCGGCGTCAGCGGCAGCGATCTGCGGGATCGGGTGAGCGCCAAGGCGGCCGACGGGAACATCATCAAGATCTCGGGCACGGCCGACACCCCGGAGCGCGCTCAGCAGCTCTCCGACCAGGTGGCCCAGCAGTTCGTCACATTCGCCGCGCGGCTCGTGGACGACAACACCGACCCCGAAGAGGCGGCGCAGCTCGAGGAACTCCAGCAGATGGTGGTGCAGACCAGCCGCCGCATCACCGATCTGGCCGATTCGGCCGATCCGGGACAGACGGTCGAGAGCGTGCAGACCCGCACGGAGCTCGAGAAGCTGCGCACCTCGCTGCAGGAGGCCATCACCAAGCTGGACCAGGCCGACCCGGCTTCCAACAAGGCCAACATGGTCGTCATGGGGACGGCTGCCCGGCCGGCCGGCGAGGCACCGCCGACGAGGATGCAGCTCGTCGTCGGCGGGGCGCTGCTGTTCTTCCTGCTCGCGGTCATCGGCCATCTCACCGCCGCACGGATGAGTCGCCGACTGCGCACCCAACCGGAGATCGCCGCTGCGCTGGGCTCGGCGCTGCTGGGTACCGTCGACGTACCCGGTGAACGGACCGCGCACCGGCCGGCGGACCGTGGCACGCGGGCCCGGATGCGGCGGCTGCTGGGCGTCGACGTCCGTTGGGACGTACCGGCCCCGCAGACGTCGGGCGACGAGGCCAGCAGGCAGATCCGCTACCGGCGGGTGTGCGCCCGCCTCCGGGACGAGCTGCCGGCCCCCCGGCGGTTGCTGGTGATCGTCCCCGACGGCGACGAGATCGCCCGCCGGGCCGCCGAGCAGCTCGTCGCCGTGGCCGAGAGCGATCCTTCCCCGAGCTCTTCGAGCGGGGGACACCCCATGCTGCGCGTGGTGGGGGTTTCGGTGTCCCAGCCGTTGGTGCCGGACCGCGGCGACGAGTCCGGAGCCCTGGTCGTGCTCAGCGCGGGCAGCTGGACCGCAGGGGAGCTCGCGGGCATCGCCGAGGCGTGCGCGGACGCCGAGCACGAGGTCGTCGGCATCGTCCTCGCCGGCCTGGTCCAGGCCCGTGCGACGCGGTCCGCCGGCCGTCCTCGGGATGCCGCCACGCCGGTGCTCGCGGTTGGGTACGACGCGAAGGGAAGTTCAGGGTGACGACGAGTACGACTTCGGAGTCGTCGGCCGCCGCTCCGCTGCTGGATCTGCAGGCGCTGGTGGTGTCGGTGCGCAGGCGCCGCCGCTTCTGGTGCTCCGTGGGGCTGCTGGGGCTGCTCGTGGGCGGGGCGTTGGCGGTCCTCATGCCGCCGTCGCCGACCGCGGTGACCAAGGTGCTGGTCGCGCATCAGGAGGACCAGCCGAACGACCCCGGAACGCTGATCCGCACCGACGTGGCGCTGCTGCAGACCACGCGGATCGCCGACAAGGCGCTGCGGTCCCTCGACTCCCGGGAGAAGCCCGAGGACTTCATGCGGGACTACGGGGCCGTCGGCTTGACCAACAACCTGATGCAGATCACTGTGACGGCCGACAGCGACGCGGAAGCGGTGGCACGCGCCAAGGCGCTGGCCGACGCGTTCGTCGCGGACCATGTGAAACGGATACAGGCAGCCGCGGACGCCGAGTCCAAGGCCCTGCTCGACCAGCGTGACCGGATGCGGAACGAACTCGCCAAGGTCAACAAGTCGATCGGAGACGCATCGCCGGACAGCGGGCCGAAGGCGTCGGCGAACCTGGAGTCGCTCTTCGCCCGCCGGGCCGAACTCACCTCGCGGATCACCGACTTCGGCCAGCGCGCCGAGGAGGCACGCATCGGCACGCCCCAACTCGTGGCGGGCACGCAGGTCGTGGACGCGCCGCGGGCGGTGCGGCACTCCCTGCCCAGGACCGCGGCCACGAACGCCGTGATCGGGCTCGTCCTCGGGCTCGTCCTCGGGCTCGCGGTGGCCGCGGTCGGCACGGTGGTGGCGGACCGCCCCGTGCTGCGCCGGGACATCGCGGCGAACCTCGGCGCCTCGGTCATCTCGGAACTGCCCCGCCGGTCGGGCAGGTTGTGGCGGCGCCGGCGGATCCGGGCGGCACGCGAACGGCTGACCACGTCCCTGGCCCGCACCGTCCGCGGCTCCGCGGATCCGGTCTCGCTGCTGGAACTGGGCTGTGCGCGCAGCACGAGCGTGATCGCCCTGGACCTCGCCAGGGCACTGGCGGCGGACGGGCCGGTGGTCGTCGTCGACGGTCTCCCCGGCCCGCAGCTCGCGCGGCGCCGACCGAGACCGGGAGACCCGACCGTGGTCGACGGCGAGCGAGCCGCGGCCCTGTCGCATCAGGAACTCCGGCTCGGCGTCGGCTCGGTGGCGCCCGGCACGGCGTGGACCGACCTCCAGTACCTCGGCACTCAGACCGTGCTCGTCGTGCGTGCCGGACACGGCAGCGCCGCATGGCTGCACACCGTGGCACGGCAGCTGGCGGACCAGTCCATTCCGGTGATCGGTGTGGTGCTGATCGACCCCGATCCGCGTGACCGGACCGACGGCACGCTGTGGGACGGGCTGCACACCGCGCTGCGCGGCCAGAACGAGCGGCTGGCCCGGCAGAACGGGACGGGCCGGCGGCGGGCCGAGCGGCTGCCGATGTGGGCGACACGGGGCCCGGACAGCGACCAGGAGGCGCGCTAGCACATGTGTGGCATCGCAGGCACATACCGATGGCCGGACGGGAAGGTCGTGGCCGACCGGCTCACCGACACCCTCGCCCACCGCGGTCCGGACGGAGCGGGCCGCTACAGCCATGCCGCCGGTGACGGCGAAGTGCACCTCGGGCACCGCCGGCTGGCCATCATCGACCTGTCCGAGACCGGCGCCCAGCCGATGGTCTCGGACGGCCTCGTCCTGACGTACAACGGCGAGCTGTACAACGCGCCGGAGCTGCGTGCCGAGTTGTCGGCCTCCGGGGTGCGCTTCCGCGGTACCTCCGACACCGAGGTGCTGCTCGAGGCCTGGCGGCGCTGGGGCACGGACTGCCTGCCCCGGCTGCGCGGCATGTTCGCGTTCGGGATCTTCGACGAGCGAACCGGTGAACTGGTGCTCGCCCGCGACCAGCTCGGCATCAAGCCGCTGTTCCTGCTCCGGCGTGGCGCGGGCCTGGTGTTCGCCTCCGAACTCAAGGCGCTCGCCGTGGCGACCGGCGGAGCGCTGGAGGTGGACCCCGCTGCGCTGGTCGCCTCGCTGCTCTACTACTGGGTGCCGGACTCCCGCTGCGCGTACCGCGAGGCGGAGAAGCTGCCGCCGGGAAGCTGGATCCGGTTCCGGCCCGACGGCCGGGTGGAGCGCGGCCGGTACTGGAACCTGAAGGACGTCGCCGCCGAGGGCCGGGACCGGGCTCGGGCCGGTGACGTGCCGGACCTGGCCGCGATCGTCGAGGAGTCGACCCGGCGACACCTGCTCTCCGACGTACCCGTGGCGACCTTCCTCTCCGGCGGCCTCGACTCCAGCTGGCTGACCGCCCTTGCGGCCCGCCACCGACCAGGGATCTCCGCCTACACGATCGGATTCCGCGCCGAGGACGCCAGGTTCGAGGCCATGCCGGACGACCTGCGCTATGCCCGGCAGGTGGCCGAGCGGTTCGGCGTCGACCTGCACGAGATCGAGATCGCTCCGAACGTGCTCGACCTGCTGCCGCAGATGACGTACCACCTGGACGAGCCGATCGGCGATCCCGCAGCGATCAACACGTTCCTGATCTGCTCGGCCGCCCGGGAGGCCGGGGTCAAGGTGATGCTCTCGGGGATGGGGGCCGACGAGCTGTTCGCGGGTTACCGCAAGCACCTGGCCAATCTGATCGCGCTGCGCTACCAGCGCATCCCGCGGCCCCTGCGGCGCGGCCTGTCCGCGACGGTGGACCGGTTGCCGGTGGCCTCGGCCCGCCGGGGATACCGGTCGGTGCGCTTCGCGAAGCGGTTCCTGTCCTTCGCCGATCTGCCGGAGGAGACCGCGTTTCGGCGCAGCTACACCATGTACGACCAGGACGAACTGCTCGCCCTCGTCGACCCGGACCTGGCCGGGACGGTGGACGACGTGCTCACCGAGCACGCGGACGTCTACCAGGACAACAACCTCGACGACTTCGTCAACCGCATGTGCCTGGGCGACGCCCGGATGTTCCTGCCGGGCCTCAACCTCACGTACACGGACCGCTCCAGCATGGCCGCGTCGACCGAGGTGCGGGTGCCGTACGTGGACGTCGAGGTGGTCAGGGCGGCGTTCGCCGTGCCCGGTGATCGCAAGATCGTCGGACGACAGGGCAAGGCCGTCCTGAAGAAGGCGGCCACCTCGATCCTGCCCCGGGAGATCGTGTACCGGCCCAAGGGTCTGTTCAGCGCCCCTCTGCGCGCCTGGATGAGCCGCGACCTGGCACCGCTGGTGCGCGAGGTGGTCAACGACGGTGTGCTCGTCAACTCCGGGCTCCTGCGCCGCGACGCGCTGGCCCGCATGGTGGCCGAGGACGCAGCCGGGCAGCGGGACTTCTCCAAGCATCTGTGGCATGTGCTGACGCTCGAGTACTGGTATCGCGACGCGACCTCTGGCTCCGGCCAGAGCCAAGCGGCTTGACAGCGTGGAAACAAGAGGAGCTCGGGTGAAACAGGTTGTTCAGAACTACAAGAGCGGCGAGCTGGCGGTGCTCGACGTACCGGTGCCGGGATGCAAGCCGGGCGGCGTGCTGGTCCGTACCGCCTTCTCGCTGATCTCCACCGGTACCGAGCTCATGAAGGTGTCCGAGGCCGGGATGTCGATGCTGGGCAAGGCCCGCTCCCGGCCGGACCAGGTGGCCAAGGTCATGCAGAGCGTGGCCACCAACGGGGTGCCCGCCACGTACCGCAAGGTGATGGGCAAGCTGGACTCGTACACACCGTTGGGCTATTCGCTGTGCGGGGTGGTCGAGCAGGTCGGCACCGGGATCGACGACGTGAAGGTCGGCGACCTCGTGGCCTGCGCCGGCAACGAGCACGCCTTGCACGCCGAGCTGAACTGGGTGCCGAAGAACCTCTACGCCCCCGTGCCGGACGGCCTCGCGCCGCGGCACGCCGCCTTCGGCACCGTCGGGTCGATCGCGTTGCAGGGCGTCCGTCAGGGCGAGTCACGGCTCGGCGAAGTGGCGCTGGTCATCGGCCTCGGGCTGATCGGGCAGCTCGTCGTGCAGCTCCTTGCCGCCTCGGGAGTCCGCGTCGTCGGGGTCGACCCCGACCCGGCGCGCTGCGAGCTCGCCGAAAGCCTCGGTGCGGCGGCCTGCGGCGATCCCGCGTCCGCGGCCGTCGAAGCCGCCGTCGCCGAACTCACCGACGGTCACGGCGTGGACCAGGTGTACCTGGCCGCCGGCGGCGGCAGCAACCAGCCCGTCGAGCTCGCCGCCCGGCTCTGCCGGGACCGCGGCCGGGTCGTCGACATCGGCAAGTGCCGCCTGGACCTGCCGTGGAACGCGTACTACGAGAAAGAGCTCGACGTCCGCTTCTCCCGCAGTTACGGCCCCGGGCGGTACGACCCGGAGTACGAGCTGGAGGGACGGGACTACCCGATCGGCTACGTGCGCTGGACCGAGCGCCGCAACCTGGCGTGCTTCCTCGACCTCGTCGCCCGCGGCCGCGTCGACGTGGATCCTCTGGTCTCCCACATCGCCGACTTCGACGACGCGGTCGAGACGTACCAGCGCCTGAAGGACGGCGACCTGAAGGCCGTGGCCGTGCTGTTCCGCTACCCGGAACAGGCTGCCGAGGCGGAGGCCCCGGCGGTGGCCGTGCCCGCTGTGAAGCGCGGCAGCACCGCAGTGTCCTCCGAGACACGGGCCGCCAGGACACCGGTGCGGCTCGCGTTCGTCGGCGCGGGCAACTACGCGACGTCGATGCTGCTGCCGCACCTGGCACAGCGCGACGGCGTCGAGCTGTCGACCGTCGTCACCACGACGGCGCTGTCCGCGGCCAACGCGCAGCGCAAGTTCGGCTTCACCGAGGCGACCACCGATCTCGACGCCGTGCTCGGCGACAAGTCCATCGACGCGGTGTTCGTGGTCACCCGCCACAGCTCGCACGCCGAACTGACCCGGAAGGCGCTGCTGGCCGGCAAGACGGTGTTCGTGGAGAAACCGTTGGCGCTCACCGAGGACGAACTGGCCGGCGTGCTCGCCGCGGTGGAGGAGTCCGGCAACGACCGGCTGCAGGTGGGCTTCAACCGCCGGTTCGCGCCGCTGCTTCAGGAGGCAAGGAACCGCTTCGGCGCCCGGACCGGTCCGGCGAGCCTGCGCTACCTCGTCAACGCGGGGCAGCTGACCCACGGCAGCTGGTACCTCCAACAGGGCACCGAGGGCTCGCGGTTCGCCGGCGAGGGCGGACACTTCATCGACACGGCGAGCTGGCTGCTCGACGCCGATCCGGTCTCGGTGTACGCGGTCGCCCCGTCCGGCAACGAGGACCTCCAGGTCGTCCTGCGCTACCCGGACGGGTCCACCGCCACCATCAGCTACGTCACCACGGGCGCGCCCGGCTTCCCCAAGGAGACGCTGGACCTGGTCGCGGACGGCAAGGTGCTGCGGCTCGACGACTTCGTCCGTGCCTCGGTGTACGCCCGTAAGCGGTGGGTCAGTTCGCGGCTGCCCAAGGCCCGGGACAAGGGCCAGTCCGCCGAACTGGCCGCCTTCGTCAAGGCCGTGCGGACCGGCGGTCCGATGCCGGTGCCGCTGGAGTCGCTGGTCGCCACCACGTCGGCCACCCTCGCCGTACAGGCCGGCCTGGCCGGCGGCGCGCCCGTGACGCTGGCGAGTGCCCGATGACCATGAGCGCGGGCTGGTACCTGCGGCGGCTCTCCCGGATGGGACCGCGGGAGGTCGGCGGCCGGGTGGGCGACGCGGTGCGCAGGCGCCGGTGGCGGTCGGCGCTGCCGGGCCGCCCGAGCGTGACCGGCGCCCGCTTCACCGCGGTCCTGCCCGCGGGGGCGGTCGCCGCGGTGCCGCCGGACGCCGCGAAACGCCTCGTCGCCGAAGCGGACCGGCTGATGGACGGGCACGGCGAGTTCTTCGGGGTGGACCGCGAGGACCTGGCCGACCCGGACTGGTCGTACGACCCGAAGACCGGGCGGCGGGCTCCGCAGGTCTACGCCTTCGACGTGCCGTACCGCGACGAGAACACGGTCGGCGACATCAAGCAGATCTGGGAGCCGTCCCGGCACCAGTACCTCACCGTGCTCGCCGCCGCCTACGCGGTCACCGGGGACGAGCGGTACGCCGAGCGGGTGGCCGAGCACCTGCGGTCGTGGTGGGCGGCCAACCCACCGCTGCGCGGCGTGCACTGGGTCAGCGGCATCGAGCTGGGCATCCGGCTGCTGTCCTGGGTGTGGATCCGCCGGCTGCTGGACGGCTGGCCGGGCGCGTCCGACCTGTTCGAGGACAACCCGGTGGCATTGGACCAGATCTGGCACCACCAGCGCTGGCTGGCCGGCTTCCCCAGCCGGGGGTCCTCGGCGAACAACCACGTCATCGCCGAAGCCGCCGGGCAGTTCGCCGCGGCCTGCGCGTTCGGATGGTTCCCCTCCTCGGCGCGCTGGCGGGCCGACGCGCTGCGGTCGCTGGACCGGCATCTGCGCGGCAACACCTTCGGTTCCGGCCTCAACCGTGAGCTGGCCACCGAGTACCACGGACTGGTGCTGGAGCTGGGCCTGGCCGCGCTGGCCGAGGCGGACGCCTCGAGTGTGCAGGTCCCCGCGACGGTCCGGCTGGTGCTGTTGCGGATGACGGACGCGCTCGCGGCCGTCGTGGACAACCGGCTGCGGCCGCCGCGTCAGGGCGACGCGGACGACGGGCACGGTCTGATCGTGGACGGCGCGGGCACCGATCGCTGGGCCTCACTGCTGGCCACGGGAGACGCCGTGTTCGGCCGGCTCGGCTGGTGGCCGACGGTGACCGGCACCGATGTGCGCACCCCGCTGCTGGCCGCGCTCGTCCGACCGTACCCGGGAAACGGAACCGCACGAGCCGTGTCGCGCCCGGAAAGCCGACCCGCTCGTTTCGCCGACGCCGGCATGACCGTCCTGCGTGGTCCGGAGGAGATCTGGGTCCGCTGCGACGGTGGACCGCACGGGTTCCTGTCCATCGCCGCGCACGCCCACGCGGACGCGCTGTCCGTGGAGGTGCGGCACGACGGGGTCGACGTGCTCGCCGACCCGGGGACGTTCTGCTACCACGGGCAGCCCGAGTGGCGGCAGTACTTCCGCTCCACGCTCGGCCACAACACCCTGGAGCTGGACGGCACCGACCAGTCCGTCTCCGGCGGCCCGTTCCTGTGGACCCGGCATGCCCGCAGTCGCGTTCTGGTCTCGGAGACGTCCGGCGAAGGCGTGGCCCGCTGGTGCGCCGAGCACGACGGCTACCAGCCTTCCGTGCACCGCCGCCGCGTGGAGCTGACGGCCGAGACCCGGGAACTGAGGGTGGTCGACGAGGTGCGCGGTCCGCGCCGGGCCGTGCGGCTGGCGTTCCACCTCGGCCCGGCGATCTCCGCGGAGCTGACGGGAAGCCGGGCGGTGCTCACCTGGAATCGGGACGGCGAGGACCGCTCCGCGGTGCTCGACCTGCCCGAGCGGTTGAGCTGGCGGGCGCACCACGGCGAGACCGACCCTCCGCTGGGCTGGTACTCCGCCGGTTTCGGGCGCAAGGAACCCACCACGACCCTGGTCGGCACCGGCTCCGCCGACGGCACGGAGGGCTTCACCACCGTGCTCGGGTTCCACGGCTAGGGGGGCGTGTGGGGATCAAGAGGCGGCACTGGGCGTTGGCGGCGGCACCGCTGGCGCTGGCCCTGCTGGCGGCGACCGGCTGTGAGAGCACCTCGAGCGCCCGCTCGAAGCCGGCCGCTGCGCCACCCACGTCCGTGGCCCGGGCGTGCGCCAAGCCCGCGGCCGGCCCGACGAAGGCACCGGCGGGCGCGGTGACCGTCGACCCCAAGGTGGTCGGTGACCTGGCGGCGAAGACCAAGAGCAATCCCCCGAACACCACGTTCTGGCTCCGCCCGGGCAAGCACAGGCTCGACCCGGACCGCTACGCCCAGGTCATCCCCAAAAAGGGGAACCGCTACCTCGGTGCGCCGGGCGCGGTGCTCGACGGCCGCAAGAAGAACCAGTACGCGTTCGGCGGTACCGCCCACGACGTCACCATCGGCTACCTGACCGTGCAGCGTTTCGTGGCACCGCCCGACGAGGGCGTGGTGAACCACGACTCGGCCGACGGGTGGGTGATCGAGCACGCGACGATCCAGCGCAACTCCGGCGCCGGGCTGATGGCCGGTGACCACCAGCAGGTCCGGGCCAGCTGCCTGCGCGACAACGGCCAGTACGGCATGAACGCGTACAAGGCCAACGGCCGTATCAGCGGCCTGGTGGTCGAGAACAACGAGATCGTGGGCAACAACGCCGACGACTGGGAGCGGCGGCGGAAGGGTTGCGGCTGCACCGGAGGCATCAAGTTCTGGGCCGTCAACGGCGCCGACGTACGCGGCAACTGGGTGCACGACAACCGCGGACCCGGGTTGTGGGCGGACACCAACAACAACGACTTCCGCATCGAGAAGAACGTGCTCGAAGCCAACGACGGTGCCGCGCTGATCTACGAGACCAGCTACAACGCGGTCATCCGGAACAACACGATCCGGCGGAACAACTGGGTCGAGGGCCGCAGGGAGGCCGACCGCGGCGACACCTTCCCGTACGCGACCGTCTACCTGTCCGAGTCAGGCGGCGAACCACGGGTCCGAGCCCGCACCGGCAAGATCGAGATCTACCGGAACATGCTGGAGAACAACTGGTCCGGGATCACCCTGTGGGAGAACGCCGACCGGTTCTGCAACAGCCCGGCCAACACCTCGTCCGGTGACTGCACCTTGCTGGTACGGGACACCGACCGCTGCGCGAAGCCGGCCATCGCCACCGCACCGCTCTACGCCGACTGCCGCTGGAAGACCCAGCGGGTGGACATCCACGACAACCGCTTCGTGCTGGACAAGTCCGTCCTGCAGTGCACGGTGAAATGCGACCGAATGGCGGTGCTGGCCAACTACGGCACCTATCCGGACTGGTCGCCGTACCAGGGCAAGCGGGTGGCCGACGCGATCACCACCCATCAGCACAACCGCTGGCACGACAACGTCTACGTCGGCCCCTGGAAATTCGTCGCCCACGACCCGAGCCGGGTGCTCGACTTCGGGCAGTGGCAAGGCACGCCCTACCGGCAGGATGCGGGCAGCACCCTCGACCCACAGGCCGGTGGTTGAGATGACCGGAAGTCTGCGGCGCGAGGCGCTGCCGGACGGAGCGGGCGCGGCGGGCACGCGCCCCGGCGCCGAACCGCGCCCTGCCGGCACGCCGAGGATCGTCGGAATCGTCTGGGGGCTGCTGATCCTCAACACGCTCGGCTCCGCCGGGGCGAAGACCATCGTCCCGCTCCCCCGCTCCCTCATCCAGATGGTCACCATGGGTGCGCTGGTCGCCGCGTTCGCGCTGGCGCTCGCAGTCAATCTGCGGCTGAGCATCCGGCCCAGCGCCTTCGTGTTCCTGCTCACCCTGCTCCTGGTACCGAGCGTGATCTCCAGCGCGAACCTGGAGTCCGGGTTCGGCGCGCTGTTCCGCTGCGCCCGGCTGGCTCTCTTCGTCGGCACGCTGTGGCTGCTCAGCCGCTGGTGGGACGGCGGCCTGACGTTGGTCCGGCACCACATCCGGATGTACTTGGCAGTCCTCGCGTCGGTTGCGGCCGGCCTGGTCGCCTCACCGGGCGCGGCCCTGCCCGACCTCTACGGCGGGCGGCTGGTCGGCGCGTTGTGGCCGCTCACCCCGCCGCAGATCGGACAGTACGCAGCGGTGATCACCGGGCTGACGGTGCTGCTCCTGCTGGGCCGCCGGACCGACAGGGCCAGCGCGGCGGTGGTCATCGTGCCGTCACTCGTCCTGCTCGCGCTGACCCATACCCGGACGGCCACGCTCGGCCTGCTCATAGGGCTGGCGTTGGCGATCGGCTCGCTCGTCCTGACCAGCGCCGCCGCACGCCGGTTCTTCGCCTGGGCGGTGGTGTGCGTCACGGTGGCCGCGGTGGGATTCGCCTCCGCGCTGCAGACGTGGTTCCTGCGCGGGCAGAGCCAGGAGAACTTCTCCAGCCTCACCGGCCGGGCCAAGGTCTGGCACGCCCTGCTGGCAGCACCCCGGACGACCACGGAGTACCTGTTCGGCGCCGGCCTGGGCGACAAGTCGTTCGGCGGGCTGCCGATCGACAACAGCTGGCTGGCCGTCTACAACGAGCAGGGAATGACCGGAGTCGCTCTGGTGGCGGCGATCGTCGTCGTGCTGGGCGGCGTCGCGTTGCTGCGGCCGCCGTCGCTGTCGAGGGCCTGCGCGATCTTCCTGATCAGCTACTGCGCGATCGCGTCGTACACCGAGGCCGGACTCGGCGACGCCTCTCCGTATCTGCTGCATCTGGCCGTTGCCGCCTCGCTGTTGGCGGCACCTGCCGCGGCCACTCCCCTGTCGCCGCCCGAAGCACCTCGCCGACGCAGCCCGCGACGGACCCGACGATCGGAGGTGACCTGAGCATGCACGTCCTCGTGGTGCACAACCGCTACGCCTCGGCGCAGCCGAGCGGGGAGAACAAGGTCGTCGACCAGGAAGTGGCGCTGCTGCGCGCGGCCGGCCACCGGGTCGACGTGTTCGAGCGGCGCAGTGACGACATCGCTGCCCGGTCCCTGCTGGGCAAAGCGGCGTTACCGCTGCTGGTGCCGTGGAACCCGGCGGTCCGCACGGAGCTCGCCGACCGGCTTCGCACCGAGCGGCCCGACGTGGTGCACATCCACAACGTCTTCCCGCTCCTGTCACCCGCGGTACTGGCCGCCTGCGCCGACGCCGACGTGCCCGCCGTCGCCACGCTGCACAACTACACGCAGATCTGCCCGCCCGGCACGCTGCAGCGGGACGGCCGGCCCTGCACCGAGTGCGTCGGGTCCACGCCGCTGCCCGCTGTCCGGCACGGCTGCTACCGGGGCTCCCGCCTCGCGACGGTGCCGCTCGCGGTCAGCATGTCGGTCAACCGGCGGCGCTGGTGGTCCGGCGTCGAACGGTTCTTGTGCATCTCCGCGGCGCAGCGCGACGTCCTGGTACGGGCCGGCATGCCGGCCGAACGGCTGGCGGTGAAGCACAACTTCGTGCCCGAACCGGGCGCCCTTCGAGAGGGCGATGGCGAGCATCTGCTCTATCTCGGTCGGCTCGCGGAGGCCAAGGGCGTGCGGCTGCTCATGGCCGCGTGGGACGAGATCGCCGCCGACGGCGGTGTGGGCGTGCCGCTCGTGATCGCCGGCACGGGGCCACTGGAGGGTGAGGTGGCCGGCTGGGCGGCGGATCGGGACGACGTGCGCTACGTCGGCCTGTACGACACGGCGGAGTGCCGGAAGGCCATCGCGCGGTCGGTCGCCGTGGTGGCTCCCTCGACGTGGCTGGAGGCGTTCGGTCTGGTGGTCGTGGAGGCGATGGCGGCGGGGGTGCCGGTCGTCGCCGCCGGTCACGGTGCCTTCGTCGAACTCGTCGAGGACGGGGTGACCGGGCTGCTGCACCGGCCGGGCGAGTCCGACGCGCTGGTGTCCTGCATACGCCGGATCGCGGGCGAGCCGGCCCGCAACCGGGAGATGGGCCAGGCGGCCCGGCGCCGTTACGAGCAGGGTTTCAGCCCGGCCGTCGGCCTCGATCGCCTGGTGGATGAGTACCGCACCGCGATCGCGGGGCGGTCAGCACTGGCTCGCGGCGGGGACACCCGCGCGAGCAGGGGGGATGGGGACAGTAGATGACACGATGCCGACTCTGCGGTTCGGAAGCGATGGCGAGCGTCGTCGACCTCGGGGCGACGCCGCCGTGTGAGAGCTTTCTCGCCGCGGACCAACTGGACAAGCCGGAACCGGCGTACCCGCTGCACCTGCGGGTCTGCACCGACTGCTGGCTGGCGCAGATCCCTCCGCTGATCACGCCGGAGGAGACCTTCAGCGAGTACGCGTACTTCTCCTCCTACTCGACCTCCTGGGTGGAGCACGCGCGCACGTTCGTCACGGACGCCGTACAGCGGTTGGGCCTCGGCACCGACGCCTTCGTGGTCGAGGTCGCGAGCAACGACGGGTACCTGCTGAAGCACGTGGTGGACCGCGGGATCCGCTGCCTGGGCATCGAGCCGTCGGTGAACGTCGGCGCCACGGCGCGGGAGGCCGGTGTGCCCACGCTCACGGAGTTCCTCTCCCCCGACACCGGTTCGGCCGTCCGCGCCGAACACGGCCCGGCGGACCTGGTCGTGGCCAACAACGTGTACGCGCACATCCCCGACGTGGTCGGGTTCACCCAGGGGCTGCGCGCCCTGGTCGCCGACGACGGCTGGGTCTCCATCGAGGTGCAGCACCTGCTGACCCTGATCGAGGAGAACCAGTACGACACGATCTACCACGAGCACTTCCAGTACTACACGGTTGCGTCCGCGATCCGGGCGCTGGCGAGCGGCGGACTCTCCCTCGTGGACGTCGAGTTGCTGCCCACACACGGCGGCTCCATCCGGCTGTGGGCCCGGCCGGCCGAGGTGGCCGGCGAGCCGAGCGGCCGGGTGGCCGAGGTGCTCGACCGGGAGAAGGCGGCCGGGCTGCAGGAGCTGTCCGGGTACACCGAGTTCTCCGCCCGCGTGGCGAAGGTGCGCCGGGACCTGCTGCGGTTCCTCATCGACGCGGCCGAGCGCGGCGAGACGGTCGTCGGCTACGGCGCCCCGGGCAAGGGGAACACCCTGCTCAACCACTGCGGCATCCGGCCCGACCTGCTCGCCTACACGGTCGACCGCAACCCCTACAAGCACGGCAGGTTCACCCCGGGCACCCGCATCCCGATCCTGTCGCCCGAGCGGATAGCCGCCGACAAGCCGGACTACGTCCTCGTCCTGCCCTGGAACCTGCGGGCCGAGCTGGTCGAGCAGCTGTCCTTCGTGCACGACTGGGGCGGCCGGCTCGTCTTCCCCGTTCCGGAACTGAGCATTGTCGAGGTCAAGGCATGAAGGTCGTACTGTTCTGCGGCGGCTACGGCATGCGCATGCGCAACGGAGCCTCCGACGACGTGCCCAAGCCGATGGCGATGGTCGGCCCGAGGCCGCTGATCTGGCACGTCATGCGCTACTACGCGCATTTCGGGCACACGGAGTTCATCCTGTGCCTCGGGTACGGGGCCCACCACATCAAGGACTTCTTCCTCAACTACGAGGAGACCACGTCCAACGACTTCGTGCTGCGCGGCGGGCGGACGGAGCTGCTGTCCACGGACATCGCCGACTGGACGATCACGTTCGCGCAGACCGGCATCGAGTCGCCGATCGGGGAGCGGCTGCGCCGGGTGCGGCACCACCTGGACGGCGACGAGATGTTCCTCGCCAACTACGCCGACGTGCTCACCGACGCCCCACTGCCGGAGATGATCGACAACTTCGCCCGGCGCGACGCCGGTGCGTCGATGATGGTGGTGCCGCCGCAATCCTCGTTCCACTGCGTGGACCTGGGTGAGGACGGCCTGGTGGGGGGCATCACCGCGGTGAGCGACATGCCGCTGTGGGAGAACGGCGGCTACTTCGTGCTCCGCCAGGAGGTCTTCGACCACATCCCGGAGGACGGGGACCTGGTCGCCGACGGCTGCGCCCAACTGGCCAAGCGCGGAAGGCTGGTGGCGCACCAGCACCGCGGCTTCTGGAAGCCGACCGACACCGTGAAGGAGCGGGCCGCGCTCGACGACGCCTACACCCGGGGCGAGCGCCCATGGGCCGTGTGGGAGCGGGACGGCGCCGCGGTGGGGACCGCGTGATCCGGCTCGGGGCCGAGCGCCTGGACCGGATCGTCGCGGTGGGCGCGCACTGCGACGACATCGCCATCGGCGCCGGCGGCACGCTCCTGACGCTGTGCCTCGCGCGGCCGGGCATCCGCGTCGACGTGCTGGTGCTCTCCGGCGGTGGCAGCGAGCGGGAGCAGGAGGAGCAGGCCGCGCTCGCCGCCTTCTGCCCCGGCGCCGACCTGCGGCTGACCGTGCACAAGCTTCCCGACGGTCGGCTGCCCGCCCACTGGGACGAGGCCAAGGCCGCGGTCGAGGAGCTGCGCGCGGGGACGGAACCGGATCTCGTGCTGGCTCCGCGCACCGACGACGCGCACCAGGACCACCGCGGCCTGGCGAAGCTCATGACCACCGCGTTCCGCGACCACCTGGTGCTCGGCTACGAGATCGTCAAGTGGGACGGCGATCTCGGCCGTCCGACGGTGTACCAGCAACTGTCGCCGGAGATCGCCGAACAGAAGGTGCGGCTGCTCCAGGAGCACTACCCCTCACAGCAACACCGGCCCTGGTACGACCGCGAGGCCTTCCTCGGGCTGGCCCGGATCCGCGGCATCGAAAGCAACGCGCGCTACGCCGAGGCGTTCGCCGTCACCAAACTCACTCTCAACCTGGGGGAATGAACCTTGCGCGTACTGCTCACCGGACACCAGGGCTACCTGGGCACCGTGATGGCCCCCGTCCTCGCGGCCGCCGGGCACGAGGTCGTCGGCCTGGACGCCGGACTGTTCGCCGACTGCGTGCTCGGCCCGACGCCCGCGGACCCGCCGGGGCACCGGGTGGACCTGCGCGACGTCACGGCCGAGCACGTGGCCGGGGTGGACGCCGTGATCCACCTGGCCGCGCTGTCCAACGACCCGCTCGGATCGCTGGCGCCCGAGCTCACCTACGACATCAACCACCACGCGTCCGTACGCCTTGCCCAACTGGCCCGTGACGCCGGAGTGCGGCGCTTCCTGTACGCGTCGACGTGCTCGGTCTACGGGGCCGCCGGCGACCCCGACTTGTCGAACTTGGTGGCCGAGGACGCGCCGCTGCGCCCGGTGACACCGTACGCGGAGTCCAAGGTGCGGGTGGAGGACGATCTGCACGCGCTGGCCGACGGCGACTTCAGCCCGGTGTACATGCGCAACGCCACCGCCTTCGGCTACTCGCCCCGGCTGCGCGCCGACATCGTGCTGAACAACCTGGTGGGCCACGCGCTCCTGTCCGGCGAGGTGTTGGTGCTCTCCGACGGCACCCCCTGGCGCCCGCTGGTGCACGCCGCCGACATCGCACGGGCCTTCGCGGCCGCGCTGACCGCGCCGCGGGAAGCGGTGCACGACCGGGCGTTCAACATCGGCAGCGAGATCAACAACGTCACGGTCGCCGAGATCGCCGAGCAGGTCGCCGAGGCGGTGTCCGGCGCGAAGGTGGTGATCACCGGGGAGAACGGCGCCGATCCGCGGTCGTACCGGGTGGACTTCTCCCGGTTCCGCACAGCCATTCCCGGCTTCGACTGCGAGTGGACGGTGAAGCAGGGCGCGCTCGAACTCGCCGACGCCTACCGGAATCACGGCCTGACCCGGGAGGACTTCGAGCGACGCTTCACCCGGCTGGCCGTGCTGCGCGCGGCGTCCGACGCCGGCACCGTCGACGACACCCTGCGGTGGCGCCCGTGACCACGCCCGGCGAGGAGATGTACGCCCTGGTGGAGCGGATGTACCCGCTGTGCCGGAGCATCACCGGCGACGGTGTGCGCGCCACCCTGGACATCGTCGGCGAGTACCTCCCGCTCACGGTGCACGAGGTGCCGACCGGGACCCAGGTGCTCGACTGGACGGTTCCGCAGGAGTGGAACATCCGGGACGCGTACATCGCCGACCCGTCCGGCCACCGGGTCGTCGACTTCGCCGCGTCCAGCCTGCACGTGCTCGGTTACAGCGTGCCCGTGTCGGCGACCATGCCGCTGGACGAGCTGCGCGGACACCTGTACACCCTGCCGGACCACCCGAGCTGGGTGCCGTACCGGACCAGCTACTACAAGCCGCAATGGGGGTTCTGCCTGGCCCAGGAGACCCTGGACGCGCTGCCGGACGGCGAGTACGAGGTGCGCATCGACTCCACACTCGCGGACGGCCATCTCACCTACGCCGAGCACGTGGTCCCCGGGCAGGTCGCCGACGAGGTGATCGTCTCCAGCCACGTCTGCCACCCTTCGCTGGCCAACGACAATCTGGCCGGCATCGCCGTGGCGACGTACCTGGCGCGCGCGCTGGCGGAGCACACCCCGTACTACACCTACCGGTTCGTCTTCGCGCCCGGCACCATCGGGGCGATCACCTGGCTGGCCCGCAACGCCGAGCGGATCGACCGGGTCAAGCACGGCCTCGTACTGGCCTGTGCCGGCGACCGGGGCCGGTTGACGTACAAGCGGAGCAGGCGTGGCGACGCGGAGATCGACCGGGTGATGCGGCACGTACTGACCGCCTCCGAACGCCCCCACGGGGTGAGGGAGTTCACTCCGTACGGCTACGACGAGCGGCAGTACTGCTCGCCCGGGTTCGATCTCGGCGTGGGCTCGCTCAGCCGGACGCCGTACGCCGGGTACCCCGAGTACCACACCTCGGCGGACAACCTGGACTTCGTCGCTCCGCAGGCGATGGCGGACACGCTCGCCGTCTGCCGCGAGGCGTTCGCCGTCCTGGACCGCAACCGGCAGTACGTCAACCTCAGCCCCTACGGCGAACCGCAGCTGGGCCGGCGCGGGTTGTACGACTCGCTCGGCGGCCGGAGCGACGCGAAGCAGACCGAGATGGCCATGCTCTGGGTGCTCAACCTCTCCGACGGTCGGCACAGTCTGCTGGATGTCGCCGAGCGGTCCGGGCTGCCGTTCGACACCGTCGCCGCCGCGGCCGGTGCTCTGCGCGACGCCGACCTGATCAAGGCGTGACGCCGATGACCACCGAGGGGGAGAATCCGCGGACGACGGCGCCACCGGCCGGGTCCGCCAAACGGGCCCTCGTCGGCCGGCTGTCCTGGGGGCTGGCCGACCAGGCGGCCTCCAGCGTGAGCAACTTCGCGGTGGGCATCTATGTGGCCCGCTCGCTGGGGGTGACCGCGTTCGGTGTGTTCAGCCTGGCGTGGGTGACGTACGGCGTGGTGCTCAACGTCTCCCGCGGGCTGGCCACCGATCCGCTCACGGTGCGCTTCAGCGGCCCGCCGGGCGCGGCCTGGCGCGGGGCGGTGGCCCGGTCGACGGGCACCGCGCTCGGCGTCGGCGCCGCCCTCGGCGCGGTGTCCCTGGCGGCCGGGCTCGGTCTCGGCGGCCGTGTGGGGCCCGCGTTCGCCGCCCTTGGTGTCATGTTGCCGGGGCTGCTGCTCCAGGACGCCTGGCGGTACTCGTTCTTCGCCGCGGGCTCCGGGCGGAAGGCGTTCTTCAACGATGTCGTGTGGGGTGTCGCGCTCGTCCCGGCCATGGTGGTGGCCGCCCGTGTGGGCAGCGTGGCCGCCTTCGTGCTCGCCTGGGGCGCGTCCGCGACGGTGGCCGCGGGGTACGGCTACGTCCAGTCCGGCATCCGGCCCCGGATGGCGGAGGCGCGCGGGTGGCTGCGCGAGCAGCGCGATCTCGGCTACCGGTATCTGGTCGAGAACGTCAGCCTCAGTGGCGCCAGCCAGTTGCGTGCGTACGGTCTCGGCGCGATCGTCGGGGTCGGCGCGGTGGGCGCGGTGCGGGGCGCCGAGCTGCTGCTCGGCCCGTTCCTGGCCGTGCTCATGGGGCTTTCGCTGGTCACCGTCCCGGAGGCGGCACGCGTACTGCGGCAGGCGCCGCATCAACTGGGCAGGTTCTGCCTGCTCCTCGGCGGAGGGCAGGCCGTCGGCGCGCTGCTCTGGGGCTCGGCTTTGCTGCTGATGCCCGGCCGGCTCGGCGAGATGGTGCTCGGCGACGTCTGGCACTCCGCCTCTCAGCTCATCGTGCCGATCAGCCTCGGCGTCGCCGGCGCGGGCCTCGGCACCGGCGCGGCGGCCGGGCTGCGCGCGCTCGGCGCGGCAAGGCGCAGCCTGCGCTGCCAGTTGTTCGCCTCCGCCGGTTACGTCGGCGGAGGGCTCGGCGGTGCGGCCGCCGCCGGAACGGTCGGCTCGGCCTGGGGCGTCGCCGCCGCAACCGTCACCGGCTCGGCCGTGTGGTGGCTGCAACTGCGGTCCGCCCTGCGCGAGCACGCTCAGGAACCGATCCCCGAAGTGAGGACGTCATGACCGCGCACCCCAGGCTGAGCATCGGCCTGCCCGTCTACAACGGCGAGGAGTACCTGGCCGAGTCGCTCGACGCCCTGCTCGGCCAGACCTACGAGGACTTCGAACTGGTCATCTCCGACAACGCCTCGGCCGACGGGACCGAGGACATCTGCCGGCGGTACGCCGCGAAGGACTCGCGCATCCGGTACATCCGGCTGCCCCGCAACATCGGCGCCACGCCGAACCACAACCACGTGCTCGCCGAGTCACGCGGCGAGCTGTTCAAGTGGGCCTCGCACGACGACCTGTACGGCCGGGATCTGCTGCGGCTGTGCGTGGAGGCACTGGACGAGCGCCCGGAGATGATCCTCGCGCACACCGGCCAGGCGGTCATCGACGGCGACGGCAAGGTGAAGGTGCCCTACGAGTACACACTCGCCACCGACTCGCCGAACGCGCCGGATCGCTTCCGCAGTCTGCTGTTCGAGCCCGGCGGCGACGACTTCTACGGGGTCATGCGGACCGACATGCTGCGCCGGGTCAAACCGATGGACAGCTACCACCACGCGGACCGCACGTACGTCGCCGAGATCACCCTGCACGGGCCCTTCCACCAGGTGCCCGAACTGCTGTACTTCCGCCGCGACCACCCCACCCGCGCCGAGCGGGCGAACCCGTCCAAGCGCTCCCGGTGCGTCAACCTGGACCCGCGCCGGGCCGGCCTGCTGCACCCGACGCCCAGACTGCTCGCCGAGTACGTGTGGGGCTTCGCCTCGGCGATCCGACGGGCGCCGCTGTCCCCTGCCGACCGGCGCGCCTGTCGCAAGCACCTGGCCGCGTGGATGACCAGCCGGGTCCGGCCGGGCGCCGGCGAGCGGGTCGAGGACCGCGCCCCGGTCGACCCGGGCCTGCTCACCGTCTCCGTCGACGACCTGGTCGCCGGCCGCGAGGGGAGGCAGGCATGACGTCCGCGGGCAAAGCCCCGGTGCGCGTCGGGGTGTTCGGCCTGCTCGGCTCCGGCAACCTCGGCAACGACGGGTCCCTCGAGGCCGTGCTCGGGTACCTCCGCGCCGCGCACCCGGGGGCGGTCGTGGACGCGCTGTGCGGCGGGCCCGACGTCGTCGCGGCCCGGTACGGGATCCCCGCGACACGGCTGCACTGGTACCGCGGGGAGTACCGGACCGCGTCGCGTGCGGGAGCGATCGCCGGGAAGGGTCTGGGCAAGCTCGTCGACGTCTTCCGCACCGCCGCCTGGGTGCGCAAGCACGACGTGGTGATCGTGCCCGGCATGGGCGTCCTGGAGGCCACTCTGCCGCTGCGGCCGTGGGGCTTCCCCTACGCGCTGTTCCTGCTCTGCGCGACCGGCCGGCTGTCCGGCACCCGGGTCGCGCTGGTCGGCGTCGGCGCCGCCCCGATCGGCAACCGGGCGACCCGGACCCTGGTGCGCTGGTCGGCACGGCTGGCCGCCTACCGGTCGTACCGGGACTCCCCCTCCCGCGACGCGATGCGGGCGATGGGCGTGGACACCACGCGCGACGAGGTCCACCCGGACCTCGCGTTCGCCCTGTCGACGCCGCCGTCCCCCGGGCTCTCGGCTTCTCCCCCGGCCTTCGGCGGGGAGGGGCCGCCGGAGCAGGGAGGTACCCCCGTCCCGCCCTCGGGCGCGCCGGGCCCGGTCTGCGTCGGTGTCATGGCCTTCCACGGCGGCGACGACGACCGCGCCCGGGCCGAGGAGATCCACCGGCGCTACCTGGACGGGACAACTCGTTTCGTCCGCACGCTGGTCGAGGACGGCAGGCCGGTCCGGCTGCTCACCGGCGACGAGTGCGACGCGCCCGTGGTCGCAGCGATCCTCGACGCGGTGGACTCGCCGCTGGTCACCGCGGCCGACGCGACCTCGCTGGCCGACCTGATGAAGGAGACGGCGGCTGCCGACAGCGTGGTGGCGACCCGGTACCACAACCTGATCTGCGCGCTGAAGGCCGGCACACCGACGCTCGCACTCAGCTATGCGGCGAAGAGCGACGCGCTCATGGCTCAGATGGGGCTGGCCGCATACTGCCACCCGGCTCGCGAGGTCGACGCCGATCGGCTGCTCGCACAGTTCCGGGCGCTGGAGCGGCGATCGGCGGAGCTGCGGCAGACCCTCGCCGAGAAGAACCTGACCGCCGCCCGGCAACTCGAGCGCCAGTTCACCGCCCTGAGCGCGGCGCTGTTCCCGGCGAACGACCACGCCCTGCAGGAGGCCCTGTGAAGGCGACCGAAGTCCCGGCGATCGCCGGCGCGTACTTGTTCGAGCCGACGCCGTACGCCGACGAACGCGGCTTCTTCTGCCGCACCTTCGACGCCGACGTGGTCCGCTCGGTGGGCCTCGACCCGGACGCCTTCGTCCAGGACAGCGTGTCCCGCTCGGTCCGGGGCGTGCTCCGCGGCCTGCACCTGCGCTCCGGTGCCGGCGAGGCCAAGCTGGTCCGGTGCTCGTACGGGAGGATCTTCGACGTCGTCGTCGACCTGCGGGCGGACTCGCCGACGTACCGCAACGTGGCCTCCTTCGAACTGTCCGGCGAGACCCAGGTGTCCCTGTACATCCCGGCGGGATGCGCGCACGGCTTCCAGGCGTTGACCGAAACCGCCGACACCTCGTACCGGATCGACCGCCCGCACGATCCGGCCGAGGACGTGACGATCGCGTTCGACGACCCGGAGCTCGCCATCGCCTGGCCGCTGCCGGCCACATCGATGTCCCCACGGGACCGGGGGGCACAAAGCCTCGCCGAGGTCCTGAAGCACAGAGAAAGTTGAGGTCCCCGTGGACACCGAAGAGCTTCACCTGCCCCTGTCGCGGACAGCCAACGAGCGGCTGCATGCCATGATCCCCGGGGGCGCGCACACCTACGCCAAGGGCGACGACCAGTATCCCGACAACCTGGCCCCGGTCATCAGCCACGGCAGCGGTGCCCACGTGTGGGACGTCGACGGCAACCGGTACATCGAGTACGGCTCCGGGCTGCGGTCCGTCAGCCTCGGCCACGCGCACCCTCGTGTGATCGAGGCGGTGCGGCGCGAACTCGACCGCGGCAGCAACTTCGTCCGGCCGTCCATCGTGGAGGTCGAAGCTGCGGAGCGCTTCCTGGCCACGGTGCCGACCGCCGAGATGGTGAAGTTCGCGAAGAACGGCTCCGACGCCACCACCGCCGCGGTGCGCCTGGCCCGCGCCGCCACCGGACGCCCGCGGGTGGCCCTCTGCGCCGACCATCCGTTCTTCTCCGTCGACGACTGGTTCATCGGCACGACGCCGATGTCCGCCGGCATTCCGGCGGAGACCAACGACCTCACCGTGACGTTCCCGTACGGGGACCTGGCCGCCACGGAGGAGCTGCTCACCCGGTACCAGGACGAGGTCGCCTGTCTGATCCTCGAACCCGCCACCCACACCGAGCCGCCGCCCGGGTACCTCGCCGGTCTGCGCGAACTGGCCGACCGGCACGGCTGCGTCCTGATCTTCGACGAGATGATCACTGGTTTCCGCTGGTCCGAGGCGGGAGCCCAGGGCCTGTACGGCGTGGTGCCCGACCTGTCCACGTTCGGCAAGGCACTGGGCAACGGTTTCGCCGTCTCCGCGCTGGCCGGGCGCCGTGAGCTGATGGAGCGGGGCGGGCTGCGTCACTCCGGCGACCGGGTCTTCCTGCTGTCCACCACGCACGGTGCGGAGACGCACTCCCTGGCGGCCGCGATGGCCGTGCTCACCACCTACGTCGAAGAGGGCGTCACCGCACGGCTGCACGCCCTCGGCGAGCGGCTCGCCGCCGGTGTCCGTGAAGCGGCGGCCACCATGGGTGTCGGCGAACACGTCGTCGTCCGGGGCCGGGCCAGCAACCTGGTCTTCGCCACTCTCGACGAGAACGGGCAGCCGTCGCAGGAGTACCGCACGCTGTTCCTTCGCCGCCTCCTCGCGGGCGGGGTGCTGGCCCCGTCGTTCGTGGTGAGCAGCGCGCTCGACGACGCCGACATCGACCACACCGTCGACGTGGTGGCCCAGGCGTGCGCGGTGTACCGGAAGGCACTGGACGCCGCCGACCCCACCCCCTGGCTGGCAGGACGACCGGTGAAACCCGTGTTCCGCCGCTCGGCGTGACCTGGCGTCAGCGACGCTCCCGCCGACCGGCGTCGGCCGTCCGATCGACCATCCGATCGGCCCGCCGGTCGGCCGTCCGGTCGACGAGCCAAGCGGTCGGCGGCATCACCGCCAGCGCGGTGCACCAGCCGCCGAGGACGTCGGTCGGGTAGTGCGCGCCCAACGCGACCTGCGCCCAGCCCATGGCGGCGCCGGCGACCAGCGCCGCGGCGAGCACGAGTGACGTGCCGGCCGTCCTGCCGAGGCCGAGCCGGTCGGTCGCGAGCAGCGCCACCACGAAGGCGAGCGCGGTGGCGAAGGCGGTGTGGCCGCTCGGGTAGGACAGGTTGCCGTCGCCGTGGATGGTGCGTCCCACCAGGGACTTGAGCAGCGTCGCCGTCCCCACGGTCAGGCCGGCTCCGGCGACGACGAGCACCGCCGCGCGCGGACGCCGAAGCAGCAGGCAGCCCGTCACGGCGGCCACGACCAGCATGACCGCGCCCACGGGCTCCCCCAAGAAGTCCAGGGCCAGTGCGACGTACCGCCACGGCGGCCGCACACTGTCCGCCGTCGGCCGGACGACCCACCTGTCCACCCTGCCGGGCCGGGTGTGCCCGGCATACAGAACCCCGATCACGACGACCACCAGCGCGGCGAGGACCGCCACGAGCCCGAGCCGTCCGCGCAGCGGTGGGGGCAGCACCGCGGGCGCCGGCCGGCCGGTCACACGCCCACCGTGCCCGGCCGGCCGGCGGTGCTCTGCCGTGATCGGCATGCCTTCTCCCGGATCCTGACTACTGGACGGAAGGTGAGGGTGTGACCCTTCGTCCGACCGGTGGGCAACCATGAATCAGCGGCCTCCTGTTTCCCCTGTTCCAGGCGGCGATCGAGCCGCGCATCCCGCTCATGACCGAGACGGGGAAGGGCCCGCACACCGTCGCGGGCCGTCCGCCGGCTGCGAGGCCCCTCCCCCGCCCGTCGGAGCCGACGCCGTGCCACCGGCCGCTGTCGCGATGCCGCGCCCCCGCGAACTGCCTGCTGCCGCCCGCCGGCATGGCCCGGATGGTCGGAAGTAGGGGCTGCACACGGCCGAGCCGTGCAAATGTGCCGACGCATCAGGCGTGAACCGAGACGGGCCGACTCCCAGGCCCGCTCCGGCCAGGTGATCCCACGCCTCCGACGCCGGTCGACGTCGCCTTCTGCCGGCGCCAACTCCCCACCAACGAGCCCCCCGTCGTATCCGACTCGGCCGACCCGGGAGTCACCAGCCTGTGCAGCCCCGAACCCGCCGTCCTGTCCGTCGCCCTGGTCATGGGCATCGGAATCAGTGTCCGCCTGCCACCCTAACCAACGATGCGGTCGCGGCAGGCCGCCCTCGGACAAGTGCGCGTGGGCCGTCCCGCGCCCGCACACCCGCCTCCCGGCACCTGACGACCGCTCAGTAGGAACGTTCTGCACGCCCTCTTGCTTGAAGTGTCATGCACCCGCCATCCTGTCTCCGGAGAATCTACTCGCATAGATTCCATGGCTCCCTCGCTCGTCTGACTCCGTCATCGTCAGCACCCGCTCCTTGGGAGGATCCTCAAGTGAGACCTCGTCAGCCGCGGCGCCACAGCGCCGCCGCCATCGTGGCGTCCCTGCTCGCCCTGTCCGCCGGCCAGACCGTCGGCGCGTCACCCGCAGCATCGGCCCCCTCCGCTCCGGCCTCCGCCACCACCGTGGCGACCGCCCAGGACCAGGCCGCTCGTTCCATAGCCCGCTCGCTCTCGGACAGTGCCTGGCGCACCCGCGTCCAGCACGCCGCCCTCGCCACCGACGAGGTGCCCATCACGGCACTGGCCGGCCGGAGCGACACCGACTTGCAGTCCGTGCTGGCCCGCACGGACCGCCGGATCGCCGCAGCCAAGGGCCTTGACGCCGGCATCGGTTCGCTGCTGCGGCTGCGCCTCGGGAACCACACCATGCGCAGCGCACTGTCAGCCGGCAAAGCGCCCTGGGTGGCCCCCGCCGCCAGCGATGACCACGCCACCACGGTCGTCGCCTACGACAGCCGGGGCCATGCGCACACACTCGATGCCCGTCACGCGCCCGACCGGCCGGTCTATGTCCTCGACATAGACAGCTCCAAGGCGCTGGCCGCCGGCCTCGGTGTGCTCAACCGGCAGCTCCACCACTACGGTCTGGCCTCCAGCGCACCGGCATCGGCACCCGAGTCGGACGCGGCCGAGAAGGCGCGGACCCAGGCTGCCGCCGGGGGCTTCTGGACCACTCGCATCACCGCGGTGGAACTCTCGGACGACGAGGAACCCTGGGTCAAGGGCGATGCCGAGATCTACACGCTGGTCACCGGCTTCGCGCAGGACGGCACCGTACGCGTCGACCCCGTGGACATGCCGTATCTCGACAACGACGGCACGGTCTACCGGCCCGGCCAGATTCTGGTCAACTGGTCGAACTACAAGTACAACCTGGCCGACGCCGTCATGATGGAGGAGGACGGCAGCACCAACTACCGCGACCTCGCCAAGGCCATCGCCACCGTGCTGCTCACCGTCACCGACCAGGGGACCTACATCCCCCTCGTGAACGCGGTCCTGGATGCCATCCCGAACGACTGGTGGACGGACGACCCCGACTACGTCGACTCCTGGTACACCCTCGCCCGCACCGACAACGGCACCCGCTACGGCGCCCGAGGCAACGGCTGGATGACCGTGGAACCGTACTTCGTCCAGGAGAACTGAGCAAAGCGCACACCGCCGGCAGCGCATCACCCTGACACGCGTGAGGACAGCCCTCTGATCCCCGATCAGGTGCGGTCACACGTCAGGGTGGTGCGCTGCGCGCACCGCCTCCCGGCGACACGTCATGAACCCCCTTCGGAACGGGGGAACGCGCAAGTGGGCGACGCCGAACGAACGGTGATCAGCTCGCCGAACTGCCGCGGGTCCAGTCCGCTGAACGGCCCACTGCACGCCGCGCATTCGCGGACTGCTCTCGGCGCAGATCGAGCAGCATCACGTCATGGAGGTCCGCGCCCTCGCCCCGTGGCCGCGCCTCACCGATCTTGCGATATCCCCACGCTCGGTAAGCGGCCGACGCCGCCCTGCTCGCCGGGTGGACGTTCAACAGCACCCGCTCGGCTTCGACGGCGTCGAGCAGCGTCTCGTGCAGACGGCGTGCAACACCCCGTCCGCGCCATGGTGCGCGCACGGCGAGTTCCAGCAGCCCGAAGGTGCGGTGCCCGTCCTCACGCCGCATGTCGTCGGGCACGGGCGCGGTCAGTTCGTCCCACCACACCGTGTCGGCACCGAGCCGATGACCGTACGCCATGCCGATCGGCTCGCCGTCCTCAGCACGGGCCAAGGCCGCGTGAAAGGTGCGGTCGCGAACCTGTACGGGGAAGCGGCGGAAGGCGGCGGCGACGTCGTCCTCGGTCTCGTTGTAAGGAGGTTCGGCGAACGCTTCGGCGTAGACCAGTTTGAACGCGTCCGCGGCCCGCACCGCGGCCGACCCGTCCATGCGCTCTGTCGCGATGATTCCCTGCTGCGCCATGTGGTCCCCCTCGAACGGTCACGCACATGCGCTCGCCGCGCACTTCACGGCCGATGACACTCCCGGATCCTACCCACCAGGTCCGTCTTCGGATCCGCTCCCGTCGGTCGCGGGGCAACGGTGCGGCCCCTTCACGTCGAGTCGTCGACGCCGCTCACAGCAGGGCCGATCGGTGCACCGGCGGGTCCGGACGGCCCCTGGTCGGATCATCCCGGCCGGCGACACGCTGGAGGGGACAGGCCCGCGTCCGCCGGGTCAGGCGGACGCAGCCGGAACGGGCAGGAAGGGTGAGGATCATGCTCACTACGCGCAGGCGGGCCGCTGCCGCACTGGCGGCCCTGGCGCTGACCGGCACACTGGCCGCCGGATCTGCGGCAGGCCAGAGCAACACCGACAGCACGCCCCAGAGCCCGGTCTCCGTCCAGCCCCGGCCCTCGGACAGCAATTGCCCGGGACCGGGCGCTTCGGACGACGACAGCGACACGTGGGGTCCGGGCATGATGGGCAGCGACTGCTGGTGGGGGCCCGGCATGATGGGCGGGCCGTACTGGGTCCGTGGTGACGGCACGCCGGTGAAGAGTCTGGACCAGGCTCGCCGTCACGCCGACGCCTTCGCGGACCGGCTCGGCCTGCGCGTCGGCGAGGTCATGCAGTTCTCGAGGAACTTCTACGCCGAACTGGAGACCCCGACCGGAAAGCACGCCACCGAGATCCTCGTCGATCCGGCCGACGGCGACACCGGGATCGAGTACGGGCCGGCGATGATGTGGAACACCGACTACGGCATGCACCCGCGCGGCCAGACACAGAACCGGATCTCTCCCGACCGGGCCCAGGACCTCGCACAGCGGTGGCTGCGGAACCAGGGCGGCCACCTGACCACCGGCGAACCGGAGGCATTCCCCGGCTACTACACCCTGCACACCCTGCGATCGGGGAAGATCGACGGCATGCTGTCGGTCAACGCCTCCACCGGCGCCGTGTGGGATCACACCTGGCACGGCACCTACATCGCCACCAGCGAGCACTGACAGGCGCAGGATCACCACAGCGTCCAGCCCAGGCCATGCGGAGGCACGCCGTGCGTGGCACGTTGGATACAGCACCGTTCTGAGGAAAGGACGGCGATCATGCGAGCTCACCTCGGCGATCAACTCGTGGTCGAAAGCCCGGGCACTGGCACGAACAGGCGCGACGGCGAGATCGTCGGACTCCACCACGAGGACGGAACCCCTCCCTACGACGTGCACTGGTCGGACACGGACGAGGTGACGCTCGTTTTCCCCGGGCCCGACGCGCACATTCGTCACCTCGACCACGGGTCGGAAGGAAGCGCGGACCGACCTTCCCCGTCGAGTACGGACGAGGCACGTCAGCAGGCGGGGAGCGCACCCGGCATGCCCGGGCCCGAAGCGGCATCCCACGCGGGTGACATCGGACGTCGCATCGCCGCCGAACGCCGCCGCCAGGGGCTGACCCAGACAGAGGCAGCCCGCCGGGCCAGCATGGCGCCGCAGTACCTGGCATACCTCGAAGAGCGATCGGCCGCCCCGAGCCTGGCGGCTCTCCTCCGCCTCGCCGCGGCGCTCGGTACGTCCGTCGACGCCCTGCGCGGCGGCGGTGTCGACCTGCCACCCGGCCGGGGTCAGGCGCTCCTCACCCCTCAGCTGCAGGACCTCAGCCCGGACGAGTGCCGCGCCCGGCTCTCCACGCACGGCCTGGGACGCGTCGCGGTGTCGACACCGGACGGGCCAGGGGTATTTCCGGTGAACTACGACGTGGTCGACGACACCATCGCCTTCCGGACCGCGCCCGACTCGGCACCCGCAGCGGCCGTGGGAACGGATGTCGCCTTCGAAGTCGATCATGTGGACGAGACGATGAGCGTGGGCTGGAGCGTGCTCGCCGTCGGACCCGCCCGGGTGGTCACCGAGCCCGACGAGATACGGCGGCTGGTCGACCACGCCCACAGCACTCCGTGGGCGGGAGGCGACCGCGACATGTGGGTGTCGATCAGGCCGACACGCCTCACGGGTCGCCGGATCAGCCCGTCCGCGCAGTGAAGAGAGCGGCACTGCCGCCCCTCACCGCCGGTCACCGCGGGCATTCCGCGGGCGGATCCTTGGCGGAGTCCGTCCAGGCTGGACCGCGGGTCCCGGCCGTCACCCGGCGCCGGGCGTCTCCTGGGAAGGTCAGCCATCCTCGCCGTGAGGCCCACGACACGGAACCATCGCAACCGGGCACTGAGCATGGTGCAGCACCGCATGGGCCACGTGTCCCAGTGGCGCACCGATCGCGTGAGCCGGCCGACGGGCACCGACCACGAGCAGATCCGCGCGTCCGGACGCGTCGACCAGCGCACCAGCCGTGGACGACGCTCGCACTGCGTCGACTGTCACCGTCAGGGCGGGGAATCCGTCCCGCAGGAACCCCAGAAGGCGGGAGGTGGCACTCACCTGTTCCTCGGGGACCTCCGTGCGGTCGTCGATCATCGGCACCATGCTCCCTGCGTACTGATAGAAGCGATAACAGCTCAACACACGGAGTGACGACTTGCGGCGGTCGGCGGTCTCCGCCGCGAAGCGCAGCGCGTCGAGGTCGCGCTCGTCCCGTGCGGCGGCCAGGACAACTCCTGTCCGGACAGGCTCGGGAGCGCCACGGACCACGATGAGCGGACCCGTCACGCGCGCCGCGAGCCGAAGTCCGACCGAGCCGAGCAAGAGTGCCGAGAACCCGCCGAGCCCGCGCGAACCCACGACGATGATCCCGCCGGCTCCTGCCGCGCCCAGCAAAGCCCGTACGGCGGAGTCCCGGCTGAGGGTGGAGGTGACACACAGCTGGGGCACCTGTGCGGCCACCTGCGCGACCGCTTCGTCCAGGACGTCCTGCCCCGCGTCGAGCAACAGCTGGTCCGCAGGGTCGGGCCGCTTCCCGCCGTCGAGGGCGGTCGCGTGCACGATGTGCAGGGACACGCTCCTGGCGGCGGCTTCGGCGGCGGCCAGCCGGACAGCTTCCACAGCCTTCTCGGATCCGTCCACACCCACGACAACCGTCTCGTGCACGTCAACCATGATCCCTCCTGGACACCAGCCACACCAGGCACATCCATCCTGGCAGCGCTGCGGGACGACGGGGAGATCCCGACCGGATCATGCTCATGGCCCGAAGGTCCTGAAGGAGCGAGCCAGGGTGCGACCTCGGGAAGCATGCGCTTCCTCGTACCCCGGGCCGCCCGCTCCCGCGCCGCTGGGGAGGACGGGACCAATGGCCCACCCCGTTGCTCCCCTCGACCCATGACGGAGGGGGACGGAGAGCCGATCGTGAAGGTGAGGCTCCGAACCGACGAGTTCGGGGACCGCGACCGGTGGCCGCGGGAAGTGGATGACGTCCTGTTCCGCACTTCGGTCGTCGACACCCCGCTCCACGCACTCGCCCCCGACCGCTTCGGCTGCCCGCGCCGGGACCCCGTGGAATAGTGGAAGAGACGCGAGTCGCCCTTCCACGAACGGCCTGTCGGCCCTAGAAGGGAGGAAGATCCGGTGTCAGTTCAAGCACTTGACCTGCAGACTGTCACGGCTCTGGTCGAGGACGCCACAGCCGCTCCTTCCATGCACAACGCGCAGCCGTGGAAATTCCGCTTCCACCGCGACGACCGCGCCTTCCAGGTGCGCTCCGATCTGGAGCGGGCCATGCCTCGGGCCGACCCGTCCCACCGCGCTCTCCACCTGGGCTGTGCGGCAGCCCTGTTCAACCTGCGCGTCGCCGCCGCCCACGCGGGATGGGGAGCGGCCACCGAATTGCTGCCCGACCCAGCCGACCCGCAACTGCTCGCGGTGATGCGGCTGACCGACCCCACGTCCCCCGGGCACGATGTGGAGAAGGACCTCGCCCTGCTCCATCCGGCGATCCATCGCCGCCACACCAGTCGTCACCCGTTCTCGGACGAGGAGATACCCCAGCCGATCAAGGACGCCTTGAGCGCCGCCGCCCTGCTGGAGGGAGCACGGCTGATGTTCCCCGAGGCATGGCATGTGCAGACGCTCCTGGATCTGGTCAACGATGCGGAAGGGCGCGATGCCGCGGACACCGCAGCCTCCGAGGAACGGAAACGCTGGGTCCGCGTCGGCGCCGAGTCAGCGGAAACCGCAGGTGACGGCGTACCGGACTACGCCTTTGGCCCTCGCAAACGGCGTGGCAAGGCGCCCGTACGGGACTTCGCCGCTGGATTGTCCGTTCCCGGCCGCGAGACCGCCACATTCGAGAACGCTCCCCAGGTAGCCGTGCTCGGCACCACCGACGACGGCCCCAGGGACTGGGTGGTGGCGGGCCAGGCCATGGAGCGCGTCCTGCTGCAGGCCACCCTCGACGGGCTGGCCACCTCGCTCACCTCCCAGGCCCTCGAGTGGCCCGAACTCCGCTGGACCGCACGCTCCCCGGAGTCGGCCATGGGCTTCGTACAGATCGTCTTCCGGCTCGGCTACGGCTCCTCGGGACCGAGGACGCCGCGGCGGCCGGTGAACGAGGTCCTCGAGATCCAGTGAGGCTCTTCATGCTCGGACCCTGCGCCTTCGGCCTCCCTCGTGGCCGGAGCCACCTGCCCGGGGCTCCTTGGGGTGAACGCCCCTTGTTCACCGAAGAGTTGGCTCCGTGCAGCCCAGCGGCGACAGCTGGTCGGCCCATGCAGCGACACCCGTCCACGCTGTCACCTTCGTAGGTGTCCCCGGAACGACAAGGAGGAGGTGCGGTCCGATGCCCCGTGGCAAGCAGGTGAGGAATCGGTTGTGGCGGTGGCGCAGCAACCCACTGCGCCGACGCGACGACATCGTCGAAGCCTGGATCGTGCTCGCCGTGTGGACGGTCTTCACCGTGGGAGGCGCCATCGCCGGACTGGTGACCGCTCATGCCGCCGATGAGGCGTTCGCGCGCCAGCGGGCCGAGCGGCATTCCGTCGAAGCCGTCGTTCTGCATGACGTCCCGCGCGCCGGCACCGCGGTCGGTGGGGCCACCGACCTCCGGACGGCGTCCGTGCGCTGGTCGGCGTCCGACGGCTCGTCCCGCACCGGGCGGACCCCCGTGCACGCCGGTCTGAAGGCCGGATCCCATGTCACGGTCTGGCAGAACGGCCAAGGGCGCCTCACCCCCGCACCGACGAGCTCCGCGGAAGCAGCCATCGAATCGGTCTTCCTGGGCACCGCGGCCGCGACCGCTCTCGCCGGGCTCGTGTTCGGTGCCGGAGCCGTCGCCCGGTGGCGGCTCGACCAGCGTCGCGTCGACGCCTGGGGCAGAGAATGGGACCTGGTCGGACCACGTTGGGGCCACAAGACCGGCTGAACGCCGGATGTCCTGAGCTCCGGGCCCGAGCGGCCTGGAGCTTTCCTGCTTGTCAATGCCCTTGCACCCGAGGGCCGTTCGGCGACCACGGAGCCCTGCGTCCCTGTGCAGGCAGCCACCACCTCACATCTGGGGCGATGCGAGTCCGGGGGAGTCCTCGCGCAGGGGCCACCGGGCCCGATGCGAGCCGGCCGGCCCCCGCACGCTGCGGCGCGTCGGACCGAGCGGTCGACTCACCGCCGTCCGGGCTCAGCGGAGCCAGGCGTGGTCGCGGACGAACGGCAGCTTGGCCCAGAACCTTCCCAGGCCCAGGGTGTCGCCCGAAGGCCTGCGCTCGCGGGACCGAACGGCCCTGCCCTGTGGGGTTCGTTGGGTGCCTGCGACCCTCGTTGCGCGTCGGGAGCGACACGTTGATGTCCAACGTCTTCATGTCGCCCTCACGATCGCGGGGCACCCGGTCCTGACCGACCGTCAGATATCGGGCGCCCTCACAAGCCGGCGAGAAGGCCGTCCAACGGGGCGGGCACCTGGTCGGGGGTGAGGGCTTGGACCAGGAGGCGGCCGTAACGAATCTTGCGCCCCTTCTTCGTACCCATGAAGCGCCGCAACTGCTGGTGCCGGGGTCGGCCGTGCTGGGCGGGCTGCTGGAGGAATGTCTGCCAGGCACGCAGCTCGTCCTCGGCCTGGATGATCTGCTCGATACGCGCCGAGCCCAACGCCCGGATGAGCTCGTCCTCCAGATCCGCCGTGCAGACGAAGACACCCGAGTGTGGCGCCGAGTTGAGGGCTCGGTCGAAGAAGGGCCTCTCCCGTTCGTCGCACAGACCTATCAGGCGCAGGCCCAGACCGGACGGCCCCAGGATCTGTGCGTAGCGGCCGACGCTCATCGCCCCACCCATCGCCACCACGCACACCCCCTCGGCCGCCAGGTCACGGCTCCGGCCCGCGGCCAGCGCTTCTACGGCCGCGAGGTCGCTCAGCCCCTCCAGCAACACCGCCGTATGCACCCCGACGAGCTCGGCCAGCTCTCTCGCCGGCTCACCGGAGCCACCGCCCGCCCAGCTTGCGACCTCGTACCGGAACATGCCCATGTCGACCATGCCCGGCAGTCTGCTCCGTCCACCGACCGCGGCGCACGCGAGATTCGCCCGAGCAGCCGCGCGGACTCGGGCACCGCAGGCGCTGAGCGGTCATCCGGAAAGCCCCGGCTCGTCGAGCTTGGTCAGCTGTGCCTTGATGATGGCATCCGGTACACGTGCCGGGTCCGGCTCCCGCGGCCCCCGGGGCCGGTTGAACGTGGAGAACATGGCGACCGTCGTGCCCTGCCGAACAGCCACCACCGCGAAGGGCACCCGGACGGGCTCCTCGTCCTCGCTGTCCGCGGCGAGCTGGGTGAGCCGCAGGGACACCGATTCATCGCCATAGCCGGCACCTGGCTCGACTTCCGTGTCGCTGTAGCGGAAGTCCACCTGGATGTCCTTGAAGGTCTTGCACCGCTCGGCGGCCGCTCGGAACGCGTCGATCACCCTGTCGGCATCCCTGGAGCTGTGTACGCAAACGGCGGCGTACTCCGGCGCGGTGCCGGTGTACGCCGCCGTCGGCGCGGGACGCCGGTTGGGATGGGACGGAGTGCGGGGGTCGCCCGCGTTGCCATGGCGGCTACTTCGGGTCGCGGTCGAACTGTGCCTTGGACCAGCGATACCCGAGGACGGTCAGGACGAGGCACCAGCCGACGGCGATCCATCCGTTGTTGCCGATCCCGGTACCGAGAAGGAGTCCGCGCAGGGTCTCGATGGCGGGGGTGAAGGGCTGGTACTCGGCGATCGGCTGGAACCAGCCCGGCATCGAGTCGAGCGGGACGAAGGCGCTGGAGATCAGCGGCAGCAGGATCAGCGGCATGGCGTTGTTGCTGGCCGCTTCGGCGTTGGGGCTGGACAGGCCCATGCCGACCGCGATCCAGGTGAACGCGAGGGCGACCAGGGCGAGCAGTCCGAACGCCGCCAGCCACTCCAGGACAGTGGCGTCGGTGGAGCGAAAGCCCATCGCGACACCGACGGCGCCGACCAGGACCACACTGATGATCGCTTGCAGCACGCTGCCGGCGACGTGGCCGAACAGCACGGAACTGCGGTGGATGGCCATGGTGCGGAAGCGGGCGATGATCCCCTCGTTCATGTCGGTCGAGACCGAGACGGCGGTGCCGATGGTGGTGGAGCCGATGGTCATCAACAGGATGCCGGGGACGAGGTAGGCGATGTAGGCGGTCCGGCCCTGCCCACCGCTCATGGTGTTGCCGAAGATGTAGACGAACAGCAGCAACAGCATGACCGGGGTGAGCAGCAGGTTCAAAGTGAGCGACGGGTAACGGCGGGCGTGCAGCAGGTTGCGGCGCAGCATCGTGGCCGAGTCACGCACGGCGAGGGACACAGAGCTCATCGGACAGCCTCCTTGGACTGGGCGGACTGGGCGGACTGGGCGGACTGGGCAGGGATGTTCGTGTCGCCGGTGAGGGCGAAGAACACGTCGTCGAGGTCGGGGGTGTGCACGGTCAGCTCGTCCGCCTCGATGCCGGCCGCGTCCAGGCGGTCGAGGAGGGAGCGCAGTGCCCGCTGGCTGCCGTCGCTGGGGATCTGCAGCGCAAGAGCGTCGTCGTCGCGGGCAGCGGCGTCACCCAGCGCGGTGGCGGCGTTCCGATAGGCGGCCGGGTCGGTGAAGCGGAGTTTCACGTGCCCGCCGGGCACGATCCGCTTCAGTTCCTCGGCACTGCCCTCGGCGGCGATCCTTCCGTTGCTCAACACCGCGATCCGGTCGGCGAGTTCGTCGGCCTCCTCCAGATACTGGGTGGTGAGGAAGACCGTCACGCCGCCGGTGACCAGTTCGCGGATGATCTGCCACATGTTGTGCCGGGAGCGCGGGTCCAGGCCGGTGGTCGGCTCGTCGAGGAAGATGATCCGCGGACTTCCCACGAGGGTCATGGCGATGTCCAGGCGCCGCTTCATCCCGCCGGAATAGGTCGAGGCGGGCTTCGTCGCGGCCTCCACCAGGTCGAAGCGCTCCAGCAGTTCGGCAGTGACCCGCCGTCCTTCCTCCTTGGACAGGTGGTGCAGATCCGCCATGAGGAGCATGTTCTCCTCCCCCGTGATCAGCCCGTCGACCGCGGAGAACTGCCCGGTGACACCGATCGCCGCGCGGACGGCCTGCGCCTCGGCGGCCAAGTCGTGCCCACCGACTCGCAGTTCGCCGGAGCCGGGGTCGGGGGTGATGAGAGTGGAGAGGATCTTGACGGCAGTGGTCTTGCCGGCGCCGTTCGGTCCGAGCAGAGCGAACACGGAACCGGCCGGGACGGCCAGGTCGATGCCGTCCAGAACGGTCCTGTCGCCATAGGACTTGCGCAGCCCGTTCGCCGCGATGGCCAAGCTGGTCATGAGCAGTGTTCCTTCGAAGAGGGGGATACGAGCGGCTGTAAGCCGCGGTCCGTGATGCCGTGGCAGGGCACGGACCGCGAGGGGCGGCCTCCCGCCCTTCAGAGACTGCGGGCGGTGATGTCGCCGTGGGTGGTGGTCGCCTTGATGGTCAGGGCCGGGGTGCCGTCGTTCTTCAGCGTGTTGTCGACCCTGCCGTAGCCGGTCCCGGCGTCGAGGGCGGCAAAGACACCGCGGACGGCGCCCACGGTGATGTCGCCCTTCTGCGTGCGAAGGGTGAGCGTGCCGCGCACGGCTTCGGTGACGGTCACGTCGCCCTTCTGGGTGCTGATCTCCGCGGAGCCGTTGAGGCGGCCGACCGTGATGTCGGCGTCCAGGCCGACCAGTTCGGCGCTGTCGGCCTCGTCCAGCTTGACCGTGCCGCTCGCACCGTCGAAGGACACGTGGCCGAGGTGCCCCACGCCCCGGAGTCCGGCGGCGGCCGTCTTGGCCTCCACGCGGGAACCGGTCGGCAGTTGGACGGTCACCTCGACGGAACCGGAGGTGCCGAGGATCCGGTTGTCGGCCTCCGGGGCCTCGATGCGCAGGACACCGTCGTCGTAGGTGATCCGGACCTGTTCGGCGGCCTTCACGTCACGGCTCTTTGCGGCGTTCGCGGGCAGGACCTCCACGGTGGTGTCGGCACGGTCGGCCGCGATCAGCTGGATGCGTCCGGCGGGGATGGTGACGACGGCCTGGACGGGGGCGGGAGAGGCGAACTTCTGCATGACGCAGCTCCTTTGTCTGCCGGCGCGGACCCTTGCGGCCCGCTGTTTCCGACAACGGAAAAGCTACGTTGCATTCACGACTCCGACAACCATGATGTTGCGTCAACTCCCCATAACAGCAGGTCGAAGCGTGAATTTCATTGCAATGGTCTCGGACCTAACGCAACACTTCGACAGTAGGTCCGTTGCAATGGATTGAGGGTGAA
Source organism: Streptomyces sp. NPDC025784 (assembly GCF_055558435.1). Lineage (NCBI taxonomy): Bacteria > Bacillati > Actinomycetota > Actinomycetes > Kitasatosporales > Streptomycetaceae > Streptomyces > Streptomyces sp. NPDC025784. Next base: position 358,125 of record NZ_JBVHMN010000005.1, read on the forward strand.
CGCTATGGTGGGCGCAGACGCAGCGAATGAAGGAGAGTGCGCATGCCGGGAGGCAGACTCACCCAGCCCGAACGCCAGCAGATCGCGCTGGGGCTGGCCGACGGCCTCGCCTACGCCGAGATCGCCCGCCGCCTCGAGCGGCCGACCTCGACCATCACCCGGGAGGTCATGCGCAACGGCGGCCCCAACGCCTACCGCGCCGACATCGCCCACCGCGCCACCGAACACCGCGCCCACCGCCGCAAACAGGCCACCCCCCGCAGCCCGAAGACGCCTCAACAGCCCTACGGGCGCGACGCCGAGGCGGTACGCGAGTACCAGGAGGTGTTCACCACCGTCATAATGGCCTCCGGTGCTCCCACCATGATGGCCCGCGTGATGGCCTGCCTCACCCTCACCGACTCCGGCAGCCTCACCGCCGCCGAACTCGCCGGGCACCTCCAGGTGAGCCCCGCCTCCATCTCCAAAGCCATCACATTCCTCGAGAGCCAAGGCCTGGTACGCCGCGAGGCGGGCGAGGGGCGCCGCGAACGCTACGTCGTCGACGACGACGTCTGGTACCAGTCCATGATCGCCAGCGCCCACTCCACGGCCCGACTCGCGGAAACCTCACGCCAGGGTGTCCCCGTCCTCGGCACCGGCACCCCCGCCGCCACTCGCCTCGAGAACATCGCCCGCTTCCTCGACTTCGTTTCCGAAAGCATCACCCGGGCCGCCGAACAAGCCCGCGACATCCTCCATTCCAAACCCCCGACCACCAACCCCGACAGCACCACCTGAACGCAGGCGGGGTCCTGGGCAGCGACAAAGAGAGGCAGAGGCCCGGCAGTTCAGCGAACTCATCATCGGTTGCCCGAAGGCAGTGGCGGCGGATGCAATGTCCGGCGTGATCACCCAGGTGTGCCCGCGACGGCGAGACGAGCTGAACGCGTACAACCGGGCTCTGCCACCCTGTGCCCCGGGCACACCCCAACCGCATCGTCACACGGGAGACGCCCCGCATGAATACGCCGCCCTCGCCGCTCGGAGCAGAGCAGCCCGACGGATCATCCGTCCGGATCGGCGCTCTTGTCCCGCTGACCCGGCCCGGCTGGGTCGAAGCCGGCCGTCACCTGCTCGCCGGACTCGAACTGGCCGTCGGCGACGTCAATGACACCGGCGGGATCGCCGGGAGACCGCTCGAACTCGTGGTTCGAGACACCGCGGCCGATCCTCGGAAGGCCGCCGCGGCCGTCGACGAACTGGCCCGCCTGGGCGTGGCCGCAGTGGCGGGCGAGTACCACAGCGTCGTCGCCCGAGCCGCTGCCGCCGGAGCCGACGCCCTCGGCCTTCCGTTCCTGTGCTCGTCAGCCGTTCTCGACGCGCTCACCGATCAGCCCACGCCATGGGTCGCACGCCTCGCCCCGGCGCAGTCCCGCGGCTGGCAGGTCTACGGGGACTTCCTCCTCGGCGCGGGCCACGGCCACATCGCCGTAGCAGCCGATCCCAGCATCTACTGGGCATCCGGAGCCCGCATCCTGCGAGACCACCTCGCTCCGCACGGCGGCACCGTCACCGAGTGCGACATGCGCGTTCTCACCCCCACCGCCCTGTGCGAAGCGCTGGTCGACCATCGCGCGACAGCTCTCCTTCTCCTGGTCGGCCACCCGGAACCGGCCGTGCCGATCGTCGAGGCCGTCCGCCGCGACCAGCGCCTCACCGACATCATGATCGGTGCTCCCGCCGGGCAACCCGAGTTCGCCGAGTGGGCGACGCTGCTGGGCGATCACGGCACCGCTGTCCCGTTCCTGCGTTACCTGCCGGAGCGACTCAGCCCACTCGGCACACAAGTGGAGGCGGCCCTGCGCACGCGACTGGCAGGAGCACCCTCTTTCGTCGCCTTCGAGGGATACGACACCATCACCGTCCTCGCCGATGTCCTGCGCTCCCAGGGCACGGACCGGGCGCGCATTGCCGAATCCTGGCCGCACGTGAACGTCGAAGGAACCCGCGGGCAGATCCAGTTGACCCGCACGCCGGGCATCAGCGTCCGGCAATGGGCCCGGCCGCCCGTCCAGGTCGTCGACCGGGATCCGGCACGACCCGATCGCTTCCGGATCCTCCACAACGGCTGAGCGGCAGGACGGACCTCGCCACGACCGCCGACACCATCAGGGCCCTCCGGCCTCACCGACCGCCGGTGAGGCCGCGGCGGTACCGTCGCACCCGCCGCCTACCGCCCGCCGCCGAAGAAGCCGGACCTCAGGTCCGCGATGACGGCGTCCAATGGATGCCCACTGGCGATGAACGCCCCACTCCACGGCGCGCTGAGAGCGAAGAGCAACGCGAGGCTCAGCCCGACCACGCTCGCCACACCCACGATGAGCATCGACGTCCGCAGACTGCTGCGGAAAACCAGCGCGCCGGAGTTCACGATCAAGGCAAGTCCGCTGACCACCAGCGTGACCACGTAGAGTGCGGGAACGTCGCGCGAAGCAGCGGCGACGCGGGCACGTCGGCTGCTCGTGACGCCGTCCAGGGAAACCACCAGCTCCGTGCCTGCCGTGGTACCCACTTCGGGTCGCGCCGCCTCGGCGCGTACGGTCCGCTCCAGTTCTGCGATCGCGCGAGCGGTGGTCGCGTCGTCACCGGACGCCGCGGCCGCACCTTTCCACTCCCTGGCACGCGAGGTCTTCAGGTAGTCCGCCAGGGCCGCGTGGATCGGCTCCGACTGGACCCGCGGACTTGTCGCCGCCCAGGCCAGCCGGGAGGACGCGGCCGCCTCGTCGCTCACCAGCCCCTCTGCTGTACGCAAATAGGCGGCCTCGCTGGCCAGCGAGAGCGCCGCAAAGATCGCGAAGGCGGCACCGAGGGTCGGCATCAAAGGCATGACGATCGGCGGCACCCGATCCCGTTCCTCCACCGGTACCAGCGCCCGCACACCGATTCGCGCCCCGGCCGCGACCAGCAGGGCGAGGAAGAGCCCGCACACGACCAGCACCACCGCCGGCAGCGACGTCAACCAGTTCACCACATCACCCACAGCGCGCATTCCACGAGCAGCCCACGACAGCCGCGGCGACATGTCGGCCCCCGCGCCCCGGAGCACTCCGCCGGTCACTTCTGAACGAACGCTCCATGATCAGGCCGAACTCCTGCGGTGGTCGCGACGCCGGGCACGACATCCCGCCCCATTGACCGAACAGCCCAATTCCGCGCAGTGGACGGCGCCGCACCGTCGTCGACTCCCAGCTGCACACCAGGGCTCGGACACCACGAGAAAGGGGGGTGAAGGCCTTCAAAGGCCTTCACCCCCTCGCCGGGAGTCTTACGATCCGGTCGTCACCAATCTGTCCGGACAGTCAGCGGGAGTTGGGTCACTCGCCTCCACCGCCATCGCCGCCCGAGTCGCCGCCGGAGTCGCCGCCGCCGTCGTCGCTGCCACCCATGTCGCCGCCGCCGTCGTCACTGCCACCCATGTCGCCGCCGCCGTCATCACTGGAACCCGAGTCGGCAGTCTCGTCCGCACCTACGTCGGTGCCCGCATCGGTACCCGTGTCAGCACTCTCATCCGTGCCGGTGTCGGTCCCAGTGTCCGTGCCCGTGTCGGTCCCGGCGTCCGTGCCCGTGTCGGTCCCAGTGTCCGTGCCCGTGTCGGTCCCGGTGTCCGTGCCCGTGTCGGTCCCAGTGTCCGTGCCGTTCGGGTTGTCCTTGCCGTTCGGGTCAGTTTCCGTGCCGTTCGGGTTGTCCTTGCCGTTCGGATCCGTTTCCTTGTTCTCGTCCTTCCCTCGGGGGTCCTTGTTCTCGTCCTTCCCCTGGGAGTCCTTGTCCTTCCAGTGGTCCTTCCAGTGGTCCTTGTGGTGGCTCCCGTGGTGGTCCTTCCAGTGGTCCTTGTGGTGGCCCCCGTGGTGCTCCCAGTAGTCCTTGTGGTGGCCGCCCTTCCAGTGGCCCTTGCACTTGTAGTTCTTGTGGTGCTTGTAGCACTTGTGGTTCTTGTCCTTGTGCCCGCCGACGAGAGCCGCCACCGATGCCTCGGACGCCGGGGCCGCCATCGCGGACGTGGCCGGAAGAAGCACGCCTCCAGCGATCACTACGGACGACGCCACCACCGTGGCGAGGCTCAGCCGACGCTTGGGACGGATGTTGCCGTGCTTTCGGGTCATGCGATTCATGGCACTTTCCTTCTGATAATCGAAAGATGTATTTACCGACTTTGGTGCCTCGTTTTCTTTCCGGTGTTTCCGGTGAGGCCCGCACTTCCAGTAGGCGGGATTCGTCCGGCTGGGTCACGCTCCGGGAACTCGGGGCTTGACCCAGCCGAAAACAACACCTATAGGCAGCGGAGACGCCGCCTCCACGAGACCGGTCCGCCGTGCGGAAACGGCCTCTCGGGCACCGTCCGACCCCAGCGACGGCGCACGGTTCAACACCCTGTGCCGACCTGGTCACGCTGCGGATCCACGGGTCGGTCACCAGATGCAGCCGAGGATCCAAGGCCTCCGGGCGAGCACGGGGCGTTGCCGTAGGTGCATCTGCGCGGATACGTCCCTCTGTCCCCTCCTGACGCAAGGAACCCACGCAGGAGCATCACACAGGCTGCACACAGCCTTTCGAAAGCCCCGTTAGCGTGACTGGTCGCTCGATCCCCTGTGCACGTATGACCAGGCCGTGACCCACGCGGGCCGCCGGCGCAGTCGACCCAGGAAGACCGGAAAACCACATATGGATTACTGCTCCTCGTGCCGTCGGCACCTCAACGGTGCCCTGGTGTGTCCCGGGTGCGGCGCCTATGCCCCGGACATCGCCCCGCGCACCGCCGACGGCCGCATCCGACTGGCCCCGGCGAGGACGGGGGTCGGACCGGCTCCGACGGCCCACCGGGCCGACACGGGCACCGGCAGGGGCGTCGACACCTGGTACGACAGTCCCTCGGACGACGTGGTCCCGTACGCCCCGGCCGCCGAGACCGAGAGCATGCCGCCCCGGCAGCAGGGGCGGGCTGCACGCCGTCGACAGTTGGCTCGCTGGAAGAAGAACAAGCGCCGGGCGGCGGTCGCGAGCGCCGTCGCACTTTTCGGAGGCGGCCTGACTATCGCCGCGATGGACCGGCACTCCACCGACCGGACACAGGCGGCCACGGCGCCGGACGACCGGACCATGGGCACCGCGCACGAGCAGCCACCCGAGCAGGACCGTCCGGCATCCACACCGGCCCCCGCTCAGGACGCACGCCACTCGTCTCCCACCCATTCCCTGCCGCAGCGGGCGACGACCAACGCCCCACGGCAGCAGTCCCTGTCGGCCACGCCCCGAGCGACGCTGCCGATCGTCCGGTCGGACTCCACCGCGCCGTCCCGTCCGGCTGCGGCGTCGACACCGCAGCCGCAGAGCACCGCTCCGGTGGCCGACACCACCGCACCGAGCCAATCCGGCACGACGACGGATCAGTCGTCGCAGCCCACGACCGCCCACGGCACGGACTCGTCCGGCTCGCAGAGCAGCCCTGCCCTGATATCGACATCGCCGGACAAGATTTGCGTGCTCGTGGTGTGTCTCGGCTGATGCTTCCGAGCCGGACGGGTGTTGTGCGGGCGCGAAGAGGTGGCGTCACGGCGACCGCCGTCGGCGTGGCCGGAGTCCCCCCGTCGGCCGCCGCAGGGCCGAAGAACCGGCATGGTGTCTCCTCCCCCGGCGCACGGTCACGTTGCGGCGCTGATGGGGGCCCGTGCTAGTCGAGTGTCCGGTAGTGGTCGGCGAGCGCGTAGAACGCTTCCTTCGGTTCCCAGGGCATGTCGGGGTAGGCGCGCGTCTCCCGCGGGTAGTCGCTCTTCTCGTCGAGGATCTTGACGATGCCGTAGGAGGCGAGGTCGGGGTCCGGGCCGTTCACTCGGTGGGGCGTGCCGTAGCCGGCGAAGGTGAACCAGAAGACCGAGTCGACTCCCTCGTCCTCGAAGACGGGCATGAGGTCGTCGAGACAGCGGACCTGTTCGCCCTCGTCACGCAGGAATTCCGGCTTGGGGGTGACGCCGTCCGGCTGCATGGCCACGTACCAGCCCGCGCCGCCGTGATCGCCCGCTCCGCCGAAGGTGCAACAGCCGACTTCCGTGATGGCGACCGGCTTGCCATGGGTGAACCCCTTGCGCAGGTCTTCGCGGTAGGTGGCGCTGTTGCGCAGGCTTCGGAAGGCGTCCAGGCCGACGATGTCGAACGGGCCCCAGTCCACGCCGTCCAGGGGGCAGGAGGCGTAGCTGACGGGGCCGGCGAAGAGAGGACGGACGGTACGGACGACCTCGCCGAGGAAGGCGTTGACCTTGCCGGGAATGTGCTTCAGGGCAGCTTCGCGGTCAGGGCCGGCCAGGACCGGAATGCGGTCGTTGAAGGTGTCGCCGGGCAGGTATCCGCGGGCGAACAGGCTGAGTTCGCAGCCGGTGACGAGGACGACGCCGGCGCCTTCGCGGCGCAGGCGTTCGCCTCGTTCGGCGCAGTCGGCGAAGAAGGGCAGCATCTCCTCGTCGGTCATCTCGCAGGGAAAGGGTGAGAACCAGACCTCGAGCCCGGCGGCTGCCGCGTGGCGCGCGGCGGTTTCGATCCGGTCCGGGTCCCCACCGGTGATGCGGATCGTGGTGCAGTGCAGGTCCTCGGCGATGACCCGCATGTCACGCTCGACGATGTCGGCGTCGAAGACAGGTCGCGAAGTGTCGCCGTTGGGAAAGGTGCCGGTGTCGTAGTGGATTCCCTTGCCTCGCATGCGGTGTGCCTCCGGAGGGAAGACGGTCGGTCGCTCTGCAACGCGATCGTCAGGTCTCCAGCGACGTGAGAGTCAAGGCCGGTTGACGCTCGGGGGCGGGAAACCGCTCACCGGTCTCCGTGCCCCGGCTCCACCGTTCTTCGGGCTGCACCACCCGTCGCGCCTCAGGGTCCCTTCCGCACGGCACCCGCCAAAATCCAGCCTTCGACAGCTTCGTACTGTCGCCTTTGCTCTTCGGCCTCGCGCCGGCCGGAGACGACAGTCCCCAGCCATCCGTAGGCGAAGCCCAGCGGGATGGACGCGATCCCTGTCGTGGTGAAGGGGAACCAGTTGAAGTCGGCTTCGGGGAAGGAAGCGAAGGGGGAGCCGGAGACCAGATTGGTGCCGGCCATGAGGACGATGGTGGTGACCGTGCCTCCGATGAGGGTGGCCATGAGACCCAGGCGTGTGTATCGGCGCCAGAACAGGCTGTAGACCAGGGCCGGTGCCAGTGCGGACGCGCTGATGGAGGCGGCGAGCAGGGCCAGTGGCTGAAGGTTGTGGTGCTGGACGAGGGTGGCCAGCAGGATGGTGGGGATGCCCACGGCCACGGCGGACACCCGGGCGTACGTCATTTCCCGTTGCGGGGTCGTCGGCCTCCTCCGGCCCGCGAGTACGTCGTGTGCGAGGGAGTTGGCGCAGGCCAGGATCATCCCGGCGACCGAGGCGAGGAGGGTGAGGAAGAGCGCGGACGTGACCGTGGTGAAGAGGAAGGTCTCGACGTTCGACACGTCCGTCCCGAAGGCGGCCCGCGAGCCCAGGAGATACGCCGTCCTGCCCGTCGGGTCGGCGCCCGCGATCGCCGCACGGCCGACCAGCGCCGTCGCTCCGAAGCCGATGACCGTGATGATGAGCACGAAGACCGCCACGCAGGTCACCGCCCAGGACATCGACCTGCGCACCTGGTGAGCGCTGTTCGCGGTGTACATGCGCATGGTGACGTGCGGAAGGCAGGCTCCGCCGAGGACGACGGTGAGCTGCGAACTGATCATGTCGAGCCGAGGATATTTCCCGTCGGCGAACTCGAACCCCGAGTGCAGGAAGGCGTCTCCCACTCCGCTGCGCCGCGCCGCCACGGAGAACAGCGCGCCCAGGTCCCAGTCGAACCGTCGCAGCAACAGTAGGGCGACGACAGCGCCGGAGCCGAGCAGCATCACGATCTTCATGATCTGGATGAGAGCCGTGCCCTTCATGCCACCGATCGCCGCATAGCTGATCATCATCGCGCCGAGGCCGATGATGCAGCCCGTCTTCATCGAGTCGCCGGAGAACCCCAGAATGAACGCCAGCAGGTCGCCCGTGCCTGCGAGCTGGATCAGCATCATCGGCACCAGCGCCGTGATCGTCACCGCGCACGCGGCGATGCGCACCGCCCGTCCGGGCATCCGCCGCGCGAGCGCGTCGCCCATGGTGAACCGGCCCGCGTTGCGCAGCGGTTCGGCCAACAGGAACATCAACAACATCAGGGAGAGCGCGGTGCTCAACGCCAGCACGACACCGTCGTATCCGAACAGCGCGATGACACCGCCCGTGGACAGGACCGTCGCCGCGGAGATGTAGTCCCCGGCGATGGCGAGCCCGTTGCGCATCGGCGACAGCGACCCGTACCCCGTATAGAACTCGTCGAGATCGTCTCGGTCGGGTCCCGTCATCACACACAGCAACAGCGTGATCGTCGCGACGGTGGTGAACGCCACCAGCGACATGGCCTGCGCCGAACTGCTGAACCCGGTCATCGCACGGCCTCCCGTCCGGCTCCCGGTTCCGACTGATGGCGGATCCGGTCGGCGATCGGGTCGACACTCCGTCGCGCCGTGTACTCGTACAGGCCGATCGCCAGGCAGGTGACGGGTACTTGGATCAGCCCGAGCAGCAGCCCCGTGGTGAGTCCGCCCGAAACGGTGGCCGTCGTCAGCGACGGCGTGAACGCCGACAGGAACAGGAAGAGCGTGAAGTATCCGAGCGCCGTGAAGGTCGCCACGCGACGCTGCCAGCGGTACGCGCCCCGCAGGAGGCCGAGGTCGCTGTGCCGACCCCGTGCCTGGTCGCGCCGGACCTGGTGTCTCTCGAACTCCGGACGCGCTTGCGACTCGTGCCGGGGACAGGCGGCGTACGAGGGTGACGAAGCGAGTGACGGGTCGTACGGCGGCGGCCGATGACCTGGTTGGTACTCGGGGGACGAGAACGTCATCCCGTGCTCCTTGCGTGGCTCAGGGCCCGTGCGGACCGCAGGGAGTGGGGGGTGGCGACGTACGCTACTCATAGGTATGCGAAGCACGGAAGACTTTCGACAAACTGAATGGTCGGTATGCCATTCCGTGATGAAGAGGGATGGCGAGGGACCCTTCTCGCCCGCAAAGAGGCTGGTATGTCACCCGCACTCCCGGAACCGCCAGGCGACCGCCCGCCCGTTCACCATCGCAGCCGACGCCGACCGGCTGACACACGCCCGGCCGGCCTGCCCTTCAGAGTCATGAGATTCACGGCTATATTGAACGCGTTCAAATCTGATGACTCTGTGCGGGCAAGCGCCGCACATCGCAAGTAGGAGAAGCATGGGATGCCTGACGGCAGCGGTGCGCGCCCTGGGCATCGTGGTCCTGACGTGGTCGGTGCTCGTCGCCCTCGTGCTCCTGCCCGGGCTCCTGCCGGCCAGTTGGCAGTACTACATCTACTCGCCCGCGAGCGTCGGACTGTGGATGCTCTGCATGGTGGTGGCACCGTTCCTGGCCTGCTTTGCCCTGTGGGGTCGGATCCGCGACGGGCGGGCGAGCAGGCGGCGACGACGGCGCTGAACGCCGGTATCCCTCCGGCGCGGCGACAGGCACACTCGGCGGACGGGCAAGAGGCGCGTGATCCGCCCGCCCGACCCTTCCCTCGCGGCTGAAGGAAGGCGACAGCGGACCCTCGCGCGCCACCGGCCCGCGGCATGGGTTTTCATGGGATGAAGGCTCTCGACCACCGTCGCCGACCGATCCGGAGGGCTGTGTCATGGCCGGACAGATCATCTATCGCAGAGTGTACGAGTCGCCCACACCCAAGGACGGCAAACGTGTGCTCGTCGACCGTCTGTGGCCACGCGGCGTGAGCAAGTCGGCCGCTCACCTGGACGAGTGGCTCAAGGACGTCGCACCGTCCACCGACCTGCGTCACTGGTACCACCACGACCCCGAACGCTTCGCCGAGTTCCGCCGCCGCTACATCGCCGAACTCGGCGACCCCGAGCACGAGCAGGCCGTACAGGAACTCCGGGATCTGGCAGCCCACGACAGGGTCACGCTGCTGACCGCGACCAAGGACGCCGACCACAGCGAGGCCGCCGTCCTCGCCGAGTGGCTCAACGACGACGAGCAGCACTGAGCGAAGGTGCAGGCAGCACACCGCGGCCGCGCGGGAGACCGGTCGTGCTGCCGGTCCCCCGCGCGACCCTGCCTCCGGCTGCCCCCGCCTACGAACCTGCCTTGGGCAGCACGGGTTTGATGTCGAAGAGCTGGCCGCCGACCTGGCCGATGAGGCCGTGTGCGTGGACCATCAGCTCCGGAGCGATGCCCGCTGTCATCGGGCTCTTCGGCAGCTGCACCTGGCCGCGCCAGCGCACCGCTCCGCTGTCCAGGTCGAGGCCCACCAGATGCCCCGTCGGATCGAGGTAGTAGGCCACCCTGCTGCCGAGATCCACCGCGGCGGCGGAGGCCAGCTCCCGCATCGTGGGGTTGCCCGCGTCCTTGCGGAGTGTCAGTCCGAGGTCGCTTGACCACAGCCGCTTGCCGTTGTCGGCCGAGTACGCGACGGCGCTGTCGTGCCTGCCGGACGCCAGGATGATGCCGTCCGTGACCACGCCCATCGGCATGCCGTCGACCGAGTACTGCGACACCTTGCCCGAGCCGAGTTCGACGCGGATCAAAGTAGCGGGCCCGGAAACACTGAAGGACTGCTGCCCGCCGGCCCTGGCGCCCAGGAGCACGGCATCCTTGTCCGTGCCGATGAAAGCCGCCGGTCCCTCGACGGTCGCGACCGTCCGCGGCTTGCCGGTCGTCGGGTCCAACCGTACGACGGTGCTCTGTTGCGGAGCCTTCTCACTGTCCGGCGAGCACACCAGGTACGGGACGCCGCCGACCGCGGTCCGGTCGCAGTCCGCCTTCTTCCAGGAGTACGTCCACAGCGTCCGGCCCGTCCTGCCGTCCAAGGCTGCCACGCTCTTGAACGTCGGGGAGTTGGCGAGGACCTTGCCGTCGAACAGCACGGCATCGGACCGGTCACGGCTGTCGTCGGCCAACTCGTGCTTCCACAGGACCTGCCTGCTGCCGATGTCGAGGGCGACGAGGTCGGTCCCGGCTCTGGACGTGCCAGGGGCGTGATCGGCGTAGGTGTACAGGATGCCGTCACGGACGCCGGGCAGCGATCCGGCCGGTGCGCTGCCGCCGTTGACATCCTTGGCCTTCTGCTGCCACTCGACCTTTCCGGTACGGGCGTCGACGCCGATGCCGTCGTACGAGGTCCCGCGGCAGTAGACGGCACCAGGGCCGGTGGTGCAGGCGTCCCAGGACGCGGCGGGCAGGGTGGTCTGCCACAGCAGGGTGCTCTGCTTGCTCACCCGCGAAGCCGGCCGCTGAGCCCCGTCGTCGCCCGCACCGGTGGCGAAGGCCGCGCCGAAGGCGATGCCGGTGAGTGCGAGGGCCGCACCGGCGGTGCGCGCGATGATGCGCCGTCGGCGGCGACGCACAAGGCGGTCGGCGATACCCACGGGAGCGTGGGGGTTGTCGGGGGTCCAGCTGTGCAGGACGTCCCGGATCGCGTGGTCCAGCTGGTCGGCGTTCATGTGTGGGCTCCCTTCGGCAGGTTGGGGCTCGGTGCTGCGGCCGCGGTCTGAGCGGGTGCGGCCAACTCCGGTGCGAGAGCGCGCAGCCGGGCCAGCGACCGATGGGTGGTGCTGCGCACGGTGCCCACCGAGCAGCCGAGGACGCCTGCCACTTCCGTCTCGGACAGGTCCTCGAAATAGCGCAGCACCAGCATCGCGCGCTGCCGTGGGGTCAGCCGTGCGAGCGCCTGGCCCACGGTGATCCGCAGGTCGGCGGCGGCCGTGCCGTCGGCGACACCCTGGTCCTCGGGCAGCGCGGCGAACGTCGCCTCGCGGTGCGGGCGACGCAGCCGCCAGCGGCTGATCTGCTGCCGGTACATCACCTTGCGTACATAACCCTCCGGGTCGTCGATATGTCGCCATCGGCCCAGCGTCTTCATCAGCGCGATCTGCACCAGATCCTCGGCCTCGTGCCGGTCGCCGCCGGTCAGCAGATTCGCCAGCCGCAGCAGAGCACTCCACCGGGCATCGACGAAGTCCTCGAATCTCTCGTGGTCCTGCGGGTCCATCAGCCCTCCCGTTGTCCAACGCTCACAAGGACGCGCGGACCCCGGACGATCTATGCCTGGCGCTGCCCGCTTCTTCCGCGAGTTCGAGCTCGCTCGCCGGCCATCTTGTCGTGCGTCCCGGCGGGAGGCCGTACGACGGTGGGCAGGAAGAGCCGGTCGGGGAGCCCGACGGGGCCGGCCGGGGGCCGCGTTCGGACGTGTACACGCCGCCCGCTAGCATCCCTGGCCATGGCTAGACGGGGGTGGCGGCCGGGTGTCGCGGCGGGGGTGGCGGTGCTGGCGGCGATCTGTGCCTCCGGCCCGGAGCGCGCGGCACTCGTCCGCACGGCGTCGGACCTCGGTCCGCTGCCGGCCGACCGCTACGACTACACGCCGCAGGACTTCCAGCGGTTCCGGCAGGCCTCGGCACTGCTGGTCCGGCAGTGCATGGCACACCGCGGCCACCCCGGCTTCCCGCTCGACCCCCGTTACCCCGACGACCCCATCGTCGCCACCGCGGTCAGCACCGACTACGGGGTCCTCGATCCCGACATCGCTCGCCGCTGGGGTTACGGCTGGGACCCGGCCGCACACCCGGGTTCCCGGTCCGAGGGCCGCCGCATGACGGACGAGGAGTATGCGGACTGGCCCGCGTGCAACACCGAGGCGGACAAACGCCTGATGCGCGGCATCGACCTCAAGCAGGACTGGCTCTACGCCGGCAGACGCGCCATCGAGGTGGACAAGGCCGTGAAGCGCGATCCGCGCGTGCGCGAGGCCTGGGCCGTGTGGTCCCGCTGCATGGCGGACCAAGGGTTCGCCCACTACTCCGACCCCGCCGCCGCATACACGGACAGCGCCTGGCAGCGGGCGAGCGACGGCAACACCCGGCACACGCGGCGGGAGCGGGCCACCGCCGTCGCGGACGTCACCTGCAAGCGCCGCCACCACACCGCCGAGCTCTGGCACGCCGTACGCGCCCAGAAGCAAGCCGCGGACATCGCCCGCCACCACGACCGCTACACGGCCTCACTGCGGGCTCTGCGCACCTACCGGTCCAACATCAGTGCGGTACTGACCGGTTGAACCGGCAGCACGGGGCCGATCCTGCTGCTCCCTGCATACGCCGGCAGCCCTCTTCCGAGGTGACCAGCCAGATGCGCAACACCTACCGCCTCGTACGACGGCATGCCTCGGCTGCACCCTGTCCGCGACGGCCCACGCACAGAAGGCAATCCGGGTGCGCATGCCCGGTCCAGAACCGTGGGCGAGGCCACGGCACTCCCGAAGGCTCTGCTCCTACCCCGCCGGTAGCACCGCGGTCTGCAGTCTGGCCGCGTCCTGGCCCGGCGGCGCACCGAACATGCGCTTGTACTCGCGGCTGAACTGGGACGGACTGTCGTAGCCGACGGCGTGCCCGATCGCGGCGATGTCGTGAGGGTTGGCGATGAGCTGGATGCGGGCTTCCTGGAGGCGAAGCTGCTTCTGGTACTGCAGCGGACTCATGGCCGTGCAGGGGCGACCAGTCGAGCGTCACGGCCTGGAGGCGGCGATGGCCAGGTGTCTTCGTCCGTGCGCGGGGCGGCCGGGATCAGGGCTTCCAGGGGCCGATGCGGTCCAGGCGGCGCAGTTGCTGATGCGCGGTGGGCACGTCCAAGCCCTGGCTGCGTGCGGTGAGTCGGCCGGCGACGGCGGTTCGGTGTTCGACGGGCTTGTGGTCGTCGTACTTGAACTTGGCTCGCACGTCGGTGACTTCCAGCTTCAGGCCGCGGATCCCGGGGAGCATCCGTCCGTACGGTGGCTGGTCGGGGTCGATGGGGGCATGGTCGCCGTCGGGCTGGAAGTGCGCCATCTGGCGGCGCAGCAGCTCTGCCTTGGCCTCGGGGTCGTCGATGATGTGGGCCCGGCAGGTGAACTGGACGGCCGCGTAGTAGCTGGTGGGCACACCGTCGGTGGGCGGGATGTCGGGCTTGGCGCGCCAGGGGCCTGGGATGAAGGCGTAGTCGCCGATGACGGTGAAGGTGACGTTCGGGTCGCGCTCGATCGCCTCGAAGACCGGGTTGGGGCGGGCGAGGTGGATCAGCAGATGGCCGTCGCCGCTCGTGAAGTGGGTGGGGACGACGGCGGGTGCCTGGCCGGACAGGCCGTTCACGCTGAGCTGGCCGAAGTCGTGGCCGTCGGCGATCCAGGTCTGCCACTCTGCGTCGTCCAGAGCGGTGTCCCAGGGCTGGATGAACATGCGGATCTCCCTGCGGGGTCGGCTCGGCGGGTCAGGTGAGGGCGAGGAGGCTGACGGCGACGGCGGCCGTGCCCAGGCCGACGAGTTGGCTGCGGTGGATGCGCTCGGCGAGCACGCTGCGGGCGAGCAGGACCGTGCCGGCCGGGTAGAGGGCGGTGATCACGGCGACGACGGTGAGGTCGCCGCTGCGGGCGGCGAGCAGGAACAGCAGGTTCGCGACCGAGTCCAGCACGCCCGCGGTCGCCGAGATCGCGTACGCGGGCCTTTCCGCCCCCAGTCGGCGGTACATCACCGCGGCGGCGGCCAGGGTGACGGCCGTGGAGACCGCTCTGCCGATGATCAGCGGTGCCACGCCACTGTCGGAGGGGGTCTGGTGCAGGAAGACGAGCTGAAGGGCGATGGCGGCACCCGCGCCGAAGGCCAGCAGCATTGCGGTCCGCGACGGACGCGACGACCGCGCTCCGTGCCCGGCACTGACCAGGACCACCGCCGCCAGCGCCAGCGGGAGTCCCGCGAGACCGGCCGCGCCCAGGTGCTCCCCCTGGAGCAGGCCGACCGCGACCGGCAGAGCGGCGGACACCAACGCGGTGACGGGCGAGAGCACGTTCATCGGGCCGATCGCCAGGGTCTTGTACAGCAGGGCGAACGCCGCGGCGGACGCGACCCCTGAGGCCGCGCCCCATCCGACGCTCGCCCAGGTGAACGAGGCACCCAGCGCGGGCCACAGCAGCAGCTCCACCGCGAGACTCGCCGGAGCCGCAACCATCACCGTGCGCAGCACATGCGCCTTGCGGGCGCCGAGGCCGCCGAGGAAATCGGCACATCCGTAGGCGAGAGAGCTGCCCAGAGCCAGCAGCAGAGCAATCACGGTACTTCCCTACTTTCACAATGGAACGACTCGACCGTACAATGAAACGACCGCCTGTTGTCAACCAAATGACCGGGTGGACCATTTCAGTGCACCGCTCGTCAGGATGGTGATCAAGTGCCCGAGGCAGAGTCAGCCCTGCGCGCGCTCGCGCACAACGTCAGGGCCGCCCGCACACGCGCGGGCCTGTCCCTGGACGAGCTGGGCCGGCGCGCCAAGGTCAGCAAGGGCGCCCTGGTCGGGCTGGAGAAGGCTCAGGGCAACCCGAACTTCGCCACCCTCGTCCGCCTCGCCGACACCCTCGGCATCTCGGTGTCCGCCCTCATGGAAGGTCCGGCCGAGGACCGCGTCCGGGTGGTGTCCGTCGACGCCGTCATGCCTCTGTGGGCCGGGGAGAAGGGCAGCGAAGCCCGGCTCATGCTGACGACCTCGGGCCCCGCCCCGGTCGAGGTCTGGCGCTGGAAGCTGGAGCCGGGTGACGAGTACCCCAGCCACCCTCACCAGGCCGGCGTCGTGGAGACCGTCAGCGTCACCTCGGGCCGGATGACACTCGTCGTCGACGGCACCGAGCATCCCGTCGAAGCCGGGCAGACCGCCACCTTCGACGGGGACACCACGCACACCTACCGCGGCGCGGGCACCGAAACCTGCCGTCTGATCATGACGGTCCACCTCCCGCCCGGCCCCGGCCCTGGCCCCGACTCCACTGACTGACGTGGGCTGGTCACCACGGCTGGACATGCACGCGGGGTGCTTCGTCCCGCCCGGTCGCACACGCGTACAACTCCGCCCGGACCAGGGACACTTCCGCGAGCGCAGCCTGAAGTACGCCCTGACGCACCGAACTCACGAGCACGGCCTTCGCATCGCTCCCGTCCGTGACGGATCACCGGATCAGGAGAGAACCGCCTCCACGTCCCTGCAATGCACAGGCACCCACCACGTCCGCAACACCTTCGACGCCGGAACTCGACACAGGTCCGCCCGGAACTCCAACAGGCAGCGGGTCGGCCGGCGTTGCGCCGCATGACGGCCACGGAGATCGACATCACCGAGGACCTGATCCGGGATCTGCTGCGCGAGCAGCACCCCGACCTGGTGGAGCGACCGCTGAAGCTCGGAGCGCTCGGCTGGGACAATCAAGTGTGGCGGCTCGGTGACGACCTCGCCGTCCGACTGCCCTGGGCGGCGCAGTCCGCGGACGCGCTGCTGCGCAAGGAACATGCCTGGCTGCCCCTCCTCGCCCCGCACCTTCTCCTGCGGATCCCCGTCCCGCAACGCCTCGGTGAGCCATCCGAACGGTTCCCACGGCCGTGGCTCGTCACCACCTGGGTCCCGGGCGAGCCCGCCGACCGCGCCCCCGCCACGCGCGCCACGGAGGCAGCCGTCGGCCTGGCCGGCTTCCTGACCGCTCTTCACCGTCCCGCCCCCGCCGCGGCGCCGACAGGCCGAGACCGTGGTGGCCCACTGGCCGACACCGCCGAACACTTCGCCCGACGGCTCGCCTCGGCCACCGAGCTGGGGCTCATTCGCGACCCGGGCGCCGTCCGCGCGATCTGGGAGGACGCCGCCGCCGCACCCGAGTGGCCAGGCCCACGTCTCTGGCTCCACGGCGACCTGCATCCGGCCAACGTCCTGACGACGAACGGCACCTTCTCAGGTGTGATCGATTTCGGCGACCTCTTCGCCGGCGATCCGGCCTTCGACCTCGCCGCCGCCTGGATCCTGCTGCCGGACGGCGCCGCCGATCTCTTCCACCAGACCTACCGTCCGTGTCCGGACGCCGCCACCCTGCGGCGCGCCCGCGGCCATGCGGTGCTGCGCGCCCTGGCCCTCCTCCACATCGGGGACGCCGGCGTCCATGGACGCCCCGGAGGCAAGCCCACCTGGGGCCCACCCGCCCACGCCGCGCTGCAACGCCTCACCGCATCGGTCCACCGGTGATCAAGGCCTTCCGAAGGCGGTCGTCGGGCTGCCCAAGCGGTGCCGCTGCTCGGCAAGTTGTGGTGGCAGGACAGGAGCGCTGCTGTCAGGACACCGGGGATAGGGTGTGCCCGTGGAACGGATCTTGGTGGTCGGCGTCACCGGTGCGGGCAAATCCACGCTCGCACAAGCCTTGAGCGGGCAACTGGGCGTGCCCTTTCACGAGATGGACGCGCTGTACTTCAACGGCCCCCACTGGACCGTCAACGACAAACTGATCGAGGACGTTTCGAGGATCGCCGCCGAGCCCCGCTGGATCATCGACTCCCTCGGGTATCCGGAAGTTCGTGATCTGCTCTGGGGCAGGGCCGACACGGTGATCTGGCTGGACTACCCCAGACATGTCGTGATGCCTCGTGTCCTGCGCCGCTCCGTCCGGCGAACGGCCACACGAGAGGTTCTCTTCGGCGGCAACAGGGAAACCTGGACGGCCTGGCTGAGCCGGGAGCACCCCGTCCGGTGGGCATGGTCCCAACACAAGCCCCGGCACCGCGAGATCGAGCACCGTCTCCGCGACCCCCGCTTCGCCCCGCTCGACACGCTGCGCTTCAGCCATCCCCGCCACACCAGGGCCTGGCTGACGTCGTTCTGACCCGGTGGGCAGTACTTGCACGCGACCCCACCCCCACACGGGCGGGCCGGGCCTGCTCACCTGCACCGCGCGTCCTCGGGGAGGGCTCCGCTCACTCGCCCGGACCACGCATGTGACAGGCGCTACATTTCCAACTGTGTCGAACCAAGAAGCGGACGCTCCGGAGGCAGCCGGGGCCGGCGAGCGGCTCAGGCAGTGCGCCGCGGCCTGCGAGGACTACGCGGAACAGGTCTTCGCCGCGCGGCACCGGACCTCGCTGGAGTAGCGGTGAGCGCGCAGTCGGCCCCGGCACGGCAGATGTGGCCGCTGTACGCGGCCGGGTTCACCACCGCCTTCGGCGCGCACGGCATCGCCGCCAGCCTCGGCGGCGCCGATGACGCGGTCACCTCCCTGCTGGTCCTCGGCGGCCTGCTCGCCCTCTACGACGGCGCCGAGCTGCTCCTCAAGCCCGTCTTCGGCACCCTCGCCGACAGGATCGGGGCCCGCCCGGTCCTGCTCGGCGGGCTGGTCGCCTTCGCCGGCGCCTCCGCCCTGTACGTCGTCGCGGACAGCCCCGGCTGGCTGTGGGCCGGCCGTCTCGGGCAGGGCGCCGCGGCCTCCGCCTTCTCACCGTCCGCCTCCGCGCTCGTCGCCCGGCTCAACCCTGCCGCCGAACACGGCCGCGCCTTCGGCGGCTACGGCTTCTACAAGTCCATCGGCTACACCCTCGGCCCGCTGCTCGGCGGGGTCCTGGTGTGGGCCGGCGGGCTGCGCCTCCTGTTCGCCGTCCTCACCGTCCTCGGCGCGGCGGTCGCCGTCTGGGCAACGGTCGCCGTTCCTGTCGTCCCACCGCTGCCCAAGGCCCGGCAGACGGTGCTGGACCTGGCCCGGCGGCTGGCCGAGCCGACCTTCGTCGCCCCGACCGCCGCGCTCGCCGCGGCGACTGCGGCCCTGTCGGCCGGAGTGGGCTTCCTGCCGGTCTCCGGCCGCACCGCCGGCCTGGGCACGGTCGACACGGGTGCCGCGGTGTCACTGCTCGCCGCCTGCTCGGCCGTCGCCCAGCCACGTGTCGGGCGCGCCCTCGACGACGGGCGTCTCAGCACGCACAGCGGACTGACGGCGGGGCTGCTGGTCACCGCCGCGGGGCTGGCCTGTGCGATGCTGCCGGGCCCGACCGGCCTCCTCCTCGGCGCCGCCCTCATCGGTATCGGCACGGGGCTGATCACCCCGCTCGGATTCGCCGCCCTGGCCTCGTCCACCCCGCAGGAGCGTCTGGGCCAGACCATGGGCTCCGCCGAACTCGGCCGCGAACTCGGCGACGCGGGCGGGCCCCTGCTCGTCGCCGCCGTCGCCTCGCTCGCCACGCTCACGTACGGCTTCGGCGTACTGGCCGCTCTGACCGGGATGGGCGCGGTGCTCGCGTTCGCCCGCCGAGGCGCGGCCCCGGACGTACCCGAGCCCGAACCCGACAAGTAGGCGGGCATGGACGCCCATTCAGGTAGCGGCGATTGCCCTGTGCGGTGCGGCACCTGCCCCCGACCTCTCCGGCGAAGGCTTCTCGCCGAGGCGACGGGTCGGGACATGTCGGCGAGAACCGAGAGCACCAGGTCCGCGTGTAGATGATCAGCGGTACAGACCGGGCCGCGGTCCGAGATCGGAGTTGGCGCTGTGACGGAAGTAGCCAAGGAACTGCGGGATGCCGGGTCGGGGACCGGTGCTCCGAGCCTGTGGCGTCAGCGGGACTTCCTGCTGCTGTGGAGTGGTCAGACGGTCAGTGAGATGGGCTCGGCGGTCACCCAGGTCGCTCTGCCGCTGCTCGCCGTCGTCGTGCTCGAGGCGAGCACGTTCCAGGTCGGACTGCTGACCGCGGCCACCACGTTGGCGTTCGCGTTGATCGCGTTGCCTGCGGGTGCGCTGGTGGACGGCGCCGCCAAGCGTTCCGTCATGATCGCCTGCAACCTTCTGCGTCTGGTGCTCATCGGCTCGGTTCCGGCGGCGGCCGCGTTCGGCGTCCTGACGATGGCGCAGTTGTACGTGGTCGCTGTGGCGGCGGGTGTGTGCTCGGTGTTCTTCGACGTCTCGTACCAGAGTTATGTGCCGTCGCTGATACGCGCCGATCACCTGATGAGCGCCAACGGCAAGCTGGGGACCACCCAGGCCTTCGCGCAGCTCGGCGGACCAAGTCTGGGCGGCGGGCTGATCGGGTTGTTCGGCGCCGCCGGGGCGATGACGGCCGACGCGGTCTCCTACGCGGTGTCGGCCCTGTCCATCATCGGGATCAGAAGTCGGGAGGTGCCGCCGCCGGCGCGGTCGGCGGACGAGACGCTGCGGCGCCGGATCGCCCAGGGGCTCAGGTTCGTGTTCGGGCACGGCATTCTCCGCAGGGTCGTGGCGTGCACGGGCACCGCGAACCTGTTCAGCGGCATGAGTTCGGCGCTGGCGTTGGTCTTCCTCGTCCGGGTGCTGCACGTGCGTCCCGCGCTGACCGGGCTGGTCATGGCGGGCGCGGCCATCGGCGGGATCGCGGGAGGAGTGTTCGCCGGCCGGCTCGCCGAGAGGATCGGCTCGGCGCGCATCATCTGGGTGTCGATGCTGGTCTTCAGCGCGCCGCAGGTCATCGCCGCGGCGGCCTGGCAGGGCTGGGGAGTGCTGCTGTTCCCGCTGGGCTGGGGCATCGCGTACTTCGCCGGGATGGTCTACAACGTCGCCCAGCTCAGCTACCGGCAATCGGTGACACCGCCCGAGATGATGGGCCGGATGAACGCGGCGGTCCGCTGGGTCGTGTGGGGCACGCTGCCGGTCGGCGGCGTCCTGGGCGGCGCACTTGGCACGCTGATCGGGGTGAGGCCCGCACTCTGGCTGGCGTTCATCGGTTCCTGGGCGGCCGGCGGGTTCGTGTTCTGCTCTCCGCTGCGCCACATGCGCGATGTCCCCTCTCCCGCGCCCGAGGTGCCGTGACTGTGCGCCACGCCCTCACCAGGCGACAGGGGAAGCGCGACAACAGGTCGTTCTGCCACACGGAGCACGTCGCCGACGGCTGCCCCAGCGCGCGCACACCGCCGCATCCGGGGACGCCCGAGTGTGCGAGGGCGTGGCCGTCACGGTGTCTGCCGGCTGGAGTCGTGTTCCACGATCAGCCGGGCGCATTGGCGTGCTTGCCCGGCGATCTGCTCACTCATGGTGGACAGTTCGGCCAGGTAGTGGCCGAGGTCGGTGAGGGTGTCCTGGTCCGGTTCCCGGGTGAGGAAGGTGCGCGTCGCCTCCGGCACGTGGTCCTTCGGTTCCAGAAGGAGCGACTTGAACAGGGTGAAGAACCTGCTCGCGTCCGATGTTCGTGTCGCGACGGAGGAGTTGAGGGGCGCTTCCCACCGTTGTTCGCATGAGGTGAAGTCCGTGGTGAGTGTGTCCAGCATCAGCAGTTCGAAGGTCAGGCCAGGAGAGTCGGGAGTCGGCGAGCACGCCTGGGCGCGTTCGAGGTCTCCCCTGGCCTGCGCGAAGTTCTGCATCTCCCGGTGTGCGACACCCCGTTGGATGAGGCTCCAGGGGTTTTCGGGATCCAGTCGGATCGCCGCGGAGCAGTCCTCCATGGCCTGATCCATGCTGCCGACCTGACGGTGCGCCTGCCCGCGGCATTCGAAAGCCCGGGCGAGGGAAGGTTCACGGTCGATCGTCGCCGTGAGGTGATCGCTTGGTCGAAGTTCCCGACCTGCCGGTGCGTTTCGCCTCGTGAGCCCAGGGCCCACGCGTCATCGGGCTGGAGCGCGAGGGACTGGGTGAAGTCGGCGATCGCCTCGTGCAGCCACTCACCAAACTTTCCTCACCCGCCCGCCTTCGGTGCCGCCCGGGCGTGCTTGTGGAGCCGCGCGCAGAGGTCGAGGACACGCCCCTCACTGTGCTGGTCGGTGCTCTCGCGGGCAGGCGGCTTCGCGGCCGATCAGCGGCGCGTACTTCCGCGTCCTCCGAGGAAGCACTGACACTGTCCACCGTGAACATCGACTGGACCTTCATCGCCACGACGAGCAGTGCCGCGCTGACGACGTTGCTCGGCGTCGTCGCCGGTTCGTTCGTCAGTAACAGGACCCAGCGAGGGCAGCGTTCCTGGGAGCGTCAGACGGACGCGTGCGCTCAGGTGCTCCGTGAATCGGCGGCGATACTGGTCGCTCTGGCCCGACTTGCGAAGGAGACGAGGGCGCAGCCGGCGGGCACCACCGTGTCGGCCGTCGACTGGCGGCCCTGGAACGACGCGTTGGCCATGGTGAGCTTGGTGGCCGACCACGAGGTCGCCCATTCCGCTCATTCGATCGACGAGGAAATCTGGCGCACTCACATCGCTCTGACGCGCGAGGCGTCCACGCAGGATCAATGGTTCGCCCTACGTGATCGCATCGAGGAGCGACGCCGGTCGTTCACCGTGGTAGCTCGGCGTCGGCTCGCTGTTCCAGGGCCGATACCTCGACGTCTGCACGGCCGACCGGATCCTCGAGATCCGGTATGGGTGCAGCCGGAACCGCCCTCACCTGGGGGGTGACGACGGTTCAGCGGGTACGTCGCGAGGCGCGTGATGCCCCGCGCACGCCTCGGACCACGTCGCGGAAGCGCCCGGCGTGCCGCTGTGATCGCGTCCCATCGATACGGGTCGTGGGAGCCGGGCGGGCCCTCCGGACCCGCTCGCGAAGGCGGCCACTCGGGACCCCGTGGTCCCGAGTGGCCGCCGAACGCCGGACCGACCTCGTCAGGAGATGCGGATGCCCGACCAGTTCGTGGCCTTGCCGACCTGCGACCGGTTGCTGAAGCCACCCTGGCCGTTGCCCCGGTTCAGCCACGCGTGGCCGTCCTTGTCGAGCGAGATCAGGTCGGCCCGGCCGTCGCCGGACAGGTCGAGTCCGCCGATCACGTCCTTGTAGGACGTGCCCCAGTCCTTGAAGACCAGCGAACGAGGCTTGAAGGTGCCGGTGCCGGTTCCGTTGAACCGCCACAGTTCGTTCGACGCGTCGATGGCCAGCAGGTCGTTCTTGCCGTCGCCATTGAGGTCGCCGGCGGCGATCAGCCTCTTGTAGCCGCCGAAGCCGGACCCGGCGAGCGTGCGGGACTTGAAGCCGCCCGCGCCGTTGTTCGCGTACACGTACAGGTTGCCGGTGGAGGCGGACCGGGTCATCAGGTCGGCCCGCCCGTCGCCCGTCACGTCGCCGGGCGAGAGGACCGCGTCGTAGGCGCTCCAGTCGGAGGAGACCTTGACGTGGGACGACTGCTGGTCGGGCAGGCCGCCGCAGATCGTCGGGTAGACGCGGGCCTCGCCCTGCGGGTACCGGACGAACACGTCGTTGCAGCCGTCGCCGTCGAGGTCGCCGAACGGCAGCACCAGCGTGCCCGTCGGCCAGCTGCTCGCGCGCTGTCCCGCGGACAGCTTCGTCATGTCGCCGGCGTACACCTTCAGCCCGCTGCTGTCCCGGCCGAACAGGTCGGCCTTGCCGTCGTCCGTGTAGTCGCGCCACTTGGGCAGCGAGCGGCTGGTGGTGGTGGCCTGGTAGACGCCGCCCAGGGCGATGCCGTTCGTCTCGGTCAGCTTGTACTCGTCCCACAGCACGACCGGGCGGCCGAGCGCGTCGGCCGCCACCTGGGGCACGCCGGTGGACTGGGCGCTCGTCGCGCTCAGCCGACGCGCGGCGGACCAGGTGCCGCCCTTGAAGACGGCGGCCATCGCGTATTCCTGGCCCGAGTAGCCCTCCCGCCACGTCACCGTGACCGTGCCGCCCGAGGTGGCGACCGCGCCGATCGCACGCACCTTCTTGTGCGTGGAGAAGGTCTGCGTGTACGGCTGCCAGGCACCGGTGGCGGCCGAACGCACCGCGTACCAGGGGCCGGTCGAGTAGCCGGGCCCGCCGGCCACGAAGAGGTCGCCGTTGGGCAGGTAGACGGGCGCCGTCATCCCGTACGTGCTGCCGTAGTCGGCGGCGGACCGCGGGGTGCTCCACTGCGTGGCGCCCGCGGACCGGCGCGTGTGCATGAGGTGCGCGAGGTCGTCGTAGAACACGTCGAAGCCGCCCTGCGGAGCGGCGAACACCTTCGGGCGCGCCAGGTCCGCACCCGGGACCGGGAAGTTCTGGACCGCGGTCCAGGCGGTCGCGCCGGGGGCCTTCTCCAGGGCGACGACGGCCTTGCTCGACTGCCACTGCCACACCAGCAGGGCGGTGCCGTCCTTGGCGACGGCGAGGTCCATGTTGGAGATGTCCCGGCTGCCGGACGGCGGCTGCTCGTTGAGGTCGGCCGGAGCGGTCCACGCGGCTCGGGGGCCGGTCTTCTCGGCGGCCTTCACGACGCCGGAGACCGACCACACGGCGACCAGCCGGCCGTCGGGGGTCGCCGCGAGGTGGTGGTAGCCCTTCTCGGGGACCGCGGCGACATACTCGGGCTCGGAGAAGGCGGTCGCGCCTGGGGTGAGGGTGGCGACCTTCAGCCAGTAGTTGTTGTGGTCGTCGGCGCGCTTGGCCCGCCAGGCCAGGCGCACCGAGCCGTCGCCGAGCGAGACCAGTTCGGTGTTGTATCCGCCGGCGTCCGGCCAGGTCTGCGGGGCGAGCCAGCCGGTGCTGCCGGCGGGCCGGATCCTGGTGGAACGGGACAGCCCGTCGCCGGTGAGGGAGACGAGAGCGCCGTTGCCCGCCGAGACCAGGGCGTTCACCCCGCCCGAGGCGGAGACGGGGTCGGGGTTCGAGGTGTGCAGGGTGCGGGTGCCCCACGGGCCCGGTGCACGCGTGTCCACGGCGGACGCGGCCGTGCCGACGGCCTCGGCGCTGGTGCCGGTGGCCGCGGCCGCGGCGGTGGTGTGCGCGGCGGCCGGAACCGCGGCCCCCAGGGCGAGAACGGGAGTGAGCGCGATGCCGAGCACCGCGCGGGACTGCGAAGTCATAGGAATGCCCCCCCGGGCAGAACGTATCCGGTGACACGGAATCGCCGGACTGTTCGAACACGTCAGGCGAAGCGTATATCAGCCAAGATCGTCCCGCGTGGGAGGTTTCCCTGCCTCCTCGGAGGAGTTCGGCCGCCCAGTCGGCAGGGACCACGGCAAGGGCCTGGAATCGGGCTGGGCGAGGTCCGGTAGGGTCGCGCTCTTCGGGCTGCTCGGCTCCCGGAGTCCCAGAGGCGACTGCCGATGAATCTCCGTCCCAAGACTGCTGGTTCCGATGCCGCGATCCCGCCGGGTACTTCAGGAGTAGATCGCCTTGACCACCGCGTCACCGCCTGCGGCCGCCGCCGCATAGAAGTCGGACAAGGCGCCCAGTACGTGGACGAGATGGGCGGCGAACCGTTCCGAGATCTCTCCTCCGTGCACGTCGGCCAGTACGTCGAGGTGACGGCCGACCTGTTCCCGGCGATCGAGCGCCGCCGTGAAGTCGGCGGCCGCCCCGACTTGGTCGGGCGTCAGGCAAACCACGATCTCCGTCTCCGTACGACCGAGGAGAGCGCCTCCCATCACGGGCAGGTACGCGACGCTCCCGGCGTCACCGTCGCCCCCGGTCAGCGCGGCGTGAACCACGTCCCACTCCGACCCGAGGTCGAGGAGCTCGAGACTCTGCGACTCCCGCGCGAAGTCCTCTTCGGAGGACTTCAGTGGAATCAGGTCCAGCAAGTCTTCCACCGGGGTGCTCAATTCTTCCGATCGAAATCTCCGCAGCCTGAATGCCACACTCACGAATTTTCCTCCGAAGAGAAAGTCAAGAGGAAGGCGATACGGTGACGCCCGCGGATCCCTCCAGGGCAGCACCACCGGCCACCCACTTCAGACCCGTCGCCCACGCCTGGTCCTGACTGTCTCCTTGTTCGTTCCATGACCGAGGGGATTCGCCGACCGGCCCACGGGATCTGTTCCCGTGGGCCGGTTCCCTTGACGTCTCGGCGACTACGTCAGTCGGCTTCGATCACGGGCGTGGTACCCGGAAAGTCCGGCGGCAGGCCGTCCGGAGGGACTGCGCCAGTGACCAGACCGGCCAGGTATTCCGTCAAAGTCCCCTTGAATTCACACCAGTCGTCGTTGTGACCGCTGACGAGAATGGTCCAGGACTGCGGGTTCGTTTCGTTCGCACGCCAGAAAAAGACGTCACCGTCGCACGAGTCGCCCCAGGGGACGAGACCACCCGGTTCCGGGTAGGGCACGTAGCCGTGGGACATGTCGGAATCCCGAAGGCTGGACAGGTCGCCGAGGAACCCTCTCATTCCTGAGACGAATTGCGCTTCCTCGTCCGGGCTCGGGATGTGGAGACCGAGGAATTCGCCGACCGTGAAAGGCGGGTATGCCTCGACCAGCTCGACGAAGTCCGGAGGGAACACGATACCTGTCTCTTCCCTGAGGAAGTTCCAGTCGATTCCCCTGGGTTCGTCCGTCCGGATCTCGAGCAGCGCCGGCAGCGCTTCCTCTAGTTGTCGAAGGCTCAACCGGTCACCTGACTTCCGGGTCCGTTCTGAACTTGCACCGAGAAAAGTACCCCATTCGGTGTCGTCGCCGTCACGCTGATGCCGGTAGGGATGTTCTCTCGGCCGTCACCTTACTGCAACCGCCCCGAGTACAGGACGGGTTGTCCGGCTTCAAGGGCAGTGGCCATCCTGTTCTCGCACCGTCTCATTCCGGGGTCGTTCATCTCCCGGAAACCGGTGAAGATGTTCTCGCGCACCCATGCACCGTTGAAGCGGTCACCGATGATGTGGGATCGGATGAAGATCCAGGCGCGACCCCCGCCCCGCTTGCTGACGTAGCCGGGCGGGTTCCAGGTTCCCTGCCGATTTCCACGCGAGTTCGCGGGCTTCAGGTCCTGGGGACAGATCAGTGCCGTGGCGCCGGTCGGCGCGCCGTCCACGAGCGGATGATAGTCGTAGCGCTCGCTTCAGGTCGGGGCCATGCCAAAGGAGGCGACAATGTGGACACTGGGCCCGCCGAGACCCAAGGTCGGCGAACCGGGCGGCCGATTGGTCGGTTATTTCCCGTCGTTGGATCGGGCCGCGCTCCGTGCGGTATAACCCCGGTTCTCCAGTCGCCCGCATGCGTTCCCGGAATGCGTGCCGAACCGAAAACGGGAGCGCCATGCCATCGACGCGGAATCCGCACAACACTGACGTCCCGAAAGTCGCGGGTACGCCGGACATCACCGAAGAATCCTCGCCGGATGCAACCGCCGTAAGACCCTGGAGCGGCACGGACCTTCGCGGAATTGCCGTCGGTGGCCTGCTCATTGCCACCTGCGCCGGACTCGTCCTCTACGGCGTGCTCGACACCGCCGAGAAGCCGGCCCACTTCGGGAAGTTCGGCCGTGCCACCTGCCAGGGCGAACTGCCCCCACCGGAGCCGTCGAACGCCTCCGCGACCATTCAGGACGGCAGTTGACGAGATCCGCGGGGCCGGGTCGGACCCTGCCCGTATCGTGCCCGGAAACTCTGGACGCAGGATCGACGACGGGGAGTGGGATGGACGAGTGGGTCCCGGTCGACTTGATACATCTGTCCGACGGCCAGGGCGTCTCCCTCGTCGTGCGCATGGTCGAGCCCCATGAACCCCGAAGCGCACGGGTTCGAGCCGAGTGCCTGATCACCACCGATTTCATGAACGCCCGCCTGGAGACGAACATCTGGCTTGATCGCCTCGAAGAGTGGGAGGAAGGACTGAGACGGCTCAGTGCGGGCGAAGACGCCGGCTGGCCGCAAGGAAGCCGGGGTCTGGAGCTGTACTTTCACCCACACGAAAGCGGCTGGCTCTCCATCTCGGTCCATGATCCCGACAGGCTGACGGTGGGCCTGGGACTCGAGCCGGCACCAGACTGGATCGATGAGCACGAGGCACTTCTTCAGCGTCTACGTGACGCCTGCGGCGAGTCCTGAAGGCGAGCAGGACGTGGCCGGGTGCCCGTCGAGGCAGCGAGCAGCACAAGTACTCCGCCGCGTCCCAAGTACCGGGCAGGGCAACCAGCGAGGAGAAGACAAGGCTCGCAGGAAGGCGGCGCCACAAGTCCTGACGCAGGACCAACTGGAACGGGCCGTCGTGGACGAACGCGATCTCCGGCCCTGGCCCTGGCCCTGGCCCTGGCCCGCAATAATCCCATGCCGATCGGCAAACATCGGTGATAGACCTCCGACGTGGAAAAGCGTCTTGAACTCCCTGTTCTGCTGCGGCTGATCGACGAACGGTCGATCGCGTTCCGGGCCGCGGTCGCCACCGCGCCCAGCCTCGATGTGCAGGTGCCGACCTGCCCCGAGTGGTCGCTGCTGGATCTGGTGCGACATCTGGGTGGGGTGCAGCGCCGGTGGGCCACGATCGTCGACGCCGGTCCGGCTGCCGCTCCCCCGGCCGGGTCCGAGTCGGAGGTCGCCGCGGCTGCGCCGCCGGAACGCGAGGCTCTGCTGGCCTGGTCGGCCGCCTCGACGCGACAGTTGCTGGACGCGCTGCGCGAGGCCGGACCGGATCGTGATTGCTGGACGTGGTGGGGTCCGTCGGAGTCGCCGCAGACCTGCGGTGCCGTGGCCCGGCACCAGGTCCAGGAGGCCGCGGTTCACGCCTACGACGCCCAGATCACTCTGGGTGCCCCGCAGCCGCTGCCGGACGCGGTGGCGCTCGACGGTGTCCATGAGTTCCTGGCCACCTCCTGCGCATGGGCGGCCCCCTGGCCGCACAAGCCCGCTGCCATGGATTTCCACGCCACCGAGGGCCGCTCCTGGCGTCTCTCGCTCTCCGTCGACGGTGCACGGACCACCCCTCTGCCCACGCCCGACACCGCTGCCGACGAGGGGCCGGACGCGGCCGCCGTCGCCTCCGTGCGGGGCACGGCCGGCGAGCTCGTCCTCGTCCTGTACGACCGCATCCCGATCGACTCCCTGCAACTCCATGGCGACCGAGCCCAGTTCGACCTGCTCTACGCCTGGGATCCGGAAGGTTAGGCCGCTGCGACAAGCCACCGACCACGACGTCCGACTACGGGTGCCGGATGGTCCCGTCCTCCGAGATGTGGGCGGCGTTCGGGCCGAAGTCCTCCTCCGACACACTGGAGACGAGGTCGATGGCGTCGCCGCCCGGCTCCGGTGTGCCGGGCTCGACGAGCCGGGTCGGGCGCAGGCGCCCGGACACGTAGGTGCCGTCGGCGCGGAGGCCGACTTGCAGCACGCCGCTGGTGGAGAGGTTGCCGCCGAGGCCGAGCACCTTGTAGCCGGAGAAGTTGCCGAGGCTGTAGGCGATCAGCCGGTTCTTGTAGAACTCCATTCCCCGCATCACGTGCGGGCCGCTGCCCACGACGAGGTCTGCGCCGGCGTCGATCACCGCACGGCTGAAGCGATAGCTGTCACCGCGGTCCTCGCCGAGGAAGTACTCGGTGCCGGGCTCCACATGGGTGCGGTCCGAGCCCTCCGCGCCGGCGTGCATCACGACGACCACGATGTCCGCCATCGTCGCGGCCCGGGCCGTGAGCCGCTTTGCGGCGGGGAGGTCCGTGAGGTCGCTCGCCCCGCGGTCGGGAGCGAACCCGACCAGCGCGACCCGGATGCCGTGTACCCGCTGGATGGTGATCTGGCCCAGGCGGCCGGTGTACGGCAGGTTCACCGAGCGCAGGGCCGCGAACGTCTGACGCCGCCCCTCCGCCCCGAAGTCGTCGATGTGATTGTTCGCCGTGTTCATCACCGTGAACCCGGCCTTCTTGATCCAACGGGCGTAGGACGGCGGGGCGTGGAAGGCGAAGCAGTTCGAGCCGCCGATGTCGTCGCATTTGCTGGTGCCGCCCGTGGTGAGTGTGCTCTCCAGGTTTCCGAGCACGACATCGCCGGCGAGCAGGTCGTCGACGGAGTCGAAGAACGAGGCGCCGCCGTCCGGCGGCAGGTCGTCCGGCAGCGTGCCCATCACGATGTCCCCCACGGCGGTGATCCGCACGTTGCCTGTCGGGTGCGGTGCCGCCGGCGCACCGGACCGTGTGGTCCCGGTCGCCCGCAGCGGGGCCGGGACGGAGCCGACGGAGGCGGCGCCGTCGGACCCTACGGACGCGGTGCCCTCGGAACCGCCGCGGAACACGCAGGCCGCGACGACCGCAACACCGGTCCCGACCAGACCGAGGGCGAACAGGCGCCGGCGGCGCACCGCCTTCTCCCGCTCGCACCGCTGCTGAGACCCCTGACCGCCGGACATGATCACCGGCTCATGCTACGAAGCAGTCACCCGCTCTTCACGCAGGGTCACCCACCGGCGTGTTCCCGACGCCGCTCCCGTTCGCGCACGGCGCCGTCCGCACCGCCTCACGGAACCGGCAGTGCGAGAACGCCGCGGCCGTGCGGCGGGCGGAGCGAGAGCCGCCGATGACATGACCGGCGGCTCCCGTGGCGGGCGGCTCAGCGAACGCTGTCCGCCGGCCCGGCATACAGGTAGGTGTCCCGCTGCGCGACATGGCCCGCGTCGCCTTCCTCCACGTAGTTCAGCTCGAGGAGCTGCGCGTCGGACGGCCTCACGATCCAGTTCGGACTGTGGGGGCTGTGCGGAAAGTCCTCGGACCACTTCCAGGAGATCTGGGTGCCGGTCCGGCCGGCTCCGTCCTTCACGTGTTCGGTCACCACGGCGCCGGGGGTGCCCGCCAGTACGCGGAAGAGCGCGGCACGCAGTCGCGGTGAGGCGGGAGAGCCGGTCAGAAGTTCGCCCGACTGGCGCACGGTCTGCTCTGCGGCGGCCGGCCCCTCGGCGCCGGCGGACAGTACGCGGCGCAGTGCCTCCGGCCGGGTGGGAAGCTTGTCCAGGCTGTCCCAGCCGACCTGTCGGTTGCCGACACGCCAGCTGGTGCCCCCCGGAGGAGCCTTCTTGGTGACGGTCCGACCGTTCTGGGTCTTGATGACGAGTTCGGTCCGGCTCAGATAGGTGTCGTCGGTGTGGACCTTGTCGCCCTCGACAGCGCTCTTGATGGTGGTCTTCCAGTACGGCGCGTTGCTCGCGCTCCCCGAAGCGGCACGGTCGGCCAGGGTGTTGAACAGTTCGGCCGCCGAGGCACCGGCTGCCGGCGGCTCGCTGCCGATGCCGACGACCGGGAGGACGGCAGCGCCCACCGCGACCGCGGCAACCGCGGCGGCACCGGCGAGGAGCCGACGCCTGCCGAAGCGGTGCATCACCACGGTGGTGGACGTGGCGGTGCCGGACACGGCGGTCCCGGTCTCCTCCGCGATCGCGCTGCGGACGAGTGCGTGGGCCGTCGCCAGCACGGTGGGGTCCGGAGCGTCGACCCGGCCGGCGTCCTTCAGAGCCGTGGCGCCCGGGAAGTCGAGCATGTCGGTGTGCTGGTCCTTCTGCGTCATGCGAAGTCCCCCGTCAGGTTCGTGAGGGTGGTGTCGGAGAGTCCGTCACGCAGTCGGGCGCGGGCCCGGTGCAGACGGGAACGGGCGGTGCCCGCGGGTATGCCGATGACGGCGGCGGCCTCGGTCGGCGTCAGCTGTTCCCAAACCACGAGCAGGAGCAACTCGCGCTCCTGGTCGGGAAGTCCGGCGAGCGCGCTGCGCAGTTCCGTCCCCACCGCGGCGGCGTCCAGGCGCTGGTCGACCGCCTGCCACGGGTCCCCCACCGAGGTCTCGTACGGCGGCCGGGGGCCGCCTGCCGCCCGCGACACGGCCTGCCAGTGACGCGCCAGTACGTTCCTGGCGACGCCGAACAGCCAGCCTCTGGCGGGGCCGCGCGCGATGTCGTAGGTGTGGCGGGTGGCGTAGGCCTGGAGCCACACCTCGGAGAGCAGGTCGTCCGCAGCCGTCGGCGCGCGGCGCACGAGATAGCCGTGCAGGGCAGCGGAATGCCGATCGACCAGGGGCTCGAATGCTGCCGGCTCGCGGACGGCGCGAACCAGCAGATCCTCGTCCGGATCCATGGAATCTCCTGTCCGAGCCCGCCGGGTGGCGGTCTCATCCTGTACTTGCACAGGAGCGCCGCGAGCGTTCGCAACGGCCACACGACGGTACGTCCGGCCGCACCGGTAAGGCAGCGGCTCTGCGAGCACGGTCACGGCCGGGGGCGGGGCAGCGGCTCTGCGAGCAGGTTCGTGGCCGGGGCCAGGAGACGCGCTCACCGGAGCAAGGGAATGCCGCGCGCATCCACCGCCCCGCACAGGCTCAGCGTGGTCCCGCGCGTAGGCCGCCTGCTCTCAACGCAGGTGGTCACGCACGACATCGAGGAACTTCCGCCGACTCGGACCGATACATGCCCAGACCTTTTCGTCCTGCGGCTGCCCCGGATCATCGGGGCCCTCTCGGATCACGTTCTGAACGGCGAACGCGAGGTGACGTGCCGCTTCGTTGACCTCGGGCGCGCAGAGCATGTGGATCGTCTTCTGCGCCACCCACATCCGGTCCACCGTCTGCCGTGCCCGTGCCTGCCACTGCTCGTCGCCCAGGTGGTGCTGATAGTGGTCGACGGCGACCCGTTCTGCTTCCTGCACCGTCGACAGGAACTCGACGAGGTGGGTCAGGCGTTCGCTCCGGCGGGCCTCGTCGCACTCACGAATGCTCCGCCGTGCCTCGGCTCGCTCGGACGCCCGTCCCAACGAGTATTGAGCCAACCACGACACGAGGCCTCCGAGTACGACCCCGATGAGCGGAGCCAGCGTTGTCCCTGTCATTCCTGGACGATGTCATCGGGATTTCCGATGTCGTGGTTCCTGCACAGAATTCAGGACACCGCGCTTCTCACCGTGTAGGGGATTCGCTTGCCGTGCCGATGTCGAGCCTTCTGACGGCGAGTGGCGGCCCGGGGATCTGTCGTGCGCCGGGCCGGCCGCCTCACGGCATCTCACATCTTCCCGGCGACCACCCGGACGCGGTGGCCCAGCGCCTGGGCGAAGGCGGCTGTGAAGCGCGGGTGCAGCGGGGGCCAGTCGTCGAACTCGAAGCCCAGGTGGGCGAAGGCGAAGGAGTCGCCGGTCCACTCCCAGGCCGGAAGCGGCGTGCTCCGGGCGCAGGCCGGGCAGTCGAGGTCGGCGGCCCCCGTGGTGTACCAGGTGTCGATGGCCGCGCCGGGCCAGTCAGCGGTGACACTGCGGCAGTGCGGGCAGATCGCGGAGGAGGGATCCCCCTGGCCGGCGAAGAAGACCGTGCGCCCCGTGACGACCCGCACTTCGTCGCCGGGCTCCTCCTCCAACTCCTTGATCCTGGCTCGCCAGTCCCAGGAAACCAGGTCGACGGCCTCCCGCCAGCGCGGCCCGGCCAGATGCACCACGCCCTCCCGCCACGGCACCGGGCGGATGTAGCCCTCCGACTCCAACCAGTCCCCGCCTCGGCTGCCCCACACGACGGCTTGTCGCGCCGAGGCATCCAGGTCAACGACGGTCTGCCGATAGGTCCCCATGGCCGCTCCCCCTCTCGCGGTGCACTTGACCTCACGACCTCACGACCTCAGGCCTCAGGCCTCAGGCCTCAGGCCTCAGGTGACTCAATGATCACATCGATCCGCTGTTGCCGACGGGCCCGGGAACCGTCCGGGACCGTTCGGGCGCCGGGCCGGCCCCCACCCGCGTACTGGATCTTCAAAGCCAGAGCTCTTCCGCCACGCGTCGACCCCCTGACAGAATCGGCTGATGGCCGACCACACCTGGCCCGTTGAGCCCACCGCCGAGCAGATCCGCCGGTCGTGGTCGGCAACCGTGTCAGCACTGCCCGTAGGCACCCGCATCACCGGTCAGGTCGTCGCTCGCCGGCCCTTCGGAGTCTTCCTACGCATCGACGACGTGCCCAATGCGCTCGGACTGGCGGACATCGGTTCCATGCCGCCCGGTGCGAGCCTTCCAGCGCTGGGAGCCCAGGTCGGTGGTGAGGTCGTCTGGCACACCGATCACAACTGCCAGGTGAGGATCAGACTCAACGAATGGCTCGCTCACAACCGAGTCGGCCGTCTCTGAGGCCGGCCCCGGTCAGGGTGGTAGGCAGCGCTGTACCGCAATCCGAGACCCCGGTTCGCAGACGTCCGAAACACCTGAGAAGCAGTCGCGCGCGAGCTCGGCCCGCACCGGCCGACCGACCAGTGGCGGCCGAAGTGCAGGAGCTATTTGTGCGCGCGTCCGCCCGTGTCGTCGTTCGCGTTGCCGTTTCCGCTGTTCCTCCCGGCCCCGGCGGGGTCGTCGGCGGAGTTCCCGCTGTTGCCTGCGGTGCCCTTTCCCGAGCCTGTCGCGCCCTCGTCGGACTTGCCCGTGGTGCCCGGTGCCTTCGACGCCTCCGCACGGGCCAGTTGCTCCACACAGTATGCGGCCACCTTGTCAGCGCCGCCCGCGGCCGTGACGAGCCGCTGCCAGACCGTCGAGTTCATCGCATGACCACGGCCGACGACCTGCTGGTAGGCGCGACAGTGGGCCTCGGTGTCCTGCGCGGTGTCCGGCCTGTCCGCCTGTCCGGAGGTACCGGAGTTCTTCTTGTCCGGTACGGAGGACGCGCCGTTGGGGGGCCTGCCGGCCTGGTCGTCACCGGTCCCGTGCGACGGTGAGCCGACCGAGCCGACGGCCGCAACCGCGACGCCGCCCAGGCTGAGCCCGGCGAGCAGCACGGCGAGCGTCGTCCTGACGGGGCGTCCGGCACGCGGCTCCTCGCCGACGCTCCAGTCGTCCCGGCGCCGCGTACGCGCCGTGTGGGCGCCCGCGTCCCGGGCGGCTCGGAACGCGGTCACCGCCCGCTGCTCCGCCTCCTGGCCGACGGCGCCGCGCAAGGCCGTGGCCAGTGCCGTCTCCAGTCCGGGACCGACCCCTTCGCCCCCGGGTCCGGTCACGGAGCCGCCAGGGTGCACCCATCGACGGCCTTCGCCCGCCAGCCGTTCACCCATGTCCGCTTCCGTCCTGTCCGATCTGTTCTGCCCGGTCGGTCCGTCCGACTTTCCGAGCCCGTTCGACTGTCTGTACGACTGCCACAGCCGCATGCGTTCATTTCGACTCCCCCAGCGTCCGGGACGCCACATCCGTCACACCTTCATCTGCCACACCTTCGAGTCCGAGGCGTCGAGCGAGGCGTTTCAGACCCCGGTACGCGGCCGTGCGCACCGCGCCGAGCGGTGCCGCCTCCGGCACTGCGCAACGTGTGAGCTGGCTGGAACGACTGTTCCATGACGGCTGGGAGGCAGTCCTGCACCGCGTCGGCCGACGCCGTGAGGAGGTCCTGGACCAGCGCCACCTGGATCACGAGCTCCTCTACGCCGCTGCTCCCGCGCATCCCGCGAAGGACGGGCCCCGGTCCCAGGTGGTGCTCGGCGGCCGTCCGGTGTTCCACCCCGGCCGGAGCAAGCAGCCGTTCCTGGTACTGACGGCCGCCCAGGCGGACCGGGTGGCCAGATATCTGACGGTGTCCGACTTCGACACGCTGTGGGGCAGCGCCCGCGACGAACTGCTGCCGCGCTACGGCGGGGTGAGCGCCGAGCCCGAGACACGGAACGCTTTCGAGGTGGCCCACCAGGCGCTGACGGCGTTCTACGCACGGACCGCCGAGCACGGAGAAGCAGTGGTGAAGTGTCTGCCGGTCTGAAGCATGGGGATACGGCCTGAGCCAGGAAGCCGAGGCGTGTGGAGATCGAAGTGGCAGGGACGGCCCGACGGATCCGGGGGCAGGACCAAGTGAGTCGCAGCCGGGTCCTGTTGCGCACGCTTCCTGCCCGGTCTCCGGCGCCCCGGCCCGCTGGACGGGACCGGACCCGAGGGCCGTTCGCCACCTGCCCTCGGCATCTCGCTACCGGTGCTCAGGGTTCTCGAAGTCGCGTCGGCAGCCGGCGTCCCAGGCGGAGCGCTGGTTGCCGTAGGCGGGGATGCCTCCGAGGTCCTTCAGCGCCCGCGCCAGGTGGAGAAGATTCCAGGTCATGAAGCTGGTGTTGCGTTTGGTGAAGTCGTTCTCCGGTCCGCCCGAGCCGGGATCGAGGTACGAGGGGCCGGGGCCCGCCTCCCCGATCCAGCCGGCGTCCGCCTGGGGCGGGATCGTGTAGCCCAGGTGCTGCAGGCTGTAGAGGACGTTCATGGCGCAGTGCTTGGCGCCGTCTTCGTTGCCGGTGATCAGGCAGCCGCCGACGCGGCCGTAGTAGGCGTACTGGCCGGCTTCATTGAGCAGGCTGGAGCAGGCGTAGAGACGTTCGATCACGCGCTTCATCACGGAGCTGTTGTCGCCCAGCCAGATGGGACCGGCCAGCACGAGGATGTCGGCCGCCATGACCTGCTGGTACAAGCCGGGCCAGGCGTCCGTCTCCCAGCCGTGCTCCGTCATGTCGGGCCACACGCCTGTCGCAATGTCGTAGTCGACGGCCCGTTCGACTTCGACGTGCACGCCTTGGGCGTCCAGGATGGCGGTGCTGCGGTCGATCAGTCCTTGGGTGTTGCTCGTCTCGGGCGAGGGTTTGAGCGTGCAGTTGATCACCAGGGCCCGCAGATCGTCGTACCGCGCCGGCGGTGTGTCAGTGGTGGGCGACGAAGCGGTCACACGGTCCTCCCAGAGCCCTGCCGCCGGCCTGTGCGCGACGGCTCGTCCAATGCGCCCAGCGTGCGGGCCGACCGCGGCGGTCGCCACCACAACGCCTCCGAATGGCTCTCAGCTGTACGCGCCCCCGGTCGGGTGCCGACGAGTGGCCGGGTACGGAGGGCGTGCCTACGTTCATGTCATGGGTACCGAGAACGCGAGCGAGTCGCGAAACACGGCAACAGTGGAGGACGTCGCGCATCTGCTGGTGCGCTGCCTGCGGGCCGAGGGCGTGGAGTACGTCTTCGGGATCCCGGGTGAGGAGAACATCCGCTTCGTCGACGCGCTGAACGGCTCCGGGATCCGGTACGTCCTCGTGCGCCACGAGCAGGCCGCCTCGTTCATGGCGGAGATCTACGGGCGGCTGACCGGCCGCGCTGGGGTGTGCTCAGCCACCCTGGGGCCCGGAGCGATCAATCTGCTGCTCGGCACCGCGGACGCCATGACCAACAGCGTGCCGATGGTGGCCCTGGCCGCCCAGGGCTCCCTGCGACGCACCCACAAGGAGTCGCACCAAGTCATCGACCTGGTCTCGATGTTCGCTCCCGTCACCCAGTGGTCGGCCCGCATCGAATGTCCGGACGCCGTACCGGAGATGACACGCAAAGCCTTCAAGACCGCGCAGAGCGAGCGTCCCGGCGCCGTGTTCCTGGCGGTGCCCGAGGACATCGAGGCCGAGCGTCCCGCCGCGCCCCTGGCACCCCTGCCGGTCGACGCGGTGCGCGCCGAAGCACCGTCACCCTCCCAGATCGCACGAGCCGCCGAGGTGCTCGCGGCCGCACGGCACCCGGTGGTGCTGGCAGGCCACGGCGCCGCCAGAGCCGGGGCCTCGGCCGCCCTGGTGCGGTTCGCCGATCGGCTGAACCTCCCGGTCGCGACCACCTTCCACGGCAAGGGTGTCTTCCCCGACGACCACCCTGGCGCCCTCGGAGCGGTCGGGTTCATGCGCCACGACTACAGCAACTTCGGCTTCGACGAAGCCGACGTGCTGCTCTGCGTGGGCTACGAGATCCAGGAGTTCGACCCGGTCAAGATCAACCCGAACGGCGACAAGCAAATCGTGCACGTCCACCGCTTCCCCGCCGAGGTCGACACCCATTATCCGGTAACCGTGGGCGTCGAAGGCGACCCCTCGCTGGCACTGGACGCGCTCGCGGAAGCACTGCCCGACGGCCTCACCTACGACTCGGGGAGCAGCCAAAAGATCCGAACCCTGCTCGATGAAGAACTTCAGTACGGACGTGACAACGACACGTTCCCCCTCGTACCGCAACGCGTGGTCTCCGACGTACGTACGGCGCTGGACCGCCACGACATCGTGCTCGCCGACACCGGCGCCGGGAAAATGTGGATGTCCCGTCTCTACCCGACCTACGAACCGGACACCTGCCTGGTCTCCAACGGCCTGTCCACCATGGGGTTCGCGCTCCCGGGCGCCATCGCCGCCAAACTGGCCCGCCCGGACCGACGCGTCCTGGCAATGATGGGAGACGGCTCGTTCCTGATGAACTCCCAGGAGTTGGAGACCGCCGTCCGCGAACGCATCCCCCTGGTCGTCCTCGTTCTGGTGGACCAGGAGTACGGCCTGATCACCTGGAAGATGGAACTCGAACTCGGCCGTCACAGCCACACCCGATTCACCAATCCGGATCTGGTGGCCTACGCGGAGAGCTTCGGCGCCCGCGGGAACAGGATCGAGGCCGCCGACCAGCTCCTGCCCGCGCTGCGCCATGCCCTCGACCAGGACGCGGTCTCCGTGATCGCCTGCCCCGTCGACTACTCCGAGAATCTGCGTCTTACCGACAGGCTGGGCAGTCTGCACGGCCCGTTCTGACGCAGCGGTTGAGGACCCGGCCTTTGCGGCACTCGTTTCTTCGGTGATCGTTTTCTGTTGCCCGCTCGCGAGAGGTCTTCGGCCACCTGGGCGGATGGTGCCAGATCGCCCGCGAGCCCGTGGAGCGCGACGTCGTGATCTCCAGCGGCCTCGCCGCGGGACTTGGGGCAGCCACCCGGCCGCGATCTCGCGAACTCGCCGCATCAGTGCTGCGGGTACCGCGTTCGACGTTCCGGCATCGGCTGACCCTGACAGCCCGATCACATAATAGGAGCACTTGCTCGTAACGTGTCACAATTCCATGGCCCACATCACCCGCGACGGAACGCGAGGAGCCTTGCCCTCGCCCAATTAGGAGCATATGCTCGTATCTACGAGGGTTCGCGGATCGACTTCAGCCCGTGCCGCGACACCCCCGGGTACATCCGGCGACACCCCCTGCAGTCTCACCCTCCGTGATTCGATGCGCACGGACCGTCGGTTCGTATCCGCAGACTTCTCCCCCCACAGGTCCCGCACCACGCACGGGACCCGAACAATGAAGGCAATCAACGAAATGACCATGAAACTCGAGCTCTTCGTCCTGCCCGTCTCGGACGTCGACCGCGCCAAGTCCTTCTACGAGAAGGCGGGTTTCAGGCTCGACCTGGACAAGGACGTCACCGGCGACTTCCGGGCCGTACACCTGACACCGCCCGGCTCCGAGGCCTCGATCATCTTCGGCAGGGGCCTCACCACCGCCGCGCCCGGTTCGGCCCAGGGCCTCTACCTCATCGTCACGGACGTCGAAGAGGCCCGCGCCGAGCTCGCCGGCCGGGGCATAGCGGTGAGCGAGGTGTTCCACGACGACAAGGGCATCTTCTTCCACGGACACGACGGCGGAGAAGTCGTCCACGACAGCCCGGGCCAGGAACGGCTCGCAGGCCCGCACCCCGAGCGTGCCTCCTACGGCTCCTACGCCACCTTCAGCGACCCCGACGGCAACGGCTGGGTCCTCCAGGAGATCACCCAGCGGTTCCCCGGCCGCTGACGACGTCCGCGCCAAGGGGCCCGCGGCTCACCCGCGGGCCCCGCGCGGTCCCGACCCTTTCATCGGCACAGCCCATGGATCCGGCGACCGGCGCGCTCCGACTGCGACTTCGCGCAGCGGAGGCCTCGCCCGTACTCCCCGGCCGCCCCACGCCTCGTACCGCATCGCCGCTCCCCTCCTACGTGCATCCGCCTCCAGAAGCCGACAAAGGCGCCATCACGCGTCTACGCACCGCACCCCGTCCGGAAGGAATCCACTCATGACCGTCGTTCGAGCCGCCGCCGTACAGATCAGCCCCGTGCTCTACAGCCGCGCCGGCACCATCGAGAAGGTCGTGCAGAAGATCCGCGATCTGGGCGAGCAGGGTGTCCAGTTCGCCGTCTTCCCCGAGACCGTCGTCCCCTACTACCCCTACTTCTCCTTCGTGCAGCCGCCCTACATGGCGGCCACAGAGCACCTGCGTCTGATGCAGGAGGCGGTGACCGTACCGTCCGCCGACACCGATGCGATCGCCGAGGCCGCCCGGGCAGCGGGGATGGTCGTCTCGATCGGTGTCAACGAGCGCGATGGCGGCACCCTTTACAACACTCAGCTGTTGTTCGACGCGGACGGCACGCTGATCCAGCGTCGCCGCAAGATCACGCCGACCTATCACGAGCAGATGGTCTGGGGCCGGGGCGACGGATCTGGCCTGCATGCGGTGGACAGCACCGTCGGCCGTATCGGGCAGCTCGCGTGCTGGGAGCACTACCTGCCGCTGGCGCGTTACGCCCTGATCGCCGACGGCGAGCAGATCCACGCCGCGATGTATCCCGGCGCCTTCGGCGGCCAACTGTTCGCCGAGCAGATCGAGGTCAACATCCGCCAGCACGCACTGGAGTCGGCGTGCTTCGTGGTCAACGCCACCGCCTGGCTCGACGCCGACCAGCAGGAGCAGATCGCCGCGGACACCGGTGGGCCCGTCGCCGCGATCTCCGGTGGCTTCTTCACCGCCATCGTCGACCCCCAGGGCCGCATCGTCGGCGAGCCGCTCACGTCCGGCGAGGGCGAGGTCGTCGCCGACCTGGACCTCGCACAGATCGACCTGCGCAAGCGCCTGATGGACTCGCGCGGCCACTACAGCCGTCCGGAACTGCTCAGCCTCCACATCGACCGCACGCCGGCGCCTCACGTCCATGAGCGTGGCACCCAGGTTCCTGGACGCGTCGCAGGTGCGGGCACAGACTCCGGCGAAGCCGAGGCCCAGTAGCGCGGTCCCACCGGCACGCTCGGCCGGATCGACCCCAACCGGCCGAAGATCAAGGAGAGTCATGCCATGGATGATCTGCTCACGACGGTCATCGAGGCGCACGGCGGTCTGGACCGCTACAACCGGTTCAGCTCGGCCACGGTGCACTTCCGCCTCGGCGGTTCTCTGTGGCGGTTGAAGGGGCAGGAGGGGACCTTGAGTCAGGGGACCGTTCGGCTCAGCCTGCACCGGCAGTACGCCAGCCACCACCCCTTCACCGCAGCCGGCCTGTGGACTTCTGTCACCGCCCGGCGAGTGGCCGTGGAAACCGTCGGATGTGAGGTGAAGGCCGAGCGCTTCGACCCACGCGCCTCGTTCCCCAGCGACGCACAGGCCCCCTGGGACGATCTGCAGGTCGCCTACTTCGCCGGGTATGCCATGTGGACGTATCTCACGTCCCCGTTCACCTTCGCCTCCCCCGGGTTCAGGAGCGTGGAACTGCCTCCGATCGTCGAGGAAGGAGAGATCTGGAGGCGCCTGGAGGTCACGTTCCCGGATCACATCGCGACACATTGCCGCCGGCAGGTGTTCTTCTTCGACTCGGACGGCCTGCTGCGCCGACACGACTACACACCCGAAGTCGTCAACGCGGGTCCCGCCGCGCACTATCCCTCCGCGTACCAGGAGTTCGACGGGATCATGGTCCCTACCCGGCGCCGTGTCCACCGGCTCCGCGCGGACGGAACGGTGTCCCGGGATCAGGAACTCGTCACCATCGACATCGACAACGTCCTGTTCACCTGAGCCGGCGAGGGCAGCGGCAGCACTCGGGCCCGCCACTTCGTCGAGGTGCAGGGGCTGCGCGTGCCGGGGCCGGACATTCGGGATCCACGCCGGCCGCTCACCGGCACCTGGTGGCGCGGCGAGGACTCGCTCATCGTCCTCTACCGCGGCGAGGCCGTCTGCCTCGACGCACCTCAGTGCCAAGAGGCCCACATCTACGGTGGACTCGACGACCGGGGGCTTCGTGGCGGCTGACCTGTCCCGGTGGGAGTCCGTGCCTCTCAGGTGCGAGAAAGCCGGTCCCGGCTCAGCCCCTTCCGCCCTTTGACCCTTGCTGCCCCGTCCGCCTACGTTCTTGGTAGTCGACCGGTCGGTTGAATCACGGTGCCGGTCGCTGTCCCCTCTGATCCCGTACGAAGGCAGATCACAGCATGCGCAAGACCAACCTGGGCACGCACGGACCTGAGGTCGGCGTCATCGGCCTGGGCGCCATGGGGATGAGCTTCGCCTACGACATGGCCGCCCCACGCGACGAAGCCACCTCCGTCTCCGTCATCCACCAGGCCCTCGACCTGGGCATGACCCTGATCGACACCGCGGACGTCTACGGCCCGTACACCAACGAGGAACTCCTCGGCCGGGCTCTGGCCGACCGCCGCGACCGTGCGGTGATCGCCACCAAGGTCGGCATGGAATGCATCGACCCGACCGGCGGCCCCGGCGGTGCCCCGCTGGTCAAGCCCAACGGACGACCCGAACACGTACGCGCGGCGATCGACGCCAGCCTGCGCCGCCTGAAGACCGACCACGTCGAGCTCTACCAGCTGCATCGCGTCGACCCCGAGGTCCCCGTCGAGGAGACCTGGGGCGCCCTGGCCGAAGCCGTCACCGCCGGCAAGGCCCGCCACCTGGGCCTGTCCGAGGTCAGCGTCGAGCAGATCCGACGGGCCCAGGCCGTGCACCCGGTCACCACCGTGCAGTCCGAGTTCTCCCTGTGGACCCGCGACGTCAAGGCCGAGGTCCTGCCCTACTGCATCGAGCACGGCATCGGTCTCCTGCCCTACTCGCCGCTGGGCCGCGGCTTCCTCGTCGGACGCTTCGCGTCCTTCGACGAACTGCCGAAGAACGACCAGCGCCGGCGTCTGCCGCGCTTCCAGCAGGACAACCTGCGCGCCAACCTCGACATCACGGCCAAGGTCCGTAAGGTCGCCGACCGGAACGGCACCACCCCCGCGCAGGTCGCCCTCGCCTGGCTCACCGCCCAGGGCCCGCACGTCGTCCCCATCCCCGGCACCAAGACCCCGAAGTACCTCACCGACAACGCGGGCGCGGCCGACGTCCAGCTGTCTGCGGCCGATCTCGACGACCTCGACACCCTCCCGGCTCCCGTCGGCGCCCGGTACTGACCCTCTCCCCCGGGCGACACCTGGCGACGACCGGTGATGACCGCGGGGCGCGGATGCCGCGCCGCGCCCCGCGGTGCCGCTCCGGGCGGGGACGGCATGCACGCCTCGCGCCCGCCCGGGGTGGCCACGTCGACACTCAGCCCCGGGTCCTGAGGCGATCCGCCCACCGGCGCGGGCCCCGCCTTGAGCGGTGAGGGCGTGCCCGGCGGAGCGATGCACCCTCTTCTGCGCTGACGTGAGTGACGTCGGCGGGGGTTCGTCGCCAGTGGTCGTCGGGCGAGAGGAGGGGCGCCTTGCGTTCTTGCTGCGCGCGGATCTCGACATGCGCTTCGTGTGCGGTGACGCGGAACGCCTCTTCGTAGGAGGAGGCCGCGCTCACGGCTCCGCCCGCGAGCCCTCGACGGCGCATGCCTGAAGCCGGCAGGGTGAAGGCGCCCAGTACCGCGGCAAGGCCGGCGAGCAGGATCAGGAACGGCAGGACCGCATGCATGGCCGCGAGCCTGCTGGTCAACTGCTGTGGTGGAATGCCTGACTCTGCCCCGGGGAAGCCCCGTTGGCCTTGCTCGACGATCGGGCCGGTGGCCCGTCGATCCACCCGTCCGCGACCGTGCGTCGTACCTCAGGACACAGTGGACCGGGTGGCCGCGCAGGATGGGGCACGCCGGCCGGCCACCCGGCGCATCGTGGTCGGCCGGCCCGACGAACCGTTGCTGCTCAGCAGTTGACAGGGGCGTTGCCGGAGGCGACTCGGCAGAAGTCCACCCCCAGTCCGCCGTCCACGGTGCCGGCGTTCGGGCCGACGGAGATGAAGTCGCCGTCGGCGCCGCCGAGGATCCCGCCGCTCCCCGTGGTACCGGCGTTGGCCGTGATGAAGTCGCTCCCGGTGCCGCCGTCGACGGTGCCGGCGACGAGGCCGCTGATGACGATCGAGTCGCTCCCGCCCAAGCCGTCGACCCTGTCGTCCATGGCGAGGGCACCGCAGCTGATGTAGTCGGAGCCGGCGGTACCACTGACGGTCGTACCCGACACGGGAACGCCGTTGACCGTACACGAAGTCAGGGCCTGTGCAGGCGTCGCGGTCAGGACGAGGGGGGCGGCCACGAGGGTGGCGGCGCAGAGCGTGCGCATCGCGTGTCTGATCATGCAATGAGTCGTTCACGGTGACTTCATGATCGCAACCCTGCACTGTCGGTGACTCTTCCGTCCGGGGCGGTCCGCCGCCCGGACGGGCCACCGAGGCTGCCGGATCCCGCCCGGGCGCGAACCACGGGACGTCGGGGGTCGTGGCTGAGCCGCCCCGTGTGCTCCGAGAACGGGACGGGCTTCAGGCAGTCGGCCGGCCCCACACCTTCTCGTCCCGGCCGCG
This sequence comes from Streptomyces sp. NPDC025784, assembly GCF_055558435.1. Taxonomy (NCBI): domain Bacteria; kingdom Bacillati; phylum Actinomycetota; class Actinomycetes; order Kitasatosporales; family Streptomycetaceae; genus Streptomyces; species Streptomyces sp. NPDC025784. Next base: position 401,995 of record NZ_JBVHMN010000005.1, read on the forward strand.
GGGACGTGGGGACCTTTTGGACGGGGTCGGTCGAGGTCTAGCGTGGACACATGGGCGGCGGGACCTTGACGCTGTTTCTGTGCGGCGATGTCATGCTCGGGCGCGGCGTCGATCAGATCCTCGCGCATCCGAGCGATCCGCAGCTGCGGGAGGGATACGTCGAGGACGCGGGCTCCTACGTGCGGATGGCGGAGTCGGTGCACGGTCCGATTCCCGCCCCCGTTCCGTCTTCCTGGCCCTGGGGCGAAGCACTCCACCTCCTGGACGAGAGCGCTCCGGCGGTCCGGATCGTGAATCTGGAGACGTCCGTCACGCGCAGCGACACCTTCGCCCCCGACAAGGCGATCCACTACAGGATGCATCCGGCGAACCTGCCGGCCCTCGCGGTGGCCCGGCCGGACGTCTGCGTCCTCTCCAACAACCATGTGCTGGACTTCGGCCGCGAGGGCCTGGAGGAGACGCTGGCCACGTTGGCCCTCGCGGGACTGCGCGCGGCGGGGGCGGGGCGGACCGACGAGGAGGCGTACGCGCCCGCGGCGGTACCGGTCACGGGTGGGGGCCGGGTGCTGGTGTTCGCCCTCGGGGCCTGCTCCAGCGGCATCCCGTCCGACTGGGCCGCGGCCCCGGATCGTTCCGGGGTGGCCCATCTCCCCGAGCTGTCGGCGGCCGCGGCCGCCGGTGTGGTTGGCCAGGTGCGGGCGGCGAAGCGCGCGGGCGACATCGTCGTCGTGTCCGTGCACTGGGGCTCGAACTGGGGATACCGCGTTCCCCGGGACCAGGTGCGCTTCGCCCGTACCCTGGTGGACGGCGGCGTCGACGTCGTCCACGGCCATTCCTCGCACCACCCCCGCGCCATCGAGGTGTACCGGGACCGGCTGATCCTGTACGGCTGCGGTGACTTCGTGGACGACTACGAGGGCATCGACGGCTACGAGGAGTACCGCGACGACCTGCGGATCGCCTACCTCGTCACGGTGGCTGCCGCCACCGGCCGGCTGACCGGCCTGCGCCTGCTGCCCCTGCAGGCCCGCCGCATGCGTCTCGAGGTCCCGTCCGGCGCGGATCGCGCCTGGTTGCGCGCCACACTCGACCGGATCAGTGACGGCGTACGCGTCACCGAGGAGCCCGACGGCTCCCTGGCGGTCGCCCACTGCGCCACGCAACCGGCCTGAACCGACGGACGGACCGGTGGCCGCGGTCGCCGGGGAACCCGGCCGGCCGCGGCCACCATCGGTTTCGTCCGCTGATCAACGAGGGCTGGGGGTGCCGACCCGAGTGGCATCCCCTGTGGGGCTGCTGCCGCTCAGGACCAGCGCCTTGGCCTGTTGGAACTCTTCCTGGGTGATGTCGCCGCGGGTGCGCATCTCGGCGAGCTTGGCCAGTTCGTCGGCGCTGCTGGTCCGGCTGCCGCCCGCCGTCTCACGGACGTAGGAGTCGAACATCTGCTTCTGCGCCCTCGCCTGTTCGACGTCACGACGCCCCATGTCCTTGCCTCGGGCGATGAGGTAGACGAAGACGCCGAGGAACGGCAGCACGATCACGAACACGAGCCAGCCGGCCTTGCCCCATCCGCTCAGGGTGTCGTCACGAAAGATGTCGAAGACGACCTTGAAGAGCAGGAAGAACCACATGATCCACAGGAAGAACCAGAGCATGGTCCAGAAGGCGCTCAGCAGCGGATAGTCGTTCGCCAGGTACATCTGCGTGGTCCCTTCTTCTCCCGCCCGGGCTTCACCCCGATGGCGTTCTGAGCCCACGCTGCACCCGAGGAGAGCGCTCGGCCTCACACGATCCGGGTGATTTCCGCGACCGGTCCCCGGGTCCTCGCCGGGCACGTGACCACCGTGGAGGAAGGACCGCGGGCATCGGGCAGGCCCGCAGGGCAAGCTCGGACACGGAGAGTCATGCACCGGCGAAAAGCGATGGACACAGGTATTCGTGCGTCCTAGCCTCACCGAGGCTCGTAGGTGCCCCACAGTCGGAAGAGGTGCATTTGATGACGGTCCAGGCAACGGCGGCCGGCTTCGACAGGCCGTCCCTCGCACACGTCATGACCTCATCGGACGTAAGGACCTCACCCAGTGGATCTTCCACGTAGCTTCACCATCCGCGAGCGCAGTCATCGCATCCACAACCCGTTGACCAGCGAGAAGCTGGCTGCTCTGGGGCAGGCCCTGTGCTTGGCCCCCGAGACGCGTGTGCTCGACCTCGCCAGCGGTTCCGGCGAGATGCTGTGCACCTGGGCCCGCGCCCACCGTGTCGTCGGGACCGGAGTGGACATCAGCACCGAATTCACGGCCAGGGCCCGTGCCCGTGCAGCCGAACTCGGCGTCGCCGGTCAGGTGGACTTCGTCCATGGCGACGCGTCCGGATACGTCGCGGACGCGCCTGTCGACCTCGCCGCGTGCATCGGCGCCACCTGGATCGGCGATGGGCTCGTCGGCACGATCGAGCTGCTGCGCCGCAGCCTCCGCTCCGGCGGCATGTTGCTGATCGGCGAACCGTACTGGCGTCGGATGCCACCGGACCAGGACACGGTCGAAGCATGCCACGCCAGCACCGAGGACGACTTCCGACCGCTGCCCGAGCTGATCGAACAGTTCGGTGAACTGGGTTACGACGTCGTCGAAATGGTGCTCGCGGACCAGGACAGCTGGGATCGGTACCGGGCCGCGCAGTGGCTCAACATCCGACGCTGGCTCGACCGGAATCCCGCCGACGAGTCGGCCGCCGAGTTGAGAGCCGAGCTCTCCCGAGAGCCCGCCCGCTACGCCAGGTACGAGCGCGAGTACCTCGGTTGGGGCGTCTTCGCGCTCATGGCCCGCTGACGTTCACGTGAAGGCCGGGTCCGGGAGTGTGCTCCCGGACCCGGCCTTCCTGTCAACTGCTCACCTGAAGGGCCGGCTTGACGAGGAAGCCACCATGGCCGCGGCGTCCGGACGGCGTGGTGCCCGCCTCTCCGTAGGAATGCGTGGTCCCAGGAGACATGACGTCACGCCGAAATCACCAGGTCTTGCCGGCCTGCTCACGGATCGTGCGGTTGATCCGGTTGAAGAAGTTGGTCATTGCGATCACCAGAATGATCGCGCTGAGCGCCTCTTCGGTGAAGTGGGCGGCGGCGGTGTCAGATCTCATCGGTCACACCCGGCGCGCCGTCCTGCAGGCGGGTGGCCGCCTCGGTCAGCGCGAGCGCCGCCCGCTCCTGATCGGCGTAGAAAGGCGTCTCGCTCCACGCGGCCACGTGGTGCAGGCGTTCGTCCGTCTCACCGGCCGTCTTCGCCGACTGGACACCGGCGAAGACGCACGGACTGCAACCGTTGATCTGGCCGGCCCGCAGATGGACCAACGCCAGCAGGCGCCGGTCGACGCCCGCCACGTGAATCGCCCTGTTGAGCTGCTGAATTGCCGCGATCACCGCAGGGTTTCCCGAACCCTTCACGCGTGCCTCCATCGTTCCCGCTCCTTCATCGGTTACCTGTGCCCTTCCGGGCCCGTCATCCCCGTGACGGAGCGGATCCGAGGAAGGTAACCCCATGTGCGACATCAGTCCGGCCGACCCGGTGACCGAGGCATTCGAGTCCCAGCGCGACCGGCTGCTCACGGTCGCCGGCCGTCTGCTCGGATCACGCGCCGAGGCCGAGGACGCCGTCCAGGAGGCCTGGCTGCGGCTCTCCCGCCAGGACACGGGGACCAGCCACAACCTGTTCGCGGTGTCGTTCGACGAGATCGGCCGGATACTCGGCAAGTCCACCGGCGCCACCAAGATGCTCGCGTCCCGCGCCCGCGGAAAGGTACGGGGGACGGAGCGGGCGCCGGTGGCGGAGCCGGAGCAGCGCAAAGTGGTCCAGGCGCTCCTGGCGGCGGCTCGCCGCGGCGACTTCGAGGCGTTGCTGCAGGTGCTCGATCCCGAGGTGAGGCTGGCCGTCGACTCCCTGGAGGGGGTGGTCGTCAGGCTCGGCGCCACCAAGGTCGCCGCCGGAGCACAGCTTGCGGGCGGCGGGGTTGCGGGCGGGCGGTACTCGTCAACGGCCGTCCTGGAGTCCTTTCCTGGCGCGAGGACGGTACCCCTATGTCGGTCCTCGTGTTCACCGTCGTGGACGGCCGGATCACCGACATCGCGGTCGTGATCGACCCGGCTGCGCTCGCGCTGATGGACCTCCCGGATCCGGTATGACCCGACATGACGCGCCGTCTCCGCCCGCCGTGTCATCGGCGAGGCCATGGGCAGCTCCACCCGATCAGTGGCTCCTGGAGTTGACGAGGCGTGGGGCAAGTGGCGGACGACCTGCCGTCGTACCTGGTCAGCGGCGCGTGGAGGGGTGCAGTCGGCTGCCTCGACGCGGCCTTGTCCGACAAGCAGGGCAGCATCGGCTCTCGGCACCACTGTGATGGCTGAGCAAAGTGGGGTACGCGGCCCTGCATGACAGCAACGGCCGAACTTCCTGAGCGCTCCTCGGCGGTGCGTGGTCTGCGCCGCATTCGCGTCCTCTATGCGGGAGGGACCGTCCTGTGGGCGGTCACTGCCGCGTACACGGGGTGGACGCATCCCGGGTCCCGGCAGATGTGGGTGTCCCTTCTCCTGCTGGCAGTCTTCGCCGGCCTGTTGGTCACGACGTCCCTGTACCTGCGCAATCCCGTGCCCTCCCGGCGGGTCGTGGCGCGCAGCCGCGCGGCGCGTCGGCCATCGACCGCAACCGCCCGCCACGCAGGCGCCTAGGGGTTTGGTTCGGATCGGCTCGGATCAGGCCGCGGCGTCCGGTGCGGTGCCTCGCAAGGCGGAGGATCACCCGCGTACCGGGGGTACTCGGGTGGTCCGACAACGCGGCGAGGCGCCGTACCCGGCGCCGCGAACCCGAGCCGATCCGAACGAAACCCCCTGGCAGCCCGACCGTGGATGACGCCCGCCCCGCGCTCGACAGCAGGTGAAACGGCGGGCGGCGACTGTGGCGTCGCGGCCGGCCCGGAGTGGGCCGGGCTCTGGTGCCGAAGCCCGGAGTCGTCCCCGCTCGGCCCCGGCCTTCGGCCGGAGCGGGCCCGCCGCGATCAGCGTGATCGGATCGACCGGGCAGAGCCACTCTCTGTACCTGTCCGCAGGGGTACCTGCGTCAGAGCCTCGATGATCCCTCGTGGCAGCTGGAGGCCCCTTCCACGGCCGTATGCCGCAGCCAGCGAGCGTCTATCTCACGGCCGTCCGGCAGGGTGAAGCGGGGCGGACCGTCGTCCGCCACGAATCCGGCGCTCACCAGGGCCCGAGCGGATGCAGCGTTCGCCGCTTCATGACCGGCCTGGACGCTCCGCAGCCCCATGTGGGTGTGAGCGAACAGTGCGGCCGCCCGGAACAGCTCGGCTCCGAGACCCAGGCCGCGGGCATGCGGGGCGAGTGCTCCGCCGATCTCCCCGGTGTCGGTGGTGAGCTGCAGGGTCGCCGCGTATCTGCCGTCGTCCAGGCGCACCCCTATGAGCCGCTGCGTCCGGTCCGCGGGAGGCTCGAAGGGTTCGCTCAACAGGCGGCGCGGCAGCAGGGACGGGAAGCACGTGTCGGCGTCCCCAGGACGCAGCTCGGTCAGGGCCTCACGGACGTGGTCGTCGGCTATGACCTGGTCGGGCCCCCAGCCGAGCCACCGTTGCGCCTCGGTGTCCGAGCACACGGCCCAGGAAGCGGCGCGATCCAGCATGGTCAGGGGGGTGTAGAACATCAGGTGTTCGGTGTGCAGGGTGTGCCGTCGGCGCCTGCACACACCGGGCCGGGGGAGCTTGGGCCTCGCCCGCCCGCGCCGCTTGGATGACCAGACCATGCGCCCTTCCCGAAGGCCCGCGGCCAGGTCGGCCGGATTGCTTGTGGCGGAGTCCGGTTCCGCGTTTGCGTGTTCAGCGCTTGAGGCTGTCTTTCTCACCGGCAGCGGCAGGACGCGCGGTGCGCAGCTCGGGCCGGAGCGCCGCGCTGCGCATTCACGTGGCGGTCACAGGGTCGCGGTGTCGATCACGAACCGGTACCGGACGTCGCTGTTGGCGACCCGCTCGTAGGCCTCGTTGATCTGGCCGGCCTCGATCAGCTCGATCTCGGCGCCCAGTTGGCGATCGGCGCAGAAGTCGAGCATCTCCTGGGTCTCGCGGATTCCGCCGATGTTCGAGCTGGTCAGGCTGCGGCGGTTGCCGAAGATCGAGGCGAGCGAGACCTGCACCTCTTCTTCGGGGATGCCGACGTTCACCAGGGCTCCGCCCGTCCGCAGGAGGGAGAGGAAGGCGGCGTAGTCGAGCGGCACCGAGACCGTGTTGATGATGATGTCGAACGAACCGGCGAGGTCGGTGAACGTCTTCGCGTCGGCGGTCGCGTAGTAGTGGTCGGCGCCCAGGCGCAGGCCGTCGTCCTTCTTGCGAAGGGACTGCGACAGCACGGTCACCTCCGCGCCGAGGGCATGGGCGATCTTGACTCCCATGTGGCCGAGCCCGCCGAACCCCACGACAGCGACCCTCTTGCCGGGGCCCGCGTTCCAGAGCTTCAGCGGCGAGTAGGTGGTGATGCCGGCACACAGCAGCGGGGCGGCCACGTCCAGGGGCAGGCCGTCGGGGATGCGCACGACGTAGTTCTCGTCGACCACGATCTTCTGGGAGTAGCCGCCGTACGTCGGCTGCCCGTCCTTGCCGATCGCGTTGTAGGTCCAGGTCGGTTGCTGGAGACAGTACTGCTCCAGTCCCGCCTTGCAGTTCTCGCATCTGCGGCAGGAGTCGACCATGCATCCCACGCCGACACGGTCGCCCACGGTGAACCGGGAGACCTTGGAGCCTGCCTCTGTCACCACACCGGTGATCTCGTGGCCGGGGACCATGGGGAAGATGCCGTCGCCCCAGCCCTCTCGGACCTGGTGGATGTCCGAGTGGCAGATGCCGCAGAATTCGATGTCGATCATGACGTCGGACTCGCCGAGCGGGCGGCGTTCGATGGTGGTGCGCTCCAGGGGAGCCTTGCCTACGGGTGCAGCGTATGCGGTGACGGTGGTCATACCGGGAGCCTTCGCGCGTGGAGTGGGGTCGGCCGTCCGGCCGGCCGATGGGCGATTCTGCGGACTGCACGGCGAGCCGGGCGGCAAACAGGAGATCCGCGGCGCTGGGCGCGTCCCGCCTGATGGTCACCCGGCCTTCAGTCAGCCATGGGCTTGATTGACACCATTCGCCATTCTCGCGACATCGGTCGGAAAACGCTCGCCGAGCCGGCACTCCCCCCGCCGCCTCGCTCCTCCCCCAGGGTGTGTCTCCGCGGAAAGAGCCACCGGACCGGACAGGGTCTAGCTGCAATACCGGTGACTTTGATGGTGGTGGGTCGTTGGGTGTGGTGTGCCAAGGCCTGGACAGGTGAAGTCGTCAGGTGAGCGGTTGTCGGATCGGAT